>CAJUED010000038.1 GCA_910585075.1 uncultured Lachnospiraceae bacterium
AACAGTTGCATTTAATGTGACACTGAAAGCATCATTTAATTTGCCGAACAACAATCATAGACAGGGATGATCACTTTCCGGTTGATGATCCATGCCTGGTTTGTCTTCCATCCATTAAAATAATGGATGTTCTTCTCACATCCCATGCTGTACCGGTAGGATAACTCGTCAAACAGATCCACGATACATTTCTCTATCCCCTTTGTCATGTGCCTTGACATTTCAATCTGGATTGTCCGTATGTTGTACCTGTTAAAATCATAATCTTCCAGCCTGTTTACTTCTGACATGTAGCTGCTCTGCATTTCCGAGGTCATACCCCTTGTAAATTTAGGGTTCTTGAACAGAGCAGACCAGTATTTCCTCCTGACAGCTTTCACATACCGGTTGATGGAAACATTGCTGTTTCCGATTTTCATAGTGATGATTGGGTTTTTATATTTGGAATCGAAGGAATCCATAATTTGGGGCTCCATTCCCCAATATTCGTGGATCAGGTTTATCCCCGCCTCCATCTCCATTTCGCTCTGCTGCACAATAGCTTCTACAATATCATCCACCGCCACGTCCGTATACTCACACGTGACTTCTTTCTCTGCATACTTCCGTGACTTCCTGAGCTGGTCGAAAATATATGACACATCCTCACTCCGCGGTATGCAGACCTTGACCACCACAACCTCAACATCTGTCGATACCTCCGCCTGTGAAAACGCTGACCGGAAGTATTCGGTCACAGCTCCCGATTCCTCCAGCTTCCGTACAAGAAGCTTCCTCTCTTTTGTATAGGGGTTCCGCAGGGTCTCCGCATTCAGTATGCACATGATATTCCCGCCATTCTTCTGCATCTCCAGCGCTTTTAGCAGATGCTTTTCACCATTCATAAACGGCGGGTTCATGGCGATAAGGTCATACTGCTTATATGTTTCAAATCTGAGGAAATCGTCATAAATGACACGATACCCCTTCCCCTTTAGCGCAGCCTGTCTGTTCCCGTTGGTCTCAATACAGTCAATATCAAGGCTCCGGTTATAGTAAGGGTATTTATCTGCTGTTTCCTTAATGTAGTCGCAGATGTCACCGTTTCCGGCAGATGGTTCCAGAATAGTAAGGATCTTCCTCCAATCCGTATCTTTGAAAATCTTTTCAAGCAGTTCTTTTGGTGTTGGATAAAACTGTTCTGTATCCATAAGTACCTCCTGTTCTGTAATTTTTTTCAAACAGCATATAAATGTTCCATTCAATAAACGCCTTCTAAGTTAAAGCAGGGGCATACCATAATCAGTATACCCCAATGCTCTGCCATTTGGCTTTTTATCGCTTTTCTGTCCTATGCAGGGATCATGTTAAGGAACTCCTGCTCTGTCAGAACGGTTATCCCAAGTTCCCTTGCTTTCGTCAGCTTGCTCCCCGGCTTCTCTCCACAGATCACATAATCTGTCTTTCTGGTAACAGAACTTCCGGCTGTAGCCCCAAGGCTGTTAATCCTGTTATTGATTCCATCACGAGAAAAATTTTCGAGTTTTCCTGTCGCTACAATCGTGCATCCCGTAAATGGGTTGTTTCTTGTGTTATTTATCTTCTTCATAATCCTGTCCTCTCTTTCTGCTGTAGATTTTCTCTTTCCGTGTGGCATTATCCCTTACGCTTACCTGCTCATGATTCCTTAATAGTTTATCCTTCCGTTTCATAGCCGCCTCCACGGTCCTGCAGCTATATCCCCAGTTTAACTTTTCGCCATTCTCTTTAAGGGCATAGACATCTGCACCCTCCCACGTAAAATCATCAAGATTGTCATTCACGTACCTGCGTTCTTCAATGATGAAATCAGCCAGCAGAGATGCCATTGTGTGCATAGCCTCCGAATTTTTATGTAACGTTTTAAAAGTCCCGATAGAAGCTCTCCGTTCCTCATTCCCTACAAAATACTCAATCCAGAAGTCTAAATAGATTCCCTCACTCATTCCATAATCAAGGCAGTTTCCCAGAGCAAACGCATATGTCCTTATGGGAACCGGGTTGTCAGATGCCAGGGCATAATCAAGGATATCCGGCAGTTTACCTTTTTCTTCCAAAATGCCCTTTATCTTCTCAAATAATTCTCCTGTGGTCATCGGTTTCTTCATGGTATTGACTCTCCTGAAAGTAATAGCCGGAGAACATGGCTGCTCTCCGGCCGTTATCATATCTCCTCTTTCTGTTTGCATTTCTTCCTGCCAATCCTGATATGTTGTTAATGTTTTATCCATCATAAGTTACCGCCCTTTTCAGCCGCAATCCCACGTAGAAATCCTTGCTCAAATACTGCATATTTTGTATTCTCGATACATACACAGAGCGTATCTACAGCATCACCAAATTTTTCTTTTGGAACATACTCTTTCAGGATGTCCACCACCGGATCTGTTTTGTCAGTTCCTTCAACAGCCAGAGTAGAATATTCTTCTTTTATACTTTCATCCAGCCTGCCCTTATTACATGGCTTTTCACCTCCGACAAGAAGATCAACTGCATATCCAAATCCATAGATGAACCCCTGACGTTCATACTCTATGCCATAGTCTGCAACTTCCTTATCCAGCCCTAACCATTGCTTATGGGCTTCTTCATCATCAGAACTGAGGATGTTACCCATCAGGTATGCTTTCAACTTTTTTCTTGCTTCTTCTGTTTCCGGAAGGTCTACATAATCAACCAACCCAGATAGGTAATTATAAAGTTTATCAACAGCGTTTATGTTCATTTCCTATGATTGCCTCCTTCCTTCAAATAATGTAATTCTCTAACGTTTTTGTTACTGTGTGTTGTACTGACTTCCATCTCTGAATCCTCCTTAAAACAGGTAAATCCCCGCGCCAGTATCGGCACGAGGATCATTATGTTGTTACATGATAAGAATATATATTCACAGCGGATGTACATACGCCCATATCAGATCAGCTAAATCATATCTTCCAAAAGTTTTTCAAAATCTTCCATACTCATTAATATACTTCTTGGCTTTGTTCCTTCTTCCTCGCCAACTACCCCTGCTTCACACAACTGATCCATGATTCGTGCTGCCCTGTTAAATCCGATTTTAAACAATCTCTGTATCATACCTATAGATGCCTTATCTCTCTCAATGACAAATCTACCAGCCTCTATAAAATATGAATCACGATCAATATCACATTCCTTTTTCTTATCTACGAAATGATCAATTATTTCTATAAGAGGAAATTGATTTTTTAAGAAATTAACTACACCTTCAATTTCTTCATCAGATATATATGCTCCTTGGGCACGAATTGGCTTTATACACCCCTGCGGCTTAAACAGCATATCTCCGTTTCCTAAAAGCTCTTCTGCACCTTTTTCATCAAGAATCACTCTTGAATCTATTGTTGAAAATACACTGAATGCTATCCTGCTCGGTATATTAGCTTTGATCAGTCCGGTAAGCACATCCGTTGATGGTCTTTGAGTTGCGATAACAAGATGTATTCCTGCACCTCTTGATATTTGTGCTATCCTGACAATTAGTTGCTCTGCCTCACTCTTGTGTAATGCCATCAGGTCAGACAAATCATCTATCGCGATCAATATCTGCGGAATCTTATACAATGCCTTGTCAGATTTATTATATCCTTTTAAATCTCTCACACCAATGTCTGCAAATGTTCTATACCGATTCTCTATTTCCGCTAAAACCCATTTTAATGCTGCCAAAGATTTTGAAGTATCCGTTACCACTGGAATGAGTAAATGGGGTACTCCATTAAAGATACTCAAGCTTACTCCTTTTGTATCTATCATAATCATCTTTACACTATTCGGATGTGCCTTATAAAGAATGCTCATAACCATGGAACTTAGGCAGACTGTCTTTCCTGAACCAGTCGTCCCGGCAACAAGCAGATGCGGCATATTTGCAATATCACCTACAATGGCTTTTCCACTAATATTACGCCCTACCGCAAATGCCATATCAGATGCACTTTCTTTAAATTCCCTTGATTCAATTATTTCTCTTATCGTAACAATTGGAGCTTCCTTATTGGCAATGTCTATCCCTATTGCAGATTTTCCGGGAATAGGTGCTTCGATATGAATATCTGTAGCAGCAGTTGCTATCCTAATCTCGTTTTCCCTCTTTAAAATCTCTCTTATCCTGATCCCCATTACCGGTACAATCTCATACCGTGTAAATCGTGCTCCAACACTAATATCTGTAATCTGAACTCTTATACCAAATTGAAGAAATGTCTGCTGTATTCTTATCGCATTCTCTTTTAATTCCCGCGCATCCATATTATTGCATCTTTCCTTTTTTAACAGTGCTAACGGTGGAAAATAATATGGTTGTTTCAGATTCTCTTGTTGATTCATTACTTGTTTCTCCTATGCATTGAATCCGACTATTACTGATACGCAATTCGAGCATATGATTCGGCTTGGATAACCTGTGTATTTAATGATTCTTTCTCCCAGTTCTTGCGCTCTAACCATGTAAATACCTCCAAGTCCTTTTCTTTTATCATATAATAAATAGCATGAAAAAGAAATAGAAAGCTAATCAAGCTTTCCATCATACAATACTGATATATTACAAAATATAATAAAAACTCCATATCCCTATTATTAAGTTTTCCTCTAGTAAAAAGGGCATCTTCCTAAAATATCCTTTTAGAAAAATGCCCTTACAGGTACAACTAAAAAATGTTTCAACATTACTGGTTATTAACCAAGCTATTATTATATAAACTCTATTACTATGAATTTACATATAAAGAGCTCTCTGCTTTTTCATATTCTTCCTCAGTATAACCCATAGGCATAATTTGCTCCTTTGGGATATTAACCTGAATCATTCTCTCAATGGCAGCAATCCGTTCTCTTTTTACACTTTTTTCTTCAATAACCTCTGACCAATTGCACATAATCTGGATTCTCCCTTCTAACTCAGTCGTCATTTTCAATCCATACTTTTCTGCAAGAATATATTTCTTCTCTGCTGCATCTTTTTCAGAAATTAATTCCTCCAACATGGCTATCAATGCATTTTGAGATTCCTTAATTGCTTCTCCTGATCTGTTTCTGATATTGACAATAATGTCTTTCATCAAATCCATATGATATGGATTCTTTTATTTCCAAAGACTGTTTTCCGGTCGAATCTGATTTCTTCAATGGAATTTTCTGTTACATATCTTAACCACATAAATCCAATTACTTTTATCTTTTAAAGCACTCAAAATTTCTATCTACTTCCTGTTTCCAAAGGGACAACTGCCAACGTCTTTCCTAAAGGAGCCAATACCTTCAAAATTGTATCCAATTGCGGACTTGTACTTCCTTTTCCATTCTTGCAAAGACCAGTTGTTTTACTCCTCTAATTCATCCGGGGTAAGAATACTTTCCATAAATTCCAGAACATTCCCGCCAACAGCATCTGCTCCTCTCTCATTCAAATCTGTCAAATCCTCTTTCGCCTGTGCAACAGCTTGTAAATATTCTTTATTTGTCCTCATAATGTTTTCCTTAAAGTTATTGCCCCTTGTGATGGAACTCTTTTTTCTAAATTTTACCGTATCAATCTGATATAAAAATATAGAAATTTACATGAATTTTTATCAATGCTTAAATCCGGAAAAGCCTTGAAAACACTGGATTTTATAATATCTGTGAGAGTATGAAGCTAACCTTGCGTATTACAGATACAAGATTTGCCAGCCATCCTTTATTTACGATCTACCTGAAAGATTCATTTCTTATTGATTCAGGAATTTACTATAGCTTTCCGCTTCGCTTCAATGCTCTGCGCCGCTCAATCTCTCTTTCTGCTTCTTTTCCGGAATTATTATAATACGCTACCTTTTCCGCTACCGTCATATCTTTTGTACGCTCATAATTCTGTTCTCTGATCTTATGAATATCTTCAATAGTAAAATCAGGACTAATAACCAATGCATCCATAATCATCCCTCACTTTCTAATAATACTGAAGGATTGATAATATCTATTCCCTTATAACCCTCCAGATTCGTAATCGCTCTTACTCCCCTGATTGTCTTAATATTTACAATATGCTTAAAATTCCATGATATGATGCAGTCACAAGCATTGACAACTGCGGCGGCTATGTGCTGGCAATCATCAAAACTCTTTGGCCTTAGTATACCCATATCAATAATTTTCTGCGCAAGCTCCACAATCTCAGCATTGATTTCCAATTTCGTATATTCAATATCACTTAAATAATCATACAACTTATTTCGCTTGCCCTCGGAGCACTTCTCTATTTCGTCCAGTGTTACTTGTGAAAGATATATGTCATATTTCCCATTTATAAAATCTTTCCATAGTTCCAAGGTGTCTTTCATGCGTTCAGGCGCATCACTCTGATCCAGATAACTAATAACAGATGTATCTAAATATACTTTTAATCTCCGCATATGGCATCACTCCTCGCTTCTGTCTCTAAATATAGTATACGCTTCTTACGTTGTTTTTCAATCATTTTCTATGAGTACTTAATCTATATGGGGGTACATACTTTTACAATCAATACTGACATAAAATTTTCCATCAACACCATCCCATTGCTATAGGCACAATATTTTTCAGGCCAGAACAATTTATAACTGTTCTGGCCATTTACAATACATTTCTTCTGTTTCGTTGGGCTCTTTCTCCTGATACTTCCGCACCAATTCCGCACCAATTTGATATGGATTTGCATAAACAGACATGAAATTTTATTAATTCAAAAATCCCGCAAAGCATTGAAAACACTGGGTTTTATAGACATTTATTAAAATCTGTGAAAATATGGAATCGCCCCTGCGTATTACGATTCCTAATTTCATTTCTATCTATATCCTCCTTAAAAACCTCTCTTGAATTCGCCAGAATTCAAGATTTTTATGCACTTTTGCAAAATTCTTGTTAACATACGGATGACTGGCGAAGCCTGCATCCGTTGCTTTTTACCGCACCAATTCCGCACCATTTTGACATTAAAATATGTAATTTTACATGGTGCTTTACATTGCGCGGTTTGATTCAAACAATTTCCGCCTCATCACGCAGCTTATACAGGTGCGTATCATAGGAACTGTTTTTTGCAGGTTCTCCGGTACGGAAATTTATGAAAACCAACGCATATTGACAGTAATTTTCTCTGGCAGATTCCCTTTCCGCATTCTCTGCCATTTAAATTATTTCCTATATATGAACTCCTTTTCATCAAACGCTGTCACGTTTCGCGAATCAGCTTATTGAATAAACAACGGATGTCACACTTCATGAAACATCCTGAATGTTAAGAGAAAGAGTCCAACACGATTTTATATTATATCATGCCGAACTCTTTTTCATCAACAGTATTTTGAAAACTATTCGGCTAAAGGCTATATCACAACATTTGTTTTTAATCTCAATTTGTCTCTTTACATCTGCTGTTTGATTGTATTATTTGCCTTTTTTGAAAATCTCCAATGTATTTGAATTACATACCGCCATATAGTTTCCACATCTACTAAATCCAAACGCTATAATCTCATAATCATCAAAAATAACCATACAATTTTTCGGATTCTGATGCCATGAAATATAGTTTGGCATAAAAACAATTTTCTCTATCGGCCAGAAAGGGGCTATTAGTGCTAATGTATCACCTCCCTTAGAGTATCGTCTCAGACCACCACCACCTTCTCCTGAGATAGGTATAACCTCATCTCCAAGCTCCTCTGCAAGAGCAATCAGTGAATCTTCATCATAATTTTCTTCACAATACAGCTTTTCATCTGTTCTGCAATTTATGATACTTTGTCCTTGCGACGAAATAACAATTAGCTTTTCAGTGCATACATTAGAGAATCCTATATACTTAAGACCACCCACAGCAAAAGTAGTTTTTTCCCATCCATCCGGTACACCGCTTGGGATTTGTTTGATAATGTTTAACAGCTTTTTCCTATTTACATCTTCTATATCTCTCATTTCATAATCCCCTTAATCTTTATTAGACTAGAAAAAAACTTATCTCAATGGACACTTAGATCTTGATACTTTCTTACTTATTTCTCCATATCCTAATGACTTCAAATATTCTCTCGTAACTTTTGTCCCTGGAAGATCAATGTAATCAAACTGTCTAAACAGCCAAGTATCAAATGTTATAATTTTGATTGAGTTTTCTCTACACCAAACAGTACTGAAATACAGTAAAATAACAAAAATTCCCTATCTATATTATTGAGTTTTTGACTACAACCAAAAAGGACATCTTCCTAAAATATCCTTTTAAAAAAATGTCCTTATAGATACAAGTCTTAAAATGCTTCAGCATTACTGATAGTTGTTGACTAATCTATTGTTTTACATACTTTATTACTATGAATTTACATATAAAAAATTCTCTGCTTTTTCATATTCTTCCTCGGCACAACCCATAGTCATAAAACTTATTTCGCTTGCCCTCGGAGCACTTCTCTATTTCGTCCAGTGTTACTTGTGAAAGATATATGTCATATTTCCCATTTATAAAATCTTTCCATAGTTCCAAGGTGTCTTTCATGCGTTCAGGCGCATCACTCCTCGTTTCCGTCTCTAAATATAGTATACGCTTCTTACGACGTTTTTCAATCATTTTCTATGAGTACTCAATCTATGGGTACATACTTTTACAATCAATACTGACAGAAAATTTCCCATCAATACCACTCCATTGCTATAGGCACAATATTTGAATATTCTGCTGCTTCCTGTAAGACAGATTTCGACAAAACTGCCGGGTCTGCGGAAAAATTATATACCTCTCTCATAAATAACCGCCTGAACTCCTATTCTGCCTGCAACAGCAATTTTTCTATTGCCTGAACTGTTTCCTCACAATTTCTACAATACGTTCCATATCCTCTTTTGTATTTTTAATATCGCTTGGCAGACAAAGCCCTCTGTTAAAAATATCTTCACTTACGCTCATTCCATCCTCTCTCTGAATAAAATCGTATTCTTTAAAGACGGGCTGCAGATGCATTGGTTTCCATATCGGTCTGGTTTCAATACCCTCTGCATCTAAAGCATCCATAACCTGCGTTGGTGTTACACTGCTGCCCTGTGAGATTGTCATGCAGGAAAGCCAGTTGTTATCAATCCCATCCCTGTTCAATGGATTCATTTCTATTTCTTCTATATCCGAAAAGGCTTCTTTATATGTTCTATAAATTTCCTGTTTCTTCCGGATATGCTCCTCAATATGCAGTATCTGCCCACACCCTATCCCGGCAACAATATTTGACATCCTGTAATTGTAGCCAATGGCAGAGTGCTGGTAGTGTCTGGCTGGGTCACGAGCCTGCCGGGATAAAAACCGGGCTTTATCCACATCCTCATCCTGCTGTGCAATTAGTATACCGCCACCCGAAGTTGTAATGATCTTGTTTCCATTAAAAGAATAAATTCCATAGTCTCCAAAAGTACCTGTCATTTTCCCTTTATATGTGGTGCCTAACGATTCCGCCGCATCTTCAATCAATGGAACATTATGCTCCTTGCAAAGAGCACATATTTCGTCCATATTCGCTGATGTGCCATACAGATGCACAGCCATGACAGCTTTCGGGTGCGGATATTTTTCAAATGCTTTTCTTAGTGCCGACGCATCCATATTCCATGTGTCACGCTCCGAATCAATGAAGACGGGAACCCCTTTCTCATATCTGATGGGATTGACGCTTGCCGCAAAAGTCAGGGAAGGAACGAACACAATATCATTTTCCTTTACACCTGCCAGAATAATCGAAAGATGCAGCGCCGCAGTCCCGGAGGAAAGTGCAGCAGAAGAAGATGCTCCCACATAAGCTGCCACTTTCTCCTCAAATTCATCTACATTCGGTCCCAGCGGTGCGATCCAGTTCGTTTCAAACGCTTTTTGAATATACTGCTGCTCCTCCGTATGCATGGTAGGAGTAGCCAAAAGAATCTTTTTCATATCTCCATTCTTCCTTTCGCTATTTCAACATGCTATATACACACTCTAATAAAGTCAGGGCAAGAATCATATTTACCACCCTGTAATGTTTTTGATATGCCTTTTGTATCAGTACCCCCATTCCAACCCATGTGAGCGTTGCCGCCGTTCCGATTGTTGCGATAATGATTTCAAACAGCAGCAGAACCCATAAGGAGGTACTGTAATCTGTGACATATCCTGTCAATGCAGTGATTCCAAATAAATAGATTTTTACATTAACAAACTGTAGTAAAAATCCTTTTATAAATGATGCCGATTTTTTCACCGAATCTGCAGTCGGCTTACTCAATGCAATATGGACTGCCAGCCATAAAATATAAGCGGCTCCCACATATTTCATAAACCCAGGCACATTCGGCAGAAAAGTACTCACCCCAAATACAAAAACCGCACATATAATCTGAACAACATAGTAGCCCGCAAAAATCCCCAAAAAAAGCGGTTTTCCTTTTTTATATCCATAATTCGTTACTGTATTCAGCGCCAGAATATTCCCCGGCCCTGGCGTAAAAGCATTGATAACCGAATAGATAAAAAAATTACCTATTACATAACCCGGCATTTTTATGCCCCCTTTCCATTTTCAAAATCTTAGCATAGAATGTCATGTAATAGGTAATATCTGTTTTTTATGTTTTTACATAGGTTGATCCTATGTTTCTATATTTCTGATACTATTTTCATAAAATAATAGATTTACTTTTTTGGCTAGCATCTTATTCCACAAAATACCTGCGACACATAACCATTTCCCTTTTCCAAAGCAATCATTTTTCGCAACAGTTACTGTCGCAGTAAACAAAAGAGCAGGTAATAAAATCCACCTTAATCTGTGATTTATTTATATATTATATGCCATTTAGGCATGCCGCTCACTCCACATGAATTTCCTTCGAAATAATTGCTCTGCCTGCAGCACTGCTGTTCATTCCTTCCTGCTCCATCTGAGTCCAGTCATCAAGATTATCAAAAATGAAGATATACAGGGTTTTTATTTCTTTCCCCTGAACGGCAAACCCGGCCCAGCCTGCCATTTCCACATCTGAGTAAAGCATTTCCCCATCCTGATTAAACACAATTGTCTGGCAGGGTTCATAAGACCATCCAAGAAGCTCAAACATTTCTGCATCCGTCATGTCAGGGTCTTCCGAGAGCAGTTTTTCTCTCCTGTCATCTGTCAGTTCCCTCTGTTGTCCCGGTGTTGTCGCATGAACAATCACCTGATACGGAGAAACCATTACATCCTCCAGCGTAATATTTCCACTCGTCTCCCCCACCTCGATTGTCTTTACATCTGTTTCGTTCACCTCAAAGGGGAGAACCATATTCCAGTTTCCATCTGTCCAATGGGATGCGGTTATCTCCTCAGCATCAAGCATCCTGTCATCATCATAACCAAGACCATTTACCGTTAAATTCAGTTCGCCGCTGCCTGTGGCTTTTTCCGCAAGATTTACTTTCAGCATACCTGCAAATGTGTGGCTGTCAATTACCTCTCCCTCAAACGTATTTGCAAGCCACTCAGATGAAGTTCCATTTACACTCCATGTTCCATCTATATAAAATCCTGCGGCTGTCCGGTTACCCGCAACATCCTTACCTGTATAATGCTCCGGAATATGTGTGAAATCCGCATCCTCTGCTTCAATGTTCACCGTAAGGAATATGGAATATCCATCACAGTAGACTTCCGATGCAGTCAATGTAATTCCTTTATCAGATACGGAATAGTCCGATGTATCCAGATTTCCCGCAGAATCCTCATTTGTCAGGACAGTTGCCTTATCCGTATAATCACCGGAATAGGTGGCATCATCCTCAACCTTCTCAAAAATTTTTCCGATCAGCGGAATCTTTGCTGCAAGCACCGGGTTAAAATAGCCCAGTCCGCCAATCCCAATAACAACCGCTGCCACTGCCGCTGCAACAGATTTTCCCACTTTACCAAATTTCTTCATTTTACCCTTCCTCCTTCTATCTATTCGGATTTCTCTGTCATTTATCTCAGGAGCAAGGGCCTGCTTTAAGATTTGATCCAGTTTTTCATCTGTCATATCCTATCGCCTCCAATTTTTCCTTTAACTGTTTTTTTGCTTTCCGCATCCGGCTCTTGACGGTTCCTTCCGGCAGTCCGAGAATCCCGGATATCTCACCTATCTGCATATCCGCTGAATAATACAGATAGATTGGTATTCTGTATTTCTCCGGCAGGGATGCAACCAATCTCTGAATCATGTCTATCTCATTTTGCTGCAAAACAATATGTTCCGGCGAAGCCTCATTGTCATGATCTGAAATCTCATATCCCTCATCGAACATCTCGTCCATACTGTCAATTGGAACCAGCCTCATCCTGTTTGCGTATTTTTTCTTTTTGTTCTTCCAAAGATAAATTGAAGTGGATAAAGCATAGCTCTTTGCATTCTGCGTAGAGTCCAACTTTTTCTTTTTCTCCAGCAGCTTGAGCATAGTGTCCTGATACAGTTCGTCTCCATTTTCTGCGTCTCCGGATGTCATCCGGCAAAACCGCAGGATATCCTTTCCAAACTTCAGGACAAACCGCTCAAATTCCTCATTATTCATAGCAGCCATCCTCCTTCTTCTTTCAAGTCGCCAAGCCGGCTTGGTAATTTATCGACTTGCAAAGATTTGCCCTTGCACTTATATATTGTACTGGCCCGGAAAAAAGTTTTCAGATTTCCAAAGAATTTTATCCGTTATGAATCCACTTCCGGAAACTCCTTACACAGCTTATCCATTTTCTACTATAAACAAAGAAAAAACACTGTCAAATGCAAAGCAGAGCAGATAAACGGTGATTTCTCCACTCGTTCATCTGCTCTGATCCGCAAATCAGCTTACTCATCTGCATATATCTCTAAAAATGATGTGATTTTTCCATGTGTATACTCGCCTTCAATCAATCCAAACTCAGGATCATAATACTTATTCTCATAAAGTAATGTCCAATGTGTATATCCCACATTCGTATGGACTGTTAAAATAGAATACATGTAAGGAACAGGATTTTTCTTGGAAATCCGTTTATTCTTCTCAGCGTGTCCAATACCGTAAAAATCAAGTATTTCTATCAACTGCCCAATACTTGTAGGCGCATCTGTTTTCATATCTTTTATTACTTCTTCAACACTTTTTCCTGCAATCATGGCAATACACGCCTGTCCGCACGTTGAAAAAGTAGGCTGCATAATCAGTTCCATATATCCGTCCTCTATTAAATTAAGCTTCTGTTTTACCCAATCCTCTGAAAAATACGAATTTACAATACTCTTTCAAATAAAAGAAAGTTTCTTGGCACTCCAATATCTTCATAACAGATTTCAACCGTGTCAATATACTCAAAACCATAAGAACAATACATCTTATGAGGAATAGAATTTCCCTCAATGCAATCTAACCGTATGGCTTTCTGCCCTTTTTTTATCGCTGTTTCTATTGAATGCTCAACGAGACGTGAGGCATAACCTTTTCCACTGTATAGGGGATGCACTCTCAAGGCATGCAACACGGATACCTCATTTTTTGGAGCGTCTGTATGCCAATTAACCGTATCATACACTGAGTCAGCTTCATGGTTCATAATATATGCCGCCATAATAATCCTATCTTCTTCGCCTACATATAACTGATTGTTTTTTATAGCTGCAATAACCATCTCCTGCGAAGGAAAACCACCCTTATTTCCTTGAGGAAGAAAGTCCTTTCTTCCAAGTTCCTGACACATCATATTGTAAAAAAACATAATTTTCTGTAATTCATTTTCTTTCGCTTCTCGAATTATCATTTTTATACCCCCTGCATATCGCAGGCCATGCCTGCGATACTGCATTAATAAGCAGTTTGAAAGTTTACTTTCAAACTTGCTTCCTCTATCAACTTCCGGTTTATCTCTTAACTAAATATCCTCTTTTTTTCATCTATTGTTATAATTATAAAAGAAACTGCAATCAATATCACCGTCGTAATAACATTGCTCAAAATATTCTCGCGGATTTTATAAATCCCTAACAATGAATTAACAATACAATGTAAACTTATGTTTCATTGCTTCTGGTACTGTCTCAAAGCCTCCACATAAATTTCCCCCAACTCTGATAACTCTTTATCCTTATTAAGTATGTACCCGATATGCATCACTTCATCTTCCTCAAGTGGAATGGAAACAATGGATTCACCCTGTAAATATTTAGGGAAAATACCGCTTGAAATTGTATACCCATCTAATCCGATCATCAGATTTACAATAGCCGCACGGTCACTGACTTTAATGCTCCTTTCGACAGGTTCATTGCTGAAAAGTTCCTCTGCAAAATTGGAAGATTCATAAGTTCCCTGCACAAAACTGAGCCGGGGATATGGCTTCAAGTCCTCCAGCTTAACGGATGTGCATTTTGCCAACGGATGATTCTTGCCAATAAAGATGTGAGGCGTTGCTGTAAATAATTCATAGAAGTTTAGGTTATACTCCTCAAACAGCTTTCTCAGTACATTTTCATTACTGTTGCAAAGATACAGGATTCCCAGATCACTGAACCTGTTCCGCACATCTTCCACTATCTGATGTGTCTGTGTCTCATTCAGAATAAACTCAAACCTTTCCTGCCCAAAATGCTGTACCAACTCCACAAACGCATTCGTTGTGAAGGTATAATGCTGTGTGGAAACACAAAATCTCTGTTTTGCAGGCTTTTTATCAATATATTTTGCTTCCAGAAGCTCCATTTGCTGGACTACCTGCCTTGCATATCCTAAAAACTCCATCCCCTCTTTTGTCAGTGCCACTCCTGCCCGGCAGCGGCTGAAGATTGTTATTCCGGATTCTTTTTCTACTTCTTTAATTGCGCCGGAAAGACTTGGCTGAGAAATATACAGTTCTTTTGCCGCTTCTGTAATCGAGCCTCTTTCCGCAACGATTATCATATATTTTAATTGTTGTAAGGTCATATTCCCTCCGCTCTAAGCATCTTCGATAATGCTTCGATACTTTTCATAAAAAATTAGCCTGCATTAGACAATATCATATCCGGCCGAAGCTAATGCTTTTAAAGCTCTGTCAAAGTTTTCCTCTTTCACAAGAATATAATCTGTGTTAAAAGTCGATACGGCAAATAGTCCAATCTTGTTCTCTGCAAGAATGCCAGCCAGCCGGGAGAGAATCCCAATCATTGAAAAATCCAATTTCCCCTGTATTCTGAACCCTTTCCACCCATCATCCCTCTCCAGTGTATTTGCAGGTGTATCTTCCGTAATGCAAACCAATGAATATTCCTCGTCCGTCTTTCCAATAAAATAAAAATCTTTATTTAAGTCAATATCACATTCTGATGCCACTTTGCAGACAGTCAGGGTATAATCTAACTTTTTAATTTCCATAGCCGCCTCCTGATCTTAGCGTTTGTTTTATATAATTGGCGCTTTTATTCGTATTCAATTTTACCATATTTCCCAAGGGATAAAGATATAAATAAACTATGCTTTAACATAGTTACAGCCTATCTTTTCATCGCTCAAACATATCATCAACTGTTTCTATTGACTGCAATCACTTCTTTGAAAACAGGTAGTGCTGCCCCCACTTGCTGTCTGTCAACAGTTCCCCTAACCGGCAAGCGTTTTGATAACATTCTGCTGTGAAACCAATACCTGAATGGAAGCCTATGTAATTTACCAAAGTAAACTGATAATAAGAGACTGCCTGCCCAAATATCCAGAAAAAGTTGTCGGCAAAGGTCATCAATAAGGCACAATCCTTATTCGGATATTTCTCATATCTTTCCAGCGGCGGATTTGGTTCTTCTGCGATACAGTAAAAACGTTCAATAAACGCCTTTATTCCGGAGGAAACAGTCCGGAAATATAAAGGTGATGCAAAAACGATGCAGTCTGCACTTTTGATTTTCGGAACAATTTCATTAAAGAGATCTTTTCGGATGTTCTGCATACAATATACTTTGCAAGATGATTTTTTACGCACACTCTCTTAGTAATTCCTTCTCATTATAACCTTCTGTCATCGCAAGAAAATCAATCTTCATCTTCCACATATTCAAGAATATCCCCAGGCTGGCAATGCAGAACCTTGCAAATAGCGTCTAATGTGCTAAATCGAACCGCCTTTACTTTTCCTGTTTTCAAGTAGGAAAGATTGACATTGGATATACCTACCTGAGCCGCCAAGTCATTAAGACGCATTTTTCTATCTGCCAAAACCCTATCAAGTCGAATGATAATCATAATGTGTGATCCACCTCGTCCTGCAAATGTACCCCGTAATGGATGATGTATGCGGCCACAATAAATGCGATGCTGGGGATAAGCATATTGATCATATCCTGCCCCGTGGAAATGGACATTCGGCCGTCAGCCACAAGATTAGTGAGCCAGCAAATCAACAATTTGACAAACGGAACAAAAACAGCTGCTGAAAATCGAATCAATCCATAATAAAGTAGACAGGCAGCATTTTGTTCCGTAAAAATTTGTCCTTCTTGTATGTTGGAAAATACACGGCTTAAAAACCAGAAAGCCAAAATCATGGGAACTATACTGACCGCATACATCAACGAAAGGCCAATCTGAACAGCAAGGTCAATCTGGTCTTTGTCGTTAGTCCAAACACGAATATCATCGCCCGAGTTTACAGTCATACCCCGGGAGTGTGGCCCGTGATTTTCTTCCGCATAAATGGCACGCTCAAATGTTCCTGTCTTTGTATGCAGGAAAAAGGTTTGCCGCCCCATAAAACTGAGAGCGAGACAGAAAACATAGAAGAAGATTACAAAATAGCAGGCATACTTCATGAAGCGGGCTGCGGGTTTGGCAAATCGCTCCGTAGAGAGCTCTTGAATAAATTTCATAATTATCACCTCTCCCCTATAATAGCAATGATTTTTAAATTAATCAATAATATTTTAATGTTAATCATTAAAATATTATTGTTACTTCGTGTGAGGAAACTTGCGTTGACTTGATTTTTATGGCTGACCCTTCCCCAAAAAGAATTTCATGTGATTGATAAATTTTGTAGTTGCCAAGCTGAAGGGCTGGCCTCGTTTCCATGCCAGCACACTGGTTGCTGTCAGTGCCGGGTAAAGCGGTCTGTAAGTTATTTTTGACTGATTCCAAAATCCCACACCCTCAATCACCAGAGAATAAGCCAGACCATCACTTACCATAACGGCCCCGTTTGTACTTAGATTGCTGGTAAACACTATGTTGAGCTTCTCATAATAATTTCCGAACCAGCTTGCCAGTTCACTCTGTACTCCCATACGCCGCGGAAGGATCAATGGTAAGGTTGACAATTCCTCTGCGGTTATGTATTCCTTCTGCGCCAAGGCATCATCCGGACGCATCATGACCACCCATTTTTCTTTCATATTCAGACGGATAAAATCATACTTTTCCATGTCGATCGGCTCAAGCAGCAAGCCAACGTCAAGCAGTCCTTTATCCATCTGCTCCTTCACCAAATCCGCCGTAGCTGTGAAAATGTCGAAGCTGACGCGTGGATATTTTTCCCGAAAAGTCCGAAATAATTCCGGTAGTAACTGTACCGAAGCAATCTCGCCACATCCAATGGAAATCTTCCCCTCCACCTGTTCATCCTGCTCAATCAGTTCCTTTTCCGTTTTATCCACAAGCTGTAAGATTTCTTCCGCCCGCCTGCGGAGCAAAATCCCTTCATTGGTCAGGGTAATCTTGCGGGAACCTCTCTCAAATAGTTTAACGCCAATTTCTTCCTCCATCTGGGATAACTGCCGGCTTAAAGTAGGCTGCGTAATATGCAGAACCTCTGATGCCTTTGTAATACTTTCTTCCCGGACGACAGTCAAAAAATAACGGAGAATCCTGATTTCCATTTAACCGCTCCTTTCATCTGTTCATGCTTAAGCGGGTATATTTTAGCACAGATATGCCTGCCCGGCAATGAATACGTCCTCTTACGTCAAATTTGACCATTTGTTTAAAATTTACTTAAAGATAAATCCATTACCGTTTACCAGTATCTTCCGGTTACCAAACAGGATGTTTCGGCTGACCTGATTTACTCCGTAGTAAATGCCGCCTTTCCCGGCAGGTAAAGTTCCTGCTCGATAAAAGGCATGAGTACCGCTAATAGTTGTGGCATAAGATTAACGCATGGTCTCCACCAGACATACACCAATCGGCATAGCTGTATTCAATGCTTCCCTCTACTTTAAATAATGCGCTTCTATCTCGTAAGAATTTCTTTTCCCAATAGTGGCAAGGGTATCTTCTATCGCTTCCAGTTAATCCTTCGTATTTGCCTTAATGTTAATAGTCACTGCCACACAAAAAAGCCTCTTTTGCTTCCTTATAATGGAGATAGTCAGATGTTGTCCGGTGCAATACGCAGAAGCTCTATGCACTCCTGCACATTTTTTGGGTCATCCCCCATATACAGAAAATCCTGAAAAGGGAGTTTTCTTCACTTTCAAATAACATCTTTGGACAAATATTGAGCTATACTTACAGGTGGTCAGGCACATGCATTCTCTCCATTCCCCCTGCCAGTTCATTTTTGTGGTGATGATGATTATGCTCATTATTGCTTCTGTAATGATCGTGCTCATGTGCATAGATAATCGTATGTGTATGAATAATGCCATTGTAAGTATATGTCACCACATAAGTATGGTGCTGTGCAAGCGTATTCATAACAACAATCACAGAACCTATAAACATAAATCCAAGCCCTATCACATAGTTATCCTATTCCGTTTCCCAAGGAGCAGAAAGGCCTGAAAAGAACCGATAAACGGTGCAACAGCTAATATGCACTGGTCTTTGCCGCCCCCAGATAACGCTGTGCGCGGATATATGTGAATATACTAAGCCCATAAGCGACAAAGCCAAGGAGTATCACCATAAGAACATAATAAAAATCGGAAACGCTTTCACCTATGATAAATGCGACAACTATTGCCCCGGCGCCTGAACATAATCCTTTCTCATAAGTACTCTTGTCCGATATTTTCCTGGTACAGTTATTCTCAAGCTACCAGCAGGACAAACAGCGAGCCATAAGAGAAATGAAAACCGTCAGTGCCTTCAAATGATAAAAAAGTACTTGCCACAACAATCGTTCCCACATTGGCCCACAATCTTCCTGCCATATATTTTTAACATTAGAAGGGCAATTAGTGTTGTTGTCAAAATTTCCAAGTTTCCAAGCAATGATGCATTTGATGCGGAGCCATACTTAACACCCAGCATTAGGAAAATCAGTTCTACATTATGCCCTGCTTCTTCTGCACCCTTTATAAAATACTCCACAAGCTGTGCTGTATTTCCTTTTGGTCTACCGCCCTCACCTTCGGTTCCCTTCCATATTTGAATTCATCTCAGATACCGTCCCGGATTCTTGTGCTGTCATGTTAAAAGTCTGTCTTCTGATGTAGGAATTATTATTTTTTTACTATCTGATTGATGTTATGTCCCCAAGGAACAGAACATATTATTTCTACCACAACTTATGGCACAAATTTTAAATTACAACTACCAAATTATGTTAGGAAAAGTCCGATATAATATAATGTTATATTATACTATATCGGACTCTTTTTCTCCAAGTATTTTAAAACTATTAACTATTTTCCTGTCAGACCTATCCTATTTCCTTTTTCATGCGTTTGTCCAATTCAGAACGGATTGTCGCATATTTCTTATCCAAATCATAAGGAATCATAACCAAAATTGTCAAAATGGTCGTTATAACGCTTACACCAGCAAATGCCAGCTTTATGGACATTACTGTGGAAGGATGGCTGAGCGCTATATCATGTACGCTTCCCCCGGAAGTAAGGATTTTATCTAATACTGCTGAGTCATAGGCTCCCCATACCAACAGTGCGGAGACTGTCGCGGAAGCTAGAGCGGAGGATAGCTTACTTGCGAAGCCAATAACAGCAGTCTGTGTACCTGCCAGAGATTTTCCGGCGTCATATTCCGTATAATCAAAAATATCCGGGAAGGTCGCAAACATAATGCTGCCTCTAAATCCACTTCCTATGGATGATACGATAACTGCTATCATTGTCACCGTTACAGAAGGGCAAAATATCATCACCAGAAATGCCGCTAGTTCTATGAAACTGCCGAATATCATCAGCCTGGCTTTCGCAATCCCTTTTGAATTAATAAATGCTGCAAGAGCCATAACTGGTATTGGCACAATTGTCATAATAGACATTGCCGCTGACATAGCCGTAGGATTTCCTAACACATAGGTAAAATAATATTGAATTGCAGCCATCATCCCCAGGTATCCCCAGAAATAAAAGAATACATATAGAATAATCATGATATAATATTTATTTTTAAAAATAATCTTCATATCCTTAAAAATACTGCTTTTTTCTTTGTCTGGAGCGACTGTGGGAGGATTTATTTCTTCTATATTCAACACACATATGATCATGAGAATGACAACAACTGCGCCAAGAATCATATTCGTTATTCGATATCCCAAAGCCAGCGCGCTCCCCGTACTTCCCTCCCCTCCTGAAAAAAAGTTTACCATGGGAAGTACAAACACTGAAGATGTCAACGCCCCAAGGCTTGCAAGCATCTGCTTTGTAGTTACGATTTTAGTACGCTCTACTGGATCCGCTGATAAACTTGTTACAACTGGCACTAATGGGATGTTGACAAGTGTATATCCAAAAGAAAAAATAATGTAACTCGCATAAGCCCAGATTAACTTTTGTGATCCTCCCCAGCTCACCGGTACCGAAAACAGCAGTACCATTCCTATCGCCAGCACGGGTGCTCCAAATAACATCCAGGGTCTGTAACGTCCCATTTTAGTATCCGTACGGTCTATCCATGTTCCCACCAGATAATCAGTTATAGCATCAATAAACTTGGTAACAAGGAACATAAAACCTGCTGCCCCTGCTTCTATTCCCGCACAGTTTGTATAATAAAATAAGAGGTATGTATTGGTAAGGAGATATGCGAGATTACACGCATAATCACTGATTCCAAAACCAATTCTCTGTCTCCATTTAAAAAAAGATGTATGATAATATTCAGAAGAATGCTTAAGTTTCATCATAATCGCACTCACCTCGCTTTCTATGCCGCATTAAACATCACCAATGTTTCCGCTGTTCAGTCCTGCTTCTGCCATATCTAACGGAAGCCAATCTAGGAAACGTTTCAGATATTTATCCCAGAAATCCCATTCATGCGCGCCTTCTCCTTCTTCGTAGGTGAACTCCACATTTCTTTCTTTTAAAAATCTGCAATATTCCTGATTTCTTTCGTATAAAAAGTCTTCCGTACCAATTGCCATATATAAATGTGGAATCTGCTTGTTATTCCTTTGCAGTTCGTCCAGCAGGAAACAATAATCCCTGTCGCTTCCAACTATTCTTTCCTTTTTCCCAAGCATTCTCTCATAAAAAGTAGAAGGCCATACAATTGGTGTATCGTTTAAGTAGTCTTCCAATATAATACCCGCTGAAAATGCTCCGATACACCCAAAAGTATCTGAATATTTCAACCCATTGATAAGAGCTCCATATCCCCCCATGGACAGACCCGCAATGAATGTATCCTCTCTTTTATGTGATAAAGGGAAAAGTGTTCTTGTAAATTCAACAAGTTCCTGCCCTACATATGTACCATAATATTCCATCCTGTCTTCTTTATCGGTATAAAAGTCATTGCCGCCGGAAGGCATGATAACTGCAAGATTTCTTTCTTCCGCCCATCTTTGTATTCTTGTTCCGCTCACATAATCTGTATAATTCCCATACCCTCCATGTAAAAGATATAATGTTTTAAAAGGAGGTTTTATAGCAATATCCTGCCCCTCAAACGGAATTTTGTCCACAGGAAGAATTGCATTGAAAGTTACCGTTCTCAATAATGATTTTGAAATAAAATTCACTTCAATTAAAGCCATATTATTTTCCTCACTTTTTCATTTATTTCAGACGGCCATCTATTGTTATTTTTATGATACCATATAATAATTCTTTCTGTTTCCTGTTTTATCATCATAAATAAACGAAAATTATCCAGTTACTGTTTTTCCTTTTTCCCAATATACTCAAGAGGCGTACAATTATATATTTTTCGGCACCACTCAATCAGTATTTTAGTTGAGGCAAAGCCAACAGACAAAGCAACTTCCAATTCGGAATAATTACCTGTTGCAAGTAACTCCAATGCCGCATTCAAACGAAGATAACACAAATATTTATGAAATGAAATTCCTGTTTCACGTTTGAAATACCGGCAAAAATAATTTTCTGAAAATCCCGAGTACTCCGCTACCTTTTTTACAGTTAACGGTTCCGTATATTTTTGATTTATATATTCAATTACTTTTTTCGATATAACGTGACTATGGGAAGTTCTCTTTATACAACATTCTGAAAACAGATAATAAATAATATTCAGCAGTTCAATCCTGATTAATAAATTGGGATATTGCCAGTTATCTTTATCTGTCAGATAATCAGCTATATTTTCCAGGTACGATAGCAATACTTTTTTATCCGGATCTGTTAATTCAAAATATGCTTGTTCGCTTTCCGGAACCAGTTCCTTAATAAATGTCTCTGGAATCAAAATGACCATCCCCTCTATTTGGGAAAAATTATCGATATTTTGTGTCATATGAATATCCCCAATATTGATAAGAAACATTTCGTCTTTTTTAACAATATATTCTTTTCCACATACTCTGTAATTAGCAGTTCCTTCCATCAGCAGTACAATTTCCAAAGCGCTATGCCAATGAAAAGAAGTATCCTGCTTTCTACCATATGCAGTCACTAATTCCAACAGCATTCCATTGATATTCATTGGATTTTGCGTCAACAGCATTTCATAATATATTTTTTCGTACATTATTCTAACCCTCTACATTTATTGATTAAATTATAGGAACCTACTTCAGACAGCATTTCAAGTTTATATCAACAGTTTTATGCTATTCAATTCTCTGTATTTCTTTTTGAAATGCAAATGTAAATTGCTCGAATAAACGCAAAATTGTTTTCCGCTGTTCATCATTAAGCGTTGCAAATGCATTATTTTCAGCACGGACAATTTTATCTGCAGTATCTTCAGAAAGTACAATTCCTTTTTCTGTAAGATGAATATATTTGTTCCTTCTGTTTTCTCCCGAACATTCCAGCTCAACATATCCACTATTTATTAACGTCTTTAAAGCAGAGTGAATAGACTGCTTTGGATGAAATAGCATATCCTCAAGGTCTTTCTGTGTACATTTATCTTTTTCTCTCAGGATATACAATATCCATAACACTAATTCCGGCATATCGAATTTACTTGCCGCGCTACGGTATATGTCATCATACCGTTTGAATAAGAAATTAAACCGAACAATTTGTTTTTGTATATTTCCAGCCATTCTCCGCTCCTTTCTGTCTGAAAACAGACCTTTTTTTAGTATAGATTACTCTCAGATTTCGGTCAATAGCGTATCGCCGAACCTTTACTGACTATTGATTTCAGCCGGAATATGAGATAAAATAAAGATAAATTCTTTATTATTTCTAATATGGAAAGAAGGGAAACTATGAATAACCCAAACTATACATTTTCTTTTATAAAGCGTATTCTTCGTCTGTTTCATCTGCTGGAAGAAAAACATTTGGACATTGACCATGTTCTCGAAAATGGTTTGCCGGTTGGCCTGTTTACAAGCGAGGAGGAAAAAGAATTACAGGCTGCCATGGAGTGTATCTCCTTTATGGATGGAATTCCCGGCGGCTTTTTCATTTACTACGCTGATGATGACGAACAACTCATATATGCAAATAAGAGCACTTTACGTCTGTTTTTATGCGATACTCTAAAGGAATTCCGGGAACTGACCGGGAACTCTTTCAAAGGTATTGTTCACCCGGATGATTTAGAGGCTGTGGAAGAATCCATCAACAGGCAGATTTTCACCTCCCAGCATGATTTAGACTATGTGGAATACCGTATCCGCCGTAAAGACGGTTCGGTCCACTGGGTAGACGATTATGGGCATCTGGTTCGAAGCGATACAATGAGGGACGTATTTTATGTTTTTGTAGGAAATCCGTCGGACGAGCGGCTTGAGCGGCAGACCCAGCAGATGCATCAGATGCAGGCTCTGACCCAGGCACTCGAGAAGACAGATCTTGCCGTTAAGGCCAAGAATGCTTTTCTCTCCCAGATATCCCATGAAATGCGTACTCCTCTAAACGCTATTCTGGGCTTTCTGACTCTGGCACAGATCAGTCTCAATGAGCCGGAGGTTATCGGGGACTATCTAAAGCAGATTGAAACCGCCAGCTATCAGCTCATTAATATGATCACCCAGGCTCTGGATGTATCCGCTTTATCCGGTGCGAATGATTCTCTGGATGACCAATGTAATTTATGCGATATTCTTCAGGAAGTATATGATTTCCTCCTGCCCCAGGCAAAGGAAAAGGAGCTTGTATTCTCCCTGAAATGCGAAGGTCTCACTCACAAAAATGTATACACGGCTCCGGACCGTTTCCGTCAAATGGTTCTTAATCTGGTCAATAATGCCATAACATATTCGAAATCCGGAGGTACTGTGGATATTATCCTGACAGAAGAAAAATCCCTGACAGACACCCTCTCTATCTATCAGCTGCAGGTATTGGATACCGGTATCGGAATTGAAAAATCCTTTTTGGACCGTATCTTTGAACCCTTCAGCCGTGAAAGCACCTCCACCCTTACCGGAATTCAGGGTATCGGTCTTGGTCTGACAATTGTAAAAAGTATCGTCAACCTGCTGGGCGGCTCAATCTCTGTGAAATCTACTGTAAATGAAGGCAGTACTTTCACCGTAACCCTCCCCTTTCAAATACAGCCGGATGTCACCCCAAAGCAGTCATCCACTTCCAATCTGCACATTCTGCTTGTGGAAGACAATGACCTTAACAGGGAAATAGAAACGGAGCTTTTGGAACATCAGGGCTTTATTGTTGACCCTGTGGAGAACGGTTCCATAGCCCTTGAACGAATAGAGTCCGCTTCCCCTGATAAATATGACCTGATCCTCATGGATCTTCAAATGCCGGGAATCAGCGGCTGGGAAGTTGCCTCTGAAATTCGCAATCTCCCAAACCCGGCGCTGGCGCACATTCCCATCATTGCCCTGTCCGCCAATTTTGAATACGAAGACCGGTATAAGTCCTTGGAGTGCGGCATCGATGTCCATCTGCCAAAACCCATGGATTTCAACCTTTTACTGGAAACCATAACAAAAATCACACAAAAAAGAATGTCCTGAAAAGGGCATTCTTTTTTCAATCAGTATTTTTTTCTGTTCTTTAATTCCTCATACAGTGTCACATAATTTTCATAACGTACCCTGCTCACGTTCCCTTTTGCCAGAGCATTTTTCACACCGCACACCGGCTCGCTGATATGGGAGCATCCTCCAAATCTGCATTCGTCCTCATAGGCCGCAAATTCCGGATAACATTCCCTCAATTCTTCCTTTTCTATTTCTCCAAGACTAAGAGCCGTAAAACCCGGCGTATCCATGATAAAGGTGTCATCCGAAAGGGCAAAGAGCTGAGCATGTCTTGTGGTATGCTTTCCCCTCTCAACTTTCCGGCTGATTTCTCCCGTCTCCATATTGGCCTTGGGGCAAAGACTGTTGATAATCGTGGACTTTCCCACGCCGCTTGGACCTGCCACCACCGTGGTTTTTCCATGAAGGCATTTTTTAATCTCCTCCATTCCCTCCCCGGCGGCTGCGCTTACAAACAGCACCTGATATCCGCATCTTCCGTAGGCGTCCTTTAGTTCCTCTAGTTCTTCCTGGCCTGCAATGTCTTTTTTGTTAAAGCAGATAACCGCCCGCAGTCCCTGCCGCTCCATGGTAATCAGGAAACGGTCTAACAGGTTGTAGTTAGGCTGCGGCTTTACAATTGCAAATATCACAAGCGCCTGGTCTATATTGGCTGAGGCCGGCCTTATCAGTGCATTGCTCCTTGGCATAATGCGTACAACATTCCCGGTCAGCTCCGCTTCATCAACCAGCTCAATTTCTACATTATCGCCCACCAGAGGCTTTATCCCTTCTTTCCTGAAAATTCCTCTGGCCTTACACTCCACCAGCCCAAGGGGGGTATATACATAGTAGAACCCCGCAATTCCTTTCACAATCTTCCCCGTCATATAACCATCCCACTTCGTCGCGCTATTCCTGAATGAACTGTATCGGTCTTCTCACCTCTTTGTTTTCCGTCGAGCCCTCCACCGTAGTCACAGAGCCGTCGTCGTTGGTGATACTGGTTGCCTCAATGGTATTGACATACTGATACAAAATATATCCTGTTTCACATTTAATTCCTGTTATATTCTGCTGCTGTACAGGGAAGGCCGCTGTCTGGGTGCTGAAAAGCTGGGTTCCGTCATCCGCCATCAGCGTAACCGTAACCGCGGTACCCGCCTGATAATGAGGGTCCTCCTCCGGAGTGGGCGCTGAGATGCTCTCTATAAACATGAAAGTCGCCTCGGCAGGTCCTATGCTGATGCTGATATCTATGGTGGTTCCCGCATCCACAAAAGTACCTGCGGAATAGCTCTGGTAGCACACAAGTCCGGACAGGTTCGGATCCTCGTAGTTTACTTCCGATACAACTCCAAGGTTAAGTCCCGCCTCCACAAGAACGGCCATTGCGTCTTCCTCGCTTCTTCCCATCAAATCCGGAACAGGTATCTTGGTGTTTTCCTCTCCCCGGCTGATACGGATGGTAACAGTCGTCCCGCTGGGCGCCTTCGAGCCTGCTGCCGGCTCCTGAGTGATGATGCTGCCCTCCTTGATATAAGCGTCATAGCCCTCCGTCTTATTTACCACAAATCCTTTGTTGCTTAAGTTTGCCACACCTTCCGCCTCTGTCATTCCCACAACATCAGGCACTTCCACCCCTTCTGAGCCTGCGCTCACCGTCAGGACCACATTGGTGCCCTCCTCGATCACGGTTCCCGGCTCCACACTTGACTTTATAACAATTCCCTGTTCATACTGGGTACTTTCCTCATACTCTATTTCAGGTGTCAGCCCAAGCTCTAAGAGCTTTACTTTCACATCGTCTATGCTCTGGCCCACCACTTCTATCATTTCCACTTCTTCCTTGGGCCCCTCTGTTTCCTCCTGCGTGTGCTCTGAGCCCAAACCAAAAAGCTCAAAGTCAAACAGGCCTACTGCTCTGCCCACCAAAAAAAGCACGATACAGCCCACCAGAATAGCCGCTATCACCACAAGAACTGTGGTAAGCTTCTCCATTTTAGGGTCGTATTCATCCTCCTCTACTTCTTCCTCCTCGTCGTAATCTTCTTCCTCCTCCTCGTAGTACTCGTACTCTGTCTCATCGATATCTTCTTCGTCTTCTATTTCTTCCTCGTCTTCTTCCTCTATCACATACTTTTTCTTAAGGGCCTTCTTCACATCCGCTTCCTTGCGCAGATGCATGGCCTCCTCCAGGCTGTCCCTGTGTCTGGCCTGCTTTTTGATATTTTCCATTTCCCTGCTGTTAAAATGCTTGGTGGCGCCCTCCTCGTCCGGATTCACCAATTTCACAAAATCCTCGTCCGGCGTCATCAGGGAGCGCTTTAAATCCGCAATCAGCTCGCCCATAGACTGGTATCTTCTGTCCGGGCTTTTCTGGCAGCATTTAAAGACAATCAGCTCCACACTGACGGGGATTTCCGAAATATATTCTCTGGGCGATGGCATTTCCTCCTGAATATGCTTGATGGCTATGGCAACCGTCGTATCCCCGTTAAAGGGCACCCTGCCTGTGAGCATCTCAAACATGGTAATACCAAGGGAATAAATATCGCTCTTTTCATCAGAATAACCGCCTCTAGCCTGCTCAGGAGAAGTATAATGTACGGAACCCATCACATTGGAGGTTATGGTGTTGCTGGTAGCCGCCTTGGCAATGCCAAAATCAGTGACCTTGACCTTACCTTCCTTGGAAATGATAATGTTCTGAGGTTTGATATCTCTGTGGATGATATGGTTATTGTGGGCTGCTTCAATTCCCATACAAACCTGAATGGCAATACTGACAGCCTCCTTTACGGACAGCCTCGCCTTCTTCTCAATGTATTTTTTCAGGGTGATTCCTTCTACCAGCTCCATTACAATGAAGTAGATCCCATTTTCTTCCCCTACATCATATACATTTACAATATTGGGATGGGCAAGCCCGGCCGCCGCCTGTGCCTCCACTCTGAATTTAGATACAAAATTTGCGTTTTCGCTGAACTCCTGCTTTAAAACCTTAACTGCCACAAGCCTGTTTAATTTGTGATCCTTTGCCTTATACACATCAGACATGCCGCCTGTACCGATTTTTTCCAGTATTTCGTATCTATCTCCGATTATCATTCCTATTTTTATCATTCTATTCCTCCATATTGCCAATAACCCGCAAATTTGGGCTCATCAAACGCTGTCATGCTTCGCGAGCCAGCTTATTGATTAAAATTATACCTGCCAGACTTTGCCGCTGCCCGGCTTTTTGAGGGCATATGCCCTGCGCTCTTACGCAAATACATCTATCAATATCACTGCAATATTATCCTTACCGCCATTGTCATTGGCCGCTTCCACCAGCCTTTTGGCTTTCTCCTCAAGGGAAATCCGTTCCCTTAAAATAGCGCCAATTTCTTTATCCTCAAGCATATTCGTTAAACCGTCGGAGCATATCAGCACAATGTCCCCCGGCCTTAATTCCTCGTGAAAAAAATCAATCTCAACCGTATCAAGAGCTCCGATAGCCCTGGTAATAATATTTTTATCCGGATGGTTCCTTGCCATTTCCCTGTCTATGGTTCCTATCCGTATCATTTCCTCCACCAGAGAATGGTCCCTGGTAATCTGCCTTACTTCGTCATTTACAATATAAAGCCTGCTGTCGCCTACGTTGGCCACCTGCAGATAATGTCCTAAACAGGTCGCCGCAACTACCGTGGTGCCCATACCGTAAAGGTTTAAGTCTTCTTTCGCCTTACGCCTTATCTGGTCATTGGCAATTCGGATTGCCTTGCCCATGATCCGCACCGGATTTTTCTCAAAGCATCCCCGTATCTCCCTGATCATGGTTTCCACTGCGCACTTGGAGGCATAGTCCCCTGCCTTGTGCCCGCCCATACCGTCAGCCACAATAAAAACATTGGGAAGATTGCCCACAGGTTCCTCCGACACATACACAAAATCCTGATTCAGTTTTCTCTTTCTCCCTATATCTGTCACCGAAAAGGATTGTAACACGGCTTTTCCTCCTACTGTAATGCCTTCTGCCTTCTTCTTAACTGTCCGCAGGCACCGTCAATGTCTCTACCCATTTCCCTTCTTATAGTAACATTTATTCCATTTTTTTCAAGTTTATTTTTAAACGCAGCAATGTAAGACTTTTCCGGCTGCGTGAAATTCCGCTCTTTTACCGGATTCACCGGTATTAAATTTACATGGCAGTTGAGTCCCTTTAAAAGCGCTGAAAGCCGCTCGGCGTCCTCATTTCCGTCGTTGACTCCCCCTGCCAGGGCATACTCGAAAGTAATTCTCCGGCCTGTCTTTTCAAAGTAATAGGCGCAGGTCTCTATCAGCTCCGCTATGGTGTACTTATTGGCAATGGGCATCAGCTTTTTTCTGGTTTCGTCCGTTGATGCGTGGAGGGACAGGGCCAGCGTAATCGAAAGCCCTTCCTCCGCTAACCGCCTCATTTCAGGCACCAGCCCGCAAGTGGAGACCGTCACGCTCCTCTGGCTGATATGTAAACCGTTTTCATCATTCAAAAGAGCCAGAAACCGAAGCAGATTATCATAATTATCCAGCGGCTCCCCGCACCCCATCACCACCACATTGGAGACTTTCTCCCCGGTCAGTAAAGTGATGGCATAAATCTGATCCAGCATCTCCGATGGCGCAAGGCAGCGCTCCAGTCCTCCTATGGTGGAAGCACAGAAAGCGCATCCCATCCGGCACCCAACCTGGGAGGAAATACACACGCTGTTCCCATGCTGATACCGCATAAAAACGCTTTCCACCAGTTTCCCGTCCCCCAGCTCAAAAAGATACTTTCTGGTACCGTCTATGGCGGACTCCTGCATCCGTACCTGCTTAAGAGCGGTATAATCATAATTTTCCGCACATTTGGCTCTTAAAGAAAGGGGAAGGTTCGTCATTTCATCAAAGTTTCTGGCAAGTTTTTGATGCATCCACTGGTAGAGCTGTTTTGCCCGAAAAGGCTTTTCCCCTATCCGCTCCATTTCCCTTTTCAGTTCCTCTAAAGTCAGAGACTTGATATCCTGCACTTTTCATCCGCCTTTCTTACTGACATTTTTGTCATTTACCTTGGGTATTTCCGACAGCTTGCTTGCATAACCTGCCCCGTTGCTACTGCTCTGTGCGCCGCAGCCTTGCCAGAAAGAATCCGTCCGTCTCATGCACCCCGGGGAAAAGCTGCAGCATACCGCTCTCTCCTTCTTCCTTAAAAGCATCCGGAAGAAAAGGGGATAAGCTTTCCAATGAAAAAGGGTGCTCTCTCAAAAACCATTCCACCATACCCTCATTTTCATCCGGATTGATGGTGCATGTACTGTAAATCAATATACCGCCGGGCTTCACATACTGCCAGACAGTATCTAAAATCCTGCGCTGGAGAAGGGTTAGCTCCATAAGCCCTTCTTCCCTAGCGCGGTATTTGATATCCCTCTTTTTTCCAATAATACCAAGCCCGGAGCAAGGTAAGTCGGCCAAAACCACATCCGCCTTTCCCATCAGCTCCCCGTCCGGCTGCCCGGCGTCCATCACCTGGGCTTCTATGTTTTGATAACCCATTCTCTCTATATTATCTCTAATCAAAGATACCTTATTCTCCGATAAATCCCTGGCAATCACTTTCCCTGTACCCTTCAGCTTTTCGCCCATATGCAGGGACTTTCCGCCGGGAGCCGCGCACACGTCCACAACCAGCGCCCCGTCTTTCCCGTCAGGCCGGGCCGCTTCCACCACCAGCATACTGCTCACATCCTGCACAAGGAAATAACCTTCCTCAAAACCGGGTAAATTCCGAATTCCCTCTGTCCCGTAAAGCTCATAGGCATAGGACAGATAAGGATGCTGCTTCCAGCACACCCCCGCTTTTGCAAGCGCTGACAGCCAGTTCTCCTTCTCTGTCTGGTTAAGACTCTCCTTAAGGCGCACAGTCACCGGATGCTCCTCCAACAGCCCTTCCAACATTCTGCATGTGGTCTCCCTGCCATAAGCGGAAAGCCATTTGTGGACCAGCCACCCTGGCATAGAATATTGGATGGAAAGATAGTTTTCCTCATCTTTCGCCTTCTCCGGATAGGGAATCTGTTCCTTCTTTCTTTCGATATTCCGAAGCAGGCCATTCACAAAACCTGAAAGACCGCGAAGCCCCCGTTTTCCGGCCAGCTTCACCGCCTCGTTGATAACCGCCCTTGCAGGAATGCTCTCCATAAATAAAAGCTGATACACGCTCATCCGCAGTAAATTCCTGATCAGAGGCTTCATTTTGGAGACCGGCACCTTGGAAAATACATCCAGAATATAGTCAATCTGAATCAGCCGCTCCAAAGTCCCCTCCGTCACCCTTTTCACAAAGGCCTTATCCCTTGGGTCACTATAATTATATTTATCAAGTACATCCCTGATTACCAGATGGCTGTAAGAACCCTCCTCCAGGATTTCCATCAGCATATCCAGCACCAGTTCCCTTGTATTTCCCACTCACGATATCCTTTCTCACTTACAAATCAACTGTTACTTTCTTGATATTCTCAAAACTTTAATCCCTTCTGCGGCTGTTATTGCTCAGAATTACCAGTCTCAAAAGCTGTAACAGGGAAGACGCTGCCGCCGCCACATAGGTAAGGGCCGCCGCCCCCAGCACGCGCCTACAGCCGTTCACCTCGTCCGTTCCAAGCATGCCATAATTTCCAAGCATCTTCAGCGCCCTTCCGGAAGCGTTAAATTCCACCGGCAGCGTCACCACCTGGAACAGTACGGCAAGGACAAATACCCACACGCCAATCTGGGCCAGGGAAAAGTAACCGCCTCCCGGCAGTTCAAACCCTTTTCCAAGGATAATCCCTAAGATTACTAACGGAAGCCCTAACCTGGAGCCAATGTTGGCTGCCGGAACCAAGGCTGAGCGGATTTTCAGCGGAAGATATCCCTCCTTGTGCTGCAGGGCATGGCCGCACTCATGGGCCGCCACTCCAATGGCCGCTACAGAAGAAGAACCATATACCGAATCCGACAGCCGCAGCACCTTGTGAGCAGGGTCATAATGGTCTGTCAGATTCCCTGCTATGTGCTGAACCTGCACATCATGAATACCGGACAACTGCAAAATTCTCTGTGCGGCCTGGGCTCCTGTCATACCGCTGCGGGAGCGCACTTTCGCGTATTTCCTGTAAGTACTGTTTACCCGAGAGCTTGCCGCAATACACAAAACCGCTCCAATCAATACTAAAATATAGGTAGGATCATAAAATAATCCCAACATACCTGCACCTCCTGTTTATCAAACACTGTCTCACCCAAGCCTTAAACCGGGCTTCACTTCATATCCCAAAAGAAATTCCTTTACCGTCATCCGCCGTTTTCCCTCAAGCTGCAGGGAGCGGATTTGCAAAGAACCGTCACCGGTGGCCACTGTGAAAAAATCCTTTCCAACCTCGGTCACACATCCCGGCTCGCCAAGGCCTTCCTGGGAACCCTCATCCGCTTCCCAGATTTTTAGGGTTTTTCCTTTGTAGAGGGTATAGGCACTTGGCCAGGGATTCAACCCCCGCACCAGACGTTCAAGGCTTGCGGCATCCTTTTCCCAGTCCACAAGTCCCAAAGATTTGGAAATCTTACCCACATGGGAAGCCAGGCTCTCATCCTGTTTTTCCGGTTTTAACTCTCCCCGTTCAATCTTTGGAAGGGCCTCCACAATCAGCCTTGCACCTGCCTCCATCAGCTTGTCGTGGAGACTTTCTCCTGTGTCCTTCGCTTCTATTATAACCTTTTCTTTCAAAAGCATGTCCCCGGTATCCAGACCTTCATCCATCTGCATAACGGTAACGCCGGTTTCGGTCTCCCCGTTTATAATCACCCAGGAAATCGGCGCCGCTCCCCGGTACTTGGGAAGCAGTGATGCATGAATGTTGATACATCCAAACTTTGGCATATTTAACACCTTTTTAGGCAGAATCTGCCCGAAAGCCGCCACCACAAAGATATCCGCAGGGTAAGAGGAAAGCTCCTTAATGGCTTCTTCCTCTCTTATTTTAACCGGCTGCAAAACCGGTATACCATATTGCAAAGCACATTTTTTAACCGGCGACATCTGCACTTCCCTGCCTCTGCCCTTTTGCTTATCCGGCTGGGTGACCACCGCGCTCACCTGATGCCCGGCCTTTATGATCGCCTCAAGAGGCCCCACCGCAAAATCGGGCGTTCCCATATATACAACCTTCATGCCAATTCTCCTTTCCCTTACCGTTACACCTGCCTCTGACAGTGTCCAAATCCTTGTTCACAACAAACGTTGACATGCTCCCGCAAACGCTGTCTTTCCTATTACCATAAAGCTGTCCCGCTCCACAAGCCGCCTTATTTAGTCTTCTTCTTCCAGGTCTTCCACATCCATCAGCGGTCCTTCCACCTTTTCCACATACAAATGTCCCTCTAAGTGCTCCAACTCATGGCAGATTGCCCGGGCTAAAAGCTCTGTGGCCTCCATCTCAAAGGGCTCTAAGTTGCTGTCATAAGCTTTTATTTTCACATAATTGGGCCTTGTCACCACCCCGGTTTTCCCAGGGACGCTCAGGCACCCTTCATTTCCACTCTGCTCCCCGCCGGATTCTAAAAGCACCGGATTGATCAGCATAACCGGATCTTCCCCTGTCACATCAATGGTGACAATCCTCTTTAGAATTCCCACCTGGGGAGCCGCCAGTCCGACTCCTTCGGCTTCATACATGGTGTCAAACATATCGGCAATCAACTCCCGTGTCCGGTCTGTTACCTCCTTTACCTCCTTGCATTTTTTGGTAAGAACCGGGTCTCCAATTTCTCTTATGTTTCTGATGGCCATTTCTTTTCTTTCCTTTCTGATTTCCTGATTTTTTATGCCGATGCACTAATAACTGTCTATAGGGTCAAAATCAAACTGCACGCTCTCCTGCCTGAGGGCAAGGGGCTGCAGGTATGCCTCTATTTTATCCTTTACCACCGTAAGCTGTCTATAGTCAATTGCTTTACAATAAATCACATATCTGTAAATGTCGTTGATTTTACCGATAGAAGCCTTTGCAGGTCCTATCACCTGTACATCCTCCCCGGCAATTTTTGAAAGTCTCGCCCCGAGAGCTTCTCCCCTTTTTTCGTCAAAGGCTGAAATTAACACAGCCATCATATGAGCCGCAGGAGGATATCCCCCAAGCTTCCTGTAAAGAATTTCTTCCTCATAAAAAGCCTCATAATTCTGCTCCGCCGCCCGCAGAATGCTGTAGTGGTCAGGGCGGTAGGTCTGTATCACCACTTTCCCCGGCTTCACGCCCCGCCCGGCCCTCCCGGCCGCCTGGGCAAGGAGCTGAAAGGTTCTCTCCCCGGACCTGTAATTGCTGTCGTTTAAAGATAAATCCGCCGCCAGCACCCCAACCAGCGTCACATTGGGAAAATCGTGCCCTTTCACAATCATCTGGGTGCCCACCAGCACGTCCGCCTCTCCACCTGAAAAGGCGCCAAGTATCTTCTCGTAGCTGTCCTTGGTGCGGGTGGTATCCCCGTCCATCCTAAGTACCCGGATACCCGGAAATCTTTTATAAAGCTGCTGCTCAATCTGCTCCGTGCCCGCCTTAAATCCCAGCAGATAAGGGGAGCCGCAGGATGGGCACGCCCCCGGCATTGGAATTTCATATCCGCAGTAATGACAGACCATCCGATTTCCCATATGCTGTGATAAGGACACATCACAGTGGGGACACTTCATCACATAACCGCAGGAACGGCAGGAGACGAATCCCGCATAGCCTCTCCTGTTTAAAAAAAGCATGGTCTGCTCTCCTGTGCTTCTCCGCTCCTCAATCAGCTCCTGCAATTTCCGGCTGAAAATAGAGCGGTTACCGCTTCGCAGTTCTTCCCTTAAATCTATAATAGAAACATGGGCCAGCTCGCCCCCCGTAAGCCTGCGGGTTAAAGTAAATAATTCATATTTTCCCTGCTTTGCCCTGTGATAGGCCTCCAGGGAAGGGGTTGCCGATCCCAGCACCAGACTTGCGTTTTTCAGTCCTGCAAGGTGCTCTGCCGTCTCTCTCGCATGGTACCGGGGCATGGTCTCGCTTTTGTAGCTGGTCTCATGTTCCTCATCCATCACGATCATCCCCAGATTGGGAAAAGGCACAAAAAGCGCCGAGCGGGGGCCGATTATCACGTCAAGCTCGCCCCTTTTTGCCCGCTCGCACTGGTCGAACTTTTCTCCCGCAGACAAGGTGGAATTCATCACCGATACCCTGTCTCCAAACCGTTTATAAAATCTGAGCAGCGTCTGGTATGTTAAGGCAATTTCCGGGATAAGAACAATACACTGTTTTCCTCTCCTTATCATACCATCAATCAAAGATAAATAAACCTCTGTTTTTCCGCTACCCGTAATTCCGTGAACCAGATAGGTTTTCCGCTCTCCCCTGTCAAAATCACCAAGCACCTTATCACGGATAGCTGCCTGCTGGTCGCTTAAATCCCTGCCGGATTCCCGCTGTGAATCAATCTTCACCGGATTTCTGTAAAAGCTCTCACTTTCTATAGAAAGAACACCCTGTTCCTGTAAACTTCTAAGAGCCGAGGGGGACACGTTCAGTTTCCCTGTCACCAGCTCATAGGGCAGCACCGGCTCCCTGCACAGCTCCTCAAGCACTCTGGCCCTGGCCCTTTGGTGCTTCCTTTGACTTTCTCCTAAAAGGGAGCGGGTTTCCTCCACACTAAGAAGCCGCACCAGCTTTTTCTTCTCCTTAAGCTTCATTGCCCTTTTCACCGGCAGCACTGTTTTCAGCGCCGCAATCATGGTGGAACCGTAGGTTTCCTTCATCCATGCGGCCAGCCGGATGGCATCCGCCTCCACAGATATGCCAGATTTTATGATTTCTGCAATCTCCTTTTGTTTTTCATCAGGAAATTCCGCCTTGTCCGTCACTTCAATCACATAGCCCGTCCGCAGACGGTTCCCCTTTCCAAAAGGCATCATCACGCACATGCCCGGACTGATTTTCCCTCTGAGGGCCTCCGGTATTTTATATTGAAAGGGTCTGTCAACTTTTTCATGGGAAATATCCACAATAATATTTGCGTATCTGCCCTCTGTCATATCGCTTCTTATCCGCGCCCTGCGCCCGTCTCCTTCAGTATTTCCGCTATCAGGACTCTCTCATCCATAGGATATTTGACCCCTTCGATTTCCTGATAGTCCTCATGCCCCTTGCCCGCAAGTACAATAATGTCTCCCGGCTGTCCATGGGAAATGGCATAGGCAATGGCTTCCTTTCTGTCACAGATTTCTATATACTCCCCTGTTGTCCTTCCTATGCCCGTTTTAATATCCTCAATAATGTCCTGAGGCTTTTCAAATCGGGGATTATCCGAGGTAATGATTGTAAAATCAGCATAATTTCCGCTGACCTCCCCCATCTCGAAACGCCGCAGTTTCGACCTGTTTCCTCCGCATCCGAAGACGCATACAAGCCTTGTGGGCTCATACTCCCGCAGCGTGCTCAAAAGACTCTTAAGGCTCATGGCGTTATGGGCATAATCAATCAGCAGGGTGAACTGGTCTGACACCGGAACCATCTCAATCCTTCCTTTTACATGAGCCCCCAGCAGGGCCTTTCGGATTTGGGGTATCCCCACCTGAAAATGCCTGCACACCGCAATCGCCGTAAGAGCATTGTAAACACTGAACCGCCCGGGCGTAGGCACCTCCACCGTAAAGCCTTCCTGCCATAAACCCTCTTTTTCTGTTTCCGCTTCTTTTTCTATTCCCTTTTCGTTTCCTCTTTCTTCTGCAATTTGCGCCCTAAGTCTGTTATCTGTATTTTCTGTATTTTCTGTATTTTCCGTTTTTTCTATTTCTTTTGCTTTCTCCGCTGCCTGGGCCGCTTTCACCCGGAAAGCCACCCCAAGCTCTCCCGGTTTATTGACCAGTTTTAAATCCTGGGCATAAATATCAAATGCCGCGCTGACCGCACATTCATTTTCATTTATAGCATTACAATCAGAATTCATATTCTTGGCATTCGTTTTGTTTGCATTTATGCTTATGGCATTTATGCCTATAGTTTCAATCCTGCAGGTGTGTCCCGCCAGCACTGCCTCCATATGGGCGTCATCCCGGTTTACAATCCCCAGCCTGCACTGTTTGAACAAAAGCCCCTTGCAGGCCTGATATTCCTCAAAGTCCGCGTGCTCATTGGGCCCAATATGATCCGGCTCTAAATTGGTAAAAATGCCGATTTCAAAGGTAAAGCCCTGGGTTCTGTGAAGCTTCAGCCCCTGGGAGGCCACCTCCATCACCACAATCTCACAGCCTGCCTCCTCCATCTCCTTAAAGTACTGCTGTAACAAAAAGGATTCCGGTGTGGTATTGTTTGCCGGAATATGCTTATCTCCTATAATTGTCTCAATGGTTCCCACAAGGCCTACCTTATATCCCGCCTGCTCCAAAATAGACTTAATCAGATAAGTGGTTGTGGTTTTCCCTTTTGTTCCCGTGATTCCAATCACCTTAAGCCTGTCGGCAGGATGCCCAAAATAAGCCGCCGAAATAAAGGCCATAGCATATCTGGTATCCGGTACCCGAATCACCGCGGTCTCACTATCTTCCGGAAGCTCCACCTCCTTTTGCACCACTATGGCGCCGGCGCCCTTTCTCGCCGCCTCCGCTGCAAAAGAATGCCCATCCACCTGATAACCGCAGATGCAGATAAACATGCAACCCTCTGTTATCTTTCTGGAATCATACACAACTTCTGTTATTTCTTTATTTATATCTCCTCTTATGCATTCATAGGAAAGTCCTTCCAATAATTCCTTACAATCCATACAATACCTCCATACTATCTCTGGCTTTAACAGACATCCTTCATAAGAATAGCACGATTATACAGTTTTTTCAATCTGATAACCACTTCTTCCCTTTCCTCATATAGTATGTTCCCGTTTTTTATGATGCACCAGCACTTTACAGATTACCGGAACAACTTTTACTTTACCTACCCGGTTCCCGCTTAAAGCATTAGACACAGCCTGCTGACTTACGCCGCCATTTTTAGCACTCTCCATAATGCTAAGGCCTTTTTCAGCCATTGCCAGATAAATCTTTTTTGTTGTATGTGTGTGTGTTGTATGATATTCTGAATACGAGATAACCCCTCCGGCTCCTGATTGGAACCGCACAGCACATTGACAATATAATATGCTTAACCGGGCAGCCGGGGGACGTGCTCTCACCCGAACCGAGTACCTTTCGGGGGAGGTGATTATTATGAGTACATATGAGGAATTAAGCTTGATAGTGAGCATTGCTCTACTGATTGTTGCGATTCTAAATTTGAAAAATAAGAAATAGCCGTCCTGACTTTGGCAGAGCAGACGGCTATTTC
>CAJUED010000039.1 GCA_910585075.1 uncultured Lachnospiraceae bacterium
TCGTACAGGACTTTCTCATGTATAAATAGTTTGCAATAACTATTACAAAAGAAAGTGACGCTGTACGATAAACTTATCATCTTATTTCGGCTGTTAAAAATCGTAATTAAATTATCATCTCAACAAATTTAACCAAACAAGTACATCTACTGCCTGATATCCACATACCCGAGAGCGAGAGAACTCTCGCTAAATTCATAGCTTCCGCCAAATGTATCAAGATTCAGATACAGATAACCCAATTCTTCCTCCGGCACAATCGTTTTGCCGGAAAAGTTGAAACTTTCCATAAAGGTGCTGACAATCCTCTGCGTTTATCTAAAATTTTTTAATCACCCAATACCAAATTTTTTGAAAATACAATTTAATTCCTCTTTACTAATTTTTCCTGCCAAGTAATAAGCTTTTACACTAGCCTCTACCGCCTCAAAAACAGTATCAAACATAAACCAGTCTCCCGCATTATAATATTCCTGCAATTCTTTAAAATCACATTGCAGTCTATCCGGCAGATTATTGCCCAAAATAACATTTTCATCTATATACATTATTTTTATTATCTCCTAACTGTAAATTTTCTTCTTGCACTATTTTGCACACTTTAACAGCACTTTTTCATATCGGTATTCAATAATTGATTTGAAAAATTTTTTCTGAACTTCAGATAATACGGATGTTTCTTCTATCATTGCCCGAATCTTATCCATACTACTGCCTATTTTGGGAACTAATCTGTAAATAGATTCTGAGCATTCCTGATATTCCATGCTTTCCATTATATGATATGGATTCACACGTTTTCCATGTAATTCAAATATGCATCTTCGGGCTTTGTATGCTTCTGCTTCCATCTTTTCGCAAAATAATTCCCCAGTTACTATTATTTCGATCTGTATTACCAATCAGTGCATCTATTACAAACATATTCCAAAAATGCTCTTTTACCCCTTGAACACCCTGCAAAAACGGATGCTCCTGTATCGTCATCATAATTTCATACAAATCTACACCAACACCGTTTGTTTCATTCCCATTTGAATCCAGAAAATGTGGTTCAAAAGTAACTTTTATCTTATCAAATTCATATAATCTGTCTCCATCTTCCAGAAAATCTTCGCATGCCACTACAGTTTTTCCATTTCTGGTTCCTAAAATAGTTTTGTGAACATGTATACCGACAAACTCATATATCTTTGAGCCTATATATTCGCAGACCGGACTATTAGAATAACTCAAATTGATGTTCTTCATCTGTTGTTCTTTCAGATTCCCTGGAAACTTAAGAAGATAATCTTTTCCTTCATAAGTAATTCCCATTTTTCTTCCGGCTGTACCGCCGTACATTCTTTGATTCTGTTGAAAGTTATTAAAATCTATTAATTCCAAAACAACACCTCATTTCAGATTTCCCATACCAAAATTATAATTCTGTTACCATTATATCGCCTTTATTACCTTAATAATAGCACAAAATTACAAACAGTTCATTAAAATCCTACCCCGGCAGTGGTCCTATGGGATGACTATCTGCCATAGAATCCCATGGTACAGGAACGGTGCCAATAAAATAACCACTGCCTTTTTAATATAGAGGGTTGGCGGTTATTTTTCTATTCAATGTATTGTTTGACGTTTACTAATAAACGTTTTATAAGACACAATATATTATAAAACAACATACAAATCAACCCTAAAATCTACTATCTTTTACACAAGCAGACTATTTGAATATTCCGGTTTCGTGTCCCTGCTGTCCGGCGATAGGAAGCCAATTGGTCAGCTTGGATTGGCTTCCATAGACCGGCATGGTACGTAAAGACCCGTAGCACGCTGCAAGCACCGCAAAGCGGCTTCGGGCTTGACAAGAACTCCATTTCTGATGCAAGGTAATCAATGACAGTTTCCGTGTCCGGAACACTGGTTTCCGAAATTCCGGAATAGCGGTTTCTCGAAGCAGGAATATTCAACTATTCTCATCCCAAAGCGTCCATACCCTCTTATGTCAAGTTATTTTAAGGTTGAGAATACCCCTCTCTTCTCCAAAAACAACCTGGCTTCCTCATGTTGAAAGAGGATTATGTTATTTTTTATTGAAATCCTCATTTATTTATGCTAACAGAACATTATAGTAGCAAAAATAATACTAGAAATGAATAACATCATTATCATCTATCCATTTCTAACTTCCTTAGCATATCTCTCAAATTCTTCTCCATTTAGCTGCAATACAAAATGATAACAGTTTATAACAGAATTGTCTTGCAAATTTTTTATTGTTGTATGGAGCATATATTCCCTTTCCTTATCTACTTGAAGAATATGTAGGTTTTCTTTTTCACGCTCAATATAATTGCTCATCGCTTCAATTACGTCTGCCAGTCCTCTATTCTTGTTAATTGTTATTGTTATCCCCAGCTTAACATGTATGTTCATATATCCTAACAGCTGTTTTATTTCATTAAAATGTGCATTGTACATTTTACTCTCTATAACAGCAATATTATCATATCCTCTATTATTATTTCGAAATAAAATCATGTCAGCCTTTCCAATTTCTACACTAGAGAAGCCCAATAATTCCTCTCGCTCAATCTGTATATCTCTATTAAGGATAAGAAGCCTTTTCAACATATATTCTATATAATTACTAATCTGATTTTCACTCAATTCCTGTATTTCGCGTGTCCGATTGCACAGCAGTTTTATAACGCTATCTATTTCCTGAACTATAAATTGCTCATCCGGCAGATTTAAATCTTTGCTTTCCTTAACTACCTTGTAATATTCCTCTTTAACTGGTCTTGAAGCCAATTCCAGAATCCCGGAAATATCATGCGGTTGCCATTCTTTATTTTTAAGTTTTTCAATACAAGACATGATGATTCCGTCACAAATATCAACATCCAAAGCTAGTTCATCAAAAACAACATCATAGAAAATATCTTCACTTTGTAAAAATCTAATAAAATGAATAGGATGTTCTTCATCCTCAATTACCTCTTCTGCAAGTTTACTATTATACTCATAATTTTTTGCTTTATATATTTCTTTTACCAGTTCCACATTCATGGGAGAGAAAGTTTCCTCAAAACTGTTTTCTTCTGTTTCATTTATAAATTCTATTTCACCTGTAATAATATGGAATAGAACATATTTATATAATGGTCGAATATTTGTATAGATAATTTCCGACTCTAAAATATCTTTAATATCCAAAATGATATGTTTACATAATTCAAAGTTATCTTCCACAAAATTTCTCGGAAAGCAGTTCAGCAAATAATCCTCATCCCAACCACTGTCATCTCCAATATCAATAAATAAATCAACCAATTCTATCATTCTATTATTAAACCAACGCAAAATCTCATAGTCTAATTCTTCATTACCTGTTTTGTCTAATCCATCACCTTCATACATATATAATACTATCCCCTATTCGTTTATCTCATATACCTATTTCATATTCCATCTTTCGACATGCATACCGTTCTTTTCTACTGCAGATATTATCTCATCAAAAGATACCGGTATCATCCTATCAACACAATCTTCCCCTCAAAAGCAAACCCATAATGCCGAATCTGCTCCCCAGAGATTAAGCTAGCTTCCAATTCCGCATCATAGACTTTCTCTTCTATCTGTCGAAATGCCACTGTCACAGCATCAGCCAATGTCTCCTCATCCTCCGAATTTTGCACTTTGAATTCCAGCACAAAGGCTGGAGCACCGTTCAGATATCATGTCAAAGGCATTCATTTTAATACATACCACAGGCATTGGCTGCAATCAAAAAAACAAAAGAAACAGCCTGTTTGTTCAAGAAATTTCTTTTCCCTTTTAGTCATTGCGTTTAACGGGTCAAACAGAGAAACTACTGCTTTTCCAATCGATTTTGAGCAAACGACATAAGATGGCCTATGCAAAGAAGCCCGTACAGGAATTAAAATCTGGCAATGGGAAATTGCATGAGTTAATCGAGTTGGATGATGAGTGAAAAAATGGGCGAATCTATATCGCACATTGCAAGGGCCACTATAGTGACAAATAGTCTGCCCGCCACTTACAACGCAAAGAATCCCCTATCCTAAAATCACACACGTTCATACTTGCACCTCCATGTTTTCTCCGACACACATGCTCATGAAAAGTACGGTACAAGTATCGGATGCACACATGCGGACAAGCCGCATGGCGCGTGCACGCTCAGCGCAGTAAATGCGCAGAGCTGTTGCCTTAGACTTTCTTTTCATACTTTAAAAAATGATACGTAATATCAAAGTAAGTCTGCTCCTCGCTGTCCGCCGTAATCTTCCACTCAGGCATTTCATCCAGGTTAGGAAAATAAGCATCCGCCGCATAGGCATGGTCAATCTTCGTCACATGGGCCACATTGCAGTAAGGAAGGAGCTGCCTATACACGCTCTCCCCTCCCACCACATACACATCTTCCGTATCATATTTCTTCAATTCCTCAAGCAGCTCCTCCGTGCTGTGAACCACCAGGGCGTCCTTCACCTTATATGCCGGATTGGTTGACATAATAATGTTCGTCCTGTTTTTCAGGGGAAGCCCCTGTGGAAATGTCTCCAAGGTTTTTCTTCCCAGCACCACCACCTTGCCGGAGGTCTCCTGTCTGAAAAATTTATGGTCCGCCGGGATGGTAATGAGCAGCTCATTGTTATTCCCAATGGCCCAGTTTTCGTCTACTGCCACTATCAAATTCATAAATTGTAAGCTCCTTTTCTTTCAATCCTAATCACATAGCTGTTACATTAGATCGCAACCGGAATGTCTTTAATCTGCTCCCCTGTCACATAATTTTCCACCCTCACATCATCCCTTGTAAACCGGTAAAAATCCTTCACCTCAGGATTCAGGTAAAAAGCCGGGGCCGGGTAAGGTTCCCGCGCAATCAACTCTCTTATCATGGGCACATGCCTGTCGTAAATATGGGCATCCGCAATCACATGCACAAGCTCACCCACCTGCATGTCGCATACCTGGGCCAGCATATGCACCAGCACAGCATACTGCACCACATTCCAGTTGTTGGCGGTGAGCACATCCTGGGAGCGCTGGTTTAAAACCGCATTTAAGGTAAGCTTCTCCTCTCCCTTTTTCTGTGTCACGTTGAAAGTCATGCTGTAAGCGCAGGGGTACAGGTTCATTTCATGTAAATCCTGATGTACATAAATGTTGGTCATAATGCGGCGGCTGAAAGGATTGTTTTTTAGGTCATAAATCACCCTGTCCACCTGGTCCATCATTCCTTCCTTGTACTGATGCTTCACTCCCATCTGGTAGCCGTAGGCCTTGCCGATAGAGCCATCCTCATCCGCCCACTCGTCCCAGATATGGCTGTTTAAATCTTTAATATTATTGGATTTTTTCTGCCAGATCCACAGCATCTCATCCGTTGCACTCTTTAAGGCTGTCCGCCGCAGAGTCATGATGGGAAATTCCTTCGACAAATCATACCGGTTCACCACCCCAAACTTCTTGATGGTGTAGGCCGCCGAACCGTCCTCCCAGTGAGGACGCACCTTCTCCCCCTCTGTGCTTGTCCCATTCTCCAAAATGTCCTTACACATTCTGATAAATATCTCATCTGCCTGACTCATAATCACCATTCCTTTCTCTATCATTAACAACATCAAACACTGCCACGCTTCGCGAGCCAGCTTATTGATTAGAAATTTGTCCTCACTCGTGAATCATATTCTTATAGAATGCGCAGTTTATGCGCATTCCTAAGCCATAAGCAGTAACAAAAATTTCTTTTTCGCTTCTGCAAAAGCTTGCGCATATGGCTTTTAGCAGGAAATGGCGGCGCTTTTTCGCACGCGCCGCCATTTTTGTACAGCATCATTTCAACTATCAGCTTTTTCCCACACTTTATTGCCTTTACGCATCCCACTTATCGCAAAGCGAGTTCACCTGGTCTGCAAACTTCGCCAAATCCTTATTTGCCCTGCCTTCATTTTTATGAATAACCGCAAGCAGCCTTTGTCCCGCCGCCAGCAGACGTGCAAATACATCGGATACGGTCCTTGCCCTTTTCTTGATGGGAATCGGCTCCGCTTCGTATTCCAGTTTATCGGTTATCAGATTAAACACCGTGCCGCTGTAAGGCGCATAAGCCTTGATTTTGTGCTCCATACGAAGGCACTCTGTAAATACCTTGCAAACCGTATCTTCCCCGTGAACTACAAAAACCCGCCGGGGCTTTTCCTCAAAGCCTTCAATCCACTCAATCAACCCGTTTTTATCCGCATGGCCTGACATTCCCGCAAGTCCCTTTATGGATGCCCGCACATCAATGGTCTCTCCAAAGAGCTTCACTTCCTTCATTCCCTCAACCAAAGCCCTTCCCAAGGTGCCCACAGCCTGATATCCCACGAAAAGGATGGTACATTCAGGCCGCCAGAGATTGTGCTTTAAATGGTGGCGGATTCTTCCCGCCTCGCACATGCCTGAGGCGGATATGATAACCTTGGGCGTGTTCTCAAAGTTGATTGCCTTGGATTCCTCACTGGTAATGGAAAGGCTGAGGCCCGGGAAGGAAAGAGGGTTGATGCCGGCCATCACCATCTCCAAAGCCTCCTCGTCAAAGCATTCCATTTCATTCTGATGGAAAATATTGGTGGCGTCCACCGCCAAGGGACTGTCCACATAAACTGGAAAATCCTCATGCCCCTTTACCAGCCTGCCCATCTTAATTTTCCGCAGAAAATACAGCATTTCCTGGGTTCTGCCCACAGCAAAGGAGGGAATCACCACATTGCCTCCCTTGTCAAAGGTTTCCTTCAAAATCTTAGTCAGTTCCGTCACATAATCGGGATGGTCACCGGGATGGAATCTGTCCCCATAGGTGGACTCCATAACCACATAATCCGCGCTTTTGGTCAGGCTGGGATCTTTGATCAAAGGCTGATTTTTGTTTCCGATATCGCCGGAAAATACAATCTTGCGGGTTACATCCTCCTCTGTGGCCCACACCTCGATACTGGAGGAACCTAAGAGGTGCCCCACGTCCGTAAACCTTATCTTAATGCCCTCGCAGAGCTCAATCTCCTTTCCGTAATCGCAGGGCACGATCCGCCTGATGGCCGCATCCGCATCCTCCATAGTGTAGACAGGCTCGTGAGGGGTTACTTCCGCGCTTCTTTTGGCCTTGCGGTTTTTCCACTCCGCCTCCTGCATCTGGATGTGAGCACAGTCACGAAGCATGATACTGCACAAATCGGCCGTTGCCTTGGTGGCATAAATTTTCCCCCTAAATCCTCTTGCGGACAAAAGAGGAATCATACCTGAGTGATCCACGTGGGCATGGGTAAGGAGCACATAGTCAATCAAGGCTTCCTGTACCGGCAGCTCACTGTTCTCAAACACATTAATCCCCTGCTCCATTCCGTAATCCACCAGTATGTGTTTGCCGCAGGCATTCAGATAATGGCAGCTTCCGGTTACCTCATGGGCAGCCCCAATAAAAATCAGTTTCATATCCTTCCCCCATTTCTGCGCAGCTGCCTTCCCCTTAAAGCCGTAAGCCTTCGTGAAAACCTGCGGGCGCCGCGCAGTCACAGGTTCCACTTATTCAATAACATTCCTTCCTCTATAAAAATGCCAACTACCTTTTTACAACACCCCGAATATACAAAACAGCTCCCAAACACTCTCCGGTACTCTGTCCCGGAAGTTCCTGTGCAAATTTTTGAGGATATTTTTTCGAATGTACAAGTTCAGAAACGGAGGCGTAGCGGGCTACGCTGAGTATTCCGGACTTGTGCAATCGGAGAAATAGACCGAAATATTTGCACAAGGTTTTCAGGACAGAGTACTAGCAATGCTCCCGGCAGATAATAAAATCTGTCGTCCCGTACATTTCCTCCACCGCAGCAAAGAAAATGTCCCTGTCCTCCTCACTTTCCACTGTGCCGTGAAAGAAAAAAACGGCAACATGATAAACCCTCTCAAGCTCCTCCTTAATCATCCGTCCAAGTGCTTTATCCGTATCCATAAAAGCAATTCTGCAGCCCATACTTGCATATTTTTCCAACAAAGAATACTCTTTCGCCCCCACGCTCCCGGTAAGTATGCATACTCTCTCATCTGTCATGACATTTTCCGTGCCTTTCTCTGCCTGTATCGACAAGCGTATCAGTTCTGTCCTGCCGAATTATTACGACAAAATATTTCATTTCTCGTAAACAAATTATAACATAGCCGAATATGATATAGCAAACACTTAAGGCAGCTTGACATGACTTTCTCAATCTATTTACTTTTGATTTTAGTAATTGTCCTGTCCATGGACGCTTTTGCGGCAGGATTTTCTTACGGGATGGAAGGGGTTAGGGTCCCTTTTCCCTCCGTTTTTATGATAGCTTTTTTATCGGGCAGTATGCTGACCGTGTCCCTGCTTGCCGGGAACCTGCTCCTGGGCCTTATCCCAAGATTTCTTACAAAGGGGATTTCCTTTTCCATACTGTTTGTGCTGGCCCTGTATAAATTTTACGATTGGAAGCAGAACCTCCCAGCCTCGCCGAGAAAAAAGGCCGAACCACCACAAGGGGGAACCGGCCTGACCACCAGAGAAATATCCAAAAAGGTAAACAAAGCGGATACCTCTGTTCTTTCCTGTAAAGAGGCTGTTTTTCTTGCACTGGCCCTCTCCGTCGATAATATTTCGGCCGGGCTGTGCACCGGAACCGTATCCCTCCCCTTTATTATACTACTTTTATTTACAATAGTGGTACACTTTTTCTCTATTCGCTTCGGACTTTTTATGGGACGGCTTCTCTGTGCCAAATGCTCACACAGCTTCGCCTGGCTGGGCGCCGCCATTCTCATGGCTCTTGCCTTTTTCCGTCTCCTCTGACGCCCTGACATTTCCCTGAACTTTATTTTCCAGTGCCTTGGTCCATACCAAAAGCTCATGAACAATCAGCGGCATACTTGCAAGCACTCCTAAAGTCCCCCACTCCGGCAGGCTCAGCCTGCTGGTGCCAAACAGCCCCACAAAATAGGGAATTTCCGTGACCAGGGCCTGTAATGCAATTCCCGCACCAAGGGCCACCAGCATGGAAGCGTTTTCCAGATGGTTCATTTTAAAAATAGACTTATTCACATCCCGCATCCCAACCGCATGCATCAGCTGGCTCATGCCAAGCACCGTAAAGGCATGGGTCTGGGCTTTATTCAAAACAAGAGGCAGGCGCAGGATTTTTTCCAGATTCTGTATGTTCACAGGAAGATTGCTTCTCAAAAGCTCCTGATAAGGCACCGCCACAAAGGCAAGGAGACTGATACAGCCAATCACCACCCCATAACACAAGGTACAGGCCAGGCCCCCATGGGAAAACAGGCTGTCCGTGCTCTTTCTGGGGGGCTCTTTCATCAGGGCCTCTCCGTCATTTTTATCCACTCCCAGGGCAAGGGCAGGAAGGGAGTCTGTGATCAGATTGATCCACAGAATATGGCTGGCCTTTAAGGGCGTGGGAAAACCCGCCAAAACCGCCGCAAGCATGGTGATAATCTCCCCAAAGTTGGAGGAAAGTAAAAACAAGATGGTTTTGCGAATATTCTCGTAAATCCCCCGTCCCTCTTTCATGGCCTTTTCAATGGTGGCAAAGTTATCGTCCGTCAGCACCAGATCGGCAGCACCCCGGGCCACGTCCGTCCCCTCTTTTCCCATGGCAATTCCCACGTCAGCCGCCTTTAAAGAAGGGGCGTCGTTGACTCCGTCCCCGGTCATGGCCACAACTTTTCCCTTAGCCTTTAAGGCCTCCACGATCCGCACCTTATGTTCCGGTGACACCCTTGCAAAAACCCGGAGCTTTTCCACCTTTTCCGCAAATTCTTCATTTCCAAGGCTGTCAATTTCCGCTCCTGTCATACATTCTTCCCTTGCCCTGGCAATTCCCAAATCCCTGGCAATGGCAAAGGCCGTATCCACATGATCCCCGGTAATCATCACAGTGTCCACATGGGCCCCCTTAAAGTGGGCAACCGCATCCTTTGCCTCCTCCCGGGGCGGGTCAATCATCCCCACCAGCCCTGCAAACACCATGTTTTTCTCATCCTTCAGATTTCCTTTTCCCTTGGTTGCAAGAGCAAGCACCCGGTAAGCCTGCTGTCCCATCCGTCTGGTCGCTTCCTTCGCCTCCAGTTTTGCCTTCTGGGAAAAAGGCACTTCCTTTCCGTGCATCCACACGGTTTTACATCTGTCAATGATTTCGTCCGCCGCCCCTTTTATGCAGGCAAACTGCTCGGATCCCCGACCATGCACCGTGGTCATTCTCTTGCGCTCCGAATCAAAAGCCCACTCGTCCACCCGGGGCGTCTGACGCTCCATCTGCTTTTTATCAATGCCATGCTTATGGGCCAAATCCAAAAGAGCCAGCTCCGTAGGATCTCCCAGCCTGTTCTCCCCAATGGAGGCATCATTGCACAGAACACTTACCTCAAAGAGAACCTTGTCCGATTCCGGGCTTAATTCTTCCTCACTTACCGTTCTGCCGTTTATGTAACACTCCTTTACCGTCATCCTGTTTTTGGTAAGGGTACCTGTCTTGTCCGAGCAGACCGTGTTCACCGCCCCCAAGGTCTCCACGGAAGGGAGCCTTCGCACAATGGTTCCCACCTTCACCATCCGGGACACACTAAGGGCAAGCACAATGGTCACCACCGCCGCAAGTCCCTCCGGCACCGCAGCTACCGCCAGGGAAATGGCCGTCAAAAGCATATCCCCGATATCCCTCTTTTGCAGCACCGCCACCACAAACAGAAAGACACACACCCCTACCGCAAGGATACTGAGCAGCTTCCCCAAGTCAGCCAGCCGCTTTTGCAAAGGCGTCATTTCACTTCTATCCGTGGCAATCAGCCCTGCAATTTTTCCAATCTCCGTGGACATTCCCGTGGCGGTTACAATCCCCTCGCCCCTTCCGTAGGTAACCGTGGTGGACATATGGGCCATGTTCAGCCTGTCCCCCACAGACTTTGCCTCCCCCGAAAGTTCCCCGGCAGTCTTGTCCACAGGAACGGATTCTCCCGTGAGAGCCGACTCCTCAATCTTCAAATTCACTGCCTGAATAAGGCGCAGGTCCGCAGGCACCTGCCGCCCGGCCTCCAAAAGTACAATGTCTCCCGGCACAAGCTTTGCGCTCTCTATCTCATATTCCTTCCCGTCCCGCCTTACAAGGGCTTTGGGGCTGGCAAGCTCCTTTAAAGCCTCAATGGCCTTACGGGCCTTGTCCTCCTGAATCACGCCCACCACCGAATTTAAAAGGATGACCACCCCGATAATCGCCGCATCCCCGGCTTCCTTTAAGAACAGGGAAATGGCTATGGCGGCCATCAGCACATAAATCAGTGGGTCACACAGCTGTTCCATAAACAGCATGAAAATTCCTTTTTTCTTTTGCTCCTTTAGCTGGTTTGGGCCGTATTTGGCAAGCCTGGTTCCGGCCTCCATGGAAGAAAGGCCCGTCCCGGCGCTGCTCTCAAGCTCCCTTATCACCTCTGCCGTGTTCTGCTCTGCATACATAATTCATCCCTCCTGTGATTTTATATGCGGACAGGCAGGGAATTATTACTTTTTATATAAAGAGAAGCGTTTAGTATTCTTTGCGCGAAAAAATTTTTATTGTTAAGGGGTAAGACAGCCCAAAAGCCAAAAGGGAACAGCCCACCAAAACAGCCGCTCCCAGCACAATGCAGGGTATTCCCGGCTCCAGCAGCTCATTGGTCATGCTGATGATTGCAAAATCAATCCCAAAGGCGCACAGAAGGGCGATCATCAAAAATACTTCCCCTCTCTCCTGCCCTCCTGCGTACAACAGCGGAAAAAAGATTGCTCCCATGAAAAAGCTCATACTGATTCCCAGTGCAAACATGGAAAGAATGTCAATGGGCTGGTCAAAAAGGCTCCCGTGCAGCAGCCAGGAGAGCCCAAGCTCAATCCCGGCCAATAGACTTCCCGCCAAAAGCCATATCACCTGATTGAGAAACAAGCTCTTAATGATATCCGCCCGTTTTACAGGCAGAGACAGCTTATATTTCCCCCATTTTGAGGTAAATTCATTTTTGGCCACAGCAGCCGCACTTGCCGAAAAACCGATAATACCGATGAGTACGTAGCCAATCTGCAGAGACTGGCTGATGACTGCAGCAGTAAAAATCCCAAATAAAACCATAAATCCTAAAAACGCCTTTGCATTTGCGGCAGCCGCATATAAATTGTTTTTTAAAAGTCCGCTCACACCCGTTCCCCCTTTACCAAAAGCAGCATAATTTCGTCAACTGAAACATGGTCTATCACCATATCCTTATACTTTTTTCGGGCCTTCTTTCCGTCGGCCACCAGAACGTCCGTCTGAAAATCCCGCTTCCGATATACAAGGATATCCTTCGGATCCAGGGTAAGAAACTGACTTTCCCTGCACCGGATAACCCCATAATTGTAGGCCAGGTCATTTTTAGATGCCGTTAAAAGCAACTTACCATTATGAATAAACGTGATATAATCAGCGATTTTTTCCAAATCACTTGTAATATGGGAGGATAAAAGAATCCCATGGTCTTCCTGCTGCACAAAATCAAGGAATACGTCCAGCATTTCATCCCGCATGACAGGATCCAGTCCGCTTGTTGCCTCATCCAAAATCAGCAGCTGAGGATGATGTGCAAGTGCCACCCCAATGGCCAGCTTCATGGTCATGCCCTTGGAATAGTGTTTGATTTTCTGCTTTGCGGGCAGCCGGAACTGCTTTAAGTAATTGCCAAACAGCTCATCATCCCAATTCCTATAGATTCCCCCCATCACCTTTGCCAATTGTCCTGCACTCCAATAGCCTGGAAAATTGTCCCCGTCATAAACCACGCCTATTTTTTCCCGCATATCCGAATCCTTATCCAGCATCTCCCTGCCAAATAGCTTTACCCTGCCGCTGTCTTTGGTTACCGTGTTTAAAATACAGCCTATGGTCGTGGTTTTCCCCGCTCCGTTTTCCCCAACGAAGCCCATAATCCCACCATAGGGCAAGGCAAAAGACACCTTTTCCAGACGAAAACCCGACTTGGGAAATGTCTTGGAAACCTGTTCTAATTCTAAAATATTTTCCATATTAATCCTCCATGTTGCCAACAGCCTGCAAATTTGGGTGTCTGCACAAATTTGTCTGTGAAAAATCTATTTTTCACAGTAATCCTCCAAGTCAAATACCCCGCAGCAAGCTGACGGGGCATCAAGCTTGTTACGCAGCAGAGCATAATGCGTCCAGAGGACGCTATGGTATTGCACCCTCGCGGCATTCGTCAAATGCTCGTGCAAGCACGGCACTTGACTCATTGCTCGCGGGAATAAAACATGGCCAGCAGTTCGGTCAGCTTTTCAAGGGAGATGTGATTCAGCCTCCCAATCTCTGCTGCCGCCTGCAAATGTTCCTCCGCAATCCTCTGCTGCTGTTCCTGATAAAACTCCCTATTCTGCGCCGATACAAAGCTCCCCCTGCCCACAGTGGTTTCAATAAAACCGTCCCTCTGTAAATCCTCGTAGGCTTTCTGAACCGTAATGACGCTTACATGGATGGATTTCGCCAGGGCCCGCATGGAAGGAATCGCATCACCGGCCTGTAGTTCACCGCTCATGATCATTGCCTTAATCTGTGATGTGATTTGCTCATAGATTGGTTTGTTGGCATTGTTGCTGATAATAATTTCCACTGTTGCACCTCGTTTCAATTGTACTTAATGTACAAGTACATTATATCATCTTTGTCGCTTTTGTCAATCGGACGCCGCCGCGCTTCACCAGTCGCCTTATTGCATCAAACGCTACCACCCTTCGCAATCCGGCTTATTGAATATAAAATCCCGAAAAAAGGAGCTTACCATGCTCCCTCTTTCGGGATGAATTTTTGTAAAATATTCTTAACTTATTATCTGACACCGCCACGCTTTGCAAGTCAGCGCCTAAGACATAATCTATGGATTTATCCTGAAAAATCCAAATTTTTCTCCATTATACTCAAATTCTTCATGGAGATAATAGTTATCTGTCAGCCCCGGGTAGTTGTCCTGCATTTCCGCAAGGCTTTTTAAGGTACAGAAAAACCACTCCTCGCCTTCCAGCCCATACCGGATCCTTTCCATTGTATCCAAAGGCATATTGCGGTACGACCACTCTGTTGTATGCAAGTGCGTATCCCTGTCAATCAGAGACATAAGTTCAGGAATACCTTCACCAAATGAAACCGCATTCGGGGGAATCTGAACATAAACATATTCTGCAAATTCCACCAGCTCGTCTCTTTTCCAAATCGTTTCGGCTGATGTTTTCCAAGCCTTTGGCATGGAATAAATACTGTCAAAGGCCATCATGAAAAGAATGAATGTGGTGATAACCCGAAGGGACAGAAACAGGAATCGATCAGGCTTCTCAAATACGGAGCCTTTCTTTTCCTTCCACTCCAGATAAACCTCCTGAGCTTTTTGGAGAATAATTGCCTGCAAAACCAACATCAAAAACAGGATAATAAACATACTGCCTTCCGCCGGCCGGTTGACATAATAGAGCATCAGCATCAACCCCATCATGCCAAGCAGAAAGTAATACGGTTTCAGACCTTTTTCCTTTCCATCAGGCCAAAACACCTGCAGCAGCGCAGGAGTAACAGCCCCCATAAACAGGATTGCCGCTCCTATCCATGCGTGGGTCACATCCGGAAGGGTCAGTTCAATCAAATCAATATAGTTTCTGTCAGATATCAAAGGAAACATAAATTCTTCAAAATCCAGGATACTGCCTCCACCCAGAAGGTTATATCCGTTAATCACTATATACGATAATCCAAATGGAAGAAAAACATAAAGAAGCATCTCACGAATCAGCATGAATGCCTTTCGGAAAGAAAATGTCTTTCCGTCCATAATGCGGCAAATCCATCTATAAAACGCAAAAGAGCACATGATAACAATTCCAACTTCTGTTGACCATATGAAAGACAACGTAATAAAACAGATTGCAGCAATATTGTATTTCTTTTCTCTTTTATATTCCAGAAGGGCAAGGGCCATCAAGAGCACAGGGAATATCATACGGTGAGGATGTACCTGCAGGAAAACGCCGCCCTGCATCAACATAAAGTAATATTCTCCAATCGCAAACATTCCCAGATAAAAGATTACATCACTTTTAGCAAAGTAATCTAAAATATAAAGGAAAAGCAAAATGGAAATCCCACCCAGAACGGCTGTCACCATATAAATACCGGTCAGATAATCCACATGGAAACATTTATGCAGAAACTTAAGCACTGGCATATACAAAATTCCATAATGTCCATAGAGCGACTCCATATCTTCACTGTATGGTATCAGCCAGCAGGCATTGATGATGCTGTTTGTATACGCATGGCTGTGGTAAGTCCCCCCCTGGATATCCTGAAATATATTGGGTGCATAGAACTGAACGGATACGCCTGCCGTGAAAAACAATGACACAATAACACGGATAAAACTCCAGACTTTTGTCTGGGCTTCTGTCCGTATTTTCATCCCGGTTTCCGCTTCTTTCCTTTCCGGCCTGTACCGAAGCAGAAAAAGAATAAAAACCACCCCCACTGTCATTATGCCTATCCACAACGGGAAAGGAAAATATCTGCGTATCAGTTCACTCCCGTTTAACGGATGATCCGCATTTGTTTCATTTACATAAAATAATATCATCCATAAAACCAGCGCAGCAATGGGTAAAATGCTCCACAGTTTTTCATAAATCGGTTTCTCGCTTTTTGTCTTCTCATTTAATGTCTTTTTGTTTACCGCAAAATAAAATGCTAAAACTGCCAGCACAAAAACAACGCACATCAATACAAAAAATTCCATGTTATGCAAGGGCACTATCCTGCGCGTCATTGCCAGCAATATAAAAGCAATACTTCCAACAAAAAAACTTTTTGCACTATTTGTCATAAAATCTCCATTCCGGAGCGATTTACACGTCGGGACAGCACAAATCTCACGCTTTTATCCGTCATCAAATGCATAACAGACCAGCCATCCATTCGTAAGTTGTCGATTTGAACATTTTTGACGCTCCATTACAAGTTTTCATATAAAAAATCAGCTGTTAAGCTGATTTTTTATATAATCCTCCATGCCGCCGACCTCATACTCCAAGGCGTCAGCAGAAAATTATCCTGTGATAAAATATCAATCCCCAATCTTAGGCGTATAGTTATCAAAATAGCTGTAATTACACCGAACGCAGGTATAAGCCGTATACCCCTGTGTCGTCTGGGTTGCCGGTATCACCACTGCCCGGAAGGTATGATTGTTTAAGTCACGCTCAATCACTTCGGCCATACTGCTTCCACAGTTGCAGACAAAAGAGCGAATTCCTGTCTCCGTGCAGTTTGCCTCCTTCAGCACATAAGACCTGTAGTCGTGCTCGTGAGGTGTGGGCGAGGGCGATGCGGATGGTGACGCCGATGGCGTTGCACTGGCCGTGCTTGCCGGTGACGCGGAAGACTGACTGTCCGGGGAAGCCGTACTATCCGGCGTAGCGGTTGCCGAAGGGCTGGGTGAGAGCTTGTTGATTGGCCTTGAATCAAGCACTACTCCACAAACCGTACAGGTTCTCTGTTCTGTTCCCCTGTGGGTCTCGGTTGCTTCCTCCGCCACCTCCCAGTCTGTGGCCACATGGCCGGGCGCGGGTATCATTTCCGTATAAAAATCACCGCAGCTGCAGCTATACTTCCGAAGCCCTGCCAAGATACAGCTGGGCTCTCTCTCTGTTGTAGCCGTATACTGATGGATATGGGCAGGCTCATCTGCCTTTTTCCCACTTTCATCCTCAAAAGGTACCGTTTCCTGGGCCATAATCTCGTCACAGTAGATACATTTCTGCACCCGAAGCCCATCCCGCTCCGCGGTAGGCTTTCTGGTCACTTCCCAGCCATCGGCCACATGACCGGTTGACATAATATCCACAAAATAACTGTCCCCGCAGTCCTCGCAGACATATTTAAGCCGCCCGGCGCTGTAGCAGGTAGCCTTCTTTTCAACGGATTCCTTGTAATCATGTACATGATTTGGATCCACTGCCCCGCTGGTAGAAACCGGAACATTTGACGTATCTGAAGTCTCCGTCCTCTCCGGTGTATTTGTCGGCACGGCATCAGGTTCCGTAACGGGCTCTGCGGTGGGTTCCGCAGCAGGTTCTATCGTGGGTGTCACAAAAACCTGTTCCGGAGACGGCTCGCCGGTACTTTGCACTACTTCCTCCGCCTCGTTATCTCCAACTCCCAGCATGGCATAACCGATAATACTGATTGTAGCAAGACAGGCCACCACAGCCATAACTGCCAGAATGCCTGTCAGCACTTTTGCAATTCCGCTCATTTATCCTTCTCCATTACACATACTTTGCACAGGGTTACCGCTCACTCTTTTGATATATTGAACTTATAATATGCTTTCTTTCGGGTTCTCTCCGCTAACATGTACGAACCCGCTTCCTGCATCCGCTCCGTAAGCAATAACCGCACAACTTTATCACCCTTAAGTATATATTTTTTCTTCCCTTTTGTAAAGCTGTTAAGTTTTTCTAAAACTTTCTAAAACAAATCGTCCCTTGTGATATTATTCAGCCACTTGCCGCTTCGATAACGTTTGATTACCCAGGGCCACTTGACAAACTCGTCGGTACACAGTAAAAAGTATACCCACATCACGGGCAGCTTTAAAACAAAGGCGGCAAAAAAGCCAAGGGGAACCGCATAGACCCACATGTCAATGGTATCGCATATAAAACCGAACCGGCTGTCCCCTCCTGCCCGGAACACGCCTGCGATCAAAGTAGTATTTACCGCCGCACCCATTACATAATAAGTGTTAATAAGCAGCATCCCTTTCAGATAGCCCATTGCCTGCTCGGACAAATCCGCATACATTAACACAATGGGCGTTGCCGCCAGGACAATCAAACCGCCGATTGCGCCGGTGATCACCGTAAGCTTCATGAGCTTCTTTGCTCCTTCTTTGGCTTCCTCCATCTTGTTTTCACCAATAATATTTCCCAGCAGTATTCCGCCCGCACTTGCCATACCAAAGCACAGGATGGTCCCGAAATTCCTCACAACAACCACGAAGGAATTTGCCGCCACAGCATCCGTCCCCAGATGTCCGATGATCACCGAATACATGGAAAAAGCCACGCTCCAACTGATATCATTGCCAAGGGCAGGGAGCGATAATCTGGTGAAATCGGAAAATAAGGGCTTATTTTTTACAAACAGGTATTTGAAATCCAGTTTGATGTCTTTGCTCAGGGCTGACACCACAAAGCACGCCGCCAGCTCGATCACTCTGGAAGTGGATGTTGCAATAGCCACGCCCATTGCCCCTAATTTCGGCGCCCCGAACAGTCCGAAAATAAACACCGCATTTAAAATAATGTTCAGTGAAAAGGCAAGCACATTCATTGCCGTACTGATGGTTACCCTTCCTATGCTCCGAAGAACCGCCAGATAAACCTCTGTAATACCCCAGCACAGGTAACTGATGCTCATATATCTTAAATAGGAAGCTCCAATTGTAATCAGTTCACTGTCATTTGTAAAAATGCGCATCATGGCTTCCGGGAAAAACATTGCCGCCCCGGCAAAAACAGCCGCAATAATCAGAGAAAACCGCAGGGCAATGCCCTCCACCACCTGAATGGCCCGCAAGTCCCCTTTTCCATAGTATTGGGCACAGAGCATGGTTGCACCGGTTCCCAACCCGTAAAATACCATAAAAAGAACACTGGCATACTGGGATGCCAGAGACACAGCCGATATGGATGACTGCCCCACATAGTTTAACATAACCACATCCGCCGAGCTGACGGCCGCGCTTAACAGGTTCTGGATTACAATCGGCAGAACCAGCTTAAAAATCTGGCCGTAAAAGTAGTCATCCTTTATTCTATTTTTCCTTTGCATTTTTCAATCTCCCCGCCCTGTCTTTATGCCTACCGACACTATAGGCAATATATGAAAAGTAACCTTAAAACATCTATGAAATGGAGAAAGAATAAACAATGTCCTCTCCCCCGTCAATATGATACGCGGGCTCCACCTCAGCCCCCCAGCTGTTGATACCGCCTACGCCCCTCACCGCGCCGCAGACGCACACCACCGTCCTTCTTGCAGGAGGAAGCTCCTCCATATGAGTGGCGTTCTCCAACTCCGAAGCCGTGTAGGGAAGGCAGGAAAAGGCAAATTCCCCCTCCTTCGCCATAAACCGCAGGGAGGAAGGCTCCGCTTTCTTTTTTCTGTTGTCAAGTGCAGTGCTTCTGTGAATTTCCACCCATTTGGTGTCCATATGCATACCGCAGTCCTGGGGCACCAGATAAGGCGTTACAGGAAGGCCCTGCACCTCAAAGACTCCCTTTTCGCCTCCCGCCTTCCTGTCCGGATAGGTCTCTCCCGAGAGCCCTTCATACACAAATTTATCCGCACAGGTGGGCATAATAAACCGCATGCCAAACACCGGCAGCTCCGGCAGTTCCTTATTGCCGTGATAGTGAACCGTCACCTGTATTTCCCCGGTTTTATCCACCTGATAAGCCACCGTAACCTGGGTGGCCGGATGGGTAATTGTCTCGTAGACAAAGGTAATCTGAATCTGCTCCGCCACCTCGCGGCCGGTGTACTTATTATTCTCCGGTGCAATTGGAAGGGGAATCTCTTTTCCGTCCACCGCAACCTGACAGGATATACACCTGATAAACAAATCCGCCGAGAGCCACATACCACTCTTTAAGTGAAACCCGCATCCCCTGTCGTTATCCGTAAGGGCCCGCCAGAAGGTCGGCTTTGGGGTCCGATAGAGCCACTCCATCCCATTTATCACCAGAGACTCCGGTCCTCCTGTTACATAGGAAAAGATGTAGTCAAACTTTTTTCCTTCTGTTTTTCCATGCACTCCCAGGGTGACGTCCCCGTAAACAACAGCCAGTTTATCTGTACAATCCATAATAATACCTCACTTCCTGCATGGCGGGTTTTTCCGTCCTGTCTGCAAAAACAATGCCGTTTCCCGAAAACTCGTAATCAGCAGGCCTGTCGTCGAAATCCCCTCCATAACGCATCACCTTTTGTCCGCTCACCGCATCCGTCACCAGGATTGCCTGGTCAATATAATCCCAGATAAATCCGCCCTGATACATTTCAAATTCGTCCAAAAGCTTCATATAGGAGTCAAGCCCCCCAAGGGAATTTCCCATATCATGCATATATTCGCACAGGATGAAAGGCTTTTTCGGATTCTCGGAAAGATATTCCCTTATCTCCTCCGGGGTTGCATACATACGGCTCTCCACATCAGATATCCTGTCCTCATAGCTTCGGTTATTAAAGACACCTTCATAGTGAACCAGTCTTCCGTCCTCTTTTTCCTTAAAATACTGCTCCATGGCCACCAGATTTTCTCCCGCATAGGATTCATTTCCAAGGGACCAGAACAAAATGGAAGTATGGTTTTTAAAGGTTTCAAAATTGTTCCTTGCCCTGTCCAAAACGGCTTCCTTCCACTCAGGCACATCCCCCGGCACATTCCATGAAGGCTCGATTGCGCCCATTTTCTGCCAGGACCCGTGGGTCTCCAAATTGCTCTCCGCCATCATATAAATCCCGTTTTTATCACACAAATCATACCATGGAATCTGATCCGGATAGTGGCAGGTGCGCACTGCATTGATGTTATTTTTCAGGAAAATCTCCATATCCTGCTCCATCTCATCCATCCCAATGCATCTGCCCTGCTCCGGGCTCCACTCGTGACGGTTGACTCCGTTTAAGATCAACCGTTTTCCATTCAAATAAATCACTTTATCTTTCAGTTCCAGCCTGCAAAAGCCAATCTGATAAGGAACTGTCTCAACCAGCCCATCTTCCCCGTCATACAGCTTCACGTACAGCTGATATAAGTAAGGATTATGGTTATCCCAGGGCGTCACCTTACCAATATCCGCCCTCTCCATTTCACAGGCAATCTCCATGAAGCCATCCTTAAGGACCGCCCCACTGCCATTTTCTTTCCCGGCAGTACCCCCGGCGCCTTCCGCTTTTTCCGCCGCCTTCACATTTCCCGGCAACAGCATATTGCGTCTTAGTACGCAATTCCCGTCCTTGTCCGCAAGGATAATTTCCGCCCTGCCAGGACTCCCCGTTTCCACGGAAATGCTTTCCACGGAAATGCTTTCCATAGAAATCTTTTCCATAGAAATTTTAAGTTCAAGACCAAAGCTGCCTGTCCCATCCTCATTCAGCACGGGCTTTGCCCACAAATCCTCCACATGCATCTTGGGAAGGCCGTACAGGGTCACATTCCGGAAAATGCCAAAGAAACGGAAAAAATCCTGATCCTCCAAAAAGGCCGCCGTGCTCCTCTTGTGCACCTCCACAGCCAGAATATTCCCCTTTTCCTTTATATAAGGCGTCAGATCAAAGGTTATGGGGGTAAAGCTGTCCTCGCCATAGCCGATAAAATGACCATTCAGCCACAGGTACATGGCCTGTTCCACTCCCTCAAAGCAGACGGTGACCCTTTTTCCCAAAAGGCCCTTATCCAGGTCAAATTCCTTCAGATACGAGCCCACCGGGTTGTAAGAAGCGGCGCTGAACATGCCCTCCCACTCCTTCGTCCCCCCAAGACTGTGAGCGGGACGCCTGTAAAAATGGCCCTCCCAGGGGTACATGGTGTTGATGTAATAAATCTTGTCATAACCTGCTATTTCGATATGGCATGGAACCTTTATCTCATCAAATCCGGCGCTGTCAAACCCCTCCCTAAAAAAATCCGCCGGTCTTTCGGGCGCGTTCTCCGAATAATGAAATTTCCATACCCCGTTTAAAGACTGGGCCAGGGAGTTTTTTCCCGTTTTTGCTTCTTCTTCACATATGTAAAATCTATGGTCACTGTGAGCGGCCACAGCTCCCACCCTGAAAACTTCAGGGTCGTCGAGCCATCTGATATCTGCGTCCATATAAACCTCCATTCAATTGATGGTATCTATTCTATTCAGCCTTCGGCTTCATAGTTACGCGTATTCTCATGGACTGAACTGTTACGTGTATCCGGCCATCCTGAATCACTTCGCGATGGGCCGGATACTTTAACCACTACTCTTTGGTACGGTCAGCGCAGTAAATGCGCAGACCTGTCTGAGCTGTTACACCTGCTCAGCTTACTGTGGAGTGTCTGCCTTGCAAAATACATACTTCTCAAGCCGCTCCATGGCCTCCACCACAAGGCTGTGGGGAACTGCCAGATTCAGCCTGATGGAATAAGGCCTGTGGAAAGGCCGTCCGTCCTGCCAGATAACACCCACCCGGATGCCTGCCCGTATCAGCTCGTCCATCTCCATCCCATGCTCCTTACAGAACTTTTCACAGTCCATGAACAACATGTAGGTCCCTTCAGGCTTTGCCAGCTCCACTCCATGAAAATGCTCTTTGATATACCGATATGCATAATCCACATTTTCCGTCAGCACCTGCCGCAGCTCGTCCAGCCACTCATAGCCTTCCGGCCGATAAGCTCCAATCAGGGCATGCATGGACAGCACGTTTACATTATTATAATGGCACATCTCCTCCTGCCTTCTCACCCGGTCGCGCAGGTAGGGATTGTATATAATATGATAAGACCCAATCAATCCCGCCAGATTGAAAGTTTTAGAGGGGGCATAAACGCCAATCGTCCTGTTTCTTGCATCCTCGGAGATTGTCTGGGTGGGGATATGCTTATGTCCTTCCAGTGTCAAATCAGACCAGATTTCGTCGGAGACAACCACACAGTCATTCTTCGCATAAACCTCCATGGCCTTTTCTATTTCCTCTCTGGTCCAAACACGGCCGCAGGGATTGTGAGGTGAGCAGAACACGGCAAAATGGATGTGGTTTTCCTTTAATTTCCTGTCCATATCCTCATAATCCATGCGCCATACGCCATTTTCATCCTGCACCAGATCGCTGTGTACAATCTTCCGCCCAATGGCGTCAAGGGCATGGGTAAACCCTACATAGGTGGGAGAATGTAAAAGGATTCCCTCACCCGCCACAGTAAATGCCTGTGCCGCTGAAGACAGACAGCCCAGCACGCCGTTTTCGTAACCGATGGCCTCCTTGGTCAGGCCTTCCACCCCGTTTCGTTTGTTCTGCCATTCAATAATACTGTCATAGTACTCTTTCCGAAGTTCAAAATATCCAAAGGTAGGATGCTTTGTCCGCTCAATGATCGCATCCTGAATGGATGGCGCCGTGGCATAATTCATATCCGCCACCCACATGGGAATCCTGGAAAATCCTTCCTCCACCTGGGCGTCCTTAAAAGGAATCACATCCACTGCCATGGCGTCCTTTCCATGTCTGTCAATAACAGACGTAAAATCGTACTTCATATTCTATACCCTCCGTATACTGCGGACTGACGGCTTAATTCCGGGTCCGCCCTTCTATGTAACAATCTATAGTTAAAGATAACACTTCGCTTTCCTTTTGACAATATATCTTTACTACTTTTCATATGTAAAAAATAACCGTGTTTCACATGTTGGCTTATTGTATCAAACAAAAAAACAAAGCCGTAACTGTCAGGCAAGTTCACAGTTACGGCTTTGCATTTTCCAGGGACTTTGCCCGGCAAAGTGTGGCATCGTCCGGCCCCATGAGACGCTCCGCGAAATGCGGCGTCACTGGGTGATATTTAGTTTGGCAAACCGAATGGTTGTTTATCTCTTATGGACATCTATCCGTATGTGTAGACGTGTGTCCGCATCCCCCGCAGTGGGCACAGTCACATCCACACTGCAAAGATTTCCCGTTTTTTTTGTCCCGTACCATCTTCCTGATTACCAGGCCCACAATACAGACTAAAACTGCCGCTGTTACAAATGTACCCATAAACAGCCTCCTTACAAATCATTTTATTTGATTCCCATGGCCGCCTTTTTCATATCCACTTTCAAAGTTGTACTCTCCTTATAAGGTCTGAAAAGCAGATAGATAAATCCAATCACCAACAGGAAAGCTACTGCGGTTCCGATTCCAAAAACCCCCGCGCCGCACAACATTCCAATCTGATATACACAGAAGGAAACCACATAGGCAAGCACTGTCTGATACCCGATTGCGAACCAGAACCACTTTATATTATTCATTTCCCTCTTAATTGCTCCCATAGCCGCAAAGCAGGGTGCGCACAATAAATTGAATACCAGGAAGGAGTAAGCCGCTACTGCGCTCATACTTGCCGCCAGCTGTTCCCAGATTTCCACACCGTCCTCCGCAACTTCCGCAACACCAAAGAGAATACCGATTGTACCTACCACGTTTTCCTTTGCAATCAGTCCTGTAATAGCCGCAACCGCCATCTTCCAGTCTCCCCATCCCAGAGGGGCGAACAAAGGAGCAAAAATACCGCCAACAGCTGCAAGAATACTATTGTCAAGCTGTTCTGCTTCCAGCATCCCGAAAGAACCATCCGCCCAGCCAAAGCTCATAAGGAACCAAAGTACAATGGTGGATAAGAGAATAATGGTTCCCGCCTTTTTGATGAAGGACCAGCCTCTCTCCCACATGCTGCGAAGCACATTGCCCACCGTAGGCATATGATATGCAGGAAGCTCCATGACGAAGGGCGCAGGGTCCCCGGCAAACATTTTGGTTTTCTTTAAGATAATGCCGGAGCAGATAATTGCCGCAATTCCTACAAAGTAAGCGCTGGGAGCCACCCACCATGCGCCGCCGAACAGCGCACCCGCAATCAGCGCTATGATAGGAAGCTTAGCGCCGCAGGGAACAAAGGTGGTGGTCATAATGGTCATCTTTCTGTCTCTGTCGTTTTCAATGGTTCTGGATGCCATAATCCCCGGCACGCCACAGCCGCTTCCAATCAGCATGGGAATAAAACTCTTTCCGGAAAGCCCGAATTTCCTGAAAATCCTGTCCATGATGAAGGCAACTCTCGCCATATATCCGCAGGCCTCTAAAAAAGCAAGGAAGATAAAGAGCACCAGCATCTGCGGCACAAATCCAAGCACAGCCCCCACACCGGCCACTATACCGTCTAAGATCAAGCCTTTTAACCAGTCCGCACAGCCGATTGCGTCAAGAAGGCCTTCCACCAAAACAGGAATACCGGGTATCTCAAGTCCAAATAAGCTCCATCCGTCGCCAAAGACCCCGTCATTGGCCCAATCCGTCGCCCAGGTTCCCACTGTGGTCACCGATACGGCATAGACGATCACCATAACTACCGCAAAAATAGGAAGTGCCAGCCATCTGTTAGTTACAATCTTATCAATCTTATCCGATACAGTCAACTTCTCTCTGCCTGCTTTTGTATAACACTCCCCTATAATGGAAGAAATGTAGACATACCTCTCATTGGTTATGATGCTTTCCGTATCGTCATCCATTTCTTTTTCCAGCATCTCAATCTCTGCCGATACGTCGGGAACATTTTGCATCTGTTCTCCGATTTTATCGTCCTTCTCAAGAAGCTTTACCGCAAAAAATCTCTTTTGTTCCTCGGGGATATCACTGCCAAGCTTATCCTCCACGGCCTCCAGCACATTTTCCACTCTGACTGCAAATTTATGCACCTTAGGAGCCGCCTTTTTCTGACCAGCCATTGCCACAGCCCGCTCCGCCGCCTTCATAATACCGGTTCCCTTAAGAGCTGAAATCTCTACCACTTCACAACCAAGCTTCTCGCTTAACTTGGATACATTTATTTTGTCCCCTGATTTTTCCACCACATCCATCATGTTAACCGCCATCAGTACGGGAATACCAAGCTCAATCAGCTGGGTTGAAAGATAAAGATTTCTTTCAATGTTGGTGCCATCCACAATATTAATGATGGCATCCGGCCTTTCGGTAATCAAATAATTTCTGGCAACCACTTCCTCCAATGTATAGGGGGAAAGGGAGTAGATACCAGGAAGGTCCATAATAATTACATCCCTGTTTCCCTTTAAACGGCCCTCTTTCTTTTCTACCGTAACCCCCGGCCAGTTTCCAACAAACTGGTTGGAGCCGGTTAAGGCATTGAATAATGTTGTTTTACCGCAGTTTGGATTACCTGCAAGCGCAATTTTTACTGACATACCGCATTCTCTCCTCTATCTTTTATTAGTTTACTCTAACTCCTGTGTAAAAAAATTATTCCACTTGAATCATTTCTGCATCAGCCTTGCGCAGTGACAGCTCATATCCACGCACCGTAACCTCCACCGGGTCGCCTAAAGGTGCAACCTTTCTTACAAACACCTCTACTCCCTTAGTGATTCCCATATCCATGATTCGCCTCCTCACCGGTCCCTCACCGGTTAGCCTTGTCACTTTCACGGTTTTCCCACAGGGAACTTCCTTTAATGTTTTCATGCTTCATAATCCTCCTTATTTCCGGCCTTTATACTGCGGCTTCAAAGCCTTAAATGTTTTAAACGCGCCGCTGTATTTAACCCACTAAAATTTTATTTGCCATATCCCTGCCGATTGCAACCCTTGCCTCTTTCACATTGACGATCAGATTACCTCCAATCTGGGATATCACTGTGACTACCCCACCGGACACAAAGCCAAGGTTTTCAAGAAATCTTCTGGTTTCTTCCTTGCCACCCACCTTATGTATCACATTGGGTTCTCCTTCCTTTACCATTGATAACGGCATTCTCCCACCCTCCTTCGTACCAAGATTTTAAACAGGCAGCTTGCTCCCAGCGTCATACCTGTCTCAAAATATCCGTTATAAATTCCTTTTCTGTGTTTGTTTTCGCTTTCTTGAGTTAGTATATTCTATCTATTATTAGTTGTCAATAATATTTTTGAAATTTTTTCATGTTTGTTTTCTTTGAAAACTGTGATACAATGAATTTACATATGAATTCCCTGGTATGTACGATCGCTGGTATATACCACCATTCTAAAACCGCAACCGTCACCAGATGGGCAGAACCTCTTATAAGCGTGTAAAAAATAACTTTTAAGCTCCTGCTGTCATCAGGCCAGCCTTATGCGGGAACCCTGAGGAAATTGATTGAAAAATCACAGATTTTTCAATCATACAAATTTGTGCTGGCGCCCAAATTCGCGGGTTGTTGGAAGCATGTAGGATTAGATTGTAAAATCACAGATTTTCCAATCATACAGTTTATGCTGACGCCCAAATTGGCAGGCTGCTAAAAGCATGGAAGAAACAGATTAAAAAATCACAGATTTTCCAATCATACAAATTTGTGCTCGCGCCCAAATTTGCTGGCTGTCAGCAAACATGGAGGATTAAGTATGCATACAAACGAATCTGCCGAAAATTATCTGGAAACCATCTTAATTCTAGGTAAAAGAAAACCTGTAGTCCGTTCCGTTGACATTGCCGAAGAACTTGGATTTAAAAAATCCAGCGTCAGCGTTGCCATGAAAAATCTGCGGGAAAAAGAACACATCACAGTCACCAAAGAAGGGTTTATATACCTGACTCCCTCCGGACGGGAGATTGCAGAAATGATTTACGAACGCCATGAATTTCTCACCTCATGGCTGACACAGCTTGGAGTTAATGAGGATATAGCCGCACAGGATGCCTGTAAGATTGAACATGTAATCAGCAAGGAAAGCTTTGAAGCCATTAAGAATCACAATAAATAGGATTTCTCCGCCCACCGGGCAAAATGGCGCCGGAAAGCTGCTGATTTCATACATATGCACTAAGGGACAGTTCCTATGGAACTGTCCCTTTATTGATAACATTTGCTTTTTATGCCAAATCAAATACCGACCGGCAGACAACATCTTTGGCATCTCCGCCTACAATCTGAACCACATATTCTCCCGCTTCCATATCAAAGAAGTTATCAGACAGCCATAAATCGCCATCTGTTCCTATAATCTCCACATTCTTTGCGTAGGAATCCGCATGTACAATAATCTCATTACCCTTCTTTTCACAGCGCAGCTTCGGATCTGCAAAGAAGTAATGCTTGGGCGCCGTGAACAGGCAGGTATTTCGTGAAACCACCTGGCCGTTTACAGCAAAGCTGTACTCTAAATGAATCTCTCTCTCCTCATAAGCTCCAAAATCCATCTTCTCGAGCCATACGCCGTCAAGGGCGGGAACGGTCACCTCACATTTACCTTCCTCAAGCACGCTGCTGTCAGGTTTACGCAGACTCCATGAAACAGTACCGGTAACATCTTCCATGGTCTCATTTGCCACATGCAGCCTTCCGCTCTTTTCAATAGGAACAGGCTCCTCAATACAGAAAGGACGCTCACTCAGTTCCCCTACTTCCTCACAGGAAATCATAACAGGTGCAAACATCTTCCGCTCCGCATAGTGGAGGGCTTTCCATCTTCCATAATAATCAATGCTTGCCCAGGACGCCACCGGCCAGATATCATTCAGCTGCCATACCACGGTTCCCATACATCTGCCCCTGAAGCGCCTGAAATGCTCTACCCCGTAACGGATGGCATCCGCCTGCAACAGCTGAGATGCATACAGCAGATGGTCGAAATCCTTGGGATACAGATAGGTAGCTGAGAGATAATTTAAAATCTTACCGTTAGCCGCACGATTTCTCTGGTGCATTTCCATTACCCTTGAAAAGATATTCCTGTCCTCAGGCTCCGTAAAGCTCTCTACTGTCTTAAGGCTGGGGAAGGACTGGAAACCGAACTCCGACAAATATCTGAAATGGAATTTCCTGTACTCGGTAAAAGGCTTATTTCCATGCCATACATCCCAGTAATGCATATCCCCCTTATTTTCAGACCAGGAATCATCAAAATTTCCTCCTGATGAGGGAGATGAAGGCCAGTAAAATGTAACAGGGTCTTCTTCCTTCACAATCTTGGGAATAATATATTCATACAATTTGATGTAGTCATATTTCTGCTTTTCCCCGGTTTTCCAGAATTCAATCTGGGTCTCTATTTCGTTATTGCCGCACCACAGTCCCAGGCAGGCATGGTGACGGATTCTCCGCACATTTTCTATGGTTTCCTGGGTAATGTTTGCCTCAAACGCATCATCCAGTTCATAGGAAGCGCATGCGTACATAAAATCCTGCCATACGATCAATCCAAGCTCATCGCAGATGTCAAAGAAATAGTCATCCGGATAATAGCCGCCGCCCCATACGCGGATACAATTGTGGTTTGCCCACACCGCATCCTCCAGAAGCTTTCTTGTTCTTTCTTTATTAACACGTCCAAGCAGATTGTCCTCCGGAATATAATCTGCTCCCATTGCAAATATCTTCACACCGTTTACTTCGTGTGCAAAGCAGTTTCCCCACTCATCCGCATCTGTGTTCACCGTCATGGTGCGCAGGCCAATCCTTCTCTCCCACACATCCAGCTCGCTTCCATCCTCATCAAGAAGGGAAACCTTCACCTGGTAAAGGGGCTGTTCTCCATAGCCGTGAGGCCACCAGAGCCTAGGATTTTCAATCGTAAGCTTATAATCCTGGTCTGCTGCCATTACACCTTCTGCCGCATCTTCCACTGTCAGCACTTTCCCCTCCGGGTCGGTTACCGTAATCTTAATTCTGCCCCCATCCTCAGCAAGGCTTCCAAATCCATTCTCCTTCCCGCCGAAAAGCTCAAGGGCAATATCAAAGTCAAGGGTCACCTTCCCGTCCTCGTGAGCCTGTGTTATGTAAACTGAATCCAGGCGGCTCTTTTTAATGCCAAGAAGGGTCACATCCCTGAACATACCTGCATCAGGCAGCCTCGGGCCCCAATCCCATCCAAACATGCAGTGCGCTTTGCGCAAATGGGCAAAGCCCACCATTGCATCCTGGGAACCCTGTACCGCGACTTTCTCATTTTCTTCCTTTATATACTTGGTAGGAGAATGAAGCACAACCTTTAACTGATTGTCGCCTTCCCTGATGCTGCCAAGCTCAAGCAGATTAAACTCCCAAATCCTGTGCATATTGTAAGCACAGCCAATCTGTTCCCCGTTCACATAGATATCCGCCAGGGTATCAATCCCATCAAAACGCAGAAGCAGTGCATCACAGGCAAGCATCTCCCCTGTCACCTGAAAATCCCTGGTATAACAAAAATCATTGTCCATAAGAGGAAGAACCTTTAGTTCATTGTCCCGATAAAAGGGATCCGGTATCAGCTTCTTTTCAAGCAGCGCACCGTAAACCGAACCGGGAATCTCAGCACTTATTCCCTCCCCGGGCACAAGGGAGGAATCTTTCCCGATAATCTGTAAATTCCAGAGCCCATTTAAGCTGTTCTTTAACATATTTTCCTCATTTCCGCGCTGCTTTTACGTACATAACAGGAGTTTGCGGATGCAGCGCAGACGCAAAACTCCTTCGGGTGCAAGATTTATCCTTCGATCTTTTACCCTTTTTTCCTGCTGAATTTACCCTCTGCCAACACTGTTGACAATGCCATAAATTCACATTTTGCTTCCAAACTGATTATAACACAGCCATATTACCGAAAATAGTACAAATTCCAAAAAAAATTGTATAAATAATTCACAAAAATGTTAAACAAAATTAATTAAATTAATTGTCTTTCTGTGATACAATATACGCGAAGACAATGAGCAGTGCGCAGACGAAAAATGAAAAAATGGCAGCTTGCTGACACTTTTTTCAGGTTGCATCAATAAGCTGGCTCGCGGAGCGCGACAGCGTTTGATTGCATAGGGCGAAGCCCGCGAGCGAGGAAAACCGGAGGTTTTTCGAGCATGCACTGCGGATAAAATATAATAAATAAGCAAACATGACCTTAACTTATTGCCCGCAGAAATAAAAAGGAGCCGTCTATGAAAAAACTAAAACCCAAACAAATTGCCGCTATCATCTGTATCGTACTGCTTGTTCTTTTATATGTAGCCACTTTGGTGGTCTCCCTTTTGGATTTCCCCGGTTCGGACCGGTTGTTTGCCGCCTGTCTTATGGCTACTATCGGGCTGCCTATCCTTTTATGGATTTATATCTGGCTTTATGGCAAATACACGGAAAGAAAAACTTTTGAAAATCCTTCTCGTACCAATGGCAATCATCAGCGACACAACACCCGAAAATAAAACAACCGCATATTCAAAGCCTTTACAAATTTCAAACAAAATTCCATAGAGCGCAGTGCCCAGTGGCTGCGCGCACATGGAAACCGTGAGAATGACAGCAATCACCTTTCCAATCAAATCCTGGGGTGTTTCCCTCTGAACAAAGGACATCATCTGCACCGTAAAAACCGTGGAAAATACCATAACAGCAAAGCAACATGCAGTTATAACCATATAATTTATCATACCGGATGAAAACAATACCAGTGCACCGCCCATAGGGAACACACATACCGCACAGGCGATTACCAGATTGCCCGCTTTCGGGATTGCCAGTCTGTCTGCGAAAATCCCCGCTCCTATACCTCCCACTAGTCCTCCTGCCGCCAGTATCCCTTCTGCAAATCCATAGAGCCTGTTCGCCTGTGAAGGCGCTATGCTTAATACTTCTGTTACCAGATATGGCAATCCGACAAGAATCATTGCTGCCAAAAACAAGTTGATTCCACAGATAACAAGAAGGACTTTGCCAATCACAGGTTTCTCCTTTCGTATAAAACGGATACTCTTTGAAAAATCCCTTCCGGCTGTCTTTAAGATACCCCCTTCTGAAGTTTGCTTCCGAAAGGGTATTTTAATGAATAACTCCATAACCGCCGACCCGGCAAAACATACCATGCAAACCCACAATACCGGCTCTAATCCGTATGCGCTGTACAAAACCCCTCCAAGCACAGGGCCCATCAAAGATGCAAATGAGCTGATGGCATTGATAACGGAATTTGCCGCCATAAACTTTTCCTGACTGGTAAGCACGGGGATACTTGCCTGCACGGACGGCTGATAAGCGCCCGCAATACCGTATAGAAGCATCAATGTGAACGTCACAAGGAGAACAAGATTCCCTTCATGCCTAAGCAAGGTAAAGGCCAGGACCACTGCCGCCGTGGTAAAATCCAGCACCACCATGATATTCCTCTTATTTACCCTGTCCGCAACAATGCCTCCAATGGGTGAGAGTAAAATAGCCGGGATAAAAGCACAGGCTGTTACCGTTCCGTAAAGAGCCGACGAGCCTGTCAGATTTAATAAATATAAGGGCAGCGCAAATCGCACCGTTGCATTGCCAAATAACGAAATAATCTGACCAATGACAACTAAAGTAAAATCTTTTGAAAATAGTTTTTGATTCATTTTTTCCTCCATTCCGAAGCGTTCTATGCTGAGGAACGCGAGCAGAATCTCAAAGCTTTCCAAAGGAATGCTTTTATTCTGCTCTGCGATAACAGAATTTGTGACGCTTCGGCACAAATTCTTGGTTGAATAAATTGCTCATCAGAGAATTTATTCAACCTCCTAAACCTCCATTTTTTCTATTCTGTTTTCCGGAGCATGTTCGATGAGTGGCGAATGGCGATTATAAATCTATGATTTATCTCTGAAAAATTACAAGCGTTAATCCGTATCTCTTTTTCAGGTCATCCATTTAGGCATTAATTGCATAACACCTCCTTTTAATACCGCACGTCGGTATGTATTTAATTTAAAATATATCTGCCCGTTTTTCAGGGCAGAATTTATATTCATAGAATCTATATTCATAGAATTTGCATTTATAGAATTATGTTTGTATCATAATCTTCATAGCATAATAGAAATTTCGCAGAGTACGCTCCTATTACTTGTTCTTCTGGTAAATGGAGGTAAGCTCCTGCAATCTCTCTAACATCTCCTCATCTACAATATCCAGCCCAAATCCCTGCAGCATCTGGCTAAATACCATAAACTTACGGCAGGATTCCTCCTCGGAGCTGTCAAATATCATGGGATTCATCCAGACATTTGCCGCAAGCAAAATCAGTTCCGCCAGCTGCTCCGGATATTCCGTTTTGATGGAGCCATCCGAAATACCCTGCTTCATAATCGGTAAAATATAGTTCGGCGCCGCGTTCCCTATGGTATCATGTAAAAGGCTGAAAAGAAGCTTCGGGTTATTGTGAAAATCAGGAGCCACCGTAAAAATATCATTCTGTACGGGCCGGCTGATAGATTCCTTAAAAATTGTTTTCAGCTTTTCTTTTCCATTTAGGTCGCTTCGATCGCGGATGGCTGCAAGCATCTGATTGGATTCATCCGTCATCCTGTCCGTAACAGCCACTAAAATATCTTCTTTTGACTTAAAATGATGATAGATGGCGCCTTTACTAAGGCCCCCTAAATTGTCAATGATATCCTGAATGGAGGTATGCTCATATCCCTTTTCCATAAACAGACGAAAAGCAACATCCAATATTAATTGAACAGTTTCTTCCGGATGCTTATTTCTTGCCATGCTTCTTCACCTTCTTAACATACTGTTGGTAGGTATTTATATTAACATACTATTAGTATGTTTGTCAACCCAGATTGAAAATCTATCCTTGAGGAAATTTTAGCGTTGTATCATATTCTCACAAAATGCGCAGTTTATGCGCCTTTCTGGCCGTGAAAAGTAACTTAGCGTTACTTTTCAGAGATAAGCCGGAAACATAGCTTCTGCGCCCCAACGTCCAATATGTGAAAGTAACACTTGACTCTTTTGAGAAAAAATAGTGCAAACCGGAACAGGACTTTCCACGTGCAATCGGCTATAATCAAATCATACAAGGAGGGGTAAACAAAGTGTCGATACAACTTATACAGCAGGCAATCAATTATATGGAAGAACATATTTATGAAGACATAAGTTATGCTGATGTTGCCAAAAGCATACATATGTCAAGTTACAATTTTCACCGGACATTCAGTTTTATTTCAGGAATGACGGCTAATGAGTACATCAGAAAACGGCGCCTAACATTAGCGGCCAGAGAGCTGCAGACAACGGATATATCGGTAACGGATGCTGCATACAAGTATGGCTATGAATCCCCGGAAAGTTTTTCCAAAGCCTTTTCTCGGTTTCATGGCTCAACCCCAAAACAGGCAAAGCAAAAAGGGACAAAACTTCACTTATTTAATCCTCTTGTCATAAAAATCATATTAGAAGGTGGTAGTATTATGGATTACAGAATAGAACACAGAGAAGGTCAGCAGTTTGTCGCATTAATAAAATCTTTTTTGGATGAAACCGGCATGGATGAATATGGCCACAGTATCCCCGATTTCTGGACGGAATGCTATGAGAAAAATCTGATTGAACCTATGAAATTACTTCGCGCTGAGGGAAAAAGAGATTTGTACGGTCTCTGCTCCCCTGCAAAAGACGGTGAAACCTGTTTCAATTACGGAATCGGTATCATAGTTGATTCGGATACCGACATGACACAGTTAGAGCATCTTATGGAAAACGGTTATTCTATTTGGGAAACGGAGCCTGTTGACTACGCCGTGTTTAGATGCTATGGCACTGATACCAGTTGTCTGGATGAAATCTGGGGCAAATTTTTTAAAGAATTCGTTCCACAGACAGGTTACACGCAAACCGACGATACGGACTATGAAATCTATTTTGAAAAAGGTGAGCATAATCTGTTCTGCGAGTTATGGGTCCCTGTCAGGAAAGCTTAAATTTCATTCCAAATATTGCGTTTCAGAACAACTGAAAATATTCTATCCGATGAATAATCTATGAAAGGAAACGGGAGATATGGCAGCTATCTATAGCTATCATATCTCCTGTCTTTATATTACCACATAAATTTAGTGACAACAAGACTGTTTATACTGGTTACGGTATGCTAAACTAACCTGATAAAATTTTTATAAATCTTTCATTTTGGGGAGGTCATAGTTATTATGGGAACACAGCAGTCCGAACGGGAATATGAAGAAAAAAGATTAAAACAGACTATCTCTTTGGCCAAGGAGCAATTAAAACAGGCCAAACAAGCCGCAGAAAGAAAGGAATCGGAGATTATTGACGCCAAAAAAGAAATTCGTGAAAATACGTCCCACAGCATTACAAATCTGTGGTCTTCCGAAGACTTTGAAGCCCTTGCCGAATTAAGCCAGTATATCAATCCCGTTACAGACAAAATTGCAGCCTATGAAGAAGATAAACATAAGATAGCTTTACTGGAAAACATGATAAAATCCCCTTACTTTGCCCGGATTGATTTCAAATTTGACGATGAGGAAGAATTTGAAAAAATATATATTGGACGTTCTTCCCTAAAGAAAAACATTTATCAGGAAATGGAGGTTTATGACTGGAGATCACCGATTGCCAGCGTTTTTTATCGCTTTATGACAGGAAAAGCATTTTATGATGCACCCTGCGGCCGGATAACAGGAGAAGTCGGTTTAAAGCGCCAATATGAAATAAAAAATAGCGCTCTGGAATATTTTTTTGATGCGGATATTCAGATTATCGACGAATTTTTAAGACAGCTGTTATCAGAAAATACCACCTCCAAAATGAAAGCAATTGTTGAGACAATACAGCAGGAGCAGGACGTCGTTATCAGGGATATGGAAAATGAGCTGCTGATGGTGCAAGGAGCCGCCGGAAGCGGTAAAACCTCCATTGCGCTTCACAGAGCCGCTTACCTTATGTATCAGGGATTACAGACAAAATTGGGTGCAAATAATATTATGATCATTTCTCCAAATTCCGTATTTGAACAGTATATTTCCAATGTATTGCCGGAATTGGGTGAAGATAATGTTATTTCCGTGGTATTTGAAGATTTGCTCAGCACAATATTCAAAGACAGAAAAATTCAGTCGAAAAACGATTATTTGGAAAAATCCATTGCTGATTCCAGGAACAAAGAAGTGATAAAAAACAGTATCGGGTTTAAAATGTCAAAACATTTTTCAGACTTATTAGACCGTTTTCTTCTTGATATACCATATCAGTGGATAGAATTTGATGATGTTTATTATGAGGGAAAATGTATCGTAAGCAGGCAGACACTAAAAGAAAAGATATCAGGAAGACCGGAAACACCTTTGGCCGTAAAACTGGAACAGTTAGAAGATTATATTATGGAATCCATATTCGGAACCGGAAAGGGACGGGGCTATCATGAAGAAAAGAATATGGTAAAACAGAAAATACAAAAATTTATAAAGATTGATGTTGTTGCACTTTATAAAATTTTGTTTCATAATAAAGCCTATTTTTACAGTCTGCTGCCAGACCATAAGTCCTCTGAAAATATAAAGAAAATATGGAACTACACAAGGAAAAATCTGGACACAGACTGCCTGCACTTTGATGATGCAATAGCAGTTACTTATCTGTACTTAAAAATACACGGAACAAATGCATATGGAAATATCAGACAGGTAGTCATTGATGAAGCCCAGGACTATTATCCCCTTCAGTATAAGATATTTGCTTTACTGTTTCCAAATGCCAAATTTACGATTTTAGGAGATATAAACCAGACAATTTCAAAAAAAGAAGATATATCTCTCTACGAACAAATTCAGGCCATATTGAATAAGAAAAAGTCCTCCCTCATTATGCTGAATAAAAGCTTCCGCTGCACCAATGAAATCCTGAATTTCAGCCTGAAATTCATTGAACACGATCCGCAGGTCAAAAGTTTCAATCGAAGCGGAGACCGCCCGGAAATATTTGCAAGTGACAGCCCGGAAGCTTATATGGAGCATATTGTGAAAGAAATAAAATTGTGCCAGGAAAAAGGATTCCGGTCAATAGGCTTAATTTGCAAAACTGAGGAAAATTCCATTCACTTATTTCAAAGAATAAAATCCAGGCTGGATATTCAGCTAATCAGGAATGGAAGCGTATGTGATTTACAGGGTTCGTTAATCCTGCCGGTATATATGGCAAAAGGGCTGGAATTCGACGCCGTCTTGATTTGTGATGTTGACAGTCAAAACTACCATGATGTAGACGATAAAAATCTTCTATATGTCGCCTGTACCAGAGCCCTCCACCGCCTTAGCCTGTTCTGCGAAAGGGAGCTGAGTCCGTTAATATCATATAATTGATAATATAATTAATAATCCCCTGAAAAATATAGTAAATCGGAAATCCTCCCACCGCTTACTTCTCTCCGGAGATTCAAAAAGGAGAGAAGTAACACCCCTCTCAGGAAGCAAGTACTTCTTCCAGCTCCTCTTTGGCCTGCGTAAGATTGTGAAAAATAATTCCCTTCATCCCTTCCCGGACAGCCGCCTCTACATTCTTTGCGGTATCATCAATAAAAACACATTCCTGTGCCTTCAGTCCATAGCGCCTTAACAAAAGCTGGTAAATTTCAGGAGCAGGCTTGATCATCTTTTCCTGGTAGGACAAAATTCCACCGTCTGTCTCCTTCAGGAAGTCAAGGGCATCCACACACTCCGCATGGGCTTTCCGGGAAAAATTAGAAATAATATAAATTCCATATCCTCTGCCCTTCAGCTCTTTAATCCAGGGGATTGCATAATCATAGCGCACGATCATCTTTTCCACATTTTGGAATACTTCCCGTATCTCTTTTTCAATGGAAGGGTCATTGCGTATGAATCCCTCAAGAAGCTGCTCATCGTCAAGCTCTCCCCTGTCCAGTTCATTCCAGAACTCACTTTTTACCGTAGCCTTTGCCAGCTTTTCATTGATTTCTTCGCAGTAGCCAAAGCTCTGGTAAAATTCCTTCCAGGCAAATCCGGCCAGCACATTTCCAATGTCAAATACAATATTCTTAATCATAACTTCATAAACCTCCTTGTTCCCAATATCCTTCAAATTTGAATTTAAAAAATCTCAGGCAACGCTCTGACACCTTAAAATTTTTCTTTACTCTAATCCCTTATTTCATGTACCATCCCAAGGAATTCCTCCGCCGCCTTAGACAAAGGCCCCTCTGCCTCTGTCACCACACAGATCTTTCTCTTGGGAATCATCTTATTAAAGCGCAGTTCAAAGAGTCTTCCATCTTCCAGGTACTCCCCTGCAAAATCCCGCACCACGCTTCCCACACCCAGATTTCTTAAAGCAAACTGGACAATCATATCGCTGGTGGCCAGTTCAAATTCCGGGTGAAGCTCCACCCCGTTTTGCTTCAAAAAATCATCCATATAACTCTTGGTGCTGGTATTTCCTTCCAATGATATAATCGGAAGCTTTTCTAATTCCTGCAGATCCAGCATATGATTTTTATACTGGATAAACTTCCGTCCCGCTACAAACACATCCTCAATTTCCCGCACGGGAATTACATTCAGCTGGGGCTTTTTCACAAAGGGTGTGCTGACAACCCCAAACTCTATCTTCCCCTGGCGCAAAAGACTTAAAGTCTCCGGCGTGGGCGCATTGGTGACCGTCACCTTGATTCCCGGAAATTTTTCATGATATTCCTGTAACACAGGAAGCAGATAATACTTAAGGGTCATATCGCTGGCCCCTATGGTCAATTCCCCATACTCAAGCTGCAGCATAGAGGCAAGCTTTTTTTCCCCAAGCTGTATCTGCTCATATCCCGCCTTCACATAAGTGTAAAGGGCCTGTCCCTCCGTGGTAAGCCTGATGCCCCTTGGCGCACGCACAAAAAGCTTCGCAGATAAAGCGCTCTCAAGCTGCTTCAGGGCCTGGCTGACTGCAGGCTGGGAAATGGAAAGCTCCGCCGCCGCACCGGTGAGACTGCCGTTTTTGGCCGCATAGTAAAAC
>CAJUED010000040.1:0-18552 GCA_910585075.1 uncultured Lachnospiraceae bacterium
CCTATGAGCTCCAAAACCAAAATTGTTGTACTTCATCTGAAAGAATTAATATATACCGGCCTGTTTGCACTGCTGGGAATATTATTTATCATTCTCCTCATTATCATGTTCGTACCAAAAGACAAAAAAACGGAAACCGTTGTGGATACCCCTTCCGCTGTCTATGTCCCGGGGATTTACACCACATCTCTGGTTTTAAACGACAATGCGGTGGACGTGGAGGTCACCGTGGATGAAACCAACATCAATGACATCCGTATCGTCAATCTAGATGAGGCCGTGGCAACCATGTTTCCTCTGCTTGAGCCCTCCTTTGACGATCTGGCAAATCAGATATTAAAGAGCCAGTCGCTGGAAAATATCACCTATGCGGACGACAATAAGTATACCTCCATGGTTTTGTTAAATGCCATTAAATCCTCCCTCAGCAAAGCGGCGGCTCCTTCGCCTTCGGGGAGTCCCTCCGCTTCGCCTTCCCCTGAATAAATATGCTTGTTGCATCAAACGCCGCCACATTTCATATTTATTGAACAAATAACAGGCCGGAATTTTTCTTTTCCCGGCCTGTTACAATCCCTCGCACTACAATCTATAATTTTTCAATCTGCTCCATCCACACCCTTACGCAGGCATCGGAGGGCATCCGCAAATCTCCCCTGGGGGACACCGCAACACTTCCGACCTTAGGCCCATCCGGAAGGCAGGAACGTTTAAATTGCTGGGAGAAAAATCTTTTATAAAAAATTTTCATCCATTTTAAAATCACTTCATCTTCATATTGCCCTGCAAAGGAAAGCCGTGCAATCCGGTAGATTTTTTCCGGTTCAAATCCGCACCGCAGCATATAATACAGGAAATAATCGTGAAGCTCATAAGGCCCTACCAAATCTTCCGTTTTCTGGGCGATCACTCCGTCCACCGGAGGAAGCAGTTCCGGGCTTACCGGCGTATCCAGCACGTCCAGCAAAATTCCCATCAGCTGATCATTTCCGCAGGTATCCGCATAATAGCGCACCAGATGGCGCACCAGGGTCTTGGGAACCCCTGCGTTTACCCCATACATGGACATGTGGTCTCCGTTATAGGTAGCCCAGCCCAGCGCCAGCTCTGACATATCCCCGGTACCGATCACCATGCCGTTTACCTGATTGGCAATGTCCATCAGCACCTGGGTCCGCTCTCTGGCCTGGCTGTTTTCATAGGTTACGTCATGGTTGTCCATACTTTGGCCGATATCCCTAAAGTGAACGGTCACCGCCTCTCTGATATCCACCTCTTTTAAAGTCGCCCCCAGAATTTCCGTGAGCCTGCAGGCATTCTCGTAAGTCCTGTCCGTGGTTCCAAAACAGGGCATGGTCACCGCAATGATATTTTCTCTGGGAATCCCCAGCATATCAAAAGTCCGCGCGCTTACCAGCAGCGCCAGCGTAGAGTCAAGTCCCCCTGACACGCCCACCACAGCCTTCTTACAGCCCGTGTGCTCCATACGCTTTTTCAGCCCCATGGACTGAATGGACAGAATTTCATCACAGCGTTTTTCCTTCTCATCCTTATTTTCCGGTACGAAGGGCATGCAGGAAAAGCTGCGGCAAAGCTTTGTTTCTTCTTCCTTTAAGGCAAAAGAGATAACCTTGTAGTCCTCACTATGACCGCAGGCAAAGGTGTTCATCCTTCTGCGCTCCATACGAAGTTTGTTAATGTCAATATCCCCATAAACTGTCTGGCTCAAAAACCGCTGTCCCTTTGCCACCATGGTACCGTTTTCCGCAATCATATTATGGCCGCCAAAGACCAAATCCTGGGTGGACTCACCCTCCCCGCTGCTACAGTACACATACCCTGCAATCAGCTTTGCGCTTGTGGACCTGACCAGCATCTCCCGGTAAGCGTCCTTATTCACCGTCTCGTTGGAAGCGGACAGGTTCACCAAAAGGGTGGCTCCCGCCATGGCATGGGAAATATCCGGCGCATCCGGAGCCCAGATATCTTCACATATTTCACAGCCCACCACAAGTCCTTCCATTTCCTCACACTTTAACAGAATATTCGTTCCAAAGGGAATTTCTTTTCCGTTAAAGGTCACGGAGACAGCCTTTCTGTTTCCCCTTCTGAAATATCTGGTCTCGTAAAACTCTCCATAGGAAGGAATAAAAGCTTTGGGAATCATACAAAGCACTTCCCCATCATGGACAGCCGCCGCCACATTGTATAATTTCCCTTCCCGTTCAAAAGGCAGTCCCACAAACACCAGGGCGTCCATTCCCTTTGTAAATTCCGCTATCTTTGCAAGTTCCTCTTTGCAGGAGGTAAGAAGCCTTTCCTGCAAAAACAAATCCTCACAGGTATAACCGCTGATGCAAAGTTCGGGGAAAACAATCACCTTGGCCCCTTCGCCTGCTGCCGTCTCAATCCCCTTTCGGATTTGTTCTCTGTTAAAAAAGGTGTCCGCCACCTTTACCTTAGGCGTAACAGCCGCCACTTTTATAAATCCATGTTTCATCGTCATATCCCCTGCATATCACAAGCTACGCCTGTGATACTGCATTACTGAAAACTTTGTTCAATGTTTTCCGCATCTGGCAATTCCCCCTGCGGCTGCCCTTTCGTTCCCAATACCGCAGAGACTATCTGCTTTTCTCCAGAAGCTCTTTCAACTCCTTTACCGAAAACCGATAAGATGTATTACAAAAATGACAATTCACCTCAATATCTTTATTCTCGGAAATCATTTCCTTAATTTCCTTCCTGCCGATACTGATGATTGCCCTTTCCACCCGCTTTTTATCACATCCGCAGTAAAACTGTGCAGGCATGGTATCCACAATTTCCAAATCCAGTCCTTTTAAAAGCAGTCCCAGCATTTCCTCCGGGGTTTTACCTTCATCAAGCACCTTCGTCACCGACGAAAACTCCGCCAGGTTCTTCTCCAGGGCCGCAATCACCTTGTCCTCCGTAAAGGGCATCAGCTGCACAATAAATCCCCCGGCCTGCCGCACCGTGTTATCTCTTTCCATCAAAACGCCCAGGCCCACACTGGAAGGAACCTGCTCCGAGGTTGCAAAATAATAGGTAAGATCCTCCGCAATCTCTCCCGTCTGTAATGCAGTCTGCCCCACATAAGGCTCTTTTAACCCTAAATCCTTCACTACCCGGAGCATTCCGCCTCCAACTGCGCCTCCCACATCCAGCTTCCCCAAAGGACTGGGCGGAAGCATAACCTGAGGCTCTATTGCATAACCTTTTACATTTCCCTTGCTGTCAGCTGTGACCGTCATACCCTTCACCGGGCCGTCCCCACTGATTTGCAAAGTAAGTAAATCCTTTTCTCCTTTTAACATGGCGCCCATCATCACGCCGCCTGTCATCAGACGCCCAAGAGCCGCGCTTACCACCGGGCTGGTATCGTGAGCCCGCCTTCCCGCCTCCACCAAATCCCTGGTGGTTGCCGCAAAAGCCCTGATTTGCGCGCCGGCCGCCGTTGCTCTGACTATATAATCTGACATATTTTACCTCATTCCTGCGCTGCTTTTTGCGCATTCCAAACTTGTGGATTATCAATTCCTCAATCCGGTCTTTCCGTACACCCTTTTTTAAAATAACCGGAACAAATTACAGGCTCTCAAAGCTTCTTTATCCCTTTTCCCTGCTCCCGGGCCACAATATAAATTCTCTCGCTACACTCTCCCGGCTGTTCATGGGTATCCGCGTCCAGCAAAAGCACCACTTCCATCCCTGCGCCTTCCACAAACCCAAGCATTTCCTCAAGGGTATAGCCCCTTTGCAGATGGGTTTCCGTAAACCGCCGAAACAGGCCGCTCTTTTCTTCCTGGGCAAATATGGTCAGGTCGTATTCGTTGATCCGCTCCTGTTCGTGGTAATAATTCTCCCAGATAAAGCTGCAGGTCTCCCTGTTCTCCGCAATGGTGGTATCCCCTATGACCTTTTCATATTTATAAACTGTGTTAAAATCAAAGATAAAAAGGCCGCCGGGATACAGATAATTGTTTACCAGTGAAAAAACATCCTCCACTTCCTCATCTTCCAGAAGATAATTCACCGAGTCGCAGACGCTTATCACTGTTCCAACAGTGCTGTACAAATCCAGATCCCGCATATCCTGACAGAGGTAAAGAATCTCACTGCCTGACTTTTCTTTCTTTTCAAGGGCAAGACGGAGCATCTCCTCAGAGTTGTCCACTCCCATCATGTCATAGCCCTTTGCATACAAAAGCTCTGTCAGAGTACCTGTTCCGCATCCCAAATCCAGCACCAGATTCCGCTCCGTCTCCAAAGCTTCCTCCTGCACAATATGCCTCTCCCTTTCCTCTCCCCGGAAAAAGTCATTTTCTTCCACGGCTTCCGCTTCCTCCGGACGTGCTTCTGCTCCCACACATCCGCTCTCACTTGAAGATGCAAAGTCAGGAACCCTGGCACCCGAAGGTTTGGAAATTCCATATTTTTCTATCAATTCCGCAATAAAATCCGCCCATGCCTCATAAGGCGTATCTTCCATAAAAATATCATACACACCGGCAAAATCCGTATAAGCTTCCAATGAAATCCTCCATGCGTCCGACACCCGCAAATTTGGGCTCTATTCCCCAAGCTTCATCGCAATCACAAAACCAGCCGCAAAAGTCACCACACTGACCAAAACCCCAAGCACTGTAATGGTTCCCACCTCGCCTAACAGGAAGATGGCAAAGGGAGAAGCCACAATCAGTCCGATAATCGCCCAGTATGCCTGCATGGGAAATTTTGCAAAAATAATCTCAACCAGCTTTGCAATGGCAAAAATACCTACTACAATTCCAAGCCCCATAGGAACCAATACGCCGCATCCCTGCATAATGCCTGCCATGTCAAAAGACACCAGTGCCGTGACAAAGTTCTTAATTGTGGCTACAATCGGATTGTAATATCCCATAAGAAGCAGCATCATAGAACCGCTGACCCCCGGAATGACCATGGTAGCCGAAGCAATAATCCCAACCACAAACAATTTTATCACAGACCAGAGACTGAAAGTCAAATCCGCAGCGGCGCCTTCTTCTTCCCCTATGGCCGCCATCCCTACCACAATGGCAAAAAATATCAGGCAGGGAATGATATAGCTGACCTTGATTCCCTGTCCCTTCACCTTCTTATAAACCGCAGGGAGTCCGCCCACAATCAGACCAATAAACAGACAGTTGGTCTGCAAAGGGAAATGCTCAAAAGCAGGCTCTATGATAAAAGACAAACCCACCAGTGCAATTCCCATTCCTATGGCAATGGGAATTAAAAATTTCAGACTTTCCTTAAATTCCTTAAACAGATGGGTCACACTGTGAATCAGTTTATCGTAAATCCCCATGGACACCGCCATGGTTCCCCCGCTGACTCCAGGAATAATATTTGCCGTTCCCATCACAACACCTTTTAATATGTTCCTAATCATCTTTTTCCTCCATTCCAAAGTTCTAAATCATTTTGTATCAAACGCTGCCGCTTTACGCCGGCTGGCTTATCGCCTCAAACGCCATCACTCTATACAAGCCGGCTTATTACAAAATTGCTGCTGTGCATTCTAAGTACTTTACTGTAAATAATCCTCCAAAAATGCAACCAGCTTCTCCATCTGTTCATCTGTTCCAATCGTGATACGCAGGTAATTGCCGATTCTTTCCTTATTCCAATGTCTTACATATATATTATTTTCCTTAAGAGCAAGAAAAATATCCTTTGCAAACACCTTTTCATGGGTGGCAAACAAAAAGTTAGCCTTAGAATCCGCCAAAGAAAAGCCCAGCCTTTTTAACTGCTTCTTGGTCCACTCCCTGGTCTTTACGATTTTCCCCACAATCTCTTTGAAATAAGCATCATCCAAAACAGCCGCCGTTCCCATTTCAATTACCGGCATATTCATGGTATAAGAATTAAAGGAAAACTTTACATCCTTTAAATAGCCAATCAGCTTTTCATTCCCAATTGCAAAACCAATCCGCGCCCCTGCCATTGCCCGGGATTTTGAAAAGGTCTGCACCACCAGCAGATTGTCATATTTTTCTGTCAGGGGAATGGTGCTCTCGCCTCCAAAATCCACATAAGCCTCATCCACAATCACAACCGAGTCCGGATTTGCCGCTATAATCTCCTCAAAAAAGCTTACATCCTCAAGCACTCCGGTAGGCGCATTGGGATTTGGAATCACGATGCCTCCATTTGGCACAAAGTAATCTTCTTTTCTGATGCAAAATTCTTCGTCAAGGGCGCAGGTTCTATAGGGAATCCGCAAAAGTTCAGCCCACACATCATAAAAAGAATAGGTGATGTCCGGAAACAGAATCGGCTTGTCCCCATAGAAAAAAGTCATAAATGCCATGGCCAGCACATCATCCGATCCCACGCCCACAAACACCTGCTCCGGTCTCACATGATAATAATCCGCAAGCGCATCCACCAGCTTCTGCGCATCCATATCCGGATAAAGCCGCAGCTTCTCACAGTTCATCTGCCTGAGGACCTCTTTCACCTTCGGAGACGGGGGATAAGGACACTCATTGGTGTTTAACTTTATAACCCCTTCCCTTTTAGGCTGTTCCCCGGCCACATAGGGTTCCACCCTCCGCACATTTTTTTCCCAGCTCATACTAATCTCCATTCCGGATGCTCCGCTCCTGACACCTCCGCCGCACCCACAAGCCCTATGGTAACATTATAAAGGCCCGTCCGCAAGTGCAATTCCTCTATCGTATACAAATCTTTAACATTATCCGCTACCTGGCGCCGGCTGCCTGCCCACTCCATTCCGCCGCCAGTCTTTCATATTCCGCCGCCTGCTCTGCAAGCCCCATTTTCTCATAGCACCGGGCAAGCCTCTTAAGAGGGAAATCCCCTCCCGAATGAATATTCAAAATGCTCTGGGTTTCATAAGCCGCATTGTAATACCAGATGGCCGCCTCCTGATACTCTTTTTTCTCCAGATAGTATTCTCCCAGCTCAAAGCACACCTCGCTTACGCCCTCATCAGCCACATCCTTCATGGCATAGCGGTACATTTTCAGGTAATCTCCCCTGATTCTTGCGGCCCTTACCACCACGCAGACCGCTTCTTTCAGCTGGTCAGGCCCGGTATCTTCTCCCTCCGCCACCTGGGTAAAATACCCTTCCGCTTTCTCAAAATCCTCCACCTTCCCGGCAATCATCAGTTCCCTTGCATACATGTTTTTCAGCCGGTCGGACAACTCTTTCCCTTCCTTACACAGTCTTTCAAAAATTGCCAAATCCCTTCCCCCATGGCTTTCCTCCGGCAGATGGGTAATCTCAATATCGCTGTCAAACACCGTCGGGGAAAGGCGCACTGTCTCGTGCACAGGCTCTATCCACTGAAAAGTGCGGAGCCTTTTAAACAGCTTGGGCCGCAGTTCTTTGTCATAATTATACACCGTCCCATGGGCAAGCTGGTTTCCATAATACATCTGTACGATTTCCACATCGGGTATCAGATTGGCCTTTAAGATTCGGAACTTTTCCCGGTTTTCTTCGTCCAAGACCTCATCCGCATCGGCCGAGTATATATAATCACAGCAGGCTTTTGAAAAAGAAAAATTCCTTGCCGCGGCAAAGTCCCCTATCCATTTAAAGTCATAAATTTTGTCCGTATACCGGGCGGCAATCCCCTTTGTCCCATCCGTTGACCCTGTGTCCACAATAATAATTTCATCCATCAAATCACAGATACTGTCAAGACATCTGGCCAGAACCCTTTCCTCATTTTTTACAATCATACACAAACTAACCGTAACCACTATGTTTTCCTCCCGATTCAATTTCCGTTTCCATATCATTGACAACCGTAATATCATACGATATAGTGTTTCTAAATGCCGAATATTACGAACCATAATCCTTCGGGCGCATCTTCCGATTTATACAATATTTCAAGCCGCCATATACGGAAAGCCATATTCACACATATTTTAGCCAAATGTCCAAAGATGCAAAAAGCATATCTTGCGCTTTGCACTTTTTATGCTTTGCGGCTCTTGTGTATGGCTGTTTTCCTCATTACTGGCAAAAGTAACAGGAATATCTATGGCATTTTCTATAGATTATAACATAAGACACTTTTAAGGAACAGGAGTAATTACAATGAAAACCATGTCCAGGAACAGACTTACCCTAAAAGCGGCCCAGGGCTTTTTTACCACTTGGGCGCTTATGAAAGCAAGCCGCATGGAGCCGGGAAATATTTTAACCCTTGTGTTCTTTCTTTTCAGCTTTTTCTTTTACTGCTATGTAGATGCCCATATATCACAATCCATTTTTTCTAAAAACCGTAAGGCCACAGTCACCGCAGCGGTTATATCTGTAATTTTTACCACCTTATACATGGCCGTAGACTATCCCGGTTACATAGATACCCTTACCAATCCTTTGTTTCGTATGGGTATCATTGTTTCTACTTTTTTGGGCTTTTGTTCTCTCTTTTACAATATACTTCTTTTTTTGTTTTCCTTTACCGCAGATAAAGTGCGCCTTCGCAATCTGCTTTTTACGGAGCCCTATGACCCGGCACAGCCGGTTTCTCCTGTAAAATGCTCCCTTCCATGGCTTTCCAAAGCCCTCACTTCTCTGCGCCTTTTTTATGTAAAGCACACGGCCCTTTGCGCCTTCCTGCTCTGTATGATATTCTGGTTTCCCTATTTTCTGTACCAGTATCCCGGCATCATGACGCCGGACAGTGTCAACCAGTTTGAACAGGTCCTTGGGGTAATTCCCTACAGCAATCATCATCCTTGGGTACACACGCTTTCCATTAAGCTTCTTTATAACATTGGCTATAAGCTCACCGGCAATATGGTGGTGGCTATTTCTTTCTACACCTTTTTTCAGATGTGTATCCTTGCTTTCAGTGTAAGTTATTTTGTGAGCACCATGAAAAAATACTGTGTCAGAGCCCGTATCTGTCTTCTGGTAACGCTGTTTTACGCCCTTGTCCCTTATCATGCCGTGCACTCCGTTACCCTGTGGAAGGATATTCTCTTTGCCGCCGCAGTACTTTGTCTTGGCTGTTCTTCCCTGTGTCTCATTCGAAAAACAGGCGTTATGGACTTATGCATTTTTACAATTTCAGGCCTTATGTTATGCCTGTTCCGCTCCAACGGCTGGTATGCTTTTATCCTTTGTCTGCCTTTTTTACTGATTTCTTTCAGGAAAAAGGCCCGCATTATGTTCCCTGTCATTCTTGGAATCTTTCTGTGCGCCGTTCTCATCAAATATCCTGTGATGAAAGCATTTCAGGTCACACAGCCGGATTTGATTGAATCCCTCTCCATCCCCACCCAGCAAATAACGGCTGTTATCTGCAATGACCGTTCTCTTACGGAGGAAGAACTGGAACTGATTGAAAATGTGGTGGACCTTACTCATATCAAAAAACTGTATGACCCTTCTTACGCCGACAACATCAAGGAACTGGTGAGGGCCGGAAATCAGGAATATCTGGCGGAGCATAAATGGGAATTTTTTAAGCTCTGGGCAAAACTGGGACTGCGTTATCCCGGTGACTACGCAAAAGCTTATATCCGCCAGACCTATGGCTACTGGTATCCTGACTCTTTTTATCCGGTTGCGGATGTTGAGGGCGTTAGCGCTACTTCCTTAGGAGTGTCCCATACACCTCTGATTGGCGGCCCACTGGTAATAAAGACAAAGGAAATTTCCATTAAGCTGGGCGGCATGCTCCCTCTTTACGGCCCTCTTTGGAGCATGGGCGCTGTCCTCTGGGTACTGATTTTCTGTATTGGAAATGCCTTTGTGAGGGATGAAACCCCAAAGCTGATTCTCTACCTGCCCAGTGTGGCGTTGCTGCTGACGGTTCTCATTGCAACTCCGGTGGCTACGGAATTCCGCTATGCTTATTTTATGGTATTTGCTCTGCCGTTTTACATTGTCACTTCCATGCTTATGCTGCACCATAACAATTGAACCTGCAGGTGTCAGTTGGTCAGCCTATTGTATCAAACGCTGTTAAGCTTTACAAAACCAGCTTATTGCACCAAAAAGGCCGGCTCACGGGAGCCGACCTTTCCATATTCTACAAAACCTTTGACAGGAAATCCTGCAATCTCTCACATTTGGGATGATTGAAAAATTCATCAGGCGTGCTTTCTTCCATGATATTCCCCTCATCCATAAACAGCACCTTCGTCCCCACTTCCCGGGCAAATCCCATTTCATGGGTTACAACCACCATTGTCATTCCCGATTCCGCAAGCTCTTTCATAACGTCCAAAACCTCCCCCACCATTTCCGGGTCAAGGGCCGACGTTGGTTCGTCAAAGAGCATTACCCTTGGATTCATGGCAAGGGACCTTACAATGGCAATCCTCTGCTTCTGTCCCCCGGAAAGCTGGCTGGGATAGGCGTCCGCCTTTTCCTTAAGTCCCACTCTGGCAAGGAGCTTTAAGGCATTTTCCTTCGCTTCCTCTTTTCCCATAAGCTTTAATTTAACGGGGGCAAGGGTGATGTTATCCATAATGGAAAGGTTGTTAAACAAATTGAAATTCTGAAACACCATTCCCATGTGTTCCCTGATTTTATCAATGTTTACTTTTGGGTCCGTAATCAACTGCCCGTCAAACCAGATTTCTCCTGAGGTAGGCGTCTCCAAAAGATTTAAGCAGCGCAGGAAAGTACTTTTCCCTGAACCCGAGGGACCCACAATTACAATCTTTTCCCCCTGGTGCACATGATAATTCACCCCGCGCAGTACATGATTTCCCTCAAATTTTTTGTGCAGTTCCTTAACGATTATCACTTTTACGCAGCCTCCTCTCCAGTTTATCCAGTAAAACGCTCAGTATCTTAATAATGACAAAGTATATGACGGCAGCGCCAATCAAGGGCATAAAAGGCTCATAGGTTCTCGATGAAATCTGATTCGCCATCCTTGTAAGGTCGGTAAGGCTCACATAGCCTACAATGGCCGTTTCCTTTAAAAGGACAATAAATTCATTTCCGATAGGTGGCAGCACATTTTTGATTGCCTGAGGAATAATGATATAAATCATGGTTTGGGCCTTGGAAAGTCCAAGCGAACGGCCTGCCTCCGTCTGCCCCTTATCCACAGCCAGAATACCGGCCCGCACAATCTCCGCCACATAGGCGCCGCTGTTAATACCAAAGGACAGCACCGCGACCAGGGTACCATTTTTACAGCTTTTCATGATAATAAACCACATGATCAGCAGCTGTAACACAGAGGGCGTTCCCCTGATAACGTCTATGTAAAGATTGGCAATCACCGACCAGAGAGTCTTCTTTCCGTTTCTGCGGGTAGACAGCTTCATAAGCGCCACCACCGTACCAATCACCAGTCCCAGAACCGCCGCAAGAAACGCAATTTCCAGCGTGACCCCAAGCCCTTCTATATAGAGCTTCCACCTGTCAGATTCGATAAATGCCATTTCAAACTTTCCAGCCGTCTTCTCAAACCATGCCTGCATATCATAAGTTCCTTTCCTTTTTTAATTGAAAGTCAAATATACCAAAATGCTTTGTCTTTCCGAGTCTTAAACATCTTCCCATCACCGTGTGAAAACGAGGGATGCCGCACCAGGAAAACTAAGCCGGGTATTGCAAAATATAGCAGTATGTCAATACCACAGGCTGTCTCTTGGTGCGGCGTCCTTTTTTCTTTTCACTGTCGTAATTCTTTTGTAGCAGTTCAGCCATTATTTGCCAATTACAGACACATTAAGCACAGCTGTGAAAGCAAAAAACCAGACTGCTACCGGACATTTTCAATTAGTTCTCAATATAGGTCTCAACCAGTTTGTCAAAGGTTCCGTCCGCCTTGATTTCCTCAAGGGCCGTATTCACCTGCTCTACTAAAGCGGTATCTCCCTTAGGCATTGCAATTGCATATTCTTCCGGCTCAAAACCGAATTCCGCTCCGTCAACTGCGGTAAGCTGTCCTTCGAACTTGCTTGCGAATACAAGGGCAGGATTCTTGTCAATGATAACACAGTCAACCTTTCCGTTAATCAGGTCGTTGACAGCGTCCATTCCCTTGTTGTACTGAGAAACGCTGGCGCCTTCAATATCGTCTGATGCAATGATATCCCCTGTTGTGCCGAGCTGTACGCCGATTGTCTTTCCTGCAAGGTCATCTGCTGTTGCAATTTCCGAGCCTTCCGGAAGGATTACATACTGAACAGCCTCATAATATGCATCTGAGAAATCAACGGAATTTTTCCGTTCATCCGTAACGGTCATACCTGCAATGGCTACGTCTACCTTGCTTCCGATAGAAGCCACAAGAGAATCAAACTCCATGTTCTCAACCTCTACTTCCACACCCAGCTTCTCGCCGATTGCCTTGATGAGGGCAATGTCAAAGCCGTCCGGTTCTCCGTCGTCACCTACAAACTCAAAAGGCGGGAATTCTGCGTTTGTACCCACTGTGAGTACGCCGTCTGCAAGTGCTTCTGACTGTGCGTCTGTGCTTTCCTTGGCTTCGCCTTCCACTTCTGTCTCGGGAGCCTCTGCTTCAGTCTCCGCATCCTGCGCCTCAGCCTCAGGAGCTTCCTCCTCAGCCTCAGCTTCTGTTCCCTCATCCTGTGCGGCCTCAGCCTCAGGAGTCTCCGATGTTGTTTCTTCTGTCTTACCGCCGCAGGCTGTAAGCAGACTCATTGTCATGACTGCTGCCAATAAAAGTGCTATAAATTTTTTCATAACTTCTCCTCCATTTTATGCATAATTATGCACCATTTTTGTAACACTACGAGTCTATCACTTTCATCCTTCAAAATCAAGCCCTTTCTTTTTTTCTTTCTATTCCTGCCGCCTTCCTCACAGGACCGCGATTATTTCCTTACTGATTAAAACTGTCACATTTTTTGCTTCTTTATATACAACAAGTTCTTCATCATTCCTCCCCAGCCCAAAAAGCCCGGGTTTAATACAGTATCTGTTGGTGTAAGATTTTTCTACCATCTTTTCGGTAATTTTCAGAATATATACATCTTCCTCACACCCCACTACGCCGCGGCCTAAGTAAATCATCCTGCCTTCCCCGTCGTCATTGTAGACCTTCACACTGTTTCTTAAGTAGAGCAGCCACAGCAAAATCCCGGCAAGCAGTATCAGAAAACCCGCTGTCACGGTAACCATCCTTACCACCGGATTTGCAAAGATATTGCCGCTTTTTTCCGCCTGCTTCACCTTATACTGTACCTCCTCCATAGCCTGCTTTTTGGGCAGTACCTTCTCTTTTGTCTCTTTTTCCACTTTAGGAGAGGGCGTATTCGATGGCGTGGGACTCTCACTTGCTTTTACTTCCGCTTTCTTCCTGGCCTTGCCGACTGTTTTCCCTGTTGTTTCTCCGCCTGCGTTTGAGGCTTCCCTGTCTTTATCCTGCTTTTCTTTCACCTTTGATGGTGTCCGGTTATTTTCCGCCACAGGAGTTTCCTCCTGAGACGTATCGTCTTGAGGCGTATCATCTTGAGACGTCTCCTTCTGAGACGGTTCATCATCAGATGTATTCCCGCCATTTCCTGATGGCGTCGTATCCGGTGTCTCCGAAGGCCTATGGGATGGGCTTGGAGCATCTCCGGGCGTTTGGGACGGTTCGGGCGTTTTTGAAGGCCTAGGAACTTCTGAAGGGGTCGGGCTCTGCACTGCTTTATATACATTATCCACAGAGATTATGCTGTGAAGGCCGCTCTCATCCACGTCTTTATTTTCCAGCTTTACCGTGACGGCATAATCGCCATTTTCCTTTACCTGGATTTCTCCCCCTTTACCAACTTGATTGCCGCTTTTATCCTGCCAGGTAAAAGGGTCGTCCGCAAGTACCAGCTTTCCGCCGGTAAAGTCCTCAACCTTTACCTTTAAAGTTACCTGTTCGGCTCTGCCTGCGGTTTCGTTTGTTACAACCAGTTGTCCGCAGGGCTTATCTTCCTGAAGGCCGCAGTCTAACCGATAGCCTTCTATATCCCCGGGATTCATCCCACAGCCTGTCTCATAACGCTCTATCTGTCTGTCCTCATATCCACAGTCTCTTTCATAGCGCTCAACCTGTCCATCCTCTTTCCCACAGCCAATTTTGTAGCTTTCTATAACACCATCTTTTCCGCAGATTTCCATCGGATAATCGTGCATCATGGGCGCCATAAAACCGCAGGCCTGGCAATAATTGATTATCATATCCACTGCCCCTGCATCACAGCTGTCATGAGAGCCAATTCCTTCCGCTTTCACAAAAGTTGTCTCTCCATGCCCTCCGCTAAAGCATCTGCCCGTCTCCGTCCCAATGACTTTCACTGTCGTATAACTGATGGTGCATGGCCTTTCCTCATAGCAGCCGTCATTATGCTCATGCTTCACAGGAATATTATAGCATCCGCCGCCCTCCGCCGGGTTTCCCTGATGCCCGTGCTTTACTTCCTTCCCATAACATCCGCCGCCCGTCTCCTCGTTTCCCTGGTGGGAATGGTAAATCGGCTTTGTATAGCAGCCTCCCTCCGTATCCTCACTTCCTATGTGTTTATGCTCTGTGCCAAGGGTATAACAACCTCCGAAAACATCCGGCCTTCCAATATGTCGGTGGTATATATCGCTAATCACTACTTTGGGCGACTGTGTCTGACCTGCATCCCCCATATCCGCCGCATCCCGGCCGTTTTCCGGACCATTTTCAGCGCTGCTGCCCGTGCTTCGGCCTGTGTTTCCCTCTTTCTTTTCCGTTCCATATACCGGCATTGACATACCAAACAGCAGGCAAAGGGCCAACATCACAGGAACCGCTCTTTTCATTCCTCCGTCCATCTTCCAAATCCTTAACCTGTCTTTCCGCCTAAAAAAATTCTTCATTCTTCTTCTCCATTTCTTTCCGGTCCATTAACCGAAAAATCAGCTTATTACATCAAAAACCTGCCCATGGAATATCCACAGACAGGTCACCTGTACACAATTCATACTTCATTCAATTGGATTTTCTAAGCGGTAAGTGCATTTACTATATCACACCAATTCGGAGTTTGTCAAACATTTTCTATATAATTTCTCGGCAACATTTCGCCCAGACTCTGAAAATAACAAGAATAATGCCAAAGCATCTTTGAAAAATGTCCCAACCTGCAAAAAGTATCGCAAAAAAGCATTGTACAATAAAAGCAAAAAATTTATAATAGCAATATGAACACGATACGGAAAAAACAAACCAACATCCGGACGCATACCATGCTTCCCACAGATAACTCTCAGACGGAGACTTTTCCTGTCCGGTCTTGTAACCGGCCTTATCCGGTAGTGCCAAAACCGGCAAAGAAATTTTTTCTCCTTTTGCTGGCGGCAGGTATTTTTATCTGCCTTTTTACGTCCTGCGCCGGTACTGCCTCCCGGCCTGGGAAAGCGCCGGATTATACCCCCTTGGTTTACCTGTTAAAGTCAAGTCCGATATCCTTTGACCGTTCTTCTTTGAATGAGATACCGGACAACCCCTTTCCTTCTTTGAGCGTGCCCACCTATATCACGAAAGTGGACGAAATGTTTTTTATTGTGGACTGCTATAACAATCAGGTCATCTATCATGATAATCTGACCGACCCTCTCTATCGGTGGCAGATTATGACAAATGACATTGCCATGGGGCACACCTTAGCCAGCGACGGGGAGGTTTATCTGATTGACGACACGGAAAACAACCGGATTCTGATTATGGAAAAGGACGTAAATGTCAACGGGCAGGTGATTTTTGTGCCTACTCAGGAATTTTTAAATATCGGCAACCGTCCCCATTACATTATATACGATGCGTATACGGATACCTTTTACGCCTGGAGCTCCCAGAGTGGGGAAATGTATCTTTTCCGCCATGCAAAGGGGGACTCCCGGATGTACCTGACAGGAATACGCTCCATCCCTTCCCTTAATGGTATTTATGTCCGTTCCTTCACGATTATCGACGACAGCATTTATTTCGTATCCGGCAATTCCAGCATTATTGAGGCGGACCTTTACACCTTTGAAATCAAAAAGGAATATCCGGTTCCCCCTGAAATGGCCGGTATGATACAGCTCACCCGGATTGAGGATTATTATTACATCACCATATCCACCGACGCAGCCGGTAACCAGGATTATGCCACCATGCTGCGGGTGAAAAATCTGGACGACCTTTCCACCGGTAAATACGAGGATGTGTACGGAAACTTTATTGGCGGCGGCACGCCTTACTATATCACACAGATTGAGGACAAATGGTATCTGACGGAGCACCGCATCCCCGGGCACTCCATTTGGAGTTTTCAGGTACAGGACAACATCATTATAAATGTAACTTCTATTTATTAAAAGAGGATATACAAATGAAAGCAAATCACATGGAAATCTTTACCCAGGATAATACTTCCGACAGAACCGGGCTGTATACCGTCATTGCCATTTTTTCTCTTTGCATTGCCACTGCCATAGCCCAGGGCACCGGCTTTTTTTACACGCCCCATTATACAAAGGTGCTGGTCATAACCTGTCTTTTTGTGGCATACACAGGTCTTTTGTTCTACTTAAAGTCCTCCGGACGTCTTGACGAAAGAGCCATTGTTTTTATGATGATTCTTTTAGGTACCCTGCTGCGATGCGGCTATGTGCTTTTATCAGGTCTTTATGAGCGTCAGCATGACGCCGGGGCTTACACAGGGATGGGCACGGACTTTGTCAATCCGGGGCACATTGGCTACATTGAATATATTTACAAGTTCCATAAGCTTCCGGATCTAAACCCGTACGAGCTGTTTGCCTACTACCATCCCCCTCTGCACCATATCATTTCCTTTTTATGGCTGCAACTCAATATTATCCTGGGAGCAGCGGAGGATCTTGCCTTTGAAAATCTGCAAATCCTTCCACTTTTCTACTCCTGCCTGTGTATGGTTGTCACCTGGAAAATATTGAAGGTTCTTGAAATAGAGGAAAATGGGCTTTATATCGGGTTGGCTTTCATGGTCTTTCACCCTGCCACCATTGTTATGGCCGGCAGCGTCAACAACGATATGCTGACCATCCTGTTTATGTGTTTGATTATATTGGAGGCTTTGAAATGGATACAAAATAAAGATTTGGCAGGGCTTATCAGGCTGGCTCTTTGCATTGGTTTTGGCATGATTACCAAGCTAAACTCCGCCGTTCTTGCTATCCCCCTGGCCATTATTTTCCTGATGCACTTTATTTCCGTTATACGTCTGCGGAAAAAAAGCCATCTCCTCTCATGGATAAAAAATTACTGTATTTTTGCTGTCATTGTTGCCCCAATCGGCCTGTCCTGGATTGTAAGGAATTTAATCCGCTTTGGCGAAAAGCCCGGCGTGCCTGTGCCCGGAGAAACCTCTCCCATGTACACAGCCGGCTACAGCCTGTGGGAGCGGCTGGGTGTACCGGCCTTTTCCGACTGGAATTTTGCTTTTCCTTTCCACCCAATCAGCGCTAAGGCCTGCAGCAACACCTGGGTTATCATGTTCCACACCTCCTTGTTTACCGAGGAATATCCCACCAATCTGCCGGACATTCTTCTGGTTATGTGCCAGATTACTTTTGTACTGGCAGTGGTTTTTGGGATTGCCACCGCCCTTTTACTGATCGCGGTTTTACTCCATCAGGTGTTCTCCCGCTCCGCCGAGCGTTTTATAGACAAAAAAACCGGCCTGGAAAACACGGTTTTCCTTTTGACCGGTTATATCATCATGCTGATTTCCTTTGCCGCCTTTGTGATTATCTATCCCTACACTTGCAGCAGCGATTTCCGCTATGTGGCAATCTGCCTGGTTTATGTAGCGATTGCTCTGGGACTTGGGAATAAATATTACCTTTGTCCCGTTCATGAGCGTGAGGATGGCTTCTTTGCAAAATTTCAGGCCTTCTGCATGCATGTCGTCAACTGGGGCATTATCATCATCCTTACCTTCAGCACAATGATTTATATGTTCTGGGGACGCTGGTAACAGAATGATTTTTAAATATTCTCCAGCTCCTGCTTTGCCTGGGGTGACAGGGCGTTTGCAAAGGAATGCTTCTCCTGGGGATGGCTGCTTTGAAAGTCCTGCAGCACCTGCCTTGCGGCCTGCTCCATTTCCTCTTTCAGTTCCCTGGAAGAAATCAGCTTGCACCCTTCCCCTATAATGATAATCTGCTCAAGGCCGTCCGAGGTAGCCACCGTCACATCATATTTTTTACTGTTTTCGTGGGCGAATTTTTCGATATACTGGTCGGCGGTCTCCGCCTCTTTTGTGTATACCACATGAATATTGTGATAGTCCAAAACCTCCGTGGCATGTCCTGCAAGACGATAGGCGTCAAAAACCGCTATCAGGTTACAGCCTCTCACCGCCTGGTAATTGCAGAGCAAATCCAGCAGCTTTCCCCTGGCCCCATCCAGACTTTTCTCCGCCAGCTCCTTAAGCTCCTCCCACGCAAAAATCACGTTATAGCCGTCCACCAGCAGATACTCCTCCCGTTTGGGCGCCGCTTTGTAAACTCTGGTCTGGGGCTGTGCCGAAACTTCACCGG
>CAJUED010000040.1:18562-37854 GCA_910585075.1 uncultured Lachnospiraceae bacterium
TTACCGGCCCTTTCCCGGCTTTTCTTCCATCCTTTTCCTCCCCCCGACCGGCTGTCCTTTTGATTGGCCCGGAAGGTTCGGTTTAAAATTTCCTCAATCTCATCCTGCCCTATGCCCGCAGAATCTCTTTCTGTTTTCCCGTTCTTTCCGCCTCCGGCTCGCTGGCCGCCTCTGATTCTTGTTGCGCCGAGGCCTTCCCACTGCGCATCCCCGGGATATTGGGTGAGGTCTTTCAGGCAGCTCTCCAGGTGCATGTAATCCGGCACTTCATCCCACTCCACAATAAATCCCGCCCCATGGGCACAAAATACCGAGGCCGCAGGGTTTTCCACATCCCGCAGCGGGTCATAATCCGCCGCTTCCAGAACTTCTTCCGTGTTATGGCAGGGATAATATCCTTTCATACTGCAATACAGCCGCCCTTCCCCTTTGGTGTAAGCGGCAACTTCCGTCTGATATTCCTGCAAAAGCGCCATAGGCCCCATGCCTGTCAAAACCGTCATTCCATGACTATCCTGCTCCATGGCAAAGCGGCTCTGCATTTTGTCCAAATCAGCCATAGCCCTGCCCACCGCGCTCTGAGGCACTTCCAGCTTAAACTCATAATAGGGCTCAAGCAGCACATTTTCCGCCTGCATCAACCCCTGACGAATGGCCCGGTAGGTGGCCTGCCTGAAATCTCCCCCTTCCGTGTGCTTTAAGTGAGCCCTCCCTGTTTTCAGGGTAATCTTCATATCCGTGATGGGCGCTCCCGTCAGTACCCCCGGATGCTCCCTCTCCTCTATATGGGTCAATACCAGACGCTGCCAGTTTAAATCAAGCACATCCTCGCTGCAGTCCGCCTCAGCCACGATCCCGCTTCCAGGCGCGCCGGGCTCCATCAAAAGATGCACCTCCGCATAGTGCCGCAGGGGCTCAAAATGTCCCACCCCTTCCACGGTGTCTGCAATGGTTTCCTTATATACGATACTGCCCACGCCAAAGTCAACGCAGACGCCGAATCTCTCCTCAATCAGCTTCCGGTACACTTCAATCTGCACCTGTCCCATAACCTGAGCCTTGATTTCTTTGTTGTTCCCATCCCAGATGATGTGGAGCTGGGGTTCCTCCTCCTCCAACTGTCTGAGCTTTGGCAGCATCACAGACGCATCACAGCCCTCAGGGAGAATAATTCCATAGCAAAGAACCGGGGAAAGCTCCGGATAGACAGGCTCCCTTAAAAATCCCAGCCCGTCTCCGGCCCTTGTTTTCGTAAGCCCTGTAACCGCGCAGACGCCTCCGGCTTCCACTTCCCCCACCGTGTCAAACTTTTCTCCCGAGTAAATACGAATCTGGTTGACCTTCTCCTCCCAGTTTCCTCCATCCGCCGTCCTTGCCGTGCCTGTCAGAATTTCCTTTGCCTTAAGCGTTCCCCCTGTGATTTTCATGTGGGTCAGCCGGTTTCCCTGACCGTCCCGGGAAATCTTAAAAACTCTGGCGCCAAATTCTTTCGGATATTCCTTCTCCCTTGTATAAATGTCCAGCCCGGCAAGCAGCTCCTCCACACCAAAGAGCTTTAAGGCAGAACCAAAAAAGCAGGGGAAAAGTTTTCTTTCCCCCACTAACCTTTGTATTGTTTTTCGTCCTATCTTTCCGGTTTCCAGAAATTCATCCAGGGTTTCCTCATCGCAGACGGCAATACTTTCATAAAATTCTTCCTGCCTGCCGGCCAAGTCCGGGCTCTCTGAAAAGTCAATGCAATGTTCGCCAAGCTGCGACTGCAGCTCTGCCAGAATTGCCTCCCTGTCCGTCCCCGGCTGGTCCATCTTGTTTACAAACACAAACACCGGTATCCGGTAATGTTTTAGCAGTCTCCACAGGGTAAGAGTATGAGCCTGCACCCCATCGCTGCCGCTCACAACAAGTACGGCCACATCCATTACCTGCAGCGTTCGCTCCATCTCCGCCGAGAAATCCACATGGCCGGGAGTGTCCAAAAGCGTAAGCTGTGTATCCCCCACCTTGAGAAGGGCCTGCTTGGAAAAAATGGTGATTCCCCTCTCCCGCTCCTGCCTGTAGGTATCCAGGAAAGTATCCCGCTTATCTACCCTGCCCAGTTTGCGGATGCTGCCGCTTACGTAGAGCATTCCCTCTGATAAAGTTGTTTTCCCGGCGTCCACATGAGCCAACAGCCCCGCACAAATGTTTTTCACAGCATACCTCTCTCCGGTTTCCATTGTCACAATTTTTATCTACTTTCTAAAGCTTGTTTAAAAAATGCCTTCTGTCAGATGTACGTCTCATTTTGTAGGAATGATTTCTCAAATACTCTCTAACGCTCTCCGTCCCAGCTCCAGGCATCCCATGATTCCCTGGTCGTCATGCAGGCTTGCAGGGACAATGTAACTGTCAATATTCTCCAATTCCTCTGTCTGAATATAGCCGTTAAGCAGCTCCTTCACGTAACTGCGGATTTTGGGGAACAGCTGCTCCTGATGCATAACTCCGCCTCCTAAAATAATCATTTCCGGGGAAAGGGTCAGGATATATCCCACAAGGGCCTGGGCAATATAATAGCTCTCCAAATCCCAGACTTCCTCTCTGTCCTTAAGCTCTATGGCCTTCTTCCCCCAGCGCTCCTCTATGGCCGGTCCTGCCGCAAGCCCTTCAAGACAGGTTTTATGATAAGGGCATTTCCCCTGATAGCTGTCGTCCGCTCTCTTTTGTATCAGCACATGCCCGGCCTCCGGGTGCAGCATTCCATGAAGGAGCTTTCCCTCCACAAAAACCCCCGCCCCGACTCCGGTTCCGATGGTAATGTAAACCACGTTATTTTTCCCTTTAGCCTGTCCGAAGGTAACCTCCCCAAGGGCGGAGCCGTTCACATCCGTGTCAAAGCCCACGGGACATCCCAAGGCTTCTTCAAAGGCACCCACTATGTTGTAATTTCTCCAGGCAAGTTTGGGCGTGCTTGTAATATGGCCGTATGTAGCGGAGTTTTTATCCGGATCAATGGGGCCAAAGCACCCGATTCCCAAGGCGTCCACCCCTGCCTTTTTAAAGTAGTCAAGCAACTCCGGCATTGTCTCCTCCGGTGTCCTTGTGGGAATGGAAACCTGCTCGAAAATTTTTCCTGTTTCATCCCCCACCGCACATACCATTTTTGTTCCACCTGCTTCTAATGCACCTAGTCTCATAGTTTTTCTCCTTCTCCTTTTATAATTTTGCTGCTGCCCTGCTTATTTACGGCAGGCAGCAAGTATTTTCCTTGAACATTACGTTTTTCTTCTAACAGTGAAGACTTAGTACTTCTCCACGAAACAGCCTTTACTGTGAGTGGCTGGAAATACTTCTCACACTAATCAGTGCAAAAATAATTCCGCATCCAATTCTACAATCCCGGCATTCCCTGTCTTATAGTGCTTCACCATATCCTCAAAGGGCGTATCATAAAGATATGACATCAACGTCATAATCACCGCACTGTGCGTTACTACAAGAGCGTTTCCTTCGCTCCCTTTGGCGATCTCCCCTAATGCCGGTAAAAGCCGGTCAAGAAGCTGCTGGTAGGATTCCCCCTCCGGCGGCACCTGATAACGCCTGTTATCGCGCCATATCTGATATTCCTGCGGAAACTGCTCTCTCACCTGTTTCCACATATAACCCTCCCATTTTCCAAAATTAATTTCCTCAATCCCTGGCTGTATCTTCGGCTTTACGCCAAGCTTATCCCCTACAATCTGTGCCGTCTCACAGGCACGTTTTTTGGCGCTGGTGTAAATTACACTTATCTGATAATCCCCACCGGCAAGCTTATCCGCAAGTTCCCTCGCCTGCTGCCTGCCCTTCTCATTCAGCTCCGTGTCCTGCTGTCCCTGAATCCTGTTCTCTATGTTCCAATTCGTCTCGCCATGCCTTACCATGTAAAGCTTCATAAAAAATCTCCATTCTTGTAAGCCGCCCGAAATCCGGGCATCAATGCGCAAAATGCCCATTCCGGCAGCCTAAATCTCGCCTCCCATGCACAAATCCCACAAATCTTTCAGAAAATTTATTATCCACTGACATTTTTTCAAAAAATTTGGTATGATATATAATATAGTCTGTTTTCAGAGGAGGTGTAATTATATGTTTCAAAAAGGTGAATATGTTATCTACAGTAATAACGGGATTTGTCTCGTGCAGGACATAACAACCCTGAATCTTTCGGGTGTTGACAACAGCAGGGAGTATTACCTGCTAAAACCTGTCTTTTCGTCTAACAGCACAGTATATGTTCCCGTGGATTCCGCTAAAACCTCTCTCCGCCTTGCCATTTCAAAAGAAGAAGCCGATGACCTGATTAAATCAATTCCCGATATTCCTTTAATCCCGTTAACCGATGAAAAGACCCTGGAAAAAACTTATAAGGAATACATGCGCTCCAACAACTGCAAATCCTGGGTGCAGCTCATCAAAACGATTTATCTGCGTAAAGAAAACAGGATTTTAAAAGGTCATAAGGTAACCGCGTTAGACAGCCGTTATTTCAATCTTGCAGAGACTTCTCTTTATGGGGAATTGTCCGTTGCCTTAGGCAAGCCAAGGGATGAGGTCAAATCCTATATCGCCAGCTGTATTGATGATGGTCGGGCGTAAGGGAACTGTAGATTCCGTATAAAATCAGTTTACTACAGATTTCAGACAAGTTCAATCTTACTGACCGCAAGAAATTTAATATTGCTATTTTTTCACGTTGGTTAACCGTCCGCGCTGCGTGAACAAATATTCAATCGCCACCTCGTAAAGCACGACTGCGTTTGATGGGTTCTTCATTGAATATTTGTTCACGCAGCGCTGGTTTTCTGACTAACCAAAAAATAATTTAAACTTTAATGACAGTTAATCTATAAGTCCTCCGTCTTTTGAAAAAGCACGTGAGGAAATTCCATAGCCTACGTTAGGCCTCACGGCGCAGTAGGTTGCATCCGCCGCAAATATGGCAAGCATTAAAAGACAGATCCTGGTCCGCCATTTCCGGTTCATTTTCAAATATATTTTTTCATATAAAGGAAAAAACAGGCAGACCAATACTGCGCCGCCAACGCCAAAGGCAGCTGCTCCCATCAGACAGATTCTTCCGTTTATATTGAGAAAATGACCGCTGTAATCCCACCATCTTATTCCCCAGCGCCGCTCTAAGAAGAAACTGGTCAGATATTCAAGCACGCTGCAAACTGCCGCCGACATCAGGAATACACGTATAGGCTTTTTTTGATAAGAATGGAAAAGGAAATACAATAGGAGCCCTCCAACTCCATAGACAGGCAGGTAAGGGCCCCTGTATACGCCTCTGTTGATGAAAGCATGGGCCGTGATAAAATACAATACCACTTCCCAAAGCCATCCGATAAAAGCAAGTATAAAAAACAGCAAAACATAATAATCAAATTCATGGGGTAATTTTTTATTTTTCATGCCATTTAAAATACCCCCTGATGACAAAAATATTTATGGCTTTTCCGAATTTTCTTTTATTCCCGCGAGCAATGAGTCAAGTGCCGTGCTTGCACGAGCATAAAATCAGCAAGCTGATTTGACGAATGCTGCGGGGTATTTGACTTCCACGAGCAACAAGAAAAAATTCGTTACGCACAAACATTCTAGGACAGGGTACTGGCATCTCCGGATATTTGACTACAATACGGAATCCTTCTTCTGCAAGAACCTGTTTTCCATCCGTTGTCTGTCGCACGCAATCCATTCGTCCAGCGTAAGCGGTTCATAATCCGAATATTTGCAGAAACAGTTAATCATATTGCAGGGGATATTTTTTTCAACACCTTGGGCGTCCGTTATCCTTGTCTGTCTGGTCATCTCCTGAAACTGCTCTATCAGCCTTTGATCCTGGGAGTCATGGACATGGCCGTACAGCATATAGGTTTTCGGGTTTCCATTTTCGTCCAGACGGTATTGTCCGTTGTAACACATGATCGGATAATGGCAAAGAACAACCTTCCGCTTGTCATCCGCCAGCTCGTCGTAAGGCTTAATCCACACAAAGCGGCTAAGATCCGCCTTTGTCTGCTTCACAAAGTGGTCGTGGTTTCCGGTAATCAGATAAAGTTTACCCTGCAGGCGTTTTAAAATCTCATTTGTCTGCTCTACTTTTCCCCAGGATAAGTCTCCCAGTATCACAACCTCATCATTTTTCCGAACCTTTCCGTTCCACTTTCTTATCATGTATTCGTTCATTTGTTCCACAGTTTCAAAGCCGCGCCGGTCCATTTTTTCGTTCATTTTGCCGTGAAAAAAATGCAGGTCTGCAATATAATATCTCAAATTTTTCCTCCCCAAAATCCATACCCACAATGCCTGTACCTTCCCTGACAGTCTATTTATCCCTGGAACACGCTGCCTGTGGAAACCAATAATCTCCTGCAAACAGCAGGGCACGTGCCCCATGTGTCAGCCGCCAAATGTCAAAGCAGGCTTTATTATCTATGAACGGCCGGTCGGCTTGCTGCCTGCGGGAATCAACGTTCTGAAAAACTGTATCAGCGGCCCATTGCAAAAGGCATTGATAACAGTCCCTATGCCCACAATTTCCCTTAGATCATTATGCCCCGCCAGACAAAAAACCACACCAATCACCATTACGGTCACATCGGCAATCACCCTGGCCACACGAAAGGAGATTCTATCCCCGGTAAATTTAAGGATAACAAAGGGTACACTGTCGTATGGCGAAAGCCCTAGATCCGCCTCCATATATAGCGCACATCCCAGCGAGCACAGCACCATTCCAATGCAAAGAAACAGTATCCGTAAAGGCAGCCCTGCTTCCACTCCCATAACATCCAATACCATCCAGCAAATGAAATCTGCAATATAACCTACGAAAACCATGTTGATGACGGTTCCAAGCCCTATGAAGTGGCGGACATTCAAGAAAATTATAATCAGGATAACTATATTCATAATCAACTGCCAATTGCCAAAGCTCATCCCAAGAAATCCGCTGATGCCAAGGTTCATACAACTGTATGCGTCTACTCCAAACATACTAATGCGATAAGACGCTACACATATTCCAATAAAAAGATTTCCTGCCAGCAGGAAAAAAATTCTCCGAAAGTTGATATCCTGCTTTTTTTCCTCTTGTGATCTCATTCTTACCCAAATTTCCTCTCTGCTTATTTATCAAACGCTGTCTCGCTCCGCCAGACAGCTTATTGGGAAAAAACAGCGGCCGAAATCATTCAGCCGCTGCTTTTAATGATTCATGTATATGAGTTCAGGCCCCTTGCCTGTTACCCTATATCATTATTTTGCAGGAATAACCGCACCGTTAAAGTTTTCTTCGATAAATTTCTTGACTTCATCAGACTGAAGCACAGACACTAAAGTCTTAATTGCCTCATTGTCCTTGTTTGCCTCTGTTACAGTGATGATGTTGGCATATTCGGAATCCTCGCCCTCTCTCATCAGGTAAGAGGTTGTATCAATATCAGCTTCGAGGGCTCTGTTTACATTGACAAAGTAAGCGTCAAAGTCAGCAGCTGAAGGGATGATGTTTGCCTGATCCATCTCAACGATTTCAATGGGAATCACATACTCATCAATCTGGTTTACAGATGCATCAATTGCTGTCATATCAGGATTCAGCTTTACAAAGCCTTCCTTCTCAAGAACCTTTAACGCTCTGTATTCATTGGAAGAATCATTGGGGATTGCAATGATTGCATTCTCCGGAAGCTCATCCTTAGATGCGTACTTGTCTGAGAAGCATGCATAAGGCTCAACATGAACATTTCCCATGCTGTAGAGGGTAGCGCCCATTTCTTCCTCAATACTCTCCATTGCAGGCACATGCATGAAATAAGCGAAATCAATTTCGCCGTCTACCAGCATGTCATTCCAGGTAGCGTCCCATGTGGTGGAAACGATATCCAGCTCAATTCCCTGCTCTGCAAGCAAATCAGATGCCGCATTTAAAATCTCGCTGTGAGGTGTCAAATCGCACACACACTTGAGAACAACGGCTTCTCCGGTCTGTGCATCTGCAGACGCATCACTTTCCTCGCCCTCAGCGCTTTCAGCATCAGCTGCTGTGCTCTCGTCTTCGGTTTCTGTCTCTGCTTCCTGAGCTGCATCTTCCGCCTGGGCATCCCCGGCATCCTCTGTGGTTTCCTGTTCTGCCGCCGTATCCTTAGCTCCGCCACAGCCTGTAAGCGCTGCGGAAACAGTGATGGCAGCCATCAGTAAAGCTACAAGTTTCTTTTTCATAATGTTTCTCCTCCTAAAAAATATATTCATTTAAACGGCTATGCCGTATAAATGTCCTAAATCTACATACCTCAGTGCTGTGTAATCAACAATCCATGCACCACCGCAAACGACAGGATTACCTTCTCCCACTTCTCTAAATAAGGTGACGCTTCTTCAGTATGATTTTTGAAATAGTGTCCCCCACAATCTGTACCGCCTGCACAATGACAATCAATACAATAATCGTTGCAAACAGCAAGTCATGCTGGAATCTGGTATATCCGTAGGTAACCGCTATATAACCGATTCCCCCAGCTCCAAAGCTTCCCGCCAGAGCCGTCATGGAAATAACGATAACCACCGCGTTTGTGAACGCACGGATCAGGGAAGGCAAAGTTTCCGGCACCATGATGGTGAACAAAATCCGCATATTGCCGCTTCCCATGGCCTTGGCCGCCTCAATCTTTCCCTTGTCAATCTCTAAAAGACTGCTCTCCACCAGCCTTGCAAAAAGGGGTACGCAGCTTGCCACCAGAGAGATAATACATGCATTAGAGCCATATGATTTTCCCACCAGTGCCCGGGCAACCGGCAGCATTACAATGATAATCACAACCTGGGGCAGAGAACGGAAACAATTGATAATCGCACCCAAAATGGTATGTACAATCTTACAGGGAACCAGCCCTTCCTTACTTGTCATCACCAGCACCAGGCCGAGAATAATACCAAAAATTAAAACAAATACGGAGGAAACTCCTACCATATACATGGTTTCGCTGATGGCCGGAAGCACCTGGCCCCACACCTCACTGCTGAAGGAATGCATCAATACTTCAAAAAAGGAATATTTGTAAAGACTCACTGTATGCCCTCCTTCTGATAATCGCTCCTGAACTGATTGTAAACCCGGATAAAATTCTTGGCTGTTTCACATTGGGGATTGCTGAAAATATCCTCCACCAGTCCCTGCTCAAGGAGCTTTCCCGCTTCCATAACCGCCATACGGTGGCAGGTATACTTAATCACTTCCAGTTCATGGGTAATCAAAATGATCGTAAGCCCAAGCTTTTGATTGATTTCTTTCAAAAGATCCAGCACGGATAAAGTTGTCTGGGGGTCTAAGGCGCTTGTGGCCTCGTCGGATAAAAGTACGTCCGGGCGGTTGGCCAAGGCTCTGGCAATGCCCACCCTCTGCTTCTGCCCGCCGGATAGTTCTCCGGGATAGGCGTTTTTCTTCTCGGTCAGTCCTACCAGGCTCAGCATCTCCTCGACCCTTTCATCCGCTTCCTTTCCGGTTACCCCGGTTAATTTAAGGGGATAGGCAATGTTCTTTTCCACTGTCATAGAATCAAACAGATTGAACTGCTGAAAGATCATGCCGATTTTTCTTCTCTGCTCGTTTAAGGCCGCCTTTCCAAGAGCGGTGATCTCCTTATCGCCGATTCTGACCGTACCGCTGTCAGGTTCTTCCAGACGGTTCATACATCGAACCAGCGTAGACTTGCCCGCACCGCTGAAACCTACAATGCCGTAAATTTCGCCTTTTTCCACGGAAAGGTCTATGCCTTTTAAGACTTCAATTTTTTGCTTCTTATTATAAAATGTTTTATAAAGCTTTGATACCTCAATAAATTTTTCGTCCATATGAGTCTCCTGCGCTGGCTGCACTTTTATCCTGACACATTTTTCACGGAAAGCAGTCACATTTCAGATACATTTCAGACATGTCTCAAATATATCTCAAGCACATTTAATGTACATCTTTGGCATATTTCAGGCATATCCTGCGTGTTTCCTGAATATGCCTTTGCCGCCTGCATCCTATATGCTATCGCATTTTGGGGAATTTGTACAGAAAAATTTTTAGAAGATTTGTATAAAACCAATACTCTTGTCCATACTAAGATTGATTTCGAAAGTCAGCACCTCGCACCAATCGCCAAATATCCAAAATCAACCAGGGGTTGATTTTAAATAGCCGCTTGGCCCGTTGCTCTCAGGAATAAAAATTTAACTACAGACAGGAGGTATGTATTACCTATGGACGAAAATAGAACCGCTTCGCTCCCCAAAAACGCTTTGGATGAAATTCCCACTCCAAATCCCAATGCCGTTACCATCACAGGACTTGTCAAGTCAAACGGGCGCATTGAGGGCTACCAACTTTCCGATGAGCGGATTGTCAGCCGTGAGGAAGGGGTCAGCCTGGCAAAAGCCGGGGAGATCAAAGGCGTCGGCATTTCACACAACAAGGACACCGAATACCTGAAATCCATTCCTGATGATTCCCAGAATAACAATTTGTCATCCCTTCCCACTGTGAAAACCTTTTAGGGGCCGGGCCAGTTTCTCCCAATATAGTAGCAGTCGTTTTTTCATTAGCGCAAAGCTATCTGTTTCCCGGTTATTTATTTCCGTAGTTTTCCTTAAATCGGATTCCGGTACAAGCAATTCCTCCATGTGTACCTTTAATAAAAGGCTGAGCGCATAGAGATGGCTCACCGATGGCAGAACCTTTCCGTCAAACCAACGGTAAATGGGCTGTGGGCAGGACAGCATTAAATTTTCCTGAATGTCCTTTACCGAATAGCCTGCCTGTCGTATTTTATTTTTAAGTAAGATACCTGTCTTTTTCATGTCTATATTTGGATAGCTGTTTTTTGCCATATACGCCCCTTTTTAATGGATGAGCTGTTTGACTTTATTGTAAATAGCCAGCCCGTCCTTCCTTCCAAAATTTTTCAGGGAATTGAGATACACGATTTTTTTACTGCGCTCTTTTTCTACCATATTTAATATTTCCTCTATGTCATTTTGATACTTTGTATCGCCAAAGCCATCCTCCAGTAATCCCCTGATTTTCATTCTTTCTTCATAGCGCAGGTATTCTGTTTCCAGATTAACGCCTTCCAGGCGCTTCCTCACCTTTTGAAAACGGATGCTGTTCTCATTGGACGCCAGTATTCCCCTCTCTATATTGGGCCGTATAATAACGCTCCTCCCATGTGCCGCGCAGCTTTTCCAATAGTCTCTGACTGCCTCAAATCCTTTGTCATTGCTGACAATAATCACCGTCCCGCGGTAACCGCTTCCATATAATTCTCCGACTCTTGAGGCAATATAAAAATCAAGGGCATTTTTCCCCGGTTTCTTTAATTTGCAAATATCAAATTTGCAATGAGCATCCTGAATCTCCTGAAACCTTCCCCTCTCTATGTTGTAATTAGATTTGCTGTAAAAAATGGTTACACTGTCCTCACCGCTTAAATATCCCGCTCCCTGCAGGCCTTGATTTCCTGTGTTTTCAAAATCTATAATAAAATGAATCATACGCAGCCCTCCCATCTTTACGAATCTCCGGTTTTAATTAGGAGAATACTACAAATTATTGTTTTTATCATTGGACTTTTAGTCCAATGTTTATATATTTCTTGCAAATACGTAAAATACGTGTTATTCTGTGAATACAAGGGGGAAATGCACATGAGATTCAGGGAAGTTGACCGAATGTTAAAAGATTCCGGATGGTATGTGTCAGATATAAGCGGTTCACATTATCAATACAAACACCCAGTAAAACCTGGAAAAATAAGCGTCCCCAATCATCCCGGAGATATTCCGAAAAGTATTGTTAAATCCATACGTAATCAGGCTGGATTAAAATAACGCCTGCAAATAATGTAAATCACAAAAAGGAGCAATCATTTATGAATTATGTATATCCGGCAGTTTTCTATGAAGAAGATGGTAAAACATCCGTTATTTTTCCTGATTTAGGAAACCTTGCAACTTTTGGGGATAATGTAGCGGATGCTATGCATATGGCTCAGGATGCCTGCGGCCTGTATCTGTTTACCGCCCTGCGTGACGGTGAAGCCCTCCCAGCTCCCACACCACTAAATAAAGTCGACCCTGTTGTTGTTTTAAAGGATTTTGGAGTGGAATCTGCTGTTGACACTTTTTTCATCAGTATGGTGCTGGTAGATATGAACGAATACGCAAAACAGCACAGCGATAAGGCAGTTAAGAAAACTTTAAGCATTCCCGCATGGCTTAATACTATTTGTGAAGAAAAAAGCATTAATTTCTCAAAGGTATTACAAGACGCCCTGCTCACAAAGCTTCAATCTTTATAGACATGTTCTGCAAGCCACCTTGCCACGCCGTCATTTTCATTGCTGTCAATTATCCCGGTGGCCACGGCTTTTAGTTCCTCCACCGCATTTTCCACCGCGTAGGCCTCATCTGATATCTCAAACATGGGGATATCGTTGACCGCATCCCCGAAGGATATGACCTTCGTACAACCCCACATATTTTTGAGTTTCTCTATGGCGTTTGCCTTGGTTGCCTTAGCCGGCATAATCTCGCACCAGTACTCCGGCCTGTATAATTCCTGCTGGATGGTACAGCGGTATCTGTCATTTTTGGAAAAATAATCATACACCGGCTGTAATTCTTCTTTTTCCCCGATACAGGTAAAGTAAAACATATCTCCCCTGTACAGCTCCTCTCCGGTTTGCAGGGGATTTAACCGCCTGTCCCCCTTCCGCATACTTAAGTACCTTCTAACGCCCTCATTCTCTCTTTCTGTCATCCAGGATACCTTTTCCACCCCGTCCAGAAAAGCGTAAATAAGCGGGCTGACGTTATGTTCCCCAAGGATGGTTTTGACCTCATCCATCTCCTCCCTGCAAAATCCTTCCTGGGAAAGGATCTCTCCTGTGTCCGGCCGGAAGATAAAAGCGCCGTTGTATGCAATCACCGGAATATTTGCAGACAGGCCTTCGGTGACCACTCGGGCAGATACCAAGGATCTGGCGGTGGCGTAAGTAAACAGCATTCCCTTTGCCGTCAAATCGTTGATTATTTTTATGCTTGCAGGGCTGATTCGGCTGCTCCTGTTCAGTAATGTTCCGTCTAAATCAGTTACATACAGTACTTTTTCCATTCCGTTCTTCCTCTTTATCTTCATTATGGTATTCCGTTCTTCGTTTTGTTTTCTATTTTGGTATCCATCTCGGTCGCCATTCCGGCATGTCTACATGGCTTAGCGTTCCGTTATCCTCATCCAATCAAAACCTTCTTTCCTTCAAAGGCAAAACCATATTTTTTGATATTTTCAGGCGCAATTCCTTTTGCCTCCAACAGTGCTGCATACTTTTTGTCTTCAATCTGCTTTAAGGCAATTTCCACCGTATCCTCAAGTGTTTTCTCCTTCTTTGGATTAAAAACCTTAAACTCCAACAGAAATGCCGGTTCATTCTTTCTACGAGGCTCCAGAATCACATCATATCTGCCAAATCCGCTTTCCCGATTGGATGTGATCAGATACCGGTCAGCCAAGTCCACCATTAATCCTAAGACAAACCCATGATAAAAGCGCTCAGGCTCTGTTTTGCCCGCATTCCGTCCCGTATCAAAATAGCTGAATGTCTCAAAAGCCACATCATTCATATAGGCATTCATGGCTTCTATATCATTACAAAGCAACGCCTTAATAAAATCATTGTATGCCACACTCCCCTGAGAAAACCAGCCCTCAATCATCCTCTCAAACATAAGGCGCACCTCACGGTTAGTCAACGCCAGAGTATACTGCTCCTTTCCACTGATTTCATCTGTAAAATAATCCTCTATTTTCAGATAACCTCCCGCTAAAAGAAGGCTCCAAATGGCACTGCTTGTTTGCTCCAACTGGCTGAAAACAATCTGCTCATCAATCTGAGTCCGCAGAATTCCACCCCGCAGCAACTCCTCCATGCTGATTTTGACATTCCTGTCCCCCTCCTGAATCAATTTGTTTACCAGACTATTACTGCTGGTATTGGCCCACCAGGTCAGGAAACGACGTTTTTCCAAAAAGTTCAGGATTGACCATGGATTATAAATGTCACGTTGATTTCCAAAGGTAAAACCGTCATACCAGTCCTTTACCGCCTGCTCCTTATCCTCAAGTCCATATTCCTGCAGTGCTTCTCTGACCTCCTGCTGGGTAAAACCAAAAAAAGTTTCATACTTTTCCGAAGTGGCCGTCACCACCTCCATATTATTCAAATCTGAAAAAATGGATTCCTTACTGATCCTTGTTATACCTGTCAGAATTGCACGCTCCATATACTGATTGGTCTTAAATGCAGAATTTAAAAGCTTTCTCATAAATTCCGTCATTTCCTGCCAGTATCCCTTCACATATGCTTCCTGTAACGGCGTATCATACTCATCCAGTAGAATAATGACTTTTTTCCCATAATAACGTGTAAAATATTCCGCCAGTTTATAAATTGCCATGGTGGAAATCACTTCCGGCATGTACATGGATACGTTACGAAATTCTTCTTTTTCCTTTTCAGACAAAAAATCCCCCTCCAGGAGAAACCCTGACCTTCTGTACAAGTCGGTTATCAACTGATTCACACGCAGTACCGCCGACTGATAATCCGCCTCCTTTACTGTCCCAAACGAAATACTGATTACCGGATACGTCCCTTGCAATCTGCGGTATTTTTCATCCTTCCAGATGGAAAGTTCCTCAAATAATTTCCCTCCGTCCCCATATTTCACGGAAAAAAATCTTTCTACCATATCCATTGCCAGCGTTTTACCGAAACGCCTGGGGCGGGTAATGAGTGTTACATCATCCCCATTCTCCCACCAGGCTCTGATAAAATCCGTTTTATCAATATAAAAATAATGATTGGATATCATTTTTTCAAAATCCTGCAGTCCAATTGCTATCACTCTTGCCATATGCCGCCGTTCCTTCTCTTTCAAAAAGCCCGTAAACCTGCTATACTTGATGATACGTTACTATTCACGGCCTGTCCGCCCGCTTATAGTAACGATTATACCTTATTACACTTTATTATACCCTTTGGCACCAGATTTGTCATAATAATACAGGAGAAAATTTTGAACAGACTTCTAATTATAGACGGCAGCAATTTATTATTTCAAATGTTTTTTGGCATGCCCGCAAGGATTGTAAACGAACAGGGTAAAGCCATCCAGGGTACCTTAGGCTTTGTGGGCGCGCTGCTGAAAATCATCCGCAGGGTAAAGCCCTCCCACATCCTTGCAGTATTTGACGGTCAGCATGAAAACGGCAGGCGTATACTTAATTCTGAGTATAAGGCCAACAGGCCGGATTTTAGCGCGGTACCGGAAGATGAAAATCCCTTCTCCCAATTACCGGATATATACAAAGCTCTTGATTACCTTGGCATAAAATATGCGGAAACCGTAAGCTGTGAGGCGGATGATTTGATTGCCGGGTACGCTCTGACTTATGGCCGGCATATGGAAATCATCATCTCATCCTTTGACAGCGACTTCTTTCAGCTGATAACGGACAAGGTATCTGTGCTCCGCTACCGGGGTGAAAAGACAATTCTTTGCACACCCGATTTTATCAAAGAAAAATATGATATTTCTCCCGGACAATATGCGGATTTCAAATCCCTTGTAGGCGATACCGCGGATAATATAAAAGGGGCGGAAAAGGTGGGTGCTAAGACGGCGGCCTTGCTGCTTCATGAATTTGGCAGTCTTGAAAATCTTCTTTACTTTTTGGAACATATGGAATCCTGTCCTGATTCTCAAACCGGCTTATTGATGCAAAGGCCATCCGTGAGGGAATCCCTTATACGAAATACCGGAAGGCTTAGAATTAATTATGAAATCATTAAGCTTAAGGATGCGGAGGTGCTGCCCTTTGGTCCGGAGGAACTGGAATATTGTTATAACGGGATTACTACAAATGAAGTATTAAAGGGAATTGGCCTGCGTTAAGCCCTTTGTCGGCATAATTTTCACTCATTGCCTGCAAGAATGAACAGGAATGGATTTATTGGAGAAAGCATTTTCGCCACACAGACACTGTATCCGTCATCGGGATATAAGACAGAAGGCGAAATTATATTGGCAAACAGATAGAAATGCCCAATAACATATGCTAAAATACAAATATCTTGGTACAAAAGATTTGATAGACGGCACACAGACGGAGGTTTCACCATGGTTCTATGCATTGCAACAGCTCCATGCAAGGTTTGAGGACACTGCATGGAGGCAAAAATCAGAAGGCATCTTCACCCATAGAATATGTTTTATGAATATTTTCCGTGAATATATTCTCTGATTAAGTCCTCAGGCTTTGCACCTGATTTCAAAAGTAAAATAAAAATCAAAGGAGCAAAGCACAATGAAAAATTTAATAAAAGATTTAAAAACCTTTCTTATCTTATGGAGTACCCAGTCACTGTCTCAATTAGGAAGCGCTATGACCGGTTTCGCGCTGACGCTGTGGGTGTATGAAAGGACGGGCTCCGCGCTGCAGACAGCGCTTTTATCCATATGCTCTTATGCGCCCTATGTGCTCATGAGCATTTTTGCAGGCGCCCTAAGCGACCGCTGGAACAAGAAAAAGGTGATGCTGGTATGTGATACCTTTGCCGCCTGCTGCACCGTTGTGGTATTAATTTTGCTGAAAACGGATTTGCTGCGGCCTGGGCATATTTATATTTTGAATGTGATAAACGGTTTGATGAATACCATACAACAGCCGGCCAGCGACGTGGCAATGACCATGATTACGCCAAAGGAATATTACCAGAAAACCAGCGGTATGCGCTCGTTTTCAAATTCCCTTGTCACCATTTTAAATCCGGTGTTGGCCACGTCCCTGTTTGCTTTTGGCGGAATGGGAGTCGTTGTCTACGTGGATTTAGCGACTTTTTTAATCGCTTTTGTGGTACTGCTTGCGGCAGTAAAAATTCCTTCCATCTCCATCCAAAATGCGGATAAAACATCCGTCTGGGCTACGGTAAAGGGCGGACTTGCATACTTGAGAAAGCAGGATTTGATTCTGGTGCTGATTCTTTTCCTGGCCGGTGTGAATCTTGTGGCCTCGGCTTTTGATGCCGTTCTACCAGCCCTTATTCTTCCCAGGGCAAACGGCGGGGAAAAAGTGCTTGGGGTTGTCACATCCTGTGCGGGAATTGCAATGCTTATGGGAAGCTTTATCGTGACCATGCTGCCTGCACCAAAAAACCGTATCCGGGTCATATATATTACCATGCTGATTTCCCTTGGAACGGAAAATTATCTGCTCTCTTTTGGCAGGACCCCGGTTTTATGGTGTATCGGACAGCTTATCGGGTGGATTCTTGTGCCTGTTATGAGCGCCAATCTCGATGTGATTCTGCGGACCACCATTCCTGTGGATATGCAGGGGCGGGTGTATTCCTGCAGAAATACATTACAGTTTTTTACCATTCCTTTGGGGACGTTTCTGGGGGGATTTATGGTGGATAAGATTTGCGAACCGATTATGGCATCCGCTTCTCCTGAAGGACTGCTTACAGTTTTCTTTGGCAGTGGAAAAGGGTCGGGAGCTGCTATGGTGATGTTTATCCTGGGTGTTGCCGGGACACTGATATGTCTGGGCTTTGGGCGTATTTTGCGGAAATATCAGTATGCGGACGAAAATGCCTGATTTTATGGCATAATTTTAGGAGGGGCCTTTAGCCCCTCCATGTAAAAATCATTTAAAGCAAATTGCAAATCACTTCTCACTCTACTGTTTCTTTGTTCTTATCTCACCTGACCTCCGCGTCCTTCTCCTGGTCGATCATGAGTTTTAAAATCGTCACGTCCGTGCCTTTCATGCCCACTCTGCCCACATAGCCCATGCTCCGGATGGTATCCTCCACATCCTCCCGGACAAGTCCTTCTCCGGGTTTAAAGCAATGATCTGCGTTTTCCAGGGTGTAGGCCATAATGGCAGCATCCACGGAAGATGCGATTTTCGCCGCACAGGAGGATTTTGCCCCGTCGCAGACTACGCCGCCCATATTGGCGATTGTGTTGGTGATGGTCCGGGACACAGCATCATAATCCCCGCCGTACAACCAGGTGATGGCCGCACCGGCCCCACAGCCTGCGCTCACTGCGCCGCAGTAGGCCGAAAGGCTTCCGATATATTTCTTCTGGTGAATGGCCACCAGGTTGCTGACCACCAGGGCACGGTACATTTTTTCTTTGGAAGCGTTTAATTCCTTTGCGAATTCGATTACCGGAAGGGAACAGGTCATACCCTGATTTCCGCTACCGGAGTTGATAATCACAGGCATAGCGCATCCGTTCATTCTGGCGTCCGAACCCGCGGCTGCTTTTGCTTTTGCCCTGACTTTAATATCATCACCGTAAGCCGCAAGCAGAGTCCTTCCCACTTCAGCCCCATAGTGGTTTTTAAGTCCCTCCTCTGAGATTGCCGTGTTCATCTCCACCTGACGGCCGATAACTTCCTCGATATCCTCTATTTTTACTTCCTCGGCAAAGGTAAGGATATCTTTTACATTTAAAAGGGCTCTGTCGTCATTCTTCTTTTCACAGACTTCTTCCTTCTCACAGGTAAACAAAACCTCGCCGTCTCTTTCCACCCGCTCAATCCGGGTATGCTTTTCGGAAAGTATCACTTTTACCAAGTGGCCCTCTCCCCGCATTTCCACGCGGATATACAGGTTTTCCACCCCTTCTTCCAGATAACAGGTGCAAAACCGTGCCGCTAAAAGCTCCCTGGTCTTTTCCTGATCCTCTTTCGTCACGCCCTCAAGGACTTCCAGCTTTTTATCCGCTGCTCCGCCCACGGCGCCCAGCACTGCGGCTGCTTCGATTCCGCGCATCCCCCCGGAATTGGGGACGGTCACGCTCTTTACGTTTTTGATAATATTTCCACTGCAAAAAACATCCATGTGCTCCGGCAGACTTCCAAAAACCTTTCTTGCCACAGCCGACCCATAGGCAAGGGCTATGGGCTCCGTACAGCCCAGAGCGGGAACCAGTTCTTCTTTTAAAATTCTCAGATAGCTCTGATAAACCTTTTCATCCATGCTGTTTCTGTTCCTTTCTATACCATTCATGCGCATCACGCCTTGTTCCGCCAGGCGCATGCATCAACTGCCTCCCTGTTTCTCCGGGTGGCCTATTGCTGCAGACACTGCTTCGCCTAGTACTCTGTCCTTGAAGTTCCTGTGCAAATTTTCGAGGATATTTTTTCG
>CAJUED010000041.1:0-12361 GCA_910585075.1 uncultured Lachnospiraceae bacterium
TACGACGTTTAACTCTTTTTGGCATTAACATTATTTATCGCTCCCTTCCTGCACTGTCTTTTCTTCATTCTTCTTGGTAGGAAGTACTTCACCCTTGTAGATCCATACTTTTACACCCACTTTACCATAGGTTGTATCAGCTTCAGCGAATCCGTATTCAATATCGGCACGTAATGTCTGAAGCGGAATCGTTCCTTCGCTGTAGAACTCTGTACGAGCCATATCCGCACCGCCCAGACGTCCTGAACAGGAAGTCTTGATACCCAGTGCGCCTGCCTTCATGGTTCTTCCCATGCAGGACTTCATGGCACGTCTGAAGGAAACACGGTTTTCAAGCTGCTGTGCAATGTTTTCCGCAACCAGCTGCGCATCCTTGTCAGGTCTCTTGATTTCCTTGATGTCAACCAGTACTTTCTTTCCTGTCATCTTTGAAAGTTCTTTCTTGGTCACTTCGATTTCAGCGCCGCCCTTGCCGATTACCACACCGGGCTTAGCTGTATAAATGATGACTTTCACTCTGTCGGAAGCTCTCTCAATTTCAATCTTGGAAACTCCGGCACTGTATAATTTCTTTTTCAAGAATTTTCTGATGTCGTAGTCTTCTACAAGGAAATCAGAAAAATCTGCTTCTGCGTACCATTTAGAATCCCAATCCTTAATAATACCGACTCTCAGGCCGTGAGGATTAACTTTCTGTCCCATATAATTCTCTGCTCCTTCCTATCTTTCATCCAGCACAATTGTGATATGGCTCATTCTCTTCTCGATCCTATAAGCTCTTCCCTGTGCCCTCGGTCTTACTCTTTTCATTGTAGGTCCCTTATTTGCATAACACTCTGCAATATAAAGGTGCTCCGGATTCGGATACTTTGTAGGGTCCTGACTGTGCAGATATTCAGCATTTGCACGAGCAGACTCTAATAATTTCTTGATGATGCTGGAAGCATATCTGGGGTTGTATTCCAAGATACCAAGCGCTGCTTCCACATCTTTGCCTCTGATGGCATCTAATACGAAACATGCTTTCTGAACAGACACTCTTGCGTAAGATAACTTAGCGGAAGGTCTTGTGTCTTTCTGCGCATTTCTCTCTCTTTTAATTTGGGATCTATGTCCTTTTGCCATGATGAAACCTCCTATCTTATCTTACTTTAGACTTTTTCTCGTCTTTGCCATGTCCTCTATAGGTTCTGGTTGCAACAAATTCACCGAGCTTATGTCCAACCATATCTTCCGTTACATATACAGGCACATGTTTTCTTCCGTCGTGTACTGCAAATGTGTGCCCCACAAAAGAGGGGAAGATTGTAGAACGACGGGACCAGGTCTTGATAACCTGCTTTTGTCCTGCTGCATTCATTGCATCTACTTTTTTCAGCAGACTTGCATCTGCAAAAGGTCCTTTTTTCAGTGATCTAGCCATTTTCTTCTCTCCTCCTTAATTATTTGATGGCCTTGCCGTCTCTTCTTCTTACGATCAGCTTGTTAGAAGCTTTTTTCTTCTTACGCGTCTTAAGACCAAGAGCAGGCTTGCCCCAAGGTGTGCTGGGACCCGGACGTCCGATACCAGTCTTACCTTCACCACCACCGTGAGGATGATCGTTGGGGTTCATAACAGAACCGCGCACCGTAGGACGAATACCCATGTGACGCTTACGTCCTGCCTTACCAATCTTAATCAGGCTGTGATCGCCATTACCTACAACGCCAACTGTTGCTCTGCAGACAATGGGAACCATTCTCATTTCGCCGGAGGGAAGACGAAGTGTTGCATACTTTCCTTCCTTCGCCATAAGCTGAGCGCTGTTTCCTGCGGAACGCACCAGCTGGCCGCCCTTTCCGGGATATAATTCAACGTTGTGTACCTGTGTACCAACCGGGATAGCTGATAAAGGAAGACAATTGCCAATCCTTACTTCTGCCTCAGGTCCGTTCATGACCTTCATGCCGTCTTTTAATCCTTCAGGAGCAATGATATATCTCTTTTCTCCGTCCACATAGGAGATTAAAGCGATATTCGCAGACCTGTTAGGGTCATATTCGATTCCAACTACAGTTCCGGGAACGCCGTCCTTGTTTCTCTTGAAATCTATGATTCTGTATTTTCTCTTTGCGCCGCCTCCGCGATGCCTTACCGTAATTTTACCCTGATTGTTACGACCGGAATTTTTCTTTAAGGAAACAACAAGTGATTTCTCAGGTGTGTCCTTTGTGATTTCAGCGAAATCAGAGCCGGTCATATTTCTTCTGGAAGGTGTATATGGGTTATATGTCTTAATTCCCATGACTCTTTCTCCTTTCAAATCTCATTTCATATCGCACTTTCTTTGTGCATAGTTTCATCCATGCCCCTGCGGGGCCCTGGTCGTTTTTAAAGGCCTGTGAAGATTTCGATTTCTTTGCTGTCCTCAGTCAGCCATACGATTGCCTTTTTGGTCTTTGCGGTTCTGCCGAATGTCATACCGCGTCTTTTTACCTTTCCATCCATATTGATGGTATTTACTTTGGCAACCTTTGTTCCCTCAAACATTTTCTCAACAGCTTCTTTGATCATGCTCTTGTTTGCTTCGGGGTGAACAAAAAAAGTATATTTCTTCTCACTCATGCCAGCCATACTTTTTTCAGTGATGACCGGTTTTAAGATTACGTCGTAGTATTGAATTGCTGCCATTATGCATACACCTCCTCAATCTTGGCTACCGCACCCTTTGTCAGAACCAGTGTATCGCCCTTCAGGATATCGTAAACATTGATTGTATTCACCTGTGTTGTCTTAACATCAGGAATATTTCTTGCAGACAAAATAACCTTTTCATCATTGTCATCAAGTACAACCAATGCCTTGTTTACTTTCAGGTTATCCATAACCGCTTTAAATTTCTTTGTTTTGATTTCCTCAAACTTAAGCTCGTCAACAACAATCAGCTTGCCGTTCTCCACTCTGCTTGTAAGGGCGGATTTAAGCGCCGCTTTCTTTTCCTTCTTATTAAGTTTAAAGGAATAATCTCTGGGAACGGGTGCGAATACAACACCGCCGCCTGTCCACTGAGGTGATCTTGTTGAACCCTGTCTTGCATGACCGGTTCCTTTTTGCCTCCAGGGCTTTCTTCCGCCTCCGGAAACCTCAGAGCGTGTTTTTGCTTTCTGTGTTCCCTGGCGTTTATTTGCAAGCTGCTGCACAACCGCCATGTGTACCAGATGCTCATTTACCTTAACACCAAATACAGCATCGTTTAATTCAAGTGTGCCAACTTCCTTGCCTTCCATATTATAAACAGCTACATTTGCCATTTGAATGTTCCTCCTTTCATCCGTCAGCTTAAGCCATCTTTACGGCTTCTTTGATTGTTACCAGAGCTTTCTTAGGTCCGGGCACGGAGCCTTTAACCAAAAGAAGATTCTGCTCAGCATCCACTCTGACTACCTCGAGATTCTGTACGGTAACCTTTACGCAGCCCATATGGCCAGGCATCTTTTTGCCCTTAAATACACGGCTGGGTGAAGAACATGCACCGTTAGAACCCTGATGACGATGGAACTTGGAACCATGGGTCATGGGACCTCTGTGCTGTCCATGTCTCTTGATTGCGCCCTGGAATCCTTTACCTTTGGAAATAGCGGATGCATCAATCATGTCGCCTGCTTCAAACATATCAACTTTGATTTCGCTTCCAAGCGTGTAATCCTGAGCGTTCTCAAACTTGAACTCTCTGACATATCTCTTGCAGGATACGCCTGCCTTGTCAAAATGTCCTTTCATAGCTTTGCCAACGCCATGTCTGTGGATAACTTCTTTCCTGCCGCTCTTGTCTTTGTTGGTGATTCTTTCTTTCTTGTCAACAAAGCCTACCTGAACTGCGCTGTAGCCGTCGTTTTCTACCGTCTTAACCTGCGTTACAACACAAGGGCCGGCCTGAAGCACGGTTACGGGAATCAAAGTTCCATCCTCACTGAAGATTTGAGTCATTCCGACTTTTGTAGCTAAAATACCTTTTTTCATTTTTTACCTCCATTTGATTCTACAGCGGGCCTCGTTTGGGCCATACTAGTGTAAGGGGTTTCGATGAGAATTATTTATTCTTCATCTTAATATCAATGTACACACCTGCAGGCATCTCCAGTCTCTGCAATGCATCTACTGTCTTCGGTGTAGGTGTGATGATATCGATCAGTCTCTTGTGCGTTCTCTGTTCGAACTGCTCTCTGGAATCTTTGTATTTGTGAACCGCCCTTAAGATGGTAACCACTTCCTTCTTGGTAGGAAGGGGAACCGGTCCGCTTACCTGTGATCCATTCTTCTTAACTGTTTCGATGATTTTCTTGGCAGATGCATCAACCAGCTGATGATCATAAGCCTTGAGTGTGATTCTCATTACTTGACTTGCCATAAAAAAAGCCGCCTCCTTTTCGCACTTTTTAAGATTTAAGTACGACAAGTGGTGACTGTACACTCCTCCGTGCGTGTCATGCTCCCTCAGAAGATATGGCGCAGTTTTCTGCGCATCTTGACGGTGCTTTGCTTAACGCCCGTGTTTCTGCCTTGCTCGGCAGACAATATGTTTGTACAGTGACTTGCCGTCAGGTTCTTAGGCCTGGTGTTTACCAGCCTCTTGACATTCGCTCCACGGAAAACCTGCAATGTCTTTCGGCAATGCAGCAACCTCGCGCTTCATCGCTATCATGCCACAGCACTTTGTAGTATACATGATGAAATGACGGATTGCAAGTACTTTTTTTATTTTTTTTGGTGATTACACGTGATTATGCGCAGCCGGATTTATTTGATATTTAAAAGATCTTTCAGCGCCTTCCGAATGGAGAGGCCCAACCACACGGAGCCTTTCCATTCACAGGCTGTTATAGATATGATTTTTTCCTTACATTATTATAGGACAGGGTTTTCAGACATAGCCTTTAAGCGGTTGAAACGTGTGTCCACTTCCTGCTGTAAATCCCTTACAATGTCTGCATAAGCTTCTTTCTGTAAATGCTTCGTCCTCCCCATCATGTTAAGCCAGTCCAGAACAGGAACCTTTTTGCCTGTTGCTTCAGGGTCGTAGCTTAAGGTGGTTTTCCCTTTTTCGATTTCGTAAAGGGGGAAGTAACAGCAGTCCACCGCTTTTTCAATTACTTTCCGCTCTGTGGCCGGTTTGTCATTCCAGTTTAAGGGACAGGCGGACAGGGCCTTTACATAAGCGGTGCCTGTTGTGTTTGCATAGTAGGACGCTTTTGCCGCTTTTTTGATAAAATCCATGGGATTGGATTCCGCCACGGTTGCCACGTAGGGGATGCCTGTGGCGGCCATAATCCGGGGCATGTCCTTGTGAAAAAAGGTTTTCCCGTACTGCTCTTTTCCCACATGGGAGGTGGCGCTCCTTGCCCCTTTTGGCGTGGAGTAGGACAGCTGGTAGCCTGTGTTCATGTAGCCTCCGTTGTCATACTCAAACAAAATCAGTCTGTGGCCCCGCAGGGCGGTTCCAAGAGCCGATCCCATGCCGATATCCATGCCGCCGTCCCCGCTTACCATAATAAATATGATGTCTCCCGGCGGGATTTCTCCTTTTTTCTGCTTTCGGTAACAGATTTCTGCAATTCCGCTCAAGGTGGCCGCTCCGTTTTGGAACAGATTGTGCAGGAAGGGTACTTTGAAACTGGTACGGGGGTAGGCTGTTGTCACAATCATGCCGCATCCTGTCTGGAATAAAAGTACCACAGGGTTTTCGATTGCCCGAAGCAGCAGATTCACGTTCACAGGTATGCCGCATCCCGGGCAGGCGCCGTGGCCCGGGGCTAGACGCTTGGGGATAGCCGCAGTTGCGTTTAAAGTGCCCCCGGTCACCTGGATTTTTCCATCTTTTTCTTCCACCTTCGTGGCATTAAGTTGTATTCTGTCGGCAGTCAGCGGTGCAAAGAAGTTGCCTGCTTCTCCGGTCAGACCTTCCTCCATCGGCCCTCCTGAATGATTTCCCGCCGGGTTTTCGCCTTTTGTGACGCCGTAGTAGGCAAAGTCCGGTGTGTCCGGATTTTCCGCCCACTCTATCATTTTAATTGCGTCCTCTACAAAGAAATCCTTGCCGCCAAGACCGTATATCAGACTTTTTATGCGCTGTGCTCCGTACATGCCGTTGCCATGCACATCACGATTGTCAGCGTTGCTATGGCCATTGCCGCTGCCGCCGGCCCTCTGCAATGCCGCCCTCACTTCCAGAGACAGATTCCCGCCCCCTGCACCGTAGCTGTCCTGGCGGTCCGCCACCAACAGGGTTTTTGCATTTCTGCAATAAGAAGCTATCTCCTCATAAGGGAAAGGGCGCAGGGTGTGAAGGGTCAGCACCCCGGCTTTTTTCCCCTGAGCGCGCAAAGCATCAATCCCCTCCAATGCGGTGTCATAGGAGGAACCCAGCAAAAGCAACAGGGTATCCGCGTCCTCCCACTGATATCCTTCCACCTTCTGATAATTTCGACCGGATAATTCCCCGTACTCGGCAAAAAGCTCCGGCAGAAGCCCGTCCGCCTTCTCCATGGCAAGGTACAGCTGATATCTGTTGTTGATCAAATCCGGCTCGTTCATGTAGGAGCCCACCGTGATCGGATGTTCCAAATCCAGAAAAGGATATTCTTTCTTTTTTTCTCCGATAAAATCTCGGACCACTTCATCACTCTCAAAACGAAGACACCGCCTTTTCTGATGGCTGGTGAAAAAGCCGTCGTAAGCTACCGCCACAGGCAGGCGTACCGCCTCCGCAAGCTTTAATGCAATCAAGTTAAAATCGTATACCTCCTGCACGGAATGGGCAAAAAGAATGGGCCAGCCTGCATTCAGCATAAACATAATATCGCTGTGGTCGCCCTTGATGGAAAGAGGGCCGGATACGGTTCTGCACACCACATTCATGACCATGGGGTACCGTGTCCCTGACTGGACGGGAAACTGCTCTATGGCATACAAAAGACCGTTGGCACTGGTGGCGTTTATCACCCTGCCGCCGCCCACGGAAGCACCGTAGCAGATACCCGCCGCGCTATGCTCTCCCTCGGCGGCAATCATGATAAGGTCCGTCTCTCCGTTTGCCCGCATGATATCCAGATTTTCCGCAATCTGAGTGGAAGGGGTGATGGGATAATATCCCATCAGGTCATAGCCAATCTGTTTCACGGCCATTGCCGCCATCTCGTTTCCGCTTGCATACTCCATCTGCTGTTTTTCCACTATACTTCGCCCCCTTCCATTCTCTTTTCCGTCAGATAGGATTCTGATGTGACATAGCCGTCAGGGCCTGCTTTAATATAGTAATCGGGCATCCTGAGTAAATCCTTATTTGGAAGAAAATATTCTTTATCAGGGTGTTCCGCTTCCACCCCGGCAACCAGTGCATTCACAGGGCAGGTCTCCACGCACCGAAGGCATCCTTTACAGTGATAATAGTCCAGTCCCTGATTGACCATCATATCCCTTCCTCTGTACTGTCCCGGCGCGAACTGGAAAACCATATCCGGGCAGGTGGAATCGCACATGCCGCAGTTGATGCACCTTTCCTTGATAAAAAGAGGAATGTAGCCCTGTCTGGAAGGAGACAAATCCGCAACCACGCTGCTGCCAAATTCAGGATTGACGCCTCCTATGGGTGCTGTGTCATAACCCCATTTGGGGCCGGAATCCCCATTTTCCTGTTTTCCTTCCATATTAATGTGTTGCAGACCTTCTTTCCCAAGGGCTCTTACTTCCTCATACCCTCTGTTTATTCCGTTCAGATTCCCCATAAGGGCGTCCGGGTATTTTTTTCCAAGGGTGTCGGCGCAGATTTTGTTTACATCCTCAAGGGCTATGAATCCCATGACCCGGGCCATGGCGCCCAGCATCACCACGTTGATCCTTGAGTGGGTTTCCATGGCAATCTTCTGGGCCTTTACCACATGGCAGGCTTTGATATACCCGGGCACCTCCAATGCCTTTTCTTCCTGTCCTTCCTCTATAGCCACAATTACACCGGTGTTCTCATCACAGCCCGTCCACACACTATCGTTTTTCAAAAGGGCCTGATGAAAAATCACCAGCAGGTTGGGCCTTACCACCGGCGAGTGCACCCTGATTTCCTTTTCCTTATCGCAGTACCTGATAAAGCCTTTTACCGGCGTGCCGGTCTTTTCCGAACCATAGCTTGAAAAGCTGGAGCTGTTTAAGTCAAGATATTTGACCCCCAGCTCCCCTAACATCTTGCCGCACAGATTGGCGCCAAGACCGCCGATGCTTTCCAGACGGATTTCATAATAGCCGCTGCCGGTTTCAGGCAGATTTATTTTTCCCATAATACCTCCATACTGTTTTGAGAAGTTTCGAGATGATACTTTATAAACAGTATGGTTTTCATTTGGAAAAATTATGCATGGTGCCTTTTATCCTGTTTGGCCTATTTTCTTACAATAGGAATTCAATATCCAAAACGAAATGGCATCAATACATTTAATAGAAACGCAAAAACAATTCCGATTACCAGCATAATCATTGAATCCTTGACGGTTTCACGTCTTAAAACCACACATCCGCAAAGAAATACCACCAATTCCAGGATTGAACGTATATTAAAATAACTCCACCCATAGACAAAGGTCATATTAAATAAAGCAGCAATCATCATTGCCGAAAGGACAAAAGAGATTTTACCCTTCCCCTTTGCATACCAGCAGATAAATGCCAACAGTGGAGAAATAGCCGTAAACCCTGCCCAAATCATTGCATAGCTTTTTGGAAAAAAGCCTGCCACAAATTTTGAGTATAAATAATAGCTTGTCACCATCCCTGCAAAGAATACAAATACATTTATTGCTGCTCTGATTGACGAATTACTGTAAATTGAAATGCATATGGCAATCAATACCCATATGGCAAAACGCCCAAGAAAATTACCGACATCCAAATATCCAAATAGAAAAGGTAACTCGTTGCTTGCCGTATTATCTAAGAATTTTGAAAATGTTCCCAAAGCAATTCCCAGAAATAAGACAGCAAACGTATTGATAACTTGCCTGCTGACTGATATTGACTTTTCCTTACATCGCAGAGTATTTAAAAAGATTTTCATAACATTTCCCTCTAAGCTTCTTCTTTGGATGAAAAAAGACGGATTCCGTCAAAGGGTTTCCTGTTCTCTTTCCAGTTTTTTATATTATCTATAAATTCTCTGAAATTTTCGGCAATCTTGAAAATATTTTTCTCCCTGTCAATATAGCATATGGGGGCATCACTGTCCGGGCCGCTCATTTCCCCAACCGTGACAATATAGCCGCCCTGGCTGTCCGTTGCCATAATGTCTGTCCAGGGAATTGTGTAAATATCCGCCCGCACCTTAACATCATCAAAAATAAAATGAACATCATATTCATCCGCAAGCCTTTGATACTCGGCATTCCTGGCGGAGGCAGGCATGGAATAAACCGTCGTCCCTGTCCGAATAATTTCCGTATCTTTCATGAATATTGAACTGCAGGTATTGTTTTTCGTCATATCCAAATAAAGCTTTTTCATGAAACAATATCTCTTTTCTACCATAAAGTGTACAAAAGGAGCCGTGCACTGTCTCCACATACGGCTCCCTTCCATCCAATAAGCTGGCTCGCACCGCGAGACTGCGTTTGATGTTTCGCTTCGGTTATTCTACATATTCAATGCTCTCAATTACCGGCCTGTTTTCCTCCGGAACCACGCCGTTTCTGTCCTGGCCTGTGGTGTTTTCGCAGATATCATCCACAATCTCCATCCCTTCCGTCACATGTCCGAAAGCGGCGTAATCTCCATCCAGGTAGGTTCCGTCCTGATGCATGATAAAGAACTGACAGCTGGCGCTGTCCGGCTGACCGGAACGTGCCATGGAAATGGTTCCCCTTGTGTGAGAAATGGGATTGTCCACACCGTTATTTGCAAATTCTCCGGTGATAGTCTTATCCGAGCTTCCCATGCCGGTACCTGTAGGGTCTCCTCCCTGCATCATAAAACCACCTATGATACGGTGGAAGGTCAGACCGTCATAAAAACCTTCCTTTACCAGATTGACAAAATTGGTGACGGTAATCGGCGCGCTGTCCGCATCAAGCTCCACCTTGATGGTTCCCTTATCCTTAATGTTGATATTCACATAGTGTTTGCCGGATAAAAGGGTCTCGCCGCCTTCATTTTCCGGCTGGCTGTTTTCTTCTGTCCCAGCTTCTGCCGCATCATCCGCCAAATCTGTCACTTCTCCCCCTTCATCGGCTTGTTCCAAAGCTTCCTGGTCTTCTCCCTGCGCCTTCCCGGCTTCTTCCTGATTTGCCTGGCTTTCTCCTGCATTTCCTTTTCCTGAGCCACAGCCTGCTGTCAAAGCCACAAGCAAAGCGGCGGCGAAAAGACAAATTGCTTTTCTTTTCATAATTTTCGTTCCTTTCGTTTCAATATTCAATTCTTCCACTGATGTGCCCTGCAGCGCACGCGCTCGAAAAACCTTCGGTTTTCCTCGCTCGCGGGCTTCGCCCTATACAATCAAACGCTGTCACGCTCCGCGAGCCAGCTTATTGAAATAATCTGAAAAAAATGTCAGCAAGCTGCCATTTTTTCATCTTTCGTCTGCGCACTGCTCATTGCCATCACGTACATTTTAGCACAAATTTTATAAAATTGTGTATATACCCTCGACAAAAAAATAAAATGAGTTATAATTAAAATAATTCTAAATATAAGGTGGTGAACAGATGACCAGATACGCCAAGCGGATACTGGATTTAATCAATCAGTCTAATGAGCATATGACAGCGGAACAAATCTTTTTAGAGCTAAAAAAAACGGAGCCAAAGGTCGTTCAGGCAACCGTATATAATAATCTGAGCGCCTTATACCATGACGGCCTGGTCCGAAAACTGTCGCTGGAAGGTTCTCCCGATCGTTACGACAAAATCAGGAAGCATGACCACCTTATCTGCAAGGTATGCGGGGCTCTGTCGGACATCACTTTCAGCGATATGACCCAGGATCTGGAAAAGCAGCTTGGAGAAGGCATTCTTTCCTATGATCTGAAGGTATTCTATCTCTGTCCGAAATGTGCCCGTCAGGAAATTTCAATACCACAAAGGAGGAAAACTATATGAAAACAACAAAGTATGCAGGAACACAAACCGAAAAAAATCTGGAGGCGGCCTTTGCCGGAGAGTCACAGGCCAGAAATAAGTACACCTATTTCGCATCCGTGGCCAAAAAGGAGGGCTATGAACAGATTGCCGGACTTTTTCTGAAAACGGCAGATAACGAAAAAGAGCATGCCAAGATGTGGTTTAAAGAGCTAAGCGGCATCGGTGACACCAAAGAAAACCTTGCCGCAGCCGCAGACGGTGAAAACTATGAGTGGACGGACATGTATGAAAATTTTGCCAAAACCGCTGAGGCGGAAGGATTTCCCGAGCTTGCGGCAAAGTTCAGGCTTGTAGGCGAAATTGAAAAACATCACGAGGAGCGTTACCGCGCCCTGTTAAAGAATGTGGAAACAGCAGCCGTATTTGAAAAAAGTGAAGTAAAAGTATGGGAATGCCGTAACTGCGGGCACATTGTTGTGGGCACAAATGCGCCTGAAATCTGCCCTACCTGCAATCATCCCCAAAGTTATTTTGAAGTGCATCAAACCAATTATTAATGTAATATTTCCATATGCTGCCCTGTGCATTTGAAAACCCGGGAGATTTCTCTCCCGGGCCACTCATATATAGAAACATTCTTTACAGCCTCAACCTTTGGAATTATACTTTCCTCCAAGCAATGTGTCAAAAATGTCGCTCCCATATTGATTATAACTGTAATTCCCTGCATATATGCTTTTATTCACTACCGCCAGGTTCGTTTCCGCATTGGATATAACGTTCTCAGCGCGTTTTCCGATATCATCCACGAAGCTGCCTTCGGAACCCAAAACCTTCTTTAAGGTTTCCGCATCCGCTTCCTTTAAGAGCTCCTGATCAAGTGAAAGGGTACCGTCCTCCTTCTGGGTGATGCCAAGCTTTTCCAAATCCTTTTGGGCATTTTTGAAGTAGCCCATCATTTGTTTTAAGTAAAGCTCATTGACCTTGCCCTGCTCGTCGTTCATGCTCTTAATCATTGCATTGTAGTCTTCAATCAGCGAGACGGTCTCCTTGCGCACCTCTACCTTGTACTCGGCAATCTCGTCCTCCGACATTTCATCCCAGTCCTTTTCAGGCCAGAGCAGAAGATTCTTGGCGTGCTTTTTCACATTCTCCGCCGCACCCTTCATGTTGGTGTAATTTTCCTTTGTTTTCAGGTCCGCTTCGCTTACCTTGTTATTCTGCGCATTCGCTTTATTTTTTACGCCTTCAAGCGCGCTGTTCTTAT
>CAJUED010000041.1:12371-36000 GCA_910585075.1 uncultured Lachnospiraceae bacterium
CTGTTGCAACGCTCTGGGTTCTTGCCCTTGAATGGGCCTGGCTGAGCAGTCTGTTCTGCATGATCAGTGAATTAATTTTGGTACTCATATGTCATTCTCCTTCCCCTTCCGTAATTATATCGGTCTGAAAACTCTATTTCTTTACACGCATTTTTGTCATTCCGTTTTCCATGCCCTGCCTGACCTTGTGCGTCAGCTTATTGGCATATGTATGTAATTTAAATGGCAATCCTGTCTCCGACGGCTGTTTCAATACGGCTCCTTTTCTATCCACCTCATATTTTCCCGCGCAGGAACCCCATATAGGTTTCCACAAAAGCGCTGTACTTTTGCTTCGCCATTAAAATGGTCTCTCCGTTTTTCATCCGTATGTTTCCCGTATCATATCCTTCCACCGCATTAAGGTTCACCAGGTATCCCCTGTGGCAGCGAAAAAAGCCGCCTCCCAGCATTTCCTCAAGCTCGCTCATTTTTGCATAATAGGAAATCTGTTCCTCCTTCAAGTGAAGCACAATCTTTCTGCCATCATTTTCCGCATACAAAATATTGTCCTTAGGGATGTTGCGGTACAACCCCTTCACTCTTATCACCAAAGGCTCTGCGTACTTTCCCGACCTGCATTCCTCGATGGCCTGCTCCAGTACCCGGAAAAATTTTTGTTCGTCTATAGGTTTTAGCAGGTACCGAAAGGCCTGCACTTCAAAAGCATCAAAAACATATTCTTTAAGAGCTGTCACGAACACAATGACCGCCTCGGACTCCTGTCTTAAGGTTCTGGCCATATCAAGCCCGCTCATTCCCTTTAAGTCAATATCCAGAAAATAAATGTCAAATCCTTTTCCGTTCTTCAGCAGTTCCTCTCCCGAGGAAAACACCTCCACCCGGCAGTTTTTCCTGTCCGCGGTCCCTCTTTCTATCAATTGTCTCAGATATTCTCCCATGCTTTTTTCATCATCACAAACGGCAATTCGAAGCATATCCTGGTAACCATGTCCTTTCCTCTGTCAGTAAATTGGGGACGCGGACAAAATATCATCCCTCTATGCTGCCAATAGCCCGCAAATTTGGCTGCAAGCACAAATTTGTTGGTTAAAAAATAAGCTATCCGGCTTATTTTTTAGCCTATCCCCTCCGTCATATATATTTATATCGGCCTTTTTTGAAAAAGATAAAATTCTTTTGTAACAAAAAGATATTTTTTTGTAACCAATGGCCGCCGGCCATGCTCCGTAAGGCATCCGGCTTTTGTCAGCCCTCCGGCAGCTCCGGGCTAAGCAGCAGCTTTGCAAGGCTGATTGACTGGGCCATATCTTCCGCCGCAAACATCCCTTCATAATCCCCGCGCCGTACGGCCGCCTCCTTTAACACCTTACCCATAATCTTTTCTTCCTGGGCCGCTTCATTTAGCTGTTTCATATATTTTTTGTGCCTTTTCACTCGTTTTTCCCAGAAGCTTTCCTCGGATTCCTCGTCAAAAATACTGCTGGCCTTCCCATTCTGATACCCCATATACCAGCCCTGCCCGCGGTATTCCTCTTTTGTTTTTCCAAAACGATGTACGGAAAAACTTCCTCCGCAGACGCCGGTCCAGGGGTCGTTAAAAGCAAAATTAGCCCGTAACGTGTCCAGCACCCATTTTTCATAGGAAGGGTCCTTTTTCATGGCTTCAAACCCTTCATCCGTAATGTGAATGGAAACAGAACTCATGGCCTGAGACGGGTGCATGGGGAGGGCGGATATTTTCTGATAGATATACTGCTTATACTCCTCAAGAGTCATATCCTCTGTGGTTATCCCTCCTGTTTTTCCGCTGCTCTCTAACCCTTCAACCGTGTTCTTAAATCCCATAACCCCTTTTGTCTGTGTGCCTGCAAGCTGGCTTTGCAGAAAGCCGACGTATGCTCTGGTCATTCCGTTTACAAAAAAATCGTTGCCTGTCATTTTACCTCCCCCCTCTCAAGTCACTGCTTCCGCAAAAGGCTTTGTCCTCCGCTTCCTTACCTTATACAACAGCTGATTTAACGATACTTTTTATACAGCAAAAGCGCACCATCAAAGCTTCAATCCTTTGAAAATGCGCTTTCCATAGCTCCCCTTTTGACGATAGATATATCGTTCTCCCCGGGAGTATTCTTTAGTCTTTTTATATGAAATCAATCAATTCTGTCATAAAATACACGGCATCCGCATAGCGGCTGGATTTTTGAGTGTATTATAATGCAGAAGGATTGATTTTTTACAAGAAGCTCCTATAATAAAATCAGATTTAGATGCATTTTTCAAACCTGGAGGTTGTCATGATAAAAGCAAAAACAAAATTCCTAATAGCATCCCTATTATCTTTCAGTATCATTGCAAGCACATTAAGCGCGTGCTCTTTCCAAAAACAGGCTGATGGCAACTCGGATTCTTCCATCTCAGGCCCCATCTCCCCGGACGCCTCCCTATCTTCCGGCGCAAACGCTCAGCCCCCTGATGGAGATTCGGAAAACAATAGCACCCCGGACGGAGCCTCCGACACCAGCGCCCAATATTTTTCAGATAAAAAGCCTTCCATTATTACAGCCGGATTCAATGCGGACGCAGATGCCGGCAATGTGGTTCCCTGCGTGGAAGCCTATAAAGTCAATCCTGATTTGAGCAACATTTCAAATTTAGACCGGTTTTATCTGGAAGACGACGTAAAGCAGCATTTGGCTCAGGACGGGTTTGTGGTGCGCGGAAGCGGCTGGCGTGAGTTTTTTGAGGTGTATGAAATGAACCGCTACGCCTACATTCCCAATTTCATCACTGTGGACTCCCTGATGCACACCTACCATTTGTATTTCAGCTATCTGCTGAAAAATATAGAGAGAAATTATCTCTCCGACTATCTGGGACAGTTAAGCCAGCAGATGCTCGGGGAAAGCATATCTCAATATGAGCAGCTAAAAGGCAGTAAGTGGGAATCCGCCGCGGAGCGCAATGTTGCCTTTTTTGCCGTAGGGGCAAAGCTGCTGGATGATGGCACGGAGGTGCCTGACTCTGTAAAAGACCCTGTGGCCGCGGAACTTGACCATATCAACCAGGCAGACGCCATTCTCCGGTCTGAGATTGTCCAGGGCGAGGAGGATTATACCCAGTACATTCCCCGGGGATATTATGAAGGCGACGCCCGGCTTGAGCGTTATTTCAAGGCAATGATGTGGTATGGCCGCATTCATTTCCCTCAGGATAATGAAGATATGAACAGAAGCGCCCTTTTGATGACCACGGCCCTTTTAGGCAATGCAAAAGCCCATCAGCTTTGGGATTCCATCTATGCGGCAACCTCCTTTTTTGCAGGTGCCAGCGACGACAACAGTGTGTATGAATACGCTGCTGCCATCCGGGAGACCTCCGGAAAAGAACTTACCCTTCAGCTGCTTATGGAGGACGACCAGGTATTTCAGCAATTTCAGGACGAAATAGGTTCCCTGCCCGCCCCGCAGATTAATTCCATTCCCATCGAGGAGGGGGACGACAACACCATTCCCGGCTTTCGGTTTATGGGGCAACGTTTTACCATTGACGCCGCCATCATGCAAAACCTGATTTATCAGAGAGTGGGAGAAAACAGCAGTGGTTCCCGGCGGATGCTTCCGGATGTCCTTGATGTGCCCGCGGCCCTTGGCAGCGATACTGCCCTTGGGATTCTGAACGAGGAAGGTGCGGCGGATTATCCTGATTATTCCCGAAATATGGAGCTGCTCAGAGGGGCCCTTTCAGAGGAAAATGATGCCCTTTGGTCTGCAAGCTTATACTCCATGTGGCTTAACACCCTCCGTCCTTTGCTTTCGGTTAAGGGTGAAGGATATCCTATGTTCATGCAAAGTGAGAACTGGCTTAAGAAAGACCTTGAGTGCTTTGCAGGCAGCCTTACGGAATTAAAGCATGACACCATCCTATATTCCAAACAGGTGCTGGCGGAAATGGGCGGCGGTGAGGAGGAAATGGACGACCGTGGCTATGTAGAGCCGGAGCCCCTTGTATACGCAAGATTCGTTTCCCTGGCGGATCAGACGGCCCAGGGCCTTGAAGCATACGGACTCATAAGCCCGGAGGATAAAGAAAATCTTGAGCGTCTATCTCAGATTGCCGGTCAACTGCTGGAAATCTCAGGTAAAGAGCTTAAGGATGAGCTTTTGACCGATGATGAATATGAATTTATCCGCTACTACGGCGGCACCATTGAGCACTTCTGGTATGATGCCATCAAAAATGAAGGAGCCTCGGATTCTATCACTACCCAGGAATATCCGGCGGCGGTCGTTGTGGATATTGCAACTGACCCTAACGGGGCTGTCCTTGAGGCTGCCACCGATACCCCTTCCGATATTCTGGTTGTGATAAAGGTTGACGGACAACTGAAAATCGCAAAGGGTACCGTATACTCATTTTATCAATTTGCCTGGCCTTTGGATGACCGATTGACGGATTCTAAGTGGCGGCAGATGGTGGGCTTGCAGCCTGATGAGGAAGGTTATCTCAATTATGAGATTCCTGTGGAAAAACCGGAGTGGACGGAAAGCTACCGGGTTGATTAAACATACAACGGGCTTTGCCCTTATGCTTATAACAGTATACAAATTACATTTATGCAGAAAAGACATTTAAAAAATATATTGATATCAGTTATGGCGCTGGCCTGTGCCGGCGCCGTCTTATACGCCGTGGGAAGCGTTCTGTGGCGCAGCGGTTTCTTTTTGCCCAAATGGATTCCATGGGAAAACGCAAGCCTTTACGCCCAGCCGCTTTCCGGTGAAATTGAATTAAAGCACAAATCCGTCCGCATCACGCATAATGATTCTCTTATCTGGGCCTCCCCCGATAACTTAAAAATTCAGCAGGTGCTCTCCTGTGACATAGACCATGATAGGGAGGAGGAGTTAATCCTTCTTTGCTGGAAAAGGGGACGCTATGGCAGCTACAGACCCTTCTGGGTAAAAGAAGACGAAAAGCAGTGGTCCCAACATATTTTCGTGTACGAATATCAACAAGGGGAAATTGCGCCCAAGTGGATGTCCTCTTACCTTGGACAGGATGTGGCCCATATGGACTTTGCGCCTGGCTCATCCTCTGCCACAAACCAAGAGATACGCAATTCTGTTGCGGATGATCCTGCCTGGAATCATTCGGCCGGGAGTCATTCTACAGACAATCCCCCGGCATTTCAGCATACTGCAGCCAGAACTGCAGACAACATAAAGTTTACTCCCGGCCGCCTTCTGCTGACCGACACTGACGGCCTTGTCAGCAGCTGGGTATGGGATTCCTGGGGCTTTACCAGGCAGGATACGGAGGTATCCTTCGCCGTCTTCGGCGACAATCTGCTTCATGAGTCCATATACAGATACGGCCTTTATCACGACCCTTCCTTTGGTTTTCTCTTTGAAAATGTGAAAGCCCTCATTGCAGACAGCGACATTTCCGTCATGAATCAGGAAACCCCGTTTACAGATATCCCCTCAGATTACAGCGGTTATCCCAGGTTCGGGACTCCTGCCGGTGTGGGGCAGGCCATTGCAGACGCTGGCTTTGAGGTGGTAACCTGCGCAACCAACCATGCCCTTGACCAGGGCCCTTACGGCATTCAGGTCACAAAAGACTTTTTTGACTCCCATGATATTCTGTGTCTGGGCATACAGACAGAAAACGAAACCGCCTACCGTCCTTACGAGATTGTTCGGAAAAACGGCATCCGCTTTGCCCTCCTCAACTATACCTATGGCACTAACGGCATCAAGATTCCGGAAGAAAATCCCAATATGGTTCATCTGCTGGATGATGAAGAAAAAATCAGAAACGATATCAAAAGCGCAGGAAACAAAGCGGATTTTATCATTGTGTTTGTCCACTGGGGTACGGAAAATTCCTCAGATATCGATGAGTTTCAGAAAAAATGGACACAACTTTTTCTGGAGAGCAAGGTTGACGTGGTGGTGGGCACCCATCCCCACACCTTACAGCCCTGTGAGCTTCTTAAGGATGAGGCCGGCCATGAAATGCTGGTCTACTATTCCATTGGCAATTTCATCAGCGCCCAGCCTGAGAATTCCTGCGTCAAAGGCGGCATGGCAAGCTTTACGGTATCCCCAACTTCCGACGGATATAAAGTTACGGAATATGGCCTGCTGCCTCTTTGCATTGTGCGAGAGAGTGATGGGAAATACACTGTAAAACTAAAAGTTTAAAGAATTATTTCCATTTTTCTTGGCAATCTCTTACTTCTTTGATATAATACCTTCGATTCGCATATGTTAACTTCTATTCTATTTTTTTGCGAAAACATAATGTCAGGTACAGAAAGGTGTAATTTAGCTGTGATGTATCACGAAAAAGAAACCGGAAAAGTAAAATATTACATTTCATATACAATAGCATTTTTTATTGTTTCTCTGATTGTTTTTTTGCCATTTTTGCTTCGCGGAAATAACCTGGTATCCGCGGCTGACAGCTACAATCAATTTTATCCTACATATACATATATCAGTCAATACATCAAAGAATTCTTTCAATGTCTGATTCATCGCAATTCCATTCCTATGTTCGATTTTTCTATCGGTTTTGGAAATGATATTATCACTACCCTGAATTACTATGGTTTAGGTGATATTTTTTATATAACCGCATTTTTAGCATCAAAACAATCGTCTGAAGTATTCCTGACTTTAACTATTCTTTTAAAAATTTATGCTGCAGGAATTTCTTTTTCTATATGGGGCAGATATCATCAATTGTCTTCTCCTGCTTTATTGGCAGCATCAATTTTCTATGCATTCAGTGGTTTCACTTATTCTTTTGGCCTTTTATTTCCAACTTTTATGCTTGCGCAGGTAACTCTGCCTTTATTTATACTTGGATTAGATATGCTGATAGAAGCTGACCAAACATGGAAAATATCAAAAGTACTGATTTTATCCATATTTATACAGGCTTTAAATGGTTTTTATTTTTTATATATGGAAACTGTTTTTGGTATTATTTATTTTTTGGTCAGATTTTTTGTTTTAAACAGAAAAAAATTGAAAAAGTTTATTTTTTGCGCCTGCAACGCAGTATGGCAGTATCTTTTAGGCATAGGAATGGCTTCTTTTTTCTTTGTACCTGTTTTATTAGAATTTTTGAAGTCTCCAAGAAGTGAAGAAACTTCCTTTTCATTAGGAAAAATCATAGAACTATACCCCATAAAAGCATGGTGTGAACGGCTGGAAGGCTTATTAACCGCTCCTGGATACGGCAGTGGGCTTGGTCTGTGCGCTATCGCCGTGGTGTGCATTATATTCATATACTCTACACATAAATATACGGAATCAAAAATTTTATTCTTATTATTAGGTGTCAGCTATTGTCTTCCCATAACCGGAAGCATCATGAATGGATTCTCTTATTCAACAGAACGCTGGCTTTTTCTTTTATACTTTCTTATTGCATCCATAATTGCCCGAATCCTCCCTGAATTAGAGCATATATCTAATCGTTGTTTGATTCTTCCGGTTCTCATATTTACTGTCTGGATTGCCGCTTCATTTGCAATGAATGGAGTAAACATACAAACCATGCTTCGGATACTTATAGTGGGGGTAAGCTGGTCAAGTGTTCTTTATGTCCTTATGAAAAAAGTGAAATTGCCTCTCTTGTCAACAGAGGGACTATTATCTATACTGGCAATAACGGGTGTTATTTTAGTTGGTGTTTTTAATAATTATCCTGTATTTGTAGGGGGAAAAGGATTTTCCGCAATGTTTTTAAGTGGAGATACATATGAACATATTGCTGACAGTAAATTTGCCCAGTATGCAAAAGCAGATTCTTTAAATAAAGATGTATTGAGAACAGATATCTATGACACTTGTCAAAATGCCGGAACAATTATAAATGCAAACGGAACGTCCTCCTATTACTCTATTACCAATCCAAGTATTTATTACTTTTTAAATGAATATATTGTGTCCCCTGGCATTGAAGGTTCTTCATTTACCTTTACAGGATTAGACAGCAGATTATCTCTTGAAATGTTACTATCGGTAGGAAGCTATACTGACACTATAGAAGCTCAAAAAGTATATGCAAATCCTTATGTACTACCGTTAGGCTTTACCTTCGACTCTTATATTTTAACTGAAGATGCGCAAAATGAAGATGTTTTGGACCGCAATGCCGCCCTGATTGATATTCTTACACTGGATACCCCCCCCCAAAGTAAAAGTCTAATTCAGGAAACACAGTTAACACATCAATGGCAAAAAATTGAAATCACTCCAACATATGAAAATATTCATACTGCCGACAATATTTTAACTGTTAATCCAAACAGTATAATCCATATTCCATTAAATGAAACCGAGCTCTCTGCGGAAAAAGAATATTACTTATATTTTAACAGCATTATATATATGGAAGATGAAATATATCAGGATATAGATATTGAAGGTAAAAAAATACGTCTGCGCCCATTGGGAAGTTATTCCGGACAAAATAATACTTTTATGGTAAAGGTTCCACTGACACCTGAACTTCTGAAGAAAAAAAGTATAGACATCTTTTTTCCCAGTGATGGCATATATTCCCTTGATACAATAGAATTAAGGGCACTGGATATTTCTACTTATGCGGAAATATATCAAGACAGAAAAGAAGTTTGTTTACAAAATCTCACAATAACAGGAAATGAAATCAGCGGAACCATACACCCAGAAACTGATAAACTTTTATTTATGAGTATTCCCTATAGCAGTGGTTGGAAATGCTATGTTGATAAAAACGAAACCCCCATCATAAAGGCAAATATTGGATTTTGTGCTGTTGAAATACCGGCAGGCGAGCATACAGTTATTTGGAAATATTGTACTCCCGGTTTGAAATCAGGACTCCTCGTATCAATGATTTCCTGGTTACTGTTCATTTTGCTTCTCATAAATAGTAAAATTAGCCGTAGGGGTTTTCTTTGAACAGTGTAACTATTTTGAGGCTGATTAGAAGATTAATTTTTAGGGTTTTATGTTTAATTTTCAACCTTTATATCCAATTCCGCAATCAGATAATTTTTAATATCTGTAATGTGCTGCCTGAAATAATTGGATTTCATCCCCACTGTGCACATACACAAGCTGCTCCCCCATCATCTCTTTCATCAGCTGATAGGGCAGCTCCCCCGTGCAGTGTCCCGTGTAAAATATGCTGTCCCACTTTTTCAGCCGAACGGCAATTTCTTTTATAGTCTCTATATCTTCCTCCGTGTAATTCTTCTTTTTCATATGGAAACCGCTGATTACCGCATCCGGAGCTGCCCTATAAATCTCCCTGTATTTTTCAAGGATATTCAAAATACCATTGTGGGCGCAGCCAGACATCAAAACTTTTTTGCCATCTTCGGTAATCACAACATACTGTTCATGTAAAAATTCATCCTGATAGAAAGCCCCATCCCTTTTCACCTTAAGCTCCCTGTTTCCGGAGGGCCACAGTTTTCGCCCTGTCACATTGGTAAAAACGGAAATTTCATCATCTATTTCCCTGTCCCCCTCCATCAGCACCACCCCGGGAAGCTCCATAATCCGTGAATCTATCCCTATGTATTTCTCCATCTCGTCATTTTTATGGTAGTACTCCTCTCCGGCCAGCTTCTGCATCAGGATTTTCGCGTCCGGGTTCACGCCTGCAAAGCCAAGAATCCCTCCGCCATGGTCGTAATGTCCATGGCTTAAAATCACCAAATCCACTGTTCTCAGGTCCACCCCAAGCTTTTGTGCATTTTGAAGAAACGCATCGGACGCACCTGTGTCCACAAGCATCCTGTGCTTTTTTGTTTCCACATAAAAACTCAGGCCGTGCTCAGATAAGCAGCCGCTCCTGCCTTCCGTATTTTCAATTAAGTTAATTATTCTCATAACGATACCTCCGCCGTACCTTCCAGTCCTTCCAAAGATTTGTTTCACCGAAACGGGAAGTTTAAAGTAAAAATCATCTTATTTCCCTCAAAATGTGTGCTTCAATCTGTGTCAAACGGATTTTTTTAGTCATATTCCTCTGTGCTTCGCCAGTGTCAGTCACACAGGCAAGCCATGTTTTCGAGGGGATAAAGCCCTTATGCGGTGCAAGGACAATTTCTTTATCGGACAGGTCACATTGCTTTCTTGTGCTGGAAACCGTACCCTTGTAGAGATAGCAGGCATTGTAACCTGTAAAATCATTTCCTATGGAATTTTATATCAAACAAATCATACCGTTTAGGGGGCTGTTTTTCAAGTATCTTACGCATATTTCTTAAAAATCTGATAAAGCCTTGTGGAAATTTCCTGTCGGACTTCCTGCTCTGATTTTTTCTGAAAGGCGGGGTAGATATTGGTTACTGTCAGCCTTATTTTATCTATGGAAAGACTTTCTTCCGTGAAATGTTTTTCTTCGTTGGAAAGTCTTTCCATTCGTATCTGGGTATCGGGTGCTGGAGAGTTGTCAGCTTTTAATATAAATTTTATTTCCCGGTGCTTGTGCATCAAACTTGTAACCGATACCTAACACGGTTTTTATACATCTTTCCCATGCTACCACCACCTAACTGTAATGTTCCTATGATTGTATCGTCTGAAAAATGATAACCAAACCATAAAAGAAATCGGTAAATATATATTTCAGTTAAATAATTCCTTTTTTTTGCATATAAATCGTATATATGCAATTGCCAGTATAACAACGGTTAGTGTTTCAGCAAATGGCTGTGCGGCGATTATTCCGGTCACATTCCATATTTTGGAGAAAATAAGCAATGCCGGAACCATTAACACAATCTTACCAATCACAATACCAACCGTAGCGGTTTTCCATTGTCCCATTGCTTGAAAAATAGCATTAAACAACTCTAAAAAGCCAATCCCGAAAATACTGAAAATGTAGATACGGAGAAAACCTACTGCCACTGGCATTACATCTGCAATCGGTAAAAATAAACGAACCATTGCATTTGGAAACAGCATGACAAAGCAAAAACACGCTAATGTATATATCCCCATAACAACCATTGAACCATTGATAAGGGATTTTGTGCGTTTTCCCAAAGCAGCGTTATAATTGTATGAAATCAGCGGACGGACACCTTGCTCAATACCAATAGCAATTTGCAGAAATGCGTTTCCCAATTTTTGAACAACACCCCATGCAGCAAGATCCGCCTGTGTCCCATGTATACCTAATAAGTAATTACGCAGGAAATCTACGCAGTTCATCAGAAAAATACTCAATCCTGCCGGAATGCCAATAGACAGTACACTTTTGCAAATACCATTATTAGCAGAATATCCCCGTGGATTAAGGGCAATAACAGTCACGTTTCGTCTCTTGTAATATTGGAATAAGAAAAATGCCATAGAGCAATAATTTGAGATACAAGTAGCCATACCTGCCCCCGCAATTCCCTGTTTGAAAACAAAAATAAATATCGGGTCAAGAACCACATTCAGTAATCCTGCTCCGGCAATTCCAATACCTGCAAGTTTTGTTTCTCCCTCTGCCGTAAATAATTGAGCCATTACTTGTGAAAAGACCATAGGGACACATGCTACATGCAAAACCCAAAGGACATATCCTTGACAAAATCCGTAAGAATTTTCGTCTGCGCCTAAAATCCCCAAAAGTTGTTTTTCAAACAGAAAGATGATTAAGGAAATCACGGCAATGACAGTGATTGCTGTATATATGGCAAATACGGAAAATGTTTTTGCCCTCTTAGGATTTTTTGTTCCCAGAGAAGCAGCTACATTTGCGTTTCCTCCTGCACCAAAAATTGTAGCGATTACAGTCATTGTCATAACCAAAGGGAGTGTAACAGTCATTGCAGAAATTTGGAACGTATCCCCTGTCCTGCCTACAAAAAAGGCATCTGTTAAGTTTAGTATTAGTGTTGCAAGCTGGCTGATTACAGCAGGCAGAATAAATTTTGATAATGCTTTTGGCACACTAAGACTTTCAAAGACATTTGTATTGTTATTCAATGTTATTTCCTCCTGTTATAATATTTGTTTGCAAGCAAACTATAAGAGGATAAAAAAGAAAATATAGCTCATTTCCATTTTTATTCTTCTAAAGCATTACGCAGTTTTTCATAAAGCCGGTCAAAGGCTATAAAATCTTCCTCTGATAAAACTTCTGAAAAAAATTGGTTTAATTCTTCTGATTTTATAAGATTGTGCGTTCGGAAATTCTTTCCACGCTCAGTTAAGGCAACAATTTTTTTTCTTGCGTCCTCTGTACTATTCATTCTCGAAATAAACCCTTTTTGTTCCAAAAGAAGCAGCATTTTGGAAGTAGTGGCTCTATTGATTACAAGAGCTTTTTCAATATCCTTTTGTGTAACTTCATGATTCTTATTTTCATATAGATAATCAATGACTAAAAAACCGGAATGACTGATAAAAGGGTATTCATCATTCGTAAATAGTGCATAAACTTTTTTTGTAATCAGATTATTAAGATGTTTAATTTTCAGTCCAAATGCGGTATGCAAAAGTTTCACCTCTTTTTAGTTTGCTAGCATACATTATATGTATCAATATATATTTTGTCAAGGTTGAGAGTTTTATGCCTTTCCATTCCCTCTGCTTAACCGGAAAAATCAGTGTACTATTCAAAAACAGATAGGAAAGGAATCAACTGGTGCAACGCAGGTTAATATGATATCATATAACTAAACGGAACAGGCCTGACAGGCCTGCGCATTTACTGCGCTGACCGTACCAAAGAGTAGTGGCCCTAAGTATCCGGCCCATCTCAAAGCGATTCAGGATGACCGGATACCGTAGCAGTGAAGCAAGGCCGAATTGACACCATATCATACAATGAACATTACCTGTTTCTCTGTCAAATTACTGTCGGATGCTTTGGTATGAGGATGCCCAGGAAGATATCTGCACTTTCAGGAGAAACAAGAATGGAGGGATTACATGAGCGAAACACAGACAATTCAGGACTGGGACGAAATCATTGGTATTAAGCCCCTGAAAAAAACAATCGACGACGCCCGGCTTATCGCCCGCTTAGAAAAGCCAAAAGGAACCGTGGACGTCATTTTGGACACGGACACTTACAACGAAATTGACGACCAGTTTGCCCTGGCATACTTAATCAAGTCAAATGAAAAGTTAAATCTAAAGGCCATCTATGCGGCTCCCTTTTACAACCATCATTCCCAGGGGCCCGGTGACGGCATGGAAAAAAGCTATCATGAGATTTTAAAGGTTCTGAAATTGATGGAGCGTCCGGAATTTGAAAAGGTCACTTACAGAGGCTCAACGGCTTATCTGCCAAATGAAAAGGAGCCTGTGGTTTCACCTGCCGCCCAGGACCTTGTGCGTCGGGCAATGGAAAGAGCGGACGACAATCCTCTTTATGTGGTTGCAATCGGCGCCATCACCAATATTGCCTCCGCTATTTTGCTTGAGCCTGCAATCATACACAAAATCGTGGTCATCTGGCTTGGAGGAAACGCCCACGACTGGCATAATAACCGGGAGTTTAATCTGTATCAGGATGTCGCCGCCGCAAGAATTGTATTCGGCTGCGGGGTTCCACTTGTGCAGCTCCCCTGTATGGGCGTGGTGTCCACCTTTACCACTACAGGCCCGGAACTGACCTACTGGCTGAAGGGAAAAAATGCCCTGTGCGATTATCTGCTTGAAAACACTGTCCGGGAGGCCGAGCTTGTGGGACAGAGTAAATGTTGGAGCCGCGCCATCTGGGACGTTACCGCTGTGGCATGGCTTTTAGACCGGCGCTTTATGTTTGAGCGCTTAGAGCCCAGCCCTATCCCGGAATATGACGACCGGTGGGCCTTTGACAGGAGGAGACATTTTATCAAATATGTCTATGGCATCAACCGTGACCCGCTGTTTGAAGATTTATTTACAAAGTTGGCAAAATAAAGGATAAATTGAAAAAACAGGAATGTATTCCTGAAGATTTTTCAATCACAAATTTGTGCTGACGCCCAAATTTGCGGGCCGTCGGCGACATGAGGGATTTCTATGAAAAAAATACTGGTTATTGGAAGTTTGAATTTGGATATGGTGGTAGCCGTTGACCACACCCCCGCTGTGGGCGAGACCATCATAAGTGATAAAATGAACTTGGTCCCCGGAGGTAAGGGCGCCAATCAGGCATATGCCGCCGGGCGTCTTGGCGCAGATGTGGCCATGTTAGGGGCTGTTGGGGATGACTCCTACGGAAATATTTTAACGGAAAGTTTAAAAAGCGCCGGTGTAAATGTCTCCCCCTTAATCAGACGGAAAGAAGAAAGCACCGGCATTGCCCTGATTACCGTAAACAGTGACGGCGACAACAGCATTGTTGTGGTTTCCGGCGCCAACAAAACCCTGTCCTGTGAGGACATTGACCGGCATATGGCCCTCTTGCAGGAGGCGGACATTATCCTGTTTCAGTTGGAAATCCCCCTTGAGACGGTCTGCTACGCCGCCAAAAAAGCAAAGGCTCTGGGCAAAACGGTTATCCTTGACCCGGCCCCGGTTCCAAAGGTTTTCCCGGAGGAGCTTTATCACTATGTGGACATATTAAAGCCTAACGAGACAGAGCTTCAAATGCTGACCAAATTGGATAACCTTGAAACCGACAATGAAGCCGCTCTCTCCAAAGCCGCCGACCTTCTTAAGGAAAAAGGCGTCAAAAATATTCTGGTTACACTGGGGGAAAAGGGCGTGTATCTAAATGCGGAGGATACCGGAGTCTGCCGGATTCCGGCCATAAAGGTGGAAGCCGTGGATACCACCGCAGCGGGAGATTCCTTCACTGCCGCCCTGGCCGTTATGCTGGCCCAGGGGAAAAATCTGAAAGAAGCGGCTGTTTTTGCAAACCACGTATCCGCCATTGCGGTCACCCGAAAAGGCGCTCAGTCCTCCATACCTTCTCTCGAGGAAGTGACAAAATATATGCAAAGCTCCATTTTAAACAATTGAGAAGTTTCTATCAAACGCTGTCATACTCCGCCAGCCAGCTTATTAAAAAACACTCCGGGAGATTTCTCCCGGAGCTTATTTTATGCCATTCATCAGATTTCAATCAATTCATAATCCGTCGTCCCAATGCCAATCTTAACGGCATGTTCAATCCCCGTTTTCCAGTTGGTGGAAGGGGCACTGTCGCAGAAATGATCCCCGTGGGTATGAGGCATGCGGTCTAACTGACTGTTTGCAATCACCGGCTGTTTGTTCACCGCCTCCGCGCAGGCCAGGTCAAGGGCTACCGGGTCAAAGGATGCAAACATTCCCACATCAGGAACAATCGGGATATCATTTTCCGCATGGCAGTCGCAGTTAGGGGAGACATCCACCACCAGATTGATATGGAAGTTTGGCCTTCCGTCTATCACCGCCTTGCTGTACTCCGCAATCTTCCTGTTTAAGATATCGTTGCTTTCATCTCCTGCTGCCTGTACCGCATCCGCCGGACACACGCCGATACAACGGCCGCAGCCAACACATTTATCATGGTCAATAGTCGCTTTTCTGTCTGTAATGGAAGGAGCGTCATGGGCACATATTTTGATGCACCGTCCACAGCCTATACACTGCTCCTGCTCCACATAAGGTTTTCCGGCGCTGTGCATTTCCATCTTTCCGGCCCGGGAACCACATCCCATTCCCAGATTCTTTAAGGCACCCCCAAAGCCTGTGGCCTCATGGCCCTTAAAATGGTTCAGGGAAATAATGATATCCGCATCCATGATTGCCTGTCCAATCTTGGCTTCCTTCACGTACTCGCCGCCCTCCACTGGTACCAGGGCCTCGTCCGTCCCTTTCAGGCCGTCCGCAATGATAACGTGACAGTCCGTGGAGAAGGGCGAAAAGCCATTCTGATAAGCGGCATCCAAATGATCCAGGGCGTTTTTCCGGCCGCCCACATAAAGCGTATTGCAATCTGTCAAAAACGGTTTCCCGCCCAGCTTTTTCACCAGTTTTACCACAACAGCCGCATAGTTCGGCCTTAAGTATGCCAGATTTCCCGGCTCTCCAAAATGGATTTTAATCGCAACATATTTGTTCTGAAAATCAATTTTGTCAATACCCGCACTTTTCATCAGCCGTTCCAGCTTCTGGGGAAGATTCTCATTGAAAGAGGTTCGTAAATTCGTGTAATAAACTTTTGCTTTTTCCATCATGAATCCTTTCTTTTTCGTCTTTGTGCTTTCCGTATATCGCAGGCAGTCCTGCAATACTGTAACATAGCCCTTTCATTTCTTCCGGGTCTTTCTTGGAACAGTTTATCATAAATATTATGGTAAGGAAAAGCTAACAGTTATTTTTTGTATAGAACTTCTGCAATTATTACACAATTTGTTAAAATATTTTAATATAATTTATAAAATAATTGAATAACCCTTTCCGTTCTGCTATAGTAAAATTACAAATGTTTCTACGGACAGATACTTTAACAAACCTTAGGAGAAAGAAATTTAAGAAAGAGGTAAGGATTATGGCGAAACTGGTTATCAACGAAAAAAGAAAGAAAGGACACATCAATCCCGAAATTTATGGGCACTTTGCGGAGCATCTGGGAAGATGTATTTATGAGGGACTCTATGTAGGTGAGAACTCCGATATTCCCAACGTAAACGGCATGCGCAAGGATGTGGTGGATGCCCTGAAGGAAATGAAAATACCCGTACTGCGCTGGCCCGGCGGCTGCTTTGCGGACGAGTATCACTGGAAAGACGGTATCGGCCCTAAAGAAAGCCGTAAGCGTATGATCAACACCCACTGGGGTGGGGTCACCGAGGATAACAGCTTCGGTACCCACGAGTTTTTTGAGCTGTGTGAACAGTTGGGATGCAAGACCTATGTAAACGGCAACGTAGGCAGCGGCACCGTACAGGAAATGAGCGAGTGGGTGGAATACATTACCTTTAACGGCGTGTCCCCCATGGCAGACCTGCGGGCAAAGAACGGCCACGAGGCGCCCTGGAAGCTGGACTACTTTGGAGTGGGCAATGAAAACTGGGGCTGCGGCGGCAACATGACTCCCGAATACTACGGAAACCTGTACCGCAGATACCAGACCTATGTGAGACAGTATGATGCGGCAAATCCTGTTCGGAAAATATGCTGTGGCGCCAATGTGGCTGATTATTTCTGGACAAAAGGGGTTCTGGAAACCTGTTTCAAGGCTCCTCAACCAGGCAGCGGCCTTTTGTTAGACGGCCTTTCCCTTCATTATTATGTGCATCCCGAAGGGTGGGACATTAAGGGCAGCGCAACAGATTTTGACGACAAAGTCTGGTACAAGACCCTGGCAAAAGCAAGATACATGGACGAACTCATATCCCGCCACGGCGCCATCATGGACGAATATGATCCTGAGAAGAAAATCGGCATGATCGTGGACGAGTGGGGCTGCTGGTTTACCGTGGAGCCCGGCACCAACCCCGGATTTTTGTATCAGCAAAATACCATGAGAGACGCCCTTGTTGCCGGTATCTCCCTGAATATTTTCAACAGGCACTGTGACCGGGTAAAGATGGCATGTATTGCCCAGATGGTCAATGTTCTGCAGTCAGTTGTCCTGACGGAAGGCCCTAAAATGCTTCTCACACCTACTTATCATGTATTCCATATGTACAGACATCATCAGGATGCCGAACTGGTGGACAGCTATATAGATGGAAACAAAATTATCGGTGCAGAGGATGAATATCAGGTACCTTTCCTTGATGAATCAGTGTCTGTCAGCGAAGACGGGTATTTGAATATCACTTTAAATAATCTGTCCGCCACAGAGGATGCTCCGGTGGTGATTTCCTTTGCGCAGTTAAAACCTGCGGAAATTACCGCGTCCATTCTGACAGAAGAAATGCATGCCCACAATACCTTTGATGCACCGGAAACCGTAAAAGAAATGCCCTTTACCGCTTATGAGGTAAAAGACGACAGTATTTTCCTTACCGCCCCTGCCTGCAGCGTCATCAGCCTGCGGGTAAAGAATGCTTAAATTCACGGGCGTTTTTCATTCGAATTTGATCTGCACAAAGGAGCCCCATGGAGGTGTGTAGAAACAGCTTGATAAACGGAGGTTTTTATGGAGATTGAATCAAAACGTGTATGCCGCAAGTGTCTTACCCGGGATATGGATCAGTCTGCCTATTTTGAAAATCTGCATTTATATATTGCAAATCTGGATGAAGATTTGAAGGTTGACGAGCCGCTTTATGAAAAGCGGCTCTCCGTCTGCAAAGAATGCGATTTGCTTTTAGACGGGATGTGCAGAGGGTGCGGATGTTATGTGGAATTGCGGGCGGTGATGAAGAAAAATAGCTGTCCTTATAGTAAGTGGTGATATTCATAATTATATTTTAGCAAAACCTAAATTATTTCATATTATTATATTGACACAAGAACTACCCTATATTAATATTAAAGTATATAAACATCACTTCGAAAAATCTAATAAAATGGAGGTAAATTAAAGGTATGGCAAAAGCAAGAATGATCGTGGACAAAGATTTTAAGATTGCTGAGGTGGACAAGCGTCTGTATGGCTCTTTTATTGAGCACCTGGGCCGGGCGGTTTACAATGGTATTTATCAGCCGGGCCATCCTGCTGCAGACGAGGACGGTTTCCGTAAGGATGTACTTGAACTGGTGAAGGAACTGGACGTTCCCATTATCCGTTATCCCGGCGGCAATTTTGTTTCTAACTTTTACTGGGAGGACAGTGTAGGCCCTAAGGACGGAAGAAAGCCCCGTCTGGATCTGGCATGGCGCACTCTGGAAACCAATCAGTTTGGTCTGAATGAATTTGCAAAGTGGTCAGAGAAGGCCGGCTCTGATATTATGATGGCAATCAACCTTGGCACAAGAGGCGTATCCGATGCCCTGAACCTGTTGGAATACTGCAATCTGGATACCAACAGCTATTATAGCAATTTAAGAAAACAGCACGGCGTAGCCCAGCCTTACAATATCAAAACATGGTGTCTTGGCAATGAGATGGACGGCCCCTGGCAGGTAGGACATAAGACGGCTTATGAATACGGCAGGCTTGCCGCCGAGACAGCCAAAGCCATGAAGTACATGGATGACTCCATTGAGCTGGTTTCCTGTGGCAGCTCCAACGTGGATATGCCCACTTTCCCGGAATGGGAGGCTGTTTCCCTGGAAGAAACCTACGATTATGTGGATTACATTTCTCTCCACAACTATTATGGGAACGCAGAAAATGATACCGAGGATTTCTTTGCAAAAACCCAGGATTTGGAACGCTTTATCCACACCGTAATCGCCACCTGTGATTATGTGAAAGCGAAAAAGCGCAGCAAAAAGACTTTAAACTTAAGCTTTGACGAGTGGAATGTATGGTTCCACGCTACGGAAAGCGATAACGAAGAAATGAAGGACCGCCCTTGGCAGATTGCTCCCCACTTGCTTGAGGATATTTATGATTTTGAGGACGCTATCCTCGTAGGTCTGATTCTGATTACATTTTTACAACATGCTGACCGTCTTAAGATGGCATGTCTGGCTCAGCTTGTAAACGTAATCGCTCCTATCATGACCGAAAACGACGGCGGTGCATGGAAGCAGACCATCTACTATCCTTTCCTTCATGCTTCAAAATATGGACGCGGGGTTGCGCTGCGCAGCGTGATTAACTCCACAAAGCATGACAGCAAAAACCACGAGGATGTTACGGACGTGGAATCCGTTGCCGTATACAATGAGGAAAAGGACGAAGTGACTATCTTTGCCGTAAACAGAAGTGTCAAAGAGGATGCCCTTTTTGAGGCGGATGTAAGGTGTTTTGAGGGATACCGGGTGCTGGAATACCTTGCACTTGAAAATGACGATATGAAGGTGGTAAATTCCATAGCCGGTGAAAAGGTTGCTCCTTACAATAAAACAGATTATAAACTGGAGGATGGCATTTTTACAACCAACATGGCAAAATGCTCCTGGAATGTAATCCGTCTCGGAAAATAAATTGAAAATCAGCATAAACATACCCTGTAAAAAGAGCTTCCCACTTGGCGGCGGAAGCTCTTTTTCATTCTATAAAATGCATATTCACAAAACCCATATTTCAGGAAATGCATCTCTCTATTCATTTTCCCCAATAGGGCTGTAATTAATGTGTACGGAAATATCCTGATTATAATTTCCAAAATTTTTGCCAAATATGGTGAGCCCGCCTACATGCTCCGCGTCCTCCTCCACTTCCAGCTTCAGTTTCAGCGTGCTTCTGTAATCCAAATGAAACTCCTGAATGGACACATCCGACACCTGCAGGCCATCAATGAAAGTTCCCTTCCTGTTAATCACAAGATTTTTCAAAAGACCATACTGATTCCAATTAGGATACCACCAATCCGGCGTAAAAAGTCCCCTCACGTCCCCAAAATCTCCCGGGCTGGTCCATGCGGCAATCTTCCTGTCATTTAGAAGAAAAGAAATATCGGAAGGCCATATATCATTTACCCCCGGCGCCTCTGAACTTATTTCCAGCGATATGGTGATCTGGTCAATCTTCTGGGCGGAAGGGATAAAATTAGGAATCACGTATTCCACATATCCCCGGGTGAACCAAAGAATATCCGCGCTGTACCTGTCCGGATGGGAAAAGTAGCGGTTGTCGTCCACCTGGCCGATAATAGCGTCAGCAGAGGCAAGGCCGCAGGTTGGATACACCTCATAATCCGAAAAATGCCCCACCTTCAAATCCGTCTGGTAAACATTTTTCAGTTCCTCGGAAGGCCCCATATCAATCAGAATCTTATCAAGGCATACGGAGCACTTTTTCTGGTTGCCGTGTCCCGCCGATTCATTGGATACCACCACAAGCCCGCAGTCCTCCAGCTTTTTCATATGGCCGGTCAGCGCCCCGTTGGTAATGTTTAATCTGGCCGCAAGCTCATTCATGTTCATGCCCTGGCCTTCTGAAAGTATCTTTATGATTTCTATCCGTACCTCAGACCCCAACGCCTTAAAGATATCAAGCCCTTCCTCCAGAGATTTAATGTGCAGCATAGGATTCTCCCTTATTTTCTCCAATGTGCTTTATCACCTTGTTATAAATGCGAACCACGAAAAATACCGAAACCCCCATTGACATAAGCTCCGCAATAGGGAAGGCCCACCACACATACGCCACATCCCCGGTCAGGGACAAAAGGTAAGCCACCGGCAAAAGTACCACCAACTGTCTTGCAATAGATACAATCATACTGTACACGCCGTTTCCAAGAGCCTGGAACATGGTTCCGCAGATAATACAAAATCCCGCCAGCAAAAAGCTGTAGCTGATGGTGCGAAGGGCCGGTACGCCGATTACAAGCATGGTTTCCGACGCGTCGAACAGCGCGAAAAGCTGGGTGGGAAAAATCTGGAAAGCCAGAAATCCGATTATCATCAGCCCCATAGCATACATAATGCTCAGCTTCACCGTTTTAATCAGCCTGTCCTTATTCCCTGCCCCGTAATTGTATGCCACAATGGGAACCATCCCGTTATTTAATCCAAAAATCGGCATAAAGATAAAGCTTTGCAGCTTAAAGTAAACGCCGAATACCGCTGCCGCCGTTGAGGTGAACGCCAGCAGGATACGGTTCATCCCGTAAGTCATCACCGAACCGATGGCCTGCATAATAATAGAAGGAATACCCACCTGATAAATCTGCTTTATAATGGCGAAATCCGGACGGAATCCCTTAAAATGCAGTTTAATTTCCGTATTTTTCTTTTCATTTAAAATAAATGCAATAATTCCCGCAACTATCTGCCCGATCACGGTAGCCACAGCCGCACCGGCCACACCCATCCGTGGAAGTCCGAAGTATCCGAAGATCAAAATCGGATCCAGAATAATATTGATGATGGCCCCTGTGCCCTGAATAATCATTGTGTAAAAGGTTTTCCCTGTGGACTGCAGTAGTCTTTCAAAGACAAGCTGGGAATAAATACCAAAGGAGCAACAGCACACTATCGACAGATACTGCCGCCCGTAAGCCACAATCTGTGCGTCGTCCGTCTGGCTTAAATAAAAAGGCCCTGTCACAAAAATTCCAATCAGCAGAAAAATCACAAAATTGACCGCCGCCAGGAAAACACCGTTAACCGCTGCTCTGTCAGCCTTTTCATAATCCTTTTCCCCTAAAGACTTGGACAGCAGCGCATTGATACCGACCCCGGTTCCCGTGCCTAAGGCAATCATCAAAGACTGTAAGGGGAAGGCCAGGGACACTGCCGTGAGCGCATTCTCATCAATCCTTGATACGAAAATACTGTCCACCACATTGTAGAGAGCCTGCACCAACATGGAGGCCATCATGGGCAGTGACATAGTAATAAGCAGCTTGTTTACCGGCATCACCCCCATCTTATTTTCCTGTTTTGACTGCGTCTCTTTTAAAACCGCTTCTTTCAAATTAAAACCACCTTTCCTTCGCTTCTGAAAATCAGCCGGAGAAGATTCTCCTTTGCTCCGCCGGGTACTCCTTGTCCCGTAAAGGACTTTTCGTAAATACGCACCCTGTACATAAATTCAGTTTTACAGATATTCTTTCAGGTTATGAAGCACCACCCGATATCCGTCTGCATACATATGAATTCCTTCAATTGTAAATTCCTTTTTCAGCTTGCCGCGCTCATCCGTAAGGCCCTGATTGGCGTTGATAAAACGGCATCCCATTTTTGCCGCCAGCTCAGCCACCGCTTCATTGGCAATCGTGATGTTTTCGTTCGTTCTTGTGGCAAATGCCTCCGCCCTGCGCCCATCTTCCATATTCCCATCCGTCTCATTCACCGGATAGTAGGCCATCATGTTAATCTCAGCCTTGGGGAGTCTTGTCTGAATCAGGGAAATGATTTTTTCATACTTTTCCATCAGAACTTCCAGCTGATAGCCCCGGCTCCCAATATCATTGGTTCCGATATTGATAAAAATCTTAGAAGGCTCCGTCCCGAAAACCATTTCCTCCATATACTGAAGCATGTCATCTGTGGTAAATCCCCCAATCCCACGATTGTAGATTACCTGACTCATGCCCTCCGTCATCAAAAGCTCATTGATAGGAAACTGTTCCATCAGGGAGGAACCTGTGAAAAGAATTTCCCCCTTTTTCACATCCCGGTTTAATCTCCGGTATCTTTCCAACTTTTCCTGCTGTTCATGCCGCATAAAATCCATAATATCCATATGCCTCCTCCTTTCCGGGCGCTCCTATCTTCCTTCGGCAACGCCCTGCCGCAAATCCGCTTAAATGCTATAATAAACCTGTTAAAAATAAATCATTTAGGTACATAATAAAATCACCGAAAAGTCCTGGATTTACCGGACTTTTGGTGATTTCCATTCGTGAGCCACCGGGGACTCGAACCCCGGACAACTTGATTAAAAGTCAAGTGCTCTACCACCTGAGCTAGTGGCCCATATATAACTGGGCTAGCTGGATTCGAACCAGCGAATGCAGGAGTCAAAGTCCTGTGCCTTACCGCTTGGCGATAGCCCATTAAAACACCAAGCTCATCCTTAAGACAACGCCTGTCCACTGACAAGCTCCGGCATAAGGTGGATAGAGGGACTCGAACCCTCGGCCTCCAGAGCCACAATCTGGCGCGCT
>CAJUED010000042.1 GCA_910585075.1 uncultured Lachnospiraceae bacterium
AGGGCGAAGCCCGCGAGCGAGGAAAACCGGAGGTTTTTCGAGCATGCACTGCGGACTTGAGTAGATAAGCAGAACTATGGAATGGAGACAAAAATGCTTCAGGACAGGATGGAAATATTAGGAAAGAAAAACAATAAAAAAGTGGTGGTGGGCTACGACCTGGGCAAGAATTTTGCACAGATCAGCTATTGCAGGATGGAGGAGACGGAACCGGAGACAGTTTCGGCCGTGACGGGCACGGAGCAGTACAATATTCCCACGGTGCTGTGCAAGAGAAAAGGTGTGGGACAGTGGTATTACGGAAAGGAAGCCCTCAAGTTTGCCAGGGAAGAAGAAGGAATTCTGGTGGAGGATCTGCTCACCCTTGTAGAGCGGGGGGAGGATGTGATAGTGGAAGGGGAGGCCTTTGACCCGGCGGCGCTTCTTACCTTGTTTGTAAAAAGAAGCCTGGCGCTCCTTAACCTGCGGGTATCCCTAAACCAGATAGAAGCGTTTATGTTTACCGTGGAGGATTTGACGCCCCGGATGGTGAATGTGCTTGGGAAGGTGGCGGCCCAGCTGAGTCTTAAGGCGGAGCATATCTGCTTTCAAAGCCATATGGAGAGTTTTTATGCCTATACCCTGCATCAGAATAAGGAATTGTGGAAAAATGATGTTATCATATTTGAATATGATACGCAGCTAAAGAGCCTGTGGTTTAAATGTAATACCCGGACAACGCCTAAGGTGGTTATGATTGAACAGAAGGAATATCCACAGATGGAGCGGAGGGTCTGGAAAGAGGATGAGGACGCCAGAGGCCGGCAGATGGAGGAGCTTGATCAGCTTTTCGGAGGCCTTGCGGGGCATGCCTTAGAGGGCCAGATGGTGTCTACGGTCTTTTTGTTGGGAGATGGGTTTAAGGAAGGCTGGGCAAAAGAGTCCTTGAAATTCCTGTGCAGAAACCGGAGGGTTTTCCAGGGAAATAATCTGTACAGCAAAGGGGCCTGCTATGGGATGATGGAACGGCTAAATCCCGGCAGGGAATGGAAAGAATATGTATACCTTGGAGCGGACAAGCTGAAAGCCAATATCGGTATGCGGGCGCTGCGCCGGGGGGAGGATTCCTACTATGCTATTTTGGACGCGGGAAGCAACTGGTATGAGGCGGCAACTGACTTTGATGTGATACTGGAGAGCGGCAATACGGTGGAGTTTGTAATTACCCCCATGACCGGCGGCAAGGTGGAAAACCGAACCATTACTTTGGCAGGGCTGCCTGAGCGGCCAAGAAGCGCGACAAGGCTTGGCATACACATTGAAATGACGGCAGTGAACCAGGCCGAGGTGACGATAGAAGATATGGGATTTGGGGAATTATTTGCCTCCAGCGGAAAGGCATGGAGCCAGACGATTATGGTCTGAAAGAATAAAGCGCATCAGAATCGTCAAAAGATGCCTTCCAGGATAGACATTGGCCTGTGGAGAACGGTTTCCGGGACTTTGTGGAGAAATGAAAAGTATGAAAGAAAGGAAATATACAGATGGGCAGAGTTTTATTGTGTATGGGAAAATATGCGGTGCATCCTTATTATATTGACAGCGTACCCGCAAATGTGTATTGTGTGGAGGAACTCTGTTATCTTTTTGTCAGCAATCCTTTCATGATCGACCGGGATATTATGGACAAGAATCTGGTAAAGTGGCTGGAAACAGAATGCGGTTTAGCGGAGCTTAGCCATCAGCTTCTTGGTCTGTTTAACAGAGGGACACAGCCGGGGGTTTTTGTGAGCACCATATTGGACTATGTGAACTACTGCACCCCTGAGGAAAAAAAGAAAATAGAGGATGTGCTTCAAAGCAGCGTAGGCTTAAACGGCTATGAAAAGCAGAAAAGGCAGGCGGACTTCCTTTTGAAAAATAAGCGGTACTCCCAGGCTTTAAATGAGTATGACGGACTGCTTAAGGCGCTCCCGGAGACGGAGAGCGCGTTAAAGCCGCCTATCTGCCATAATATGGGTGTGATCTACGCCAATCTTTATCAGTTTGAGATGGCGGCCAGGTGTTTTAAGAGGGCCTACGACATGACCGGGAATGAGGAATCCGGTATTTCCTATCTGGCGGCAAAGCGGCTTCACTTAAGCGAAAGCGCTTATATAGATTTTATTGCAAAGCACGGGGAGTATCATGGGCTCACCTTACAGGTGGAGGGGCGTTTAAATGAGGCAAAGGGAGAATTTGAGGCTTCCCAGGAAAACAGGATGCTCACAGCCCTTAAATTTTATAAGGACGAGGGGAACGTGGCTTCCTATTACGACGACATTGACCGGATTATCATGAAAAAGAAGGACGAATACAGGGAATTGGTACTTTGCCCTTGAAGTCCCTGCAAAGGGTTTTCAGAGGGAGTACCGATTTTATCATAGAAAGCAGAACAGGAAAAGGGATATATGGGTTTATTAAAAAAGCTGTTTGGATGGAAAAAGAACAGAAAGGACGCTGAGCTGGCGCCGGAGGAATGGGATGACATTACCTACGACAGGGCGGATTATCAGATTGACAATCCTATGCAGCGCAAGGAGTATGTAAAAGGGTGTCTTGAGCAGATGTCGGAGGCCACTAAAGAACTGGAAAATCTTCAGTTTGAATACAATACGGTCACTTCTCACTTAAAGGATATCGAGGAAATTGAGGCGATACCGGAGGAGGATGCGGTGGAGCTGAAGGAATGCGCAAGGAAAATTGACAGCCTGCAGCGGCAGCAGAACGGCTACGAGGAACGGAAAAACCGGATGGACGAGGAAACCTATCGGGAACTTGAGCGCATGGAGGATGAATTTGAGGAGGGGTATGAGAAGCTGACTAAGGCCGAGGAATATCAGGATTTGGTGAAAAGAGATTTGCGCAAGTTGGACGGGGAGCGGCAGGCCTACTATTACAGAAGAAACGAGCTGCGCCGTATCATTGCGGACACCAAATCTATGACGATTGTATGTACCGTTGCGGTGATTATATGCATTTTAATCCTCTTTATCCTGCAGTATGGGTTTCGGATGAATACGAAGCTGGGCTATCTGGCCGCCGGAGCGGTGGGAGCAATTGCCATTACGGCTATTTTCATCAAACACAACGATTCCATCAAGGAGCTAGGGCAGGTGGAGAACGGAATCAGGCGTATCATCAGCCTGCAGAATACGGTAAAAATCCGGTATGTGAACAATACCCATCTGCTGGATTATCTTTATATGAAATACAATGTTTCCAGTGCCGCCGAGCTTGGCAAAAACTGGAAAAGATATTTGCAGGAAAAGGAAGAACGCCATGACTACCAGATAGCCGTGCAGGAGCTGGACGAGTGCCACAAGGAACTGGTGGAAATATTGCGTTTCTATAAGATCACCGACCCTATGATATGGCTGCATCAGATTCCGGCACTTCTGGACAAAAAGGAAATGGTGGAGGTGCGCCACGGTTTAATCATCAGAAGGCAGTCCCTGCGTAAGCGGATGGATTACAATAAGGATGTGATTGTGGGCAAGGCACAGTCGGAGATTAAAGATTTGGTGGATAATTATCCGGAGTATGCGAAAGAGATATTGGAGATGGTGGATAGTTATTCGGATTAGAGGCTGGTTTTCATACTTTTGCCAGCCGTCCGCGCTGCATGAGAAAATATTCAGTCGTTAGTATTTTTATGTGTTTTGCTTCTGCGGAATTTTCTTGACTTCTTTTTGTGGGCATGATAGCATGTTTAACGTATGGAGGGTACTTTAATATGTTAGCACAGTAAAGTATCCGGGCTTGTGTCAGTGCTGCATCCGCAAGCTCTGCAAGTATTTATGCTTGTATGTAAAAAAGCAGCGCAGAAATGAGGAGAAGTTATGAAAAAAAATTTAATTGCACTGCTTATGGCAGCTATGACCATTGGGCTGGTTTCCGGCTGTGGTTCATCGGCGGATGAATCTAAGGAGACCGTGGCTGTGGAGGAAACGGAAGGAACCGCAGAGGAAGAAACCGAGGGAAATGACGAAGCTGAGGCGAACGCGGAAGATGCCGGGGAATCTTCACAGGAAGAAGATGGGGATGAGGCGGCTTCTGATGACCGCAGCACTTTTACGGTAGGCTTTGACGCAGAATTTCCCCCTTACGGGTATATGGACGAAAACGGCGATTACACAGGTTTTGACCTGGAGCTGGCCGAGGAAGTGTGCGCACGCAGAGGCTGGGAGCTGGTAAAGCAGCCTATTGACTGGGATTCCAAGGATATGGAGCTTTCTTCAGGCTCTATTGACTGTATCTGGAACGGCTTTACCATGGATGGTCGTGAAGACGCTTACACCTGGTCCGTTCCCTATGTGGACAACAGCCAGGTATTTGTGGTAAAATCAGATGCGGGTATTGCATCTTTTGACGATTTATCAGGAAAAATCATTGGCGTACAGAAGGATTCCTCTGCCCTGGCTGCTTTAGAAGGTGATGCGGCGGACCTTGCGGCTTCTTTCAGCGAGCTGCGGCAGTATGCGGATTACAACACGGGCTTTATGGATTTGGAAGCAGGCGCTATTGATGGATTAGCGGTTGATATAGGCGTTGCCGATTACCAGCTTGAGTCAAGAGGAGATTCCTACATGATTCTGGAAGAAAGACTGGCAACGGAACAGTATGGTATTGGATTTTTACTTGGCAATGAGGAATTGAAGGAGCAGGTGGAATCCACCCTTCTTGAGATGGCGGACGACGGTAAATTCATGGAGATTGCGGAAAAGTACGGCTTGGAAGGCAGCGTATGTCTGGGAAAATAAATATACGGTTATTTTGTTCCAATTAATTTATTTTAATTAGTTTATTTCAATTAATTTGTTTCATTTGATTTGTTTTAATGATTACAACTCGGGCGGCGGTGTTGCTGCCTGAGTTGATAAGCGGCTTTTAGAGTGCAATGTTTGAAGCAGCATAAGCGGCTTTGAATGATTGAAATATGGGAGGAGAGTAAATGAGCACGGTAACTATGCTGACTCAGTTAGGAAAGGGGATGATATCCACAGGGGAGATCTTTTTTCTGACGCTGCTTTTTTCCCTGCCCTTAGGGCTGGTCATTTCTTTTGGAAGGATGTCACGAAACAAGCTTCTTTCCGGTATTGCAAAGTTTTATATTTCTATTATGAGGGGAACGCCCCTGATGCTGCAGCTTCTGGTGGTCTATTTCGCCCCCTATTATCTGTTTGGTTTAAATCTGCGGGGATACCGCTTTCCAGCCATTATTCTGGCCTTTTCCATTAATTATGCAGCTTATTTTGCAGAAATATACAGAGGTGGTATTGCTTCCATGCCGGTGGGGCAGTATGAGGCGGCCCAGGTGCTGGGATACAGTAAACCTCAGACTTTTTTCAAGATTATTCTGCCTCAGGTCATGAAACGGATTCTTCCTTCCGTCACCAACGAAACCATCACCCTTGTAAAGGATACGTCCCTTGCTTTCGTGCTGGCCCAGGCGGAAATGTTTACAATGGCAAAGCAGATTGCAGCCAAAGACACCAGTATGACCCCTCTTATGGTGGCAGGACTGTTTTATTACATATTTAATTTTGTGGTGGCTTTTGCCATGGAGCGAATTGAAAAAGCTATGGATTATTACAGATAATTTACAATAAGCTGATGGGCGGAGCACAGCAGTGTTTGTTGCAATAAGCTGATGCGCGAAGCACGGCAGTGTTTGTTGCAATAAGCTGATGGGCGGAGCACAGCAGTGTTTGCTATGATAAGCTGACGCAAGAAGAACAGTGTTTTATGGAGAATGATACATGGAAACAGAAATTTTGCTGGAAATCAACCACATAGGCAAAGCGTTTGACGGGCTCTCGGTGCTGAAGGATATTTCCCTGTCCGTAAAGAAAGGGGAGGCGGTGTCCGTCATAGGGCCATCCGGCTCAGGAAAATCCACCTTGCTGCGCTGCGCCACCCTTTTAGAGCGGATGGATGCAGGGGAGCTGATTTATCTTGGAGAAAAGGCAGCTTGGGAGGAAGATGGGAAATGTGTGTATGCGGGAAAGAATAAGTTAAAGGAAATCCGCAAAAATTTTGGTCTGGTTTTCCAGAATTTTAATTTGTTTCCCCATTACAGTGTATTGAAAAATATTACGGATGCTCCAATCTGCACGGCGGGGGTGCCGAAGAAAGAAGCAAGGGAAAAGGCTCTTGCGCTTCTTGACCAGCTTGGCCTTGCGGATAAGGCGGACGCTTATCCTTACCAGCTTTCAGGGGGACAACAGCAGAGGGTATCTATCGCAAGAGCCCTTGCCCTTTCGCCTAAAATACTCTTTTTTGACGAGCCCACATCAGCCTTAGACCCGGAGCTTACCGGGGAGGTACTTCGGGTTATCAGGGCATTGGCGGCGGAACACATGACCATGATCATCGTAACCCATGAGATGCAGTTTGCAAGAGAGCTGTCCGACAGGATTATCTTTATGGAACAGGGCGTCATTCAGGCACAAGGGACGCCGGAGGAAATTTTTGAAACGGAAAATGAGAGAGTGAGGGAATTTATCGGGAAATACCGCATCTCTTAAAACGTAAAAACACAAAAGTATAAAACATAAATGCATAAGAGTAAAGACACAAAATACAAAACCCTAACACACAAAGGCGTTTGCGCAGGCCTGCGGCCGCAAACCCTGCTATGAGCGCAAAAGCAGCGCGGAATGGAGGAAAACATGAAGAAATTAGAGCAGATTTACGAGGGAAAAGCAAAAAAGGTATTTGCAACGGAGGATCCGGATGTGGTGATTGTAGACTACAAGGACGACGCCACAGCTTTTAACGGAGAGAAAAAGGGAACAATCGTGGGAAAAGGCGTTATCAACAACCGCATGACCAACCATGTATTTAAGCTTCTGGAAAAGGAAGGCGTTCCCACCCATCTGATTGAGGAGCTAAGCGACCGTGAGACAGCCGTTAAGAAGGTGGAGATTGTACCCCTTGAGGTTATCATCCGTAATGTGGCGGCGGGAAGCTTTTCCAAGCGTCTTGGTGTGCCGGAGGGAACCCCCTTTAAAGAGCCTACCATTGAGTTCAGCTACAAAAACGACGAGCTGGGCGATCCTTTGATTAACAGCTATTTTGCAGTTGCCCTTGGACTTGCTACCTGGGAAGAAATCGAGACCATCAAGAAATACGCTTTCAAGGTCAATGAGGTTTTAAAGGCTTACTTTTTGCAGGCAGACATTAAGCTGATTGATTTTAAGATTGAATTTGGACGTTTCCACGGAGAGATTCTCTTAGCCGACGAGACCTCCCCTGATACCTGCCGTCTGTGGGATGTGAACACCAATGAAAAACTGGATAAAGACCGTTTCCGCAGAGACCTTGGAAATGTGGAGGAAGCTTATAACGAGGTATTTAAACGTCTTGGGCTTGCCTGAGATATGATGTTAACCGGAAATGGAACAGCATGCCCGCCGATTTGGTGGTGGGTGCCGGAGACGGAAGATTTTTCAACCATAAACTTGTACTGACGCGCAAAGTTGCGGGTTATCGAAAGCATGGAGGATTAGATGAGTACGGACAGATATGTAAGTCCCCTGTCTGAGCGGTATGCCAGCAGGGAGATGCAGTATATTTTTTCTCCGGATATGAAGTTTCGCACATGGAGAAAGCTGTGGATTGCCTTGGCGGAGACGGAGATGGAGCTTGGCCTTTCTCAGGATGGCAAGCCGGTGATTACTAAGGAGCAGATTGACGAGTTAAAGGCCCATGCGGAGGATATCAATTACGATGTGGCCAAGGCAAGGGAAAAGGAAGTGCGCCATGATGTGATGAGCCATGTGTACGCTTATGGACAGCAGTGTCCCAAGGCGGCAGGAATTATCCATTTAGGAGCCACCAGCTGTTATGTGGGGGACAACACGGACATTATTGTGATGACAGAGGCCCTTTTGCTGGTGAAGAAAAAACTCATAAACGTGTTAAAAGAGCTTGCGGATTTTGCGGAGAAGTATAAGGGGCAGCCTACCCTGGCATTTACCCATTTTCAGCCTGCCCAGCCTACCACGGTAGGGAAACGGGCCACCCTGTGGATGCAGGAATTTATGCTTGATTTGGAAGACCTTGAGTATGTGCTCTCGGGGATGAAGCTTTTGGGCTCTAAAGGGACTACGGGCACACAGGCTTCTTTCCTGGAGCTTTTTGACGGCAATCAGGAGCTGATAGACAAAATTGACCCCATGATCGCACAGAAGATGGGCTTTAAAGAGTGCTATCCCGTATCCGGTCAGACTTATTCAAGGAAGGTGGATACAAGGGTAGCCAATGTGCTTGCAGGGATTGCGGCAAGCGCCCACAAAATGTCCAATGACATCAGGCTTTTGCAGCACTTAAAAGAGGTGGAGGAGCCTTTTGAAAAGAGCCAGATTGGTTCCTCGGCCATGGCTTACAAGAGAAATCCCATGAGAAGCGAGCGGATTGCTTCACTTTCCCGCTATGTGATGGTGGACGCCTTAAACCCGGCAATCACTTCGGCGGTTCAGTGGTTTGAGCGGACACTGGACGACTCCGCCAACAAGCGTCTTTCCATACCGGAGGGCTTTCTTGCAGTTGACGGCATTCTGGATTTGTGCTTAAATGTGGTGGACGGTCTTGTGGTTTATCCCAAGGTAATCGAGAAACATATGATGAGCGAACTGCCTTTTATGGCCACGGAAAATATCATGATGGACGCGGTAAAACAGGGCGGCAACCGTCAGGAGCTTCACGAGAGAATCAGAGAGCTTTCCATGGAAGCGGGAAAGAATGTGAAAGTGGAAGGAAAGGAAAACAATCTTTTGGAGCTGATTGCGGCGGATCCGGCTTTCCCTATGACATTTGAGGATTTGCAAAAGACTATGGAGCCAACCAGGTATGTGGGACGGGCAAAGGAGCAGGTGGAAAGCTTCCTTGACAAGGTGGTAAAACCTGTGCTTGCGGAAAATCAGGATTTGCTTGGCATGAAGGCGGAGATTAATGTATAAAAACGATATCTGCAGCAAATATAACGCAGAGTGAACGGTGCTAATAATGGCATTTATTATGGAAAAAGCAAATGATATTTAAGATAAACGGCATCTAAGGAGGTGTATTGATTGGGCGGTTTTTTTGGAGCGGCTTTAAAGACAGATTGTGTATTTGACTTATTTTTCGGAACGGATTATCATTCCCATTTAGGAACCAGGAGAGCGGGAATGGCCGTATACAGCAGTGAATATGGTTTTGACAGGGCGATTCACAATATAGAAAATTCCCCTTTTCGTACCAAGTTTGATAAGGATGTCAATGAAATGCGCGGGAATATGGGAATAGGCTGTATTTCCGATTATGAGCCTCAGCCCCTTCTGGTGCGCTCCCACCATGGCACCTATGCCATCACAACAGTGGGAAAAATCAACAATGTGGATGAGATTGTAGATAAAGTATTTACGGAAGGCCACGCCCATTTCCTTGAAATGAGCGGCGGGGATATTAATGCTACAGAGCTTGTTGCGGCGGTGATTAACCAGAAGGATAATCTGATTGAAGGCATCACTTATGCTCAGGAGCTGATAGACGGCTCCATTACCATCTGCCTTTTAACTCCCAAAGGGATATATGCGGCCCGGGATAAGCTTGGAAGGACGCCGGTTGCAGTGGGCAGGAAGGAAGAAGGATACTGTATTTCCTTTGAGAGCTTTGCCTATCTGAACTTAGGATACACCAACCATAGAGAATTAGGACCGGGGGAGGTTGTCATTGTAACGCCTGAGGAGGTGCGCACCCTTGTAAATCCGGGTAAGGATATGAAGATTTGCACTTTCCTGTGGATTTATTACGGATATCCTTCATCCTCCTACGAGGGAGTCAGCGTTGAGAAAATGCGTTATAACTGCGGCGCTCTCCTGGCAAAAAGAGACAATGTGTCACCTGACAATGTAGCCGGGGTGCCTGATTCGGGCATTGCCCATGCGGTTGGGTATTCCAATGCTTCAGGAATCCCTTTTTCCCGGCCTTTTATCAAATATACGCCTACCTGGCCCAGGTCCTTTATGCCCACCATACAGAGCCAGCGGAATCTGATCGCAAAAATGAAGCTGATACCTGTTCACGATTTGATTCAAAATAAGAGCCTGCTTCTTATTGACGACTCGATTGTCAGAGGCACCCAGCTTCGGGAGACTACGGAGTTTCTTTATCAGAGCGGAGCAAAGGAAGTACATATAAGGCCCGCCTGTCCGCCCCTTTTATACGGATGCAAGTATCTGAACTTTTCCAGGTCCTCATCGGAAATGGATTTGATTACCAGAAGAATCATCAAGGAGATGGAGGGGGATGCGAAAAATGTGAACCTGAGCGCCTACTCCAACCCGGAAACCCCGGAGTATCAGGAGATGGTAAGAAGAATCGGGGTACAGCTCAACTTCACCTCCCTGCGCTACCACAGGCTGGATGATATGATTGAATCGGTGGGAATCGACAAAAGCAGACTCTGCACCTACTGCTGGGACGGAAAAGAATAAAAAGACTTTAGGTTATAAAAGACAGAATATGGAATTGAATAATACCCTGTGTGTAAAAGCATGCAGGGTATTTCCATATATTTCAGCAGTTAACCAAAAATGTAGTGTTGCGTGGATAAATATTCGAGGAGGAACCCTTATAAAAACGCCAGGCTTTTAAGCCTGTGTGCTTTGGTGAGGTCCTTTCGAACCTAGCGTCTGTTGCGTTTTTATAGAGCGAAAGCGCGGTGACGACTGAATATTTATCCACACAACACGGATGGCAGGCAATGTGTGAAAAGTATTTTTCCTTGTTATTTTTTCGGTTATGTTGTATAATCTCTTACATAGACATTTCAGACGACAAATCGCAATAAATTCCCGAAAGAAAAACAGATGAATTTAACAGCCTTACAGGCTTTATGACAGCGGTAGATTTGGCAGGCTTGTCCGTATAAGGGGACAGCGTTTGATTTGCTGACTGAAAAAGAATGGAGGATTTTTAATGAGAGAGAAATATGAGTCTTTGGCGCTTGCTGACCTAAAAGCCATTGCGAAAGCCAGAGGGCTTAAAGGAACCTCAACGATGAAAAAGGCGGAGCTTATAGAGCTAATGCTGGCGGAGGACGAGAAGGATAAGGCCCAGGGAAAGAGCGCCGCGCGGGGAGCAGCCCCTGCAAAGCAGGGCACCGCAGAAAAGCCGGAACGGAAAAGCGAACGGGTGGAAAGCAAAGGGGATACCCGGGAGAACAAGGCCGAGAGAGCGGAGCACAAGCAGGAGCGTCCGGAGAAGGCGGAATACAAGGCGGACCGGGGAGAGGGCCGAAGCGAAGAAGTGAAGAATGATGAAGATAAGTTCCCGGCGGAGCTGGACAGCGGCGTTGCGGCGAAAGGTATTTTAGAGGTAATGCCGGACGGTTATGGATTTATCCGTTGTGAAAATTATCTGCCTGGGGACCACGACGTGTATGTGGCGCCCAGCCAGATCCGCAGGTTTGGCCTGAAAACAGGCGATATTTTGGAAGGAAACACCCGGGTCAGAACGCAGGGGGAAAAGTTTGCGGCCCTTTTGTATGTAAAGTCGATTAACGGTTATGCCCCTGAGGTGGCGGCGAGAAGGTGCAATTTTGAGGATATGACTCCTATCTTCCCTAATGAGAGACTGCATCTGGAAATGCCGGGGGCAAGTGTTGCCATGCGGATTATGGATTTGATCAGCCCGGTAGGAAAAGGGCAGCGTGGTATGATCGTATCCCCGCCTAAAGCGGGAAAGACTACCCTGCTTAAGGATGTGGCTAAATCCGTAAAGCGCAATGCGCCGGAAGTGCATTTAATCATTTTGCTGATTGACGAGCGTCCTGAGGAAGTGATAGATATCAAGGAGGCTATTGAAGGCCCTAATGTGGAAGTGATTTACTCTACATTTGACGAATTACCGGAGCATCATAAGCGGGTATCCGAGATGGTAATTGAGCGTGGGAAACGTCTGGTAGAGCACAAGAAGGACGTTATGATTTTGATAGACAGTATCACCAGACTGACCAGAGCTTACAACCAGACGGTACCGCCCAGTGGACGTACCCTTTCCGGCGGTCTTGACCCGGCGGCATTACATATGCCCAAGAGGTTTTTCGGCGCGGCCAGAAATATGCGGGAGGGAGGCTCCCTTACCATACTTGCAACCGCGCTTGTGGATACGGGCAGTAAGATGGATGACGTGGTGTACGAGGAATTTAAGGGAACCGGTAACATGGAGCTGGTGCTTGACAGAAAATTGTCCGAGAGAAGGGTGTTCCCTGCAATCGACGTACCCAAATCCAGCACAAGGCGGGAAGACCTTCTGCTGGCTCAGGATGAGCTTGAGGCAATCAATATCATGCGAAAGGCTCTAAACGGGTTAAAGCCCGAGGAGGCAGTGGATAAGATTCTGGATATGTTTGCCAAGACCAGAAACAATCAGGAATTTGTAAATCTTGTGAAAAAAATAAAATGGTTTTAAAAAATACTTGCATCATAGAATAAGCTATGGTACAATTAAAAAGCTGTTTCGGGTTTATCTTCATTATTTGGATAAGCCGTAGGGCGGATAAAAACGAATCTATTAAGAGATGTTAAATGAACATAGAGAGGTGAGAGCATGAAAGAGGGAATCCATCCTGAGTTTTATCAGGCGACTGTAACTTGTAACTGTGGCAATACCTTTGTAACAGGTTCAACCAAAAAGGATATTCACGTTGAAGTTTGTTCTAAGTGCCATGCATTCTACACAGGCCAGCAGAAAGCTGCAAGGGCTGACGGACGAATTGATAAGTTCAACAAGAAATATGGTATGGGAAACAAATAAGTTGTACAGGAAAAGGTTGGGGTGTTACATCTCAACCTTATTTTGTTTATGCACGGGGCCGCACACATGCAAAAATGCACACACGCAAAAATGCACACGCATAAATGCGAGGAAAATTTACTGTGTTGCAGCATGCGGTCCGTGCGGCGAGCAGGGGAAAAGCCTTTCCCTGCTTGGTTTTGCGAATATATGCAAAAAGCACATGAGGGCTGCTGCTGAGAGGTACATCCGTATATCCATAGCAGATTTTTTATGTGGCGATTTATGCCGGAGCAGCATAAATGATTGTGATGGCAATGCTATAAATGATTGTGATGGCAGTGTAAACTTAAATTTGCGCTGTCTTCACGAAAAGGCCCGGAAATGGAGAAAGAAATGAAAAAAAAGAAATGTACGCGTTACTCAGGGATTGGCGGACAGGCGGTGCTTGAGGGCGTTATGATGAGGAATAAGGACGATTACGCCGTGGCCGTCCGTAAACCCAACGGGGAAATTGAGGTAGAGATGGATGTATTCCACGGATGTATGCATGGGAGCAAGTTAGTTACGATTCCCTTTATCAGAGGAGTATTTAATTTTGTGGATTCCCTGCGCCTTGGCATGAAAACTTTGAATTATTCTGCTTCCTTTTATGAGGATGAGGATGCAACGGAGACCGGGCTTGACAAGGCCCTTGATAAGGTTTCCGGAGGCAAAGGGGAAAGCATTTTGATGGGGATTACCACCGTGTTTTCCATATTGCTGGCGGTTGGAATCTTCATCCTGCTCCCTTATTTTCTGTCGGGGCTTCTGTCGGAGTATGTGAGAAACGCCTCTCTCCTTGCAATATTGGAGGGGGCCATCAGGATTATTATTTTCCTGGCCTATATCGTGGGAATCAGCCTGATGAAGGATATCCACAGGCTCTACCAGTACCATGGGGCGGAGCACAAATGTATCAATTGCATTGAGAAGGGAAGGCCCCTTACGGTGCATAATGTGATGAGAAGCTCACGCATCCACAAGCGCTGCGGAACCAGTTTTTTGTTTTTTGTTATGTTTGTGAGTATTATTTTGTTTTTCTTTATCCGAGTGGACAATACGGCCCTTAAGGTGGCGCTGCGTATTGTACTGATACCTGTGATAGCCGGAATTTCCTATGAGATTATAAGGCTGGCAGGAAGGAGCGACAATATTTTTATACGCATTATCTCAGCGCCGGGGATGCTTCTGCAGCGTCTTACCACCAAGGAGCCGGATGAGGACATGGTGGAGGTTGCCATGAAATCGGTGGAGGCAGTTTTTGACTGGAAGGCGTATTTAAAGGAAACCTTCGGCTATGAAATAGACGATTCCTGGCTGGTGGATGAAGCAGCGGACGAGGAAGATGAGGAAGCATAAGCGCTGTGACACAGCAGATGCACAGGGACAGATGAAAATGTGAAACAGGTGTAAATAAGTTTGAAAGTAAACTTTCAAACTATTTATTGGTGCAGTATCGCAGGCACGGCCTGCGATATGCAGGGGTATAAGAATGAATTACAGAGAGCTATATGAATGGGGCACTGACCGGCTTAAGGATGCAGGGATAGCGGAGGCCTCCCTGGACGCCAGGCTTTTACTTGAGGAGGCCTGCGGCATAAGCCGCAGTGATTTGCTTGCCCATGGGGATAAGCCTGCAGCCCGGGAACAGGACGAAGGCTATAGAAACATGATTGCCAAAAGAAAACAGCATATTCCTTTGCAGCATATTTTGGGATATCAGGAGTTCATGGGACTGAAATTTAAGGTGACGCCCAAAGTGCTGATTCCAAGACAGGATACGGAGACTCTGGTGGAGGAGGTTATGCGCTATCTCCGGGATGGAATGCATATTCTTGATTTGTGCACAGGCTCCGGCTGTATTTTGTTAAGCCTGCTTCGGTATTCCAACTCCTGTCAGGGGACTGGGGCGGATTTGTCGAAGGACGCCCTTAAGGTTGCCGGAGAAAATGCGGAAAATCTGGCTTTGGAAGCGGAATTTGTGGAAAGTGATTTGTTTGAAAATATAAAAGGCCGGTATGAAATCATTGTCTCGAACCCGCCTTACATTCCAAGCGGAGAGATCCCTGCGCTGATGGAAGAAGTCAGGGAACATGACCCGCTTATGGCTTTGGATGGAGGAGAGGACGGGCTTTTCTTTTACAGGGAAATCATCAAAAAGGCGGACCGGTATCTGTACCCTGAGGGCATGCTTTTCTTTGAGATTGGCTGTGACCAGGGGGAGGCTGTAAAGGGGCTCATGGAACAGGCCGGATATGAGGAAGTTACCGTAAGCAAGGATTTGTCGGGGCTTGACAGAGTGGTGTATGGCACAAAACATTGAACGGCCAAGAATAAGAATGGAGATGAGAAAAAGTGTTTGACAGATTGGAAGATTTATTGATTCGGTTTGAGGAAATCATGGGCGAGTTAAACGAGCCCACCGTGGCGAATAATCAGGAGCGGTTTCGCAAGCTGATGAAGGAACAGAGTGATTTGACGCCCATTGTGGACGCTTATAAAGAATATAAAAAATCAAAACAGGATGTGGAGGATTCCCTTTCCATGCTTGAGGAGGAATCCGACGAAGATATGCGGGAGATGCTGAAAGAAGAACTGTCGGCCTCCAAAAAGCGCATTGAAGAATTAGAGCAGGAGCTGAAAATCCTGCTTCTGCCCAAGGACCCCAATGATGAGAAAAATGTCATTGTGGAAATCCGCGCGGGAGCCGGCGGAGACGAAGCTGCCCTGTTTGCGGCGGAGATTTACCGTCTTTATGTGCATTATGCGGAAGGCCAGCGCTGGAAGGTGGAGACCTTAAATGCGGACGAGATTGGAATTGGCGGCATGAAGGAGGTAAGCTTTATGATTACCGGTCAGGGGGCCTATTCCAAGCTGAAATATGAAAGCGGCGTACACCGTGTGCAGCGTGTGCCCGAGACAGAATCCGGGGGACGTATCCATACATCCACCATCAGTGTTGCGGTGATGCCTGAGGTGGACGAGGACATAGACATTGTGATTGAGGATAAGGATATCCGTATTGACGTTATGCGGGCCTCCGGTAACGGAGGACAGTGCGTCAACACTACGGACTCGGCAGTGCGGCTGACTCACTACCCCACCGGGATTGTGGTGTACAGCCAGACGGAAAAGTCCCAGCTTCAAAATAAAGCAAAGGCTTTTGCACTTTTGAAGGCAAAGCTCTATGATATTGAACAGCAGCAAAGGCATGATGCGGAGGCGGAGCTTCGGAGAAGCCAGATTGGTACCGGAGACCGTTCCGAGAAGATACGTACCTACAATTTCCCTCAGGGACGTGTCACCGACCACAGAATCGGCCTTACCCTCTACAAACTGGATAAGGTGATGAATGGGGATATTCAGGAAATCATTGACGCATGTATTGCGGCTGACCAGGCGGCAAAGCTGGCGAAGATGGGAGAAAATTGAGCTTGGCTGCTTTGTTAAGATTAAGGTGGTAAAGCTTATGAAGACGAGTGGACAATGGGTATGGCTGTGCTGGTAAGTGCAGAGCAGTAAAGCCTGCAAAGGCAGGCAGGAGCTGAAACGGCGGCTGCTAAGGAAGGAGAATGCAGCATGACGAGAGCGATAGGCATCGGGACGTAGGATTTCGGGAAAATTATGTCGAACCACTATTTTTATGTGGATAAGACACATTTCATTAAGCAGTGGTGGGAGTCTGCTGACGAGGTCACATTGATTACGCGTCCAAGGCGGCGTTAAGGCAGATAGAGGAAAAAAGATATGCGGCGGTTTTAACAGAAAAAGGTATTCCGGCAGAGCGTATCCGTCGGTATGGGTTTGCTTTTTACGGAAAAGAGGTTCTGATTAGGGGCGGAAAGCAGTAGAATAAAACAGGAGGTGGACACATGGATTTTTTGAACAAGGCAAAGGAATCGCTTACCATGGCGGGAAAGGAAATCACCCAGAAGGCCAGCGATATGTCAGGGATTGCCCGGGCGAATCTGCAGCTGAGGGAGGATGAAAAGAAGCTTCGGGAGGCTTTCCGGAAGCTGGGAGAGCAGTTTTTTGAGGAGCACCCGGAGGAAGCCACAAGGCTTTTCCCGGAGCAGGTGCATGATATCCGCAGTGCCTATGAGGCGATTGAAGGGGACAAAAAAGAGCTGATAAGCTTAAAAGGAATGCGGATTTGCCCCAACTGCGGCGCGGAGCAGGAACAGGGGACTTCCACCTGTAAGGTCTGCGGCATCAACATGGATGAGGTGGAGGATACTTCCAAAGAGGAAAGTATCGCGTATTGTCCTGACTGCGGCCATGAGACCGTGGCGGGAGCAAGGTTCTGCATGAATTGCGGTGCAAAATTATAAAATGAATATAATGTGTAAAGTGAAGCTCCTGAAGCCAAATTCAGGAGCTTTTTTAGGCCACAGTATCTGTTACGCTGTCTCCTGGTGGAAAATATGTTACACTTGCGAAATGTCAGTCCTTATTTTATAATTTTATCAGCGGGCGGCCGCAAAGCAGTGGGAAACGCTGAAAGCGCGTTTGGCGGACGCCCGACATGAAATAAGTTGTCGGAAATACTCTAAGTGGGTGGTCAAAAATGTTCAAACCCACAACTTATGAATGGCATGGCTGAACTGTTACGAATATGTAAAAGAAGGTACTCTTATGGTTGACTTTACAAAATCAAGGATGAATCGGTTTACGTATAAGGAATGGGACGATTATTTTGCCCAAAATGACAGGCACAGGCTGGAGATTGATTTTTCTCGGGAGAAAATTTTATCAAAGGCAATGAAAAAGCAGATTTTCCCCTCCATACGGGAATTTCAGAAGGGAGAGGGCTCGGACGGCAGCTATCTTATGGAAGCGGCGTCAGCCTTTGCGGACAAATACGGAATACCGGAATATAAAGAGGCCATGGGGCGGTTTGTCAGAGAGGAGAACTGGCACAGCGCGTATCTGAAAAAGTACATGGATTTCCATCAGGTAAAGACAAAGAAAAACTCTTTTTTGGATAAGGTGTTCAGGAGACTGCGGCGGCTTGGAGGCATCAGGTGCGAGGTGACCGTACTGGTGACTGCGGAAATGATTGCGCTGACTTACTATGAGGCCCTGTCGAGGAATACGGATTCGGCGGCGTTAAAGAGCATATGCAGGCAGATGCTGTCGGATGAAATACCTCATATTATGTTTCAATCTTATACCTTAAGCTATTTTTCAAACAATCTTTTTTACAAATGTATGAGGATAGCGCTTATGGAGGCGACGCTGCTGTTTGTATGGGGCACTTTTGGAAATGTATACCGGGCCGGAGGCTATGACTTCTGTGAATTTCTAAAGGAAAATATGGGATATTTGCGGCAGTCCATGTTTTTGGCGTCAGGATTGGAAACGTAAGATATACGGCTGTAGATTGGTGGATTGGAAAGATATGTATCAGTTTGATAAATTTGACAAAAGACTTCTGGGGGAACAGATTGAGGACGAGCTGCTGAATTTTATCAGACAGGAACGACTGGAAGTGGGACAGAAAATACCAAATGAATTTGAGCTGGCTGAGAAATTCGGCGTAGGACGCAGTACCATCAGGGAAGCGGTTAAGGGGCTGGCGATAAAAGGAATACTGGAGGTAAAGAGAGGTTCCGGGACTTATATCACGGCTACCCGTTCGATAGAAGACGACCCCTTAAGATTGTCCAAGTTACAGGATAAATATAAATTGGCTCTGGAGTTATTTGATGTACGTCTTTTGCTGGAACCGGAAATTGCGGCTCTGGCGGCGGAATATGCAACTCAGGAGGAAATGGAACAGCTGAAAATGCTCTGCGACCAGGTGGAGGATTTGTATCTGAGCGGGCAAAATCACATCCCCAAGGACATTGAGTTTCACACCTGTATTGCCAGGTGCAGTAAGAACCGGGTGATTGAAACGCTGATTCCAATCATCAATACGGCGGTTATGACCTTTGCAAATCTCACCCACAGGACGCTGATGCAGGAGACCATTGAAACCCACAGGGCGGTTGTGAATTGTATTTTGGACCATGACCCGGTTGGAGCGAAGTGCGCTATGGTCATGCATCTGACCTACAATCGCCAGGCGCTGATTAGGAAAGAAAGGGAGCACAGGGAAGCAGAAGGTAAAAAAGCGGAAGAACAATAAGAAATGGCAGATAAGACCAACGATTAAGACTGACAATTAAAAATAACAATCAGAACTAATAATTAGGAATAGCAGGAAAGAAAAAAGATAAAAATCAGATGTTTTACGCCGCATTGGTGAGATAAAGAAAGCCATATGTTGAAGTTTCATAAAAATGCACAAAAAAGGAGGGGTTTAAATCGAAAAGTCCTTCTTTTTTTGTGTAAAAAAACGAAAATAAATGAAATACATCAGACATATTGACAATATAATATAATAAAAGTAACATAATAAGCAGAATACATAATACGTCATATGATTTATGATGAAAAGGAGGAAAACTTATGAACGCAGAAGCGGCTGCTCTGAATCCTACAAGGCTTGTGATAGCGGCAATCATTGGGTTGGTAATATTGCTGGTGCTGATTATCAAGTTTAAGATTCAGGCTATGATTTCCATTTTAACCGGAGCAATTGCCATAGGTCTGATTGCGGGAATGCCTGTGGAGGATATTGTGAGCGCGGTAAATGATGGTATTGGTAACACATTAAAAGGAATTGCGTTGTTGGTAGGGCTTGGCTCCATGTTTGGAGCCATATTGGAGATATCCGGTGGCGCCCAGACTTTGGCAGTAACCATGGTAAAATGGTTTGGTGATAAAAAAGCGGCCTGGGCCTTGGGAATCACCGGTCTGGTAATCGCAATGCCGGTATTTTTTGACGCTGGTCTGATTATCCTGATTCCGTTAGCATTTTCCCTTGCCAAGAGAACAAAGAGGTCTTCTTTGTTCTATGCAATTCCGCTTTTGGCAGGACTTGCGGTAGGTCATGCGTTTATTCCGCCCACACCGGGACCGATTCTTGTGGCGACCATGTTAAATGTAGACCTTGGATGGGTTATTCTTGTGGGTATTTTCTGTGGGGCTGTGGCAATGGTGGTTGCAGGGCCCGTATGGGGTTCCATTTGTGGTAAAAAGTATAATATTCCGGTGCCGGAGCATGTGGCAAACCAGGAGGAATATGATGAGTCTAAGCTGCCTAATTTCTGGGCAATTGTGGGAATTATTATGATTCCTCTTGTACTGATTATTCTGGATTCTGTGACCGGCGTTATTCCGGCGCTTGCATTCCTTCAGCCTGTGTTCGGTTTCCTGGGTGAGCCTTTTGTAGCGCTGCTGATTGCAACGGTTGCAGCAATGATCATTCTTGGCCTGAGGCATGGATACAGCACCGAAGAACTGGAAAAGGTTATGACCAAATCCTTAGAGCCTACCGGATTGATTCTGCTGGTGACGGCCTGCGGTGGTGTGCTCCGTTATGTGCTTCAGTATTCAGGCCTGGGTGATGTGATTGGAAATGCGGTTTCCTCCATGTCTCTGCCCATTGTAGTGCTTGCGTTTATTGTAGCTGCGCTGGTGCGTATCTGCGTAGGTTCTTCCACAGTGGCAATGACCATGGCAGCAGGAATTATCGCGGCAATTCCCGGTATTGCGGAGCTCTCTCCCTTGTATCTGGCATGTACAACAGCGGCTGTTGCGGGCGGTGCAACGGTTTGCTCCCACTTTAATGATTCAGGATTCTGGCTGGTAAAATCTCTGGTTGGAATGGATGAAAAGATGACATTAAAGACATGGACCATCATGGAAACACTTGTCGGCGGTACGGGTTTTGTGGTAGCATTAATTATATCATTTTTTGCCTGAAATCATTTTATAGATAAAAATGCTTTACAGGAATGGTGAAAATTCAGGTATAAATCCGGGGATAGAAAAGATAGACAAAAAATGCCGGCAGCAGATTTGTGACCGGTGGCGGCATGTGCCGATATGTATATGATTTGTAACTGGTGATGGCATATGGTGATATACATATGAATTCACATGCAAATGTACATACATGATTTGGGGATATCAGGAAAACGAAATTTGACCGGAAAGAAATGGAGGGTGACAAGAATGAATTTAAAAAGTCAGGAAATGCGTAAGCTGGCGCCGGAGCTGGACCCGCTTCGCATTGGAACGGGTTGGAAGCCGGAGGATTTGGCGAAGCCTCAGGTGATTATCGAGAGTACTTATGGGGACAGCCACCCGGGCAGCGGGCATCTTAACCTGCTGGTGGAGGAAGTGAAAAAGGGCGTTGAGGAGGCCGGAGGCTTCGGCGCAAGATATTACTGTACGGACATGTGCGACGGGGAAAGCCAGGGGACGGACGGCATCAATTTCAGCCTTGTAAGCCGGGAGATGATTGCCAACATGATTGAGATTCAGGCAAACGCAACGCCTTTTGACGCCGGAGTTTATCTGGCAAGCTGTGACAAGGGAATGCCGGGGAATCTGATGGCATTATGTAGGGTGAATATTCCCGCTGTGGTGGTGCCCGGGGGAACCATGAATGCAGGGCCGGATATGCTGACCCTTGAACAGCTTGGCATGTACAGCGCCAAGTACCAGAGAGGGGAAATTGACGAGGATAAGTTAAACTGGGCAAAGCATAACGCCTGCCCCAGCTGCGGCGCATGCTCCTTTATCGGAACCGCTTCAACCATGCAGATTATGGCGGAGGCCTTAGGCCTTGCACTGCCGGGAAGCGCGCTGATGCCCGCCACAAGCCCCGACCTTCTTGCCTATGCCAGGGATGCGGGAAAACAGGCGGTGAAGCTGGCCCTTATGGAAAATATGAGACCCAGCGATATTGTCACAATGGACAGCTTTGAGAATGCGATTTTGGTCCATGCGGCAATTTCCGGAAGCACCAACTGCCTGCTCCACATACCGGCAGTTGCCCATGAGCTGGGCATTGAGATAACGGGAGACACCTTTGACCGTTTGCACAGAAATGCCCGGTATCTTCTGGATATCCGCCCGGCAGGACGCTGGCCGGCGGAATGCTTCTATTATGCAGGCGGGGTTCCTGCAATTATGGAAGAAATCCGTGATTATCTCCATTTAGATGCCATAACCGTAACCGGAAAGACGCTGGGAGAAAATCTGGATGAATTAAAGAATAATGGATTTTATGAGCGCTGTGACAAGTGGCTGCAGGATTTCAATAAGCGCTACGGCTGTCAGGTGACAAAGGAAGATATCATCCGTCCTTTTGACAAGGCTCTTGGAACAGACGGAAGCATTGCTATCCTGCGCGGAAACCTTGCGCCGGAAGGGGCTGTCATCAAGCACACGGCTTGTCCCAAAGAAATGTTTAAAGCCGTGCTCCGGGCAAGACCCTTTGACAGTGAGGAGGAATGCTTGGACGCCGTGTTAAAGCATAAGGTGGAAAAGGGAGACGCTGTCTTTATCCGCTATGAGGGCCCCAAGGGAAGCGGCATGCCGGAAATGTTCTACACCTCCGAGGCAATCAGCAGTGACAAGGAGCTGGGAAGAAGCATTGCCCTTATCACCGACGGACGTTTTTCAGGGGCGTCCACAGGGCCGGTGATTGGACATTGCAGTCCCGAGGCGGCTGACGGCGGCCCCATTGCATTGGTGGAGGAAGGCGACCTGATTGAGATTGACGTGATGGAGCGGAAACTGAACATCATAGGAATCCATGGAGAGAAAAAGACGCCGGAGGAGATTGACGCAGTTTTGGCGGAGCGCAAAAAGAACTGGAAGCCCAGGGAGCTTCGGTATAAGAGGGGAGCTTTGCGCCTGTTCAGCGAACACGCGGTAAGCCCTATGAAAGGCGCTTATCTGGCATATGACGATTAATAGACAATGAATCGTAAGCACGAATACCAGCCCGGGAGAACCTGAGCTGGTGTTCGTCGTATTTATATAACTATGCTTCGGAAAGCAAATGCCCACAGGAAAAGGAGGAATCTTATGGAACATGCAAATCCGCTTTTGAGTAGTAACGACACGGCAAACAAATTTATCACCATCGGAGAGATTATGTTGCGGCTGACCCCGCCCAATTATGAAAAAATCCGCATGGCTTCCAGCTTTGAGGCCAGCTACGGGGGAAGCGAGGCAAACATTGCCCTGGCCCTTGCAAATTTGGGCGTTGACAGCACATTTTTCAGCGTTGTACCGAACAACAGCCTTGGAAAAAGCGCGGTTCGTATGCTCCGCAGCAATGACGTGCACTGTACGCCGGTTATCTTAAGCACACCGGAGCAGACCCCCACCCACCGGCTTGGAAGCTACTATCTGGAGACCGGCTATGGGATTCGGGCCAGCAAGGTCATTTACGACAGGAAAAACAGCGCCATTGCGGAGTTTGATTTCAGCCAGGTGGATTTGAATGAGCTTTTGGAAGGCTTTACATGGCTTCACTTAAGCGGCATTACACCGGCGCTTTCCGCAGGCTGCGGCAGCCTGATTTTAAATGCCTTAAAGGTAGCGAAGGAAAAGGGGATTACGGTGAGCTTTGACGGAAACTTCCGCAGCAAGCTCTGGAGCTGGGAGGAGGCAAGAGATTTCTGCACCCAGTGCCTTCCTTATGTGGACGTACTGCTGGGCATTGAGCCCTATCATCTGTGGAAGGATGAGGAAGACCACAGCAAAGGGGATGTAAAGGATGGGGTTCCGTTACAGCCAAGCTACGAACAGCAGGACGAGGTTTTCCGTGCTTTTGCAGCAAGATATCCTAACATCAAATGCATTGCAAGACACGTGCGCTATGCCCACAGCGGCAGTGAAAACAGCTTAAAGGCTTTTTTGTGGTACGAGAATCATACTTTTGAGAGCAGAATGTTCACCTTTAATATTCTGGACAGAGTGGGCGGCGGAGACGCTTTTGCAAGCGGGCTGATTTATGCCATGATGCACGGGTATAAGCCTATGGATATGGTGAATTTTGCCGTGGCAAGCAGCGTGATCAAACATACCATCCGGGGAGACGCCAATATTACGGATGATGTGGAGAGTATTCGGAATTTGATGAATATGAATTATGATATTAAGCGTTAGAACATTTTTCGGGCATGTGCAGGCAAATGATATGGAATGATTCAGATTTTAAGAGTTCTGATTGACATATTTTTAAGGCTTGCGTATAATAATGAAGGGTAGGCAACTACCTCACAAGTAGTCCGCTTCCGATCATGCGGAAAAGAAATAGATCGTGTCAACGTGGTTCGCTTTCGGTCATGCGAATAATAAATAGACCGTGGAAAAGTTTGTAAGCCTCTTGCCGGAAAAGGCAAGGGGCTTAGTGTATTTATAAGGAGAAATTTGCTTATGGAGATTTTGACAGGAAATCTATATTTTGTTTCTGATACCTTTTTTACAAAGGTACAGGACCCTGTTTGAAAGTTAATTATGAGGCCACAAAGCGTCCGCATTATTTCGCTTTTAAGGATAGCAAAACAGGGTTGTATTGGTTGATTCCATGTAGCTCAAAAATAGAAAAATTTGAACGCTTGATATTAAAAAAGCAGGGACAGCATAAGCCAACTGATGCAATTAAGATTGTGAAAATCTTTGACCGTAAAACGGTACTTCTCTTTCAAGATATGTTTCCTGTAACGGCAGAATATATAGATGGTCAGTATATTAAAGGTGGTCAGCCTGTAAGGATTGCAGACCCTAAATTAATACAGGAGTTAGAAAAAACGCAAAAAAATAATCAATCTGCTACATAGAGGAGTGCGTTTTACGCCAACGCAGCCGGATATAATTAAAATTGAGAAAATCATGTTAGAGGAATTACGGGAAACAGAAAAAACAGACGATTAAGGATAGTTTATTTTTGCTCCTTTGCAATTTTTTTAAGAAGCTTCTGGCGAGCGGATAATATTTTCGATGACAGATTTCATTGTATAAAATCATGTGGAGCATGTCACACAAATGATGTCAAGCCCTGTTTTGGGTATATTTTAAACAATTCGGGACGGATTTTAACAAAAGGAGGATGACGCTGGCAGAGAAGAAGATAAATAAAAAGTGCAGCTATGCCATAGGAGGCAGGGCACGAAACAAAGGACCGTACATTTTGCGTACGATCCTCAGACTTTTGCTCCTGCCTGTCAGGAGCGTGCGGATTCAAATGAAAGTATTTTTTCCAGATATTCCAGGTCATCTTCTGTGGTTGACCAGCTGGTTGCAAAGCGTACTACCGTATGCTCGTTATCAAGCTTTTCCCAGAAGCTAAAGCGCACCTGCCGCTTTAAAACCTCCATTTGTGAGCCGGTCAGAATGACAAACTGCTGATTGGTAGGCGATTCCAGGTAAAAAGGAATCCCTTTTCTGTGGAAAATATTCTTCAATTCCTCTGAGGTGCTGATGGCGTGGCGGCCAATTTCAAAGTATAAATCATCCGAAAAGAGTGCGTCAAACTGGACGCCGCAGAGCCTTCCCTTTGCAAGGAGCGCGCCTCTCTTTTTAATGGAAGTAATAAAGTTCTGTGGCATGTTACCGGAAGTGAAGACAAGAGCTTCGCCGCAGAGAGCGCCCACCTTTGTGCCGCCGATATAAAAGATATCGCACAGCCTTGCCACATCAGGCAGAGTCACATCCGTCCCATTGCTCATCAGACCGTACCCAAGCCGGGCCCCGTCCATGTAAAGGGGAATGTGATAAGAGCGGCATATTTCGGAGAGCTGTGTGAGCTCCTTTAAAGAATACAGGGTGCCGTATTCCGTAGGGTGGGAGATGTAGACCATGCCCGGAAATACCATGTGGGGGTAGGTTTCATCAGCGTAAAAGCTTTCCAGATAATTTTTTAAGGCTTCCGGTTCGATTTTGCCCTCCTTGTGGGGCAGAGCCAAAACCTTGTGACCGGTATACTCAATAGCGCCGGCTTCGTGGACATTGATGTGCCCTGTCTTGGCGGCAATCACGCCCTCCCAGTCCCGGAGCACGGAAGATATAACGACCAGATTGGTCTGGGTTCCGCCGGCAAGAAATTCTATCTCCGCATCCGGGCACTGACAGGCCTTTCTGATTTTGGCCTTGGCGCTTTCGGAATAAGGGTCGGAGCCGTATCCGGACAGGCTCTCTAAGTTGGTTTCCATAAGGCGCTTTAAAACCTGGGGATGAGCGCCTGCAACATAATCATTTTCAAAAGAAATCATGGTTGACTACCTCGTGGATTTTAGAATAATTTTTTATCATGAATTAATATACAATGAAAGTATTTTCAAGTCAAATATTAGTGTGATATACTTATGATTCAGAAGGCAAAAGTGTTATTTTTCAGAGATTAGTAAACACATAAAACCGGTAAAAATATTAAACAGGCGAAAGGAGAACACTATGGGAATCATTGAGAAAATGAGGCTGGATGGAAAGAAAGGCTTTGTCACAGGAGCGGCAAGAGGTATCGGAAAATGCACGGCAAGGGCGTTTGCAGAGGCTGGCGCGGATGTGGCAATCGTTGACCTGGATTATGAGGAGGCAAAGAAGACCGCCGCAGAGTTGGCAGGGGAAACAGGACGAAAGGTGATTGCTATCAAAACGGACTGCACCGACAAGGAGCAGGTTGACGCAATGGTCGCCCAGGTGGTAAGCGAGCTTGGAGGGCTTAATTTCTGTCATAACAATGCAGGAATCTGCATCAATGCACCGGCGGAAGAAATGACCTACGAGCAGTGGTATAAGGTGATTAATATCAACTTAAACGGCATTTTTCTGACAGACATTGCAGCCGGTAAATATATGCTGGCCCATGGAGGCGGCTCCATCATCAATACGGCTTCCATGTCAGGTCACATCGTCAATGTGCCCCAGCCTCAGTGTGCTTATAATGCTTCTAAGGCAGGCGTGATTCAGCTGACCAAGTCCCTGGCCATTGAATGGGCAAAACGGGGTGTGCGGGTGAACAGCATCAGCCCCGGATATATTGGAACGGAGCTGACCCTGAATTCTCCCACACTGATTCCACTGATTGAAAAATGGAATGAGATGGCGCCTTTGGGCAGAATGGGAAAACCGGAAGAACTGGAGTCCATCTGTGTGTATCTTGCGGGCGATACCAGTACCTTTACGACAGGATCCGACTTTGTCATTGACGGCGCGTTTACCTGTTTCTAAAAGACGGTATTCCATATAATAATTAACTATAAATTTTGGGTAACAGTTCGGACAGGATATTGAATTGATATGAAAGGTACACCATTATCAGAATTAAATAACTCGGCAGACAAAAAATGGATAGACAGGGCTATGCTGGTCACGATCCTCACCCTTGCATGGCCCACTATGTTAGAGCAGCTGATGCAGACAGCCGTTCAGTACATTGATACGGCAATGGTGGGTTCTCTGGGAACCCAGGCAACGGCGGCAGTGGGCTCCACCTCAACGGTCAACTGGCTGATTGGCAGCACGATCTCGGCTGTTGGGGTGGGATTTCTTTCCTACATAGCAAAGGCATATGGTGCAAACGAGCAGACGGCCGCAAAACGTGCGGTTTCCCAGGCGGTTTTGGTCACGGTGATTCTGGGCGTTTTTTTCACGGTGGTGACGGTGTCTTTAAGTGGAATGGTGCCTGTGTGGATGCAGGTGGATGAAGGAATCAGGGAAATGGCTTCCTGGTATTTTCTGATTCTTTACCTGTCCATGCTGCCCAGGACAGCCAGCATTATTTTTGGCACGGTGCTCCGGGCGGCAGGAGATACCAAGTCGCCCATGAAGATAGGTGTGCTGGTCAATCTGATTAACGTGATACTCAATTTCCTGTTGATTTATCCGGCAAGGGAACTGTCACTGTTTTCCATGCGCTTTCAGATGTGGGGAGCGGGACTTGGGGTGATTGGGGCGGCGGTGGCAAGCGCCATAGCATTTACAGCCGGCGGCGTCTGTATCGCTTATGTACTGTGGAGGCATCCACGGATATCTCCCAAAGGTCAAAGTTTTTATCCGGATATGCAGATTTTAAGGCCCTGTCTTAAGGTTGCCCTTCCTAATATGCTACAGCGTTTTGGAACCTCTCTTGGATATGTGGCTTTTGCGGCAATGATTAATTCTCTGGGAGAAGCCTCCACCGCAGCCCACACCATTGCCAATACGGTGGAATCGGCATTTTACATTCCAGGGTACGGTATGCAGACGGCGGCGGCCACTCTGGCGGGGAATGCTTATGGCGCTAAGGACGAAAAACGTATGAAAAGCCTGGCGTCCATGTTCATTCCGTTAGAAACAATTTTGATGATTGGCTCAGGGGCCTGTCTCTTTTTCGCGGCGCCGGGGCTTATGGGATTATTTTCCTCCAGTGACAGGGTTATCGGACTTGGAACCACCGTTCTCAGGATGGTGGCGGTTTCAGAACCTTTTTACGGGTTCTCCATTATAATAGAAGGTTTTATGATGGGAGTGGGCAGGACCAAAGCTCCTTTTGTGTACAATATAATCGGTATGTGGATGGTGCGGATAGCAGGCACCTTTGTCTGCACCCAGCTTTTGGGATTTGGGCTTGTTTCGGCCTGGGCATGTATGATTGCCCACAATCTGCTATTGTTTTTGCTGTTCCTGATCAGCTTTATAAAGGGAGCATGGAATCCCCTTCAGACATAACGGTAACGGGCGTCGGGACATCGGATGAAATGAACATTAAAGAGGTGCCGCGGGCTGCGTTGCTGCAAACTTTATGCCCGCTGTCTGCGGTGGGTTATTGACTAAAAATGAAAGGAAAAATATATGGCTGAGACTGTTGTGGAAAGAGAAAATGCAATGGGAACCGAGAGGATGAGCAGGCTGATTATTGCAACAGGCATTCCCCTGATGTTGAGCCTTTTGATCAATTCCCTTTACAATTTCGTTGACTCCGTATTTGTGTCAAGAGTGTCAGAGGAGGCTCTGACAGCCCTGTCGCTGTCTGCGCCCATTCAGGTGCTGGTGTCAGCGTTGGGATTTGGCAATGCAGTGGGCTTAAATGCGGTGATATCAAGGGCGCTGGGAGAAAAGAGACCGGATAAGGTGAAAAAGGCGGCGGACGCCTCCATTTTTATAGCCCTGTGTTCCTGGGGGATTATCACACTGCTGTGTGTGATACTTGTAAAGCCCTATTTCCTGTGGCAGTCCGGAGGCAATGAAGTGATAGCGGCCTACGGGCGGGATTATCTTACCATATGCATGCTGTTTTCCTTTGGACAGATGGGGCAGTGGGTGTTTGACCGGTTTGTAATAGCCAGCGGCAAGTCCAAATTGTTTTTGTTTACCCTATCGGCCGCGTCGGTGACCAATCTGATTCTGGACCCAATTTTCATTTTCGGACTGTTTGGCATGCCAAGGATGGAAGCGAAGGGGGCCGCCATAGCAACGGTAATCGGACAGATTGTGGGGGCCATTGCAGGTATTTTGATTAACAAGAGATGGAACAGGGAGATTCCTTTTTCCTTTCATTTGCGTCAGGACAAGGACAGCATACTGGCAATTTTGAAGGTGGGGATTCCGTCCACCCTGGTACAGGTGTTGACCTCATTGGTCAGCGTTCTTATGAACTCTATTCTTTTGGCCTTTTCCACCACGGCGGTGGCAGTATATGGTATTTGTGCGAAAATTCAAAACATTGCCACGGTAGGAGTCCATGGGATTGACAACGGATTGATTCCTATAGTTGCATATAACTATGGGGCCGGAAAAAATAAGCGCATTGGAGAGTCCATTCGGTGGACGCTGATTTATTCGGTGATTCTTTATCTTGTATTTTTTATTCCACTTGAGCTGATTCCGGGTACCGTGCTGGAGATTTTTGACGCCTCCGATTATATGCTCACAATTGGCATCCCTGCCCTTCGGATTTTGGCGGTTGCTTACTTTGTGTCCATCCCCAATCTGGTTTTTGCAGCGGCCCTTCAGGGATTGTCCCTTGGAACGAAAAGTATGTATTTGACAATGGCAAGACAGGCTGTTTTTCCGGTCTTGTTTGCCCTGGCGTTTAAAGGGTTTGGAAATTTAAATCTGATTTGGGCGGCGTTTATTCTGGCGGAAGCGGTGGGAATACCGTTGGCCGTCTGCCTGTGGAGAGGCGCCTACAGACAATATTGCAAGGAGTCATAAAATAACATTCAGGCAGGTCTGCATATTTGACGGCAGACCTGCCTGAATGTTTAAAATGGGCCCGGTTCCAGTATAAACTGCATCAAAACCGGGTCATGATCCGAAAACTCATATCCCCAGTCCATGTGCTGGTAATAATTGACCTGCACATTATCCGAAACGATAAAGCCGTCCAGGGTGACTGTGTAGGTGGTTTCCTCATCATAAGGGGTTTCGGCGCTTCGGCAGGTGTTATGATCTATGCTCTCGGCCATGGCGCTGTCAATGGCCATGTGAAAGCCTTTTGGGAGGCTCTCCCGAGGGAAGGGATAGGCCCACTGCGGCGCGTTTTCCTGGGCGCCTTGTTTCATATTATGATTAAAGTCTCCGCCGCAGATCACGTAATTTCCCCGCTTATAGTCCGCAGCCATATCCTGGTAGAGCATGTTAAGCTGGGCCTCGCGGATTTCATCGCTGCCTCCGTAGGCGGAAGTGTGCACATTGTAAAGACACAGATTCAGGCCGTTTTCCATGGGAATTCTGGATATGGAATAACATCTGTCCAGGTCCACCAGTTTGCTGAAGGACTGGGATATGGGAAGACTTCTGCGTATGGCGTCAGTGATTTCCGCCCGGGCATATGTGGTAAGGCCGGCCTTGTTGGCGCCGTGAGGCTCCCAGGGGGGAAAAAACAAAAATGGAGAATCATAATTCTGTGCAAAATCGTAATAGTAGCCTTCCAGAAACTGATTCATCAGTTCAAGCTGATTGGTATGGTAGGAGCGGGTACCGTCAATGTCTACCTCCTGCAGGAGAACAAAATCAGGATTGACCGTGTTGATAATGTCTCCCATAGCGCAGACGCCGGCAATCACGCTCTCCTCGTCCTTCCCCCAGGAGGACTTCCCTCCATCCATAAAGAAGCTGTAGTCCCTTCGGTAAGCGCCGAACCCAATGTTATAGCTCATAATAAAATAAGCGCCACCGGGGGTTACCTTGAATCCGTCTTCAAAATCAGCATTTTCCCCACTACGTTTGACTTCTAAGGTCAACATATCCGGAAGACGGTAATAGGTTTTAAAAACATAAATGACATAACCGCCAAGAACAACCGTCAAAGCCAAAACAACGATGATAATTCTCTTTAATATTTTTTTCACTGGCCAATCCCCCTTGATTTGTTTGGTATCATTATACTATTTATATGGTAAAAAACCAACCGAAAAGGGATTATACTATTTTTTAGTAGTAAAATTTTTGGGATTGTGCTATACTCATAGGCATCAAATGTGTCATACTTCGTGTTTTTGCATGCGGGAATCAAAAAACAGGATGACGCCGACGGAATCGTGATGGAGAAAGGACAGTACTGCCAATGAGAAAATCTGATTATGTATATAAGACTATCCAACTATTTTTGTTTATTTTGCTGGCATTGGTCTGCCTGTGCATTACATTGTGTGATGGGGACATACGCAGGCTTATAACCACGGACTCCGGTGTGCGTCTTTTGTATGCCCTCTTATGGGGAATCTTGGGAGTGTCCATTATTTTTATCTGCTGTGATTTTTCTTACCTCTCTACCCACAAAAAAGAGTATAAGGAATTAAACCATGCGGTCTGTTCCGACCCTCTTTCAGGACTTGCCAACCGTTTCGGCTGTGATTCCATGATTGAAAAATATTTAGATAAGCCGCTGCCCGAATGTCTGGGCTGTATCATGCTGGTCTTAAAAGTCAATGAAATCAACCGGCTCTACGGACACGTCCACGGCAATCATCATATCAAAGAATTTGCAAACCTTTTGAAAATGGCTTCCACCGATTTATGCTTTGTGGGACGCAACGGAGGAAACAAATTTCTGGCGCTTTTTGAGGAAGGCAGTCAGGAAAAAATTGACCAGTTCCTTAGCCGCCTGAGGCAGCGGGTGCAGGCATACAACGATTATCCTGAGAACCTTCCTATTGAATATGGTTATGGCATTGCCTTTCAGGAAGGGGATGCGGCCAGGACGATTACGGATTTAATCGCCCTTTCCAACAAAAGGATTACCGGCATGTAATTTATTTACAGCTTACCAGTTCCACTCCATGGGCAATTCCGGGAATGCTCTGTCCTTCGTTAAAGCTGGTCTTGGATAACAGCGCCCCGGTGGGCACAAAGAGCACCCTTTTCCATTTCCCTTCTTCCAACTCTTTTAAGATATAGGCGGATAAAGTAACGGCGCTGCATCCGCATCCGCTGCCCCCGGCGTGGGCGTCCTGGCTTTGATCGTAAATTTCCATTCCGCAGTCCATATGCACTTTGGAAATATCCATTCCCTTTTCGCGCATCATATCCCAAAGGGCCTTCTGGCCTACGTTTCCCAAATCTCCGGTTATGATTTTATCGTAGTCGGAGGGCATTCTGTCGAAATCCATCAAATGCTGATAAATGGTATCAGCGGCAGCGGGCGCCATGCATGCCCCCATATTCATGGAATCCTTTAAACCGAAATCCACAATTTTTCCTATGGTAAGTCCGTCGATTATTGCCCGGTCCCTTTCGCTCTTTACGCCGCTTAAGATAAAGGCGCCGCTTCCTGTCACCGTCCATGTGGCGGAAAGAGGTCTCTGATTTCCATATCCTAAGGGAAAGCGGAACTCCTTCTCCGCGCTGGCGAAGTGGCTGGAGGTGACACAGGCCGCATGCTCCGCCATTCCTCCTGCAATCAGCATGGTTGCCATGGCCAGAGTAAGGCCGCAGGTGGAACAGGCGCCGTACATGCCCACCAGCGGTATTTGGAAGCTGCCAAGGCCAAAGCTGCTGGCAATGGATTGACCAAGAAGGTCACCTGCAAATAAATAGTTGATTTCTTTTTTTTCCAGACCGGATTTGCCGATTGCAATCTGCAGGGCTTCTTTTTGCAGAGTGCTCTCGGCCTCCTCCCAGGTGTCACAGCCGAATTTATCGTCCGTTCCCACCAGGTCAAAGCATGCTCCTAAAGGGCCCTGCCCTTCTTTTGTCCCTGCCACGGAGGCGCTTGCTCTTATATAAACAGGAACCGGCACTTTAATGCTGCGCTGTCCCTGCGCAAAAATTGCTCCAACTGTCGTATCCATAAAAAACCTCCAGATAATTTACTTTCGGTTAGTTTTTTCACATACAAAGATTTTTATTCGTTTTGATAGATGCTTTTGTTATGAAAGAATGAAATGTAAAGCAGATATAGAATAGATAAAAAGTGGAAAGGCCATAATAAGCTTAAATTCGGGATAATCTGGTTTTGAGTCCCATAAGGATGGAGGTCAAAATGGCAAGTGTGGTTTTATATTTAAAAGCGGAACAGAATGCCGAGGTGATGAACCCGCAAGTGTGTGTGAAGGACATTGCCTCCGTCTATTGTTCGGATAAGTCAATATGTGCAAAGGCAAAATCCCTGAAAGTGCATCAGTTCCATGAAAAGGAAAGGAAGCGGCAGGTGATCAGCATTTTAAAGGTAATTGAGCTGATTGAAAAGGAATGCGCCGGCGTGTCTGTGGAGAGCCTTGGGGAAAATGCAACTTTGATTGAATGGGTTAACGTAAACAGGCACAAAGGCTTGATGCAGTGGATAAAAATGGCATTTGTGGCGGCAATCAGCTTCTTCGGTACAGGGTTTACGATAATGGCTTTTCATAATGACATCAGCATCAACAAAATATTCTCCAAAGTATATGAGATGGTTATGGGGTACCCGGCCGACGGTTACAGTATACTGGAGGTGTCTTATTCTATTGGCCTTGCAATCGGTATTATATTATTTTTCAATCATGTAGGCGGCAGGAGGATTACCAAGGATCCTACGCCTATCGAGGTGGAGATGCGGGTATATGAGACGGATGTAAATAAGGCGCTGATTGAGACGGCGGACAGGGAGGGGGAAACAATAGATGTCTGATCAATTTATATTTTTCAAGCAGATTTTTTTGGGAATATGCGGATTGAGCTTTGGATTTCTGGCCTCCGCCGGCGTGTTTACGGTGCTGGTCTCCGTGGGGCTTATTCCAAGGTTTGCAGGGAAAATGCATGTGGCAAAGAAGGTATTTGCCCTGGAGGAGGCAGTGATTTTCGGGACTATAAGCGGCAGCTTTCTAAGTGTCTTTTCCGAGTATGGAAATTTGGGGGGCTTTATTCTTTCCAAAGAAATTTTTGGGGATCACACAGTATTGATATGGAAGTGGGTGGGGCAGATTGGGCTGGCTTTTGGCGGCATATTTGCAGGAATGTTTGTAGGCTGCCTGGCCCTTGCCATAGCAGAAATGCTGAATTCCATTCCTATTTTTGCAAGGCGGATCGGATTCAGGCATGGGCTTGGAGTGGCGGTCAGTGCGGCGGCGCTGGGGAAGGTAGCCGGGAGCCTGATTTACTTTATAAAAGGAATCTACACATCCGGCCTATGACTTCCAAAGAGTAGCGGACTGAAAGAGAAATTTTAAATTGGGCAGGGTATTGTAAATTTGTGGAAAGCCTATTAAAATAGATGGGAATGGAGGAATGGACATGCGGCAGATGGAATTTAAAATGGAACGCCCCGGCCTTTTGAAGGAGGGGGATGAGATTACGGTGACAGAGGGATTGCTGCCAAGTAACTATTATTATACCATTGACCCGTCTCTGGCCATGTCAGGCAATGTGCCTTTCCGGGAGCGTATGCTTGCGAGAAAAGGCAGGGTTGTCAGTATTATCCAAAACGAGCGAGGCTTTTACGTAACAGCAGAATTTGAGGAGTGATGGACGCGCAAGGTTCAAATAGAGCTAAATGAACCGGACGACCTGCTGCTCAAAAAACAAAAAGCGGAGAAAAGAAATGCAAAGAAATGGAGGAAAGATTATGTTAACAAAGGTATCAACAACGAAGGCACCTGCAGCAATCGGTCCTTATTCTCAGGGAATTATAGCAAACGGCTTTCTGTTTGCGTCAGGCCAGATTCCGATTGTCCCTGAAAGCGGAGAGATTGCTGAGGGAGACATTAATGTTCAGGCGGAGCAGGTGATGAAAAATGTGAGCGAAATTTTAAAAGAGGCAGGGACAGAGTTTGAAAATGTGGTAAAGACCACCTGCTTTTTGGCAGATATGGCTGATTTCGCTGCTTTTAACAGTGTGTATGAAAAGTATTTTACGGGGAAACCTGCCCGCAGCTGCGTTGCAGTTAAGACACTTCCGAAGAATGTGCTCTGTGAGGTGGAGGTTATCGCAACGGTGTAACTGTTCGGCAGAATTTTGACCGGCATACAGGCTTTTGCCGGGTGAACAGGAAGGCAGAGAGACAGTCTGCATTTGCTGTTCCGGAAAATGATGATTGGATAAAATAAGACAGGGAAAGAGGTTACATATGGAAAAGAAATCTATGGACGGAAGTCCTATGGGTAGAAGCCCTATGGGAAGCAGTCTGTTGCTGTTTTTGAC
>CAJUED010000043.1:0-5004 GCA_910585075.1 uncultured Lachnospiraceae bacterium
CAAAACAGTCTCTGTATTTCAGGGCCGCCTTCTTCGCCTCATCCACAAGTCCTTTTTGTATGTACCGCTGTACCTCCCCGGCAAGGCAGGCTGACAGGGCGATAATCCCCTCGTGATTCTCCCGTAGAAGCTCCATATCCACACGGGGTTTATAATAGTAGCCTTCCGTAAAGCCCCGGCTTACGATTTTCATCAGATTATCATATCCCGTATTATTTTCCGCAAGCAGAACCAGGTGGTAATACCTGTCCTCCCCTCCCGTCAGCTCCTTGTCGAAACGGGAATTGGGGGCCACATAGATCTCGCATCCCAAAACCGGATTGATACCTTCGTCCTTGCAGGCCTTGTAAAAATCAATCACGCCATACATGACCCCATGATCCGTGATTGCGGCGCTGTCCATCCCCAGCTCCTTTACACGTTTTACATATTCTTTTATTTTATTGGAACCGTCCAACAGACTGTATTCCGTGTGGACGTGGAGATGTGCGAATGCCATGTAAGCCTCCATTCTCGCTTCCGATTTGTTTTCTTTTTTGAGTATATCATATCTTATTTTCCAAAAAAAGAGAGTTTTTTAGAATTGTATACCCTGGAAAGATAAGTTATAATTACTGACAAAGCAGAATGTCCTTCGTGGAATTCTCCTCGAGTCTGTTACGAGCATTGAAAATATAATATGCTTAACTGGGGAGCCGGGGGACGTGCTCTCACCCGAGCCGAGTACCTTTCGGGGGAGGTGATTATTATGAGTACATATGAGGAATTGAGTTTAATCGTGAGTATTGCTCTACTGATTGTAGCCATTCTGAATTTGAAAAATAAGAAATAGCCGTCCTGCTCTCGACAAAGTTTAGGAACGGCTATTACTTAGCTTATTACTTTATACGCCGGGTCGGGTGAAGTGCACTCACCTTCCGGCTCCCTTGTTAAACATATTATAACCAATACACAAAAATCTGTCAAACAAAAAACCAGTTCCAGAACAGACTTTTACGGCACTTTTACAGACGTAACAGTGCCGACAAGCCGACATGTTACATGCACCATCCCCCGACGCTTAACTTCATAAATACTTCTTAAGCGCGTCCACTTTATCTAATTTCTCCCAAGGCAGATCCAAATCATTACGTCCAAAATGGCCATAAGCCGCTGTCTGCTTGTAAATCGGACGGCGCAGGTCGAGCATCTTAATGATTCCGGCAGGACGCAGGTCAAAGTTTTCTCTGATGATTTCCACCAGCTTCTCGTCGGAAACCTTACCTGTCTTAAAGGTATCAACCATAATGGAGGTAGGCTGTGCAACACCAATCGCATAGGACAGCTGGATTTCACACTTGTCAGCCAGACCTGCTCCTACAATGTTCTTTGCCACATAGCGGGCTGCATATGCTGCGCTTCTGTCCACCTTTGTGCAGTCCTTACCGGAGAATGCGCCGCCGCCGTGACGTGCATAGCCGCCGTAAGTGTCTACGATAATCTTGCGGCCTGTAAGACCGGCGTCACCGTGAGGCCCGCCAATTACAAAACGGCCCGTAGGGTTGATGAAATATTTGGTATTTTCATCCAACAGCTCCTTGGGAAGAATCGGATCAAATACATACTTTTTGATATCCTCGTGAATCTGCTCCTGCGTCACATCCGGGTCATGCTGGGTGGAAAGAACAACCGCCTCAAGACGAACAGGCTTGCCCTCCTCATCATACTCTACGGAAACTTGGCTCTTGCCGTCAGGCCTTAAATAAGTGAGTGTCCCATCCTTACGAACCTTGGTCAGCTGCAGTGCCAGCTTATGTGCCAGAGAAATGGAATAAGGCATATATTCCTCTGTCTCATTGGTGGCATAGCCGAACATCATTCCCTGATCACCTGCACCAATCGCCTCAATCTCCGCATCAGACATTTTATTTTCAGCAGATTCCTTCTCCTGCTGCTTTGCCTCTAAGGCCTTGTCAACACCCATTGCAATGTCTGCGGACTGCTCGTCGATTGCAACCAGCACGGCGCAGGTGTTTCCATCAAACCCATATTCTGACTTGGTATATCCAATTTCTTTTACCGTGTCACGTACAACCTTCTGCATATCCACGTAAGCCTTTGTGGATATCTCTCCTGTTACAAGTACAAATCCTGTACAAGCCGCAGTTTCACAAGCCACACGGCTCATGGGATCCTGTTCCATGCATGCATCCAGAATCGCATCGGAAATCGCATCACAGACCTTGTCGGGATGGCCTTCCGTCACTGATTCCGAAGTAAATAATCGTTTCTCCATTTCTTTCTTCCTCCTGTTTGTTCTGAAAAGTTTCAAACACTGCCACGCTTCGCGTGTCAGTTTGCTAAAATCGGCCAGGGAAGCTTCTCTCCCTGCTCACCGCGCGAGGCGCTTGCCAGCTCTGCTGACAATCTTCCTACGCAATTTTGCGTACGTGCCCCTGTACATCAAAAAATCCGCTTACAAAATAAGCGGACTCGATAATCAAATCCTCTTATTGTTCGATTCGCCTTTTGGCTTTTGCTCGCTCAGGTTGGCACCTTCCGTCTCCGGGGTTGCCGTGGCTTCATAGGTCCTCTGTACCTCCACCACTCTGAATAAGAGATTCCTCACAATATTGAATTTTCATATCTGCATATAGACTACACCATGTATAGGGTTTTGTCAACGTATACACGCATATTTTATAAAGTATGCATACACATTTTTATAAAGCCCGATTTTATGCAACATATTTTTCACAATTGCTGTAATGGTATAGTAAAAGGGAGCTCATCACTCCCTTTAAATTTCTCAACTCCTGCCAATCCGCATATACGGTTCAGCCTGTTTTCAACCGGAACTTCTGAAGCTCCCGTTCCGAATCTACTTTCTCAATCTGTGCGCCGAGGCTCTTTAGTTTAATGTGAAAATCTTCATAGCCTCTTTCAATAAATTTGATGTCATCCACTACGGTCATGCCCTCTGCAGCAAGTCCTGCAATCACCAGCGCCGCTCCTGCCCGCAAATCCGGTGCGCTGATGCTGGCGCCCGTATATTTGGACACGCCGTCAATAATCGCCGTATTCCCCTCTACCTTAATATTAGCCCCCATCCTGGTGAGCTCATCCACATATTTAAAACGATTTTCAAAAATACTTTCCGTAACGATACTGGTTCCCTTTGACAGCCCCAGCGCAACCGTAATCTGTGGCTGCATATCCGTGGGAAATCCCGGATAAGGCAGTGTCTTTACATGGGTATGAAAAAGCGGTTTTGCCGCCACTACCCTGACTGCGTCGTCCGACTCCTCCAGCTCACAGCCTATCTCCGCAAGCTTGGCGCTGATGGACTCCAAATGCTTGGGTATTACATTTTTTACCGTAACATCCCCTTTTGTTACTGCCGCCCCAAACATAAAGGTGCCGGCTTCAATCTGGTCGGGAATAATTGCATACTCTGTCCCGTGGAGTTTCGGCACGCCCTTTATCCTGATAACGTCGGTGCCCGCCCCTCTTATACTGGCTCCCATGCTGTTTAAGAAATTTGCCACATCCACTACATGGGGCTCTTTGGCCGCGTTTTCAATGGTGGTCTGGCCCTCCGCCATAGCAGCCGCAATCATCACATCAATGGTGGCCCCCACTGTGACCACATCCATATAAATATGGCTGCCCCGCAGATGTTCCGCCTGGGCAATGATAAGACCATGTTCAATTCTCACGTCAGCCCCCAAAGCCCGAAAACCTTTGATATGCTGATCGATAGGGCGGAGACCTATATTACAGCCTCCCGGCAGCGTTACCTGTGCCTTTTTGTACTTTCCAAGCAATGCCCCCAGCAAATAATAGGAGGCACGTATCTTCTTAATAAAATCATCCTCAATAACCAAATCCATGATAGGCTTTCCGGATATTCTAACCGTATGCCTGTCAACACGCTCCACAATACCACCGATGCTCTCAATTGCCTGCATCATTACATTTGTGTCCCGGACATCCGGAACATTCTCTATCACTACGGTTTCATCCGTCATAATGGAAGCTGCAAGGATTCCAAGAGCCGCATTCTTAGCGCCGCCTATCTCTACCTCTCCCACCAGCGGATTACCACCTTTAATTGCATACTGTTCCATATTAATCTCCATGCTGCCAACAGCCCACAAATATAAAGTATACGCAGTATACAATGGCGTCAGCACAAATTTGTCTGTGAAAAATTTACTTTCACAGTATACCTCTATATATTCAACTCAGATTATTCTATATACAAGTTCCCACCACACCGCCCGGGGCAGTTATGGTCGTCAATCCCCGTAAATTATTTACAAAAGTTCACTTTAACATACTTTTCCCGAACATACCCATCCAGTCTTTTCCCTACGGTTTACAGGCAATTTGCCACCGACCGGATATGCGGGCGTGCTTTTTCCACTAACGCTCATTATACCATATTGTGACCATTTGTAAACATAAAACATCAGTTCAGGTATTGGAGCGGGTTCACCTGAGAGCCGTTGATCAGGATTTCAAAATGCAGGTGAGGCCCGGTGCTGACGCCTGTATTTCCGCTGAGAGCTATCCTCTGTCCCTGGGAAACGGTCTGCCCGGCGGATACCAGTACCTTGCTCAAATGTCCATATCTGGTCTGCCTTCCATCAGGGTGATTGATATAAACCACATATCCGTAACCGCTGCCCCAGCCTGCTTTTGCAACCGTACCGCCGCAGGATGCCGCCACCGCGGTTCCCGTAGGAGTTGCCCAGTCTACACCTTTGTGATAAGTGCTGGCACCTTTTGTAGGCCTGCTTCTGCGCCCGAAATTGGAAGTCAGCCTTCCTCCTGCTATGGGCTTGATATAGGTAGGAGGTATTTTGGTTCCCCGCTCTACAATTTTGGGAACTGCCTGATAGGTAACTTCCTCCTTTATAATCTCCTCCGAAACCTTTTTATCGTTCTCAAAGGTCACAATTGCAATTACCTTTCTGTGGCCTGCAGAAGGCTCCTGCAAAGTTTTTCTTTCAGTTGTAT
>CAJUED010000043.1:5014-33074 GCA_910585075.1 uncultured Lachnospiraceae bacterium
CGTCATTATCCACATAAATGACTTCTTCCTCGTAATCTTCCTCGTAGTACATTTCCTCCTGGCGCATCACTGCAAGCTTGGGTTCCGGTACGGTGATGACCAGTTCATCCCCCACTCTGATCATGGAGTTTTCATCCTCAAGGGAGTCGTTCATTTCAATCAGCTTGTCCATTGGGATGTTTGTTTTGATTGCGATCTCGGAGAGGGTATCCCCTGATACAATCTCATACACGTCGCTCATTTCCTCATCCTGGGTTACTTCCATAATGGCCGTATTTACATCCGTCAGGTCTTCTTCCCTAAGATATGCCTCAACAACCTCCACGTCATCCCCATATCCCATGGAAATAATCCCCAGATCATAATCCTCAAAATCCTTTTCCTTTGCAGGCTCCACCTCAGCAAAAACTTCACTCAGTTCCGCATGGATACCAGCTTCCAGTTTCACGGTTTCCTGAACCTCACGGGCTGCATCCTCCCTTGATTGAATAAGGGCCGTCAGAACTGACAGTTCCCTGGAAGGGTCCAGCTGCACCTGGGCCTGATACTTTCCTTCGCTGCCATACTTATCAAGAGCTGCCTGCAAGAGCGCCGTCACATCACCTTGGGTGGAAAGATTTACCATATAGTCGTTGATTTTCACAACGTAGGATCTGTTCAGGGTATCCTTCACATCCTCCCTGAGGATTTGAACCATTGTCCCGGTAATTTTATCCGGTGCGTCCACCTTTCCCCAAAGCACTTCGCTTCCTACTGTTTCCAGTTCGCCTTCCACCAGAATAAGCTCCTGGCTTTCCGCCGCCAGAGTCCGCCTGGCCGCAATCAGGTACTCCTCCGCTTCCTCCTGGCTGGAAACAACGCCTGCTTCCCTGCTGTTCAAAATTACCGTAAACATATTATTACCCGTTTTCTCAAAGTGTACAAACGAAGGCAGAAAAAATATACTGACAATAATTGCCAGTACCGCAACTTTAATATTTGTAATCTTTATCCTTTTATAGTGACTTGTAATATATTTCATCCCTGTAAAACTCCATGTTATTTTGTTTTATTTTGCAATTTTTTTGACAGGTTTATTCTAACAGCTATCATTTTAGTTGTAAAGGGTATGTTATTTCTGCAAATTCTGGTAAAATATAGCCGTTACCACGCTTTCGCTCTATAAAAACGCAGCAGATGTTAGGTTTCTCGTTATTCTCCGAAATGTAACATAAAATTAGACAAGGGGGGCAACCGCTATGGAAAAAGTGATTTTTCATATAGATGTAAATTCAGCCTACTTAAGCTGGAGCTCTTTAAAGCTCCTTGCCCAGGGCGGTAGTGATTTGCGCAATATTCCCGCCATTATTGGCGGAGATATGGAAAAGCGGCATGGTGTCGTGCTGGCCAAGTCTATTCCTGCCAAAAAGTATGGCGTTTCCACAGGGGAGCCTATTGTTAACGCTCTGCGCAAATGCCCTTCTCTGGTCATTGAATCTCCTGACCATGCACTTTATCACGAAAAGAGCCGGGAGCTTATGGGCTTTCTTGCCGATTTCTGCCCTGAGCTTGAACAGCTCAGTGTGGATGAATGTTTTATAGATTTTACCCCTGTCAAGGAAAGGTATCCCTCGCCTAAATCAGCGGCGACTTCTTTGAAGGACCGGATAAGGGAGCAATTTGGCTTTACGGTAAACATTGGGATTTCAGACAAAAAAGTGCTGGCTAAAATGGCCTCCGACTTTGAAAAACCCGACAAAGTCCACACCCTGTATTCCTGGCAGATTCAGGAAAAAATGTGGCCCCTTTCCGTTTCTTCATTATATATGTGCGGCAAATCCAGCACCCGGGTTCTTGCAAATCTTGGAATAAGAACCATCGGCGACCTTGCCCTGACAAACAAAGAAGTTATCTCCGCCCATCTGAAAAGTCATGGCATTCTTTTATGGGAATACGCCAACGGCATTGACGATTCTCAGGTGATATCAACTCCTGCCGAGGCAAAAGGCATCGGCAACTCCATCACCCTGCCCGAAGACGTTTCGGACAGAGACAAGGCCTGCCGGTATCTTTTATCCCTCTCAGACAGTGTTGCCGGGCGTCTGCGAAAGGCCGGGCAGTTTGCGGGCATGATCAGCGTGGAAATCAAATACAATACTTTCCGGTCCGTCTCACACCAAACTGCCCTCTCCTCCTCTACCAATACCTCGCAGATTATTTATCGGACTGCCTGCGCGCTTTTTGATGAGCTGTGGGACGGTACGCCAATCCGTTTATTAGGCGTGCGTTCTTCCAAGCTTTCCGATACCCCCCAGCCAACCCAGCTTTCCCTGTTCGATTTTCAGGATGGCTTCTGCATATCCCCCCGGCCGGTGGCTGAGTCCGCAACAAAAAACAGCCATGTTTCTCCCTCTAAGGAAAAACTGGCTGCGCTTGACAAAACCCTTGACAGCATCCGCCAAAAATATGGGGATTCGGCCGTGGTACGGGGCAGTTTCCTGAGCCAATAGTGCTTCTGCGGCTCTGCCTGAAGACCTATCGTTTTTTGACACTGTATCCGAATTTCCCAAGCTTCTCACCCAAAGTATAATAGCTTCCGTGAGAATAGGCAATCAAATCCGTCTTATCCAGCATGAAACGTCCCGTCTTATCCATATAAGCTTCGTCCGCATGGACCGCCTCCACATTTGCCACATACATATCGTGGCTTCCAAGGCGCAGGGTCTGCTTCACCCGGCATTCAATATTGACAGGACTTTCTTTCAGGAGAGGCGCTCCCACCTTTTCTCCGGGCAGAAGGGTCAAATGCATGTCTTTTATTTTATCCGTATCCCTTCCGCTCTTAACCCCGCAGTAATCCGTGGCAAAGGCCAGCCTGCGGGTGGTTAAATTGATGACAAATTCTCCGGTATCTTCTATGAACTGATGCGAATAACGTTCCGGGCGCACGGATATGGACACCATGGGCGGGTCACTGCACACCGTGCCCGTCCAGGCAACCGTAAAGATATTTGCTTTCCCCTCCCGGTCTGCAACCGTAACCAGCGCAGCCGGCAGAGGATATAACATATTTCCCGGTTTCCAGCTCTGCTTTCCCATAGATACCTCCATAAAAATCCCCATTCCGGCCAACGGCCCGCAAATTAAAATAATCCCAGAATAGAAGCAATCGTAACTGCCAGATTGGCAATTGTGACCGCCATTGTGATAATCATAAAGGGCATCATCACCTTGCTGTTTTCCGTTGCTTTTACCTGTTCTTCCCGAAGTTCCTCCGTCTGCTTTTTCAGCTCCTCAATCATGGCAGCCTGCACATTCCGATAAACCTTCACATTATCCGTGTGCATGTAGTCTTCCATACCGGTAAATCTTCCCTCAATCTTTTCCTGGAGGCCGTTCACACTCTCACTTATCTTTTCCTGAAGGCCGTTCATGCTTTCATTGATGCCAGCGCTTGCCTTCTCTAGAGCCTCGGAATTTTCTTTGATTTCGGAAATTTTCGCCATGCTTTCATTTAAAAGCTGATTAATACCTGCTATGGAAATGTCAGAAGTTTCCTTAATTTTTGACACGGATACCGCTTCCACCTCGCCGGCCGCATGGTCTAAGGTATCATTTGCTTTCTTTGCCAGCTCATGCACTCCCTGTGCGCTTTCAATATTTTTCAGATTCAGCTTCCGCATCTCCTGAAGACATGCGTCATATTTTTCCATCTGCTCTTTGAACAGCGTCAACTGCTTTTCCAAATTTTCAAGAGCCGCTGCGTCAGCTGCGGCGTTGGCCTTAATAATCTCCTGAGGATTCAATTTTTGTGAAACCGTATCCATAAAATTGTCCATTACTTTTCCTCCGACGGTACATTTGATGCTATTGTAGTGTTTAAAATTTGCCAGACATCATTACTTTACATTGTACTTCCCTTTTGTATCTTATCATGTTTATTTCATTTTTACAATAAAGTCAATTCTTTATTTTGCTCCATTTTGCAAAAAAGTATTTTTATAAGGTTTTTTGTATAATTTGTACATTTTATTTTTACTTTTGTTTTTGCTCTTGTAAAAATTAACGATAATTTCATTTCTCGTTCATACTTTGTTCATATATCCATTGTATACTATAAACATATTCAACAAAGAACTTATTTCTACCTCAAAACACAAATAGATAAATTTTTTCATAATAGCCCAGGCACAGAAATGTGTCTGGGCACTCCTCATTTTATAGCTTATCAAATCAAACACCGCTGCGCTTCGCAAGTCGGCTTATCGAATCAAACACCGCCTTGCTTCGCAAGTCGGCTTATTGAATACAAAAACAGCCCGAAAATCGTCGGGCTGTTTTTAGTCATTCTTTTGTTGGCTGATGTTTCGCACTTCTTCATTTAGCCGCAGCATCTTTGCATCCAGTTCAGCCACCATCTGCGCGCAGGATATCAATTCATTTTTGATATGCTCAGGAGCATTCCCCTCAAATTTGTAGTGAATTTTGTGCTCTAAGCTTGCCCAGAAATCCATGGCAACCGTGCGGATCTGGATTTCCACCTTCGCGTCTATGATTCTGTCCGATAAGTAAACCGGCACCGTCACCAGCATATGATAGCTCTTATATCCGCTGGGCTTGGGATTGGTAATGTAATCCTTGACGGCGATCACCTTAATGTCGCTTTGATTTGCAATCATATCGGCAATCCTGTAAATGTCCGATGTAAAAGAACAGATAACGCGGATACCCGCAATATCATTTACATACAGAACCATATTTTGAATCGTAGATTCATAGCCGTGCCTGCGCAATTTTTTAACAATGCTTTCAGAAGTTTTGATTCTCGACTTGATATGCTCAATGGGATTATATCTGTGTACGTGTTGAAACTCGTCATTCAGTATCTCCAGCTTGGTTGAAATCTGCTTAAGCGCAGAATTATAAACCAGGGTAACCTCCATCCAGCTTTCAATGTCGCTGTCGCGTTCTACCTTTAATTCCATTCGCTTACCATCCTGTTATGTATTTCTTTTTCAATTAGAGGAGATTGTATCCAATTGATTATTTATTATATTCTACCATACTTTTATGCAATAATGTACATATTTGACAAAAATTTTATTAATTTTTAATGATTATTGTTTATTTTCATAAGATTGAGAAGTTTATACGCCTTTGCTATAATAAAGCGATAGAATAATCAGGCTAAAGGAGAATGAGCATGTTTCGTTTATGGGCAAAAGTTTTCAAAGACAACCGTATGCTGAAAGATACCGTCATCTGCGACGACAGTGCGGATACACGGACGCACAAGGTATTCCGTGCCATTGACGAGATATGTTATCAGTTTGATTTGGGCAAGCCCATCTGGTTAGACGCCACCATTGCAGAATTTAAAAAGCACGATAAAGCCCGGTTCCGTCAGGACAATTTTATTGAGGCCATAGACTTTGACTACCTGGAAATTCATGTGATTGAGGAAGATTAAAAAATACCTGCCTCCTGCAAAAGACGTCCTGCTGCCGCAATATCTCATCGGATATCTCCTGCGGCATGCGAACGTTCATCAGGGCACGGAGGGCCATACGTTTGCCCTCATACCCGTTTCCCACTTCCGGATTTTCTATCCCACAGAATCTTTCTTAAATCCCTTACTCAACCGTAATTCTCTCAACCAGAGGCACCTTTCCAATATTCCTGAAACACAAATAAGGAATCAGCAGCGCAAGTGCAAGCAGAATCGGCGTACAGACCCCAAGCGGCAGCAATGTAAATCGAAAGGTGGTAAAGCCTCCCTCCACCATCGCCCTGATGCCGATCCCCACTGCAAAAGCGCTCAGGCCATAACTGATTAGCAGCGTGCTCCACGCATAGTCCAGTCCTTCGTACACCAAAAGCCTGCACAATTGTTTCTTTGTCATCCCCACGCTCTGCATTATGGCAAACTCTTTCCGCCTGGAAACAATGGATGTCACCATGGAGTTCACAAAGTTCAACACGCCCACCAGCGCGATTACAATGCTGACCACATTCCCCATCACTGCGGAAGCGCGGACTTCTCTCTCGTACTGGACAGCCATGGACGCCCGGGACGTTACAGGCAGCTTGACGCCTGTCATATCGCCGTAGGCATCCAGCATGTCCTGTGCCGCGCCTGCCTGTGCATCTTCCACATCAAAAAACAGCTTTCTCGGCGTGTTTTCGGACCAGTTTTCCCTAAAAGACTCCCCAGGCAGAATGAAATCAAGATAAAATCTGTCGTTTGCGCCTTCTTCACAGGCGCCCTTGGTGACAGGGTCTATATCGTCCACCACAGCCATTACCCTATAAGATTTCCCTTCTATTATCACCGAATCTCCCACAGACACCGTGGGCAGTATTCCTCTCTCACTTTCCTCCACATGGGGTGCAATAGCAAGGACATATCCGCCGGTCATAAATGCTTCGATATCAACACTGCCTTCCTGCAAATGTTCCTGACGGGTATAGACATCCAATGGAATGCCGTCCATGCCATAAACGATGCTCCCCGCTTTTTTCCGCTCAATAGCCTTTAACAGAGACTCCGCTCCTGCAGGGTCATAGGAGCCCCATTCGGCCAGCCTCTCATCCGTATAGAAATTTTTTAAATTTGCAATCGTCTGTTCCTCCAGTATGATTTCCGTATCATGGCTGTACAGACACCCCATACCTTCAAGTCCTTCCATGGAACCGACCTTTTCCATCAGCGCACCGCCCAGGGTATTATCATGGGGGTCATACCCTCTGACATATTCCCCGCTGGTAGCCGCATCAATCTGATAGTCTGCAATCGTCAGATCGCTCAGATACTTTTCCATATCAAAGGCGGCATTTTTTGCGTAAAAGGCGCTCATCAATGTGAGTCCCATTGTCAGGGAACATACCACCGTCACCGTGCGCTTTTTATTCCTGCCCAGATTGTACCATGCCAATGCGAACAGTCCTGCGCTGCCGCTTCTTTTTTTAGGAGAACATTTCACGTTCTGCACATCATTGTAACGGAGCGCTTCCATTGGAGACACCTTTCCCGCCATTTTTGCGGGACGCATGCAGGAAAACAGGACGGTAACTATCGCAAACAGGGCGGAGCCGATAAATATAACAGGGCTTACGGATACCGAAGCCGAGGGCATATTGACCAGCACAGGTACCAGACGCGCTCCAAGCAGATAACCCGGAATCATACCTGCCAAAATGCCAATAAGACAGAGGCGCCCTGCCTGTCCGTATATTAATTTTTTCAGCTGTCTTGCCGTCATGCCCAGGGTTTTTAATTTGCCGTAAAACTGAATATCCATGGTGACGGAAATCTGAAAAATATTGTAAATGATCAGATAGCCCGCCGCAAATACCAGAAGCATGCCCAGATACATGGGAAGGCTCTCCTGCGTACCCATACGGTTCATATCCGGGTCGTAAGCCAGATTGATGCCGTATTCCAACCCGGTCAGCCCGGTATCTGCCAGTATCCGCTCCATGTCCCGCTCAATCTGCCTATCACCGTACAAAGAGACCTGGGCCATATGAATGCCTGCGATAGCCGAAGGTGACGTGCCTGCTCCAAGCTCTGTCAGCACTGTTTCCGCAAAATCCCTGCTTACCCAGGCAAGGCTTGCATAGCCGGATTCATTACCTTCCCAGAAACCGCACAGGGTAAATTCTGAAACCCTGTTTTCTTCCTCCCCGAAATCCGCAATCCACTCCAGCGTAACACGGGCGCCCAGTTCATGGGGAATACCCAGCCTGTCAAGAACAATATGGTCCAGCGCTATCTCATCCCTTGTCTGGGGCATCCTTCCCGTATCAGGCAGCGCAAAAGAATGCTCCGCATAGTTTTCATCCCCATACCTTATCTCCACCTGACGCCCGGAAAGTGCATCTCCCTGTCCCATTCCTATCACAAGGCTTTCGCCTGTTTCTTTCACATCAGGATGCTCCTTAATCTTCCGAATCTGTTCATCCGTAATACTTTTAAAGGAAACCTGCGTATTATAACCGGCCTGCCTGAAGGCCATCTCCACAATATTTTTACTCATGCTCCGGCTCAGCACGAAAAGCGTCGTAAACATCAGTGTTGTAAGCGCGATTGCCGTTATCGCCACTATATTGCGCCCTTTATTTTGGACAAAAAGTCTCTTATTTAAGAGGGCGGTTGGCTTTGCTGTCTCTTTCATCTTAATCTCCATTCCGGAGCGTTTACGCGACGGGGCGACGCAAATTTCAAATTTGCGTCTGCCATCAAACAATTTGTGACGCTCCGGCACAAATTGCGTGTGATAAAATCAGCTATCGAGCTGATTTTTCACACTATCCTCCCGTCCTCAATACGAATCACTCTGTCCGCAGAAGCTGCGATTTCCGGGTTATGGGTGATCATCACAATGGTCTGATGAAACTGCTTACCGGTCACCTTCAAAAGTCCGACTACGTCGTCGCTAGTCCGGGAATCCAGGTTCCCGGTGGGCTCATCCGCCAGAATCAGGGAAGGTTTTGAGGCAAGGGCCCGGGCGATTGCCACACGCTGCTGTTGTCCTCCCGACAGATTATTCGGGAGTCTGTCAGACTTGTCATCCAGTCCCAGAAACCGCAGGATTTCCATAATAAATTTCCGGTCGGGCTTTTGTCCATCCAATGTGATGGGAAAAACAATATTTTCCCAGACGTTGAGCACCGGAATCAGATTATAATTCTGAAAGATAAAACCAATCTGCTTGCGCCGGAAAATGGTCGCCTGTTCGCTGTTTAAATCCGTCAACTCCTGCTCCCCTATCCTGATACTGCCCTCTGTGGGCACATCCAGGCCGCCCAGCATATGAAGAAGCGTTGATTTACCGCTGCCGCTTGTTCCCACGATGGCGGTAAATTTCCCCCGCTCAATCTCCAGGTCCACGCCATCCAACGCCTTCACCAACGCTTCGCCTTTTCCATAATACTTTTTTAACCCTTTCACTTGTACGATAGCTTCCATAATTAATCGCTCCTAATTAAAATTCTTAGGATAATCCTATCAGAGGAACGTTACAGCTAAAGTACAGGAAAGGTACAATTTTGTAACTTTATTCTAATTCTCTCAATCTCTCCGTGACACTCTCCTTTGCAATCTTTTTGAAAAAATAAAGTGGAACCGCCAGCGACAAAATAAGCAACACCGGCAGCGATACCCAGAGTGGTAAAAGTGAAAATCTCCATGTAATGCACCATGTATTCGTATGGGCGAGCCACCATCTGCCCCAGAGCCACGTGAGTATCCCTGTCCCCGGCACCAACAGAACAAGTATCACCCCATAGCAGCATGCTCCCTCCCACAGCAGCATCCTACGGAGCTGTTTTTTCGTCATGCCCAGGCTCTCGCAGACTGCAAATTCCCTTTTCCGCACCAGTGTCCCCACAGCCAGTGCGTTGGCAAAATTCAGCATTCCAATCAGCAGCATCACACTCCCCACAAACAGCGGAATCATGCAAAGATGGAAAACTGCGTTGCGGAACGTCCACTGGTAATCTTTGTAGGAAAACATATCCGTTCCGGTGCCTTCCAGAATCTGACTCAAAAAGTCCTCAAAGGCTTTTTGTTCTTCACGCCTGATATTTACCGCCACATTCCGAATCCCGTGTTCCGGGAACAATTCTTCAAAAGCGGAAAGAGGCAGATAGTAAGTGATGTTATATTGCGCCTGCCTGCTGTCCTTACCGGATAACAGCGTTGTTTCAAGGGGAACGGAAGCCATAATCTCAAACTCTCTGCTGCAGATATCCACCTTACTGCCCACCGGCGGTGTGGCCCTTATATGGGAAGAAGCCGCTCCGGCGGCAATCACATATTTTCCGGTATCAAAGGCCTCCTTGTCATAACCGCCTTCCAAAAAAGCCTGCCGCGCCATAGCGTTTTTCAGCATCAGCCCGTCCACGCCGGTTACAATGCCAATATATTCCCCGGTTTCCCTCATTTTCTCATATCCCGCCAGCCAGTCCGGTTCATCCGCCATATACTCCTTTCTCGCCCTGCCCTGTTCATCCACTTCTTCAAAAGCATCGATAATCCGAGCCCTGTCCTCCGGCTTTGCATATAACGGGACTTCCATTGTGCATGCCTGCCCCATATCCGTCACAGCCGGATGGACAGAGAGCGCCTCCATGATTTTCGGCGTGATGCTTCGGCTTTTCGGGTTGTAACGCTGTACGCCGGAGGCAGCGGAGGCGTCACAGAGTCTGTAATCGCAAAGGGCCATCCCATCCAGATATTTTTCCTCATCATAACTCGTCCCCATAGTCCGGACACAGCACAAAACAACAAGGGATAACAGCAGAGAAAAAGCCGCCGGCAGAGACTGCTTTTTCTGCCGTGAAATTCCTGTCAATGCCATACGCCGGGCCACTGGTGCTCTGGTTTTCCTTCCCTTCCTTCCCCTTTGCTCCACACTCTCTATATAGCGCACCGCCTGGGCCGGCACACTCCTCATCACCCTGCCCACCGGCCAAAGACATGCTGTCAGAGTTGTCGCCCCGGCGAGCAGCGCACTGAGAACAAAAGGCCACAGCTGAAAAAAAGCAAAAGCCGGATTCCGCTCCATTCCCACAACCACATAAGGGGCAGCCCCGACACACAGCAGAAAGCCAAGTATCCACCCCGGCAAAATTCCGGGAACCCAGACCATGACAGCCCGCTGCGCTGCCAGCACGCGAATCTGTCTGGGCGTCATCCCTAGGCTCTTAACCCTTCCATAAAACCGTATGTTCTGCTGTGCGGATAACTGCACGATATGGCAGATCATCAGCACGCCGCACAGCACCACGATCAGATTCATCCGGTAAAATTTCACTGCCTCCCTGCCCGCGTAATCCTGACGGGCTTTATTGTACGCCAGATTGGTGGTATAGGAAATATCCTTAAGCCCCAGGTCCGCCAGTAAGTCCTTTGCCTGTTTTTCCAAATCTCCCGGCAAATATAATGTTACGCCCAGCATCAGCGTATCCGGCCTTTTGCCGCAAAGTTCTTCTGCCGTCTCTGCGGTGATCCATGCACAGGAATCGGTCTCCCCCATTTGATTTTCCCACCAACCGCAGAGCCGGAACGTATGCGTATACTCCTCTCCTTCCGCCGAGCGCCACTTTATGGGGACCTCCGCGCCAATTTCATGAGGTATCAAAAGAGAATTCATGGTAATCTCATCCAGGGCAATCTCGGCCGGCGCATTCTTGCCAAAGCCACTCTCGCCATGGACAACAGTCTTATCAAGGCCGCTCTCGTCGAAAACTGCTTTGTCGTGGTCAGCCCTGTCTTTTTCTTCAGGCATCCGTCCGCAGACAGGGATAGAATCCGTCTCCCTGGCCCAGCTTTCCGAGACTGCCGCCAGCCTTACATTCCGGTTTTCCAGCATTTCATCACTGAGTACGCCTACTGCCGACAGGGCAGCCGTATCTTTCACCGCCGGATGTTTTTTAAGTGCCGCCGCCTGTGCTTCCGTAATATTTTCATATATGATATGACTGTCCGAACCGTAGATTGTCCGGTAAGAATAGAGAAATCCCTTGTAAGTCAGATTGCCCAGGCTAAAAGAAAAGGTATACAACATGCATACCAGTGTGACCGCCATGATAAGAAGAAGGGTCTGGCCTTTATGAAATTGGAACTCACGCCGGACCAGTTTCCGGCAGATTTTAAGATTATTGTTTCTCAGCATCCAAACGCCCCTTATCCTGTCACACAATCCGTCCGTCCTGCAGCCGCACCACCCGGTCCGCAAGCTGTGCCAGCTCCATATTATGGGTAATCATCACCAGAGTCCGATGAAACAGTTCCGTTGTCATTTTTAAAAGTCCCGCCACATTCTGCCCGTTCTGGGAATCCAGATTTCCTGTGGGCTCATCCGCAAGAATGATGGAAGGCTTCGCTGCCAATGCCCTCGCAATCGCTACCCTCTGCCTGCCGCCGCCGGAAAGCATGTCCGGAAAGGCCGTCAGCCTGTCCTTTAATCCAAGCAATTCAATAATCTCTCTCAAATATCCTTCATCCGGTGCGGAGCCATCCAGGTCAAGAGGAAACAAAATATTTTCCTCCACCGTCAGCGTGGGCATCAGGTTGTAATTCTGAAAGATAAAGCCTACCTTTTTCCGCCGAAATACGGCCAGCTGTTCCTCTTTTAAGCCGGAAAGATTTACACCGTCTACAATCACTTCCCCCGTATCAGGTACATCCAGCCCGCCCATCATATTTAAAAGCGTTGTCTTACCACTTCCGGATGCACCGACGATTGCGGTAAATGCACCCTGTCTGATGGTCAGGTCAATGCCGTCCAGCGCCTTCACTGTGTTTTCTTTACTTCCATAATATTTCTTTACATTGTGTAATGAGATAATCTCCATACTACCCCCTCATTCTTACCGGCAACCCGCAAATTGTATGTGTGCGAAGTACAAAAGTTCTTTGCGAAACAGCCTTTAAGTCAGCAAATACACGGAGAAAGTCGTCCCTTCCCCCACCACCGATTTCACGCTGATGTACCCTCTCTGCTTCGTGATAATCTCCTGGGCCAGATAAAGCCCAAGCCCGACCCCTTCCTGGGCCGCCGCCTCCTGGCCCCGCCAGAACCGTTTAAACACCTGGTGGCACTGTTCTTCCGGAATGCCGATACCGGTATCCGCAATATCCACCCTGGTGTAAAACTGCCAAGGACGCACACCGATTTGAATACTGCCTCCCTTGGGCGTATATTTTACTGCGTTGTCCAGAAGATTCCCCAGAGCTTCCGCCGTCCATTTTGAATCATGCCTTGCCGTCAGCGCACTGTCGCATTCCACCGACAGACGGATATCTTTTGCCTCCGCTTTTGCCCATATGACATTTAAAGCCTCCGCAATCGTGCCGTACAGATCTGTTTTCTCCACATGCAGCGTAAAAGTCCCTGTCTCCAGCCGCGACATCTTAATCAGAGACTGCATCAGGAAATCCAGTTTGCGGGTCTGTCCTGCCGTCATTTCAAGAAACTCCGCCCGCTTTTCTTCACTCAAATCATGGGATTGCAGGATGCCTAAGAACATCTGCAGATTAGCGATAGGGGTTTTAACCTGATGGGAAATATCTGACACCAGTTCCTGTATCACCTGCTTGTCCTGCCTGCTCAGCCTGCGCTCCTCGCTCATCAAATCGTAAAACTGCAGAAATTTCCCCTGCACCTTTGAGACAAGGGTATCCTCATAGTAAATATATCTCTCCGGCTTACGCCCCGCCATCAGCTCGTCCAGTGTCCCGCACAATTCGTCCGCAAACCGGCAGACCTGCCTCCTCTGCAACAGATTTCCCACAAGGCCCATAAGACAAAGCCCGGCCCACAGTAATATCAGCAGATACCGTATTCCTGCCCTGGGCACCCAGATCCACACGATATAAAGAAAGCTGCCCCACAGGACAGCTCCCGCCAGAATCATGCCAAAACGAATGATTCCATCTTTTCTTTCTCTCATTTCCCATTCTCCCATATATACCCAAGCCCGCGCACTGTCTTAATGTAGATATGACTTTCATCCTCAATTTTCGCCCGCAATCGGTTCATCGTCACCGTCAGCGTATGGTCATCAATAAAATTCCCATCACAATCCCAGAGCTTCTCCAGAAGAATCTTCCTTGTGACAACATTGCCCGCATTGGCGGTGAGCACCCTCAGCAGCTTATATTCATTGGGCGTAACAGACAGCTTTTCTCCTGCACAAAATGCGCTAAAAGCCCTGAAATCAATCTGCAAAAAATCATCCTGATAACAATCTGCATTTACCTGCTTTTCCGCCGTCGCACTTCCACGGCGGAGGGCCACTTCCACTCGCCGAAGCAGGATTGGCATCCGGAAAGGCTTTGTAATATAATCTTCCGCCCCCACATCATAGCCGCTTAATACATCTTCCTCCAAATCTTTTGCCGTCAGGAAAATGACGGGTATATCAGTGTTTTTCCCTTTTATCCTCTTACAAAGTTCAAGGCCGTTTCCATCAGGCAGATTAATATCCAAAATCACAAGAGAAAACTTCTCCTGTTCCAAAAGATATTCCGCCTTTTTACAGTTATAGGCCGCCTGGGTGGCATATCCCGCCGAGTCCAGCTCAAAACACAGCCCTGTGCTAAGCATCAGATCATCTTCCACCACTAAAATCCGTTCCATCCTCAGTTCTCCACCATAATCCAAGTACTGTAGTTAAGTATATCTGAAAAATCAGAGCACTGTCAACGAAAAGGTATGTCGGTCCAAAGCCTTGACTTGCTGAGCATTTATCTCCCTGTATGTTTTACAATATCAGTTTGTCTAACTGAGCGCCTAGCATCCCTTTCAATATTTCTAATTCTCCTTCATCGGGTTTATATTGATCTGAATACAGCTCTGACTTCTCCAGTCTCCATACCGGCCCGGGTTCGGGCGTATCTCCCGCCCGTCTGGGAAAAATATGCCAGTGCATATGAACCCCATTGCCTGCGCCAAGCAGCTCATAGTTAAGCTTATCCGGACGGAAAGCTTTGTAAACAGCCTCCGCCGTCAAAGACATTTCTTCCAAAAATGTCTGTCTGAAATCCTGTCCCAGAAAATGCAATTCTGCTGCATGCTCTTTACAGAGAAACAGCGTATACCCCTTAAACCTCTGGCTGTCTCCCAGCACAACATATCCTGTCTTAAGTTCCCTGACAAAGAAAGGATTTCTCCCTTCTTTAATCAGTGCTATCCGTTCACATACGAAGCAATTACACATTGTCGTTTTCCTCCGTTTTAAGTTTCATAGTCGTCCTGTATTTTCAAAAACCTTCCTGTATTTTTTAGTCAATACATTTGGTACATCCGGGCAAAGCCCTCTACCTACAACTATCCTTTTCTATTTCGACCATATAAAGCGGCATATTTATCCATTTGCCATAAAATGTCCTCCGAATGTTGCGGAATGATTCAACGTATTTAACCCTATCCGGTCTACTATTGAGGCTATCCGGTCAAACACATTTCACGTCATACCTCAGACAGCTCACATCATTTTTAGGATTTCTCAGAAATCCCTGTGCTACAATTTGCATGGTACAAATTTTTAACAAAGGAGAGATTTATTATGAAAACAAAACTAAAAAAGACCGTACTTATCAGCGCTGTCTGTACGCTGTGTGTACTGACCGCCGGATGTGGTTCCGACCTAAAGTCCGCTGTTAAAACAGAAGATGTACGGACAGGTGAAGCTTTACCGGAAGAATCCGGTGACACCCCATTAAATGAAAATGAGGAAAAACAGGAGCCGCAGCAAAATGGCACAGGAAAGTGGCAGGTTTTAGCTCCGGATATCGCTGCCGCTGTTGATGCCGATTTCATGGGCAAGGTTTGGAAAATTGAAGAAGATTCCTTCTTTATCGCAGAAAAGAAAGTCAAAATTCTTGATGACGGCTCTCTGACAACCAGTTCCCCAAGTTCCAATGCCGATATTCCCGATTCACAGCTGATTCATGTGATTTTTGACGACAATACTTATTTCTATGTGAGAACTATCCACGGAAGCGGGGAAGACCATGAAGACAAAGAAGCCGGATTTCAGGATTTGAAAGAACAAATGTCCATTGATATGAAAGGCCGGTTTGAGGATGGTGTGTTTTATGCTACTGAAATACGGCTATCAGATTTTTCCTGATGCGGTTCATAAAAGAGCATGACCAGACAAAATAACCTGCAGATAATAAAAAAAGCGCAAAAAGCAGCGCAGAAATGAGGGAAATTACTTATCAGGGACTGATGGGTGATGACCCCCATCCCACCGAAGCCGTAAAAGTCGTGGCAGACACAGCTAACTAAATACTCCCGATACAACGAAAACATCCGGAAAGCAAAAATCCGGATGTTTTTTGTAACGGATTTACAGTCCGCCGGGCCAGGTATCCATGCGTTACTGCCACAGATTGGCGAGTTCTTCGCTCATCCCAAATTTTTCCCATAAATCCATGTAACATTTCTCCTGGTTTTATTTTTTCTTTTACTTTAATCTTCCTTTTCGGTGTTCTGCACATATTCCCACAAAGCGTTATATTTGCTCATTTTTCTGTGAAACCGGAATGCTGTTTTCGGTATGTATCGTTGTCTTTCCGGCTTAATTCCTGCTCTACCTGCGCCAGTTTTTTCTCCAGCTCCCGGATTTTCTTTTCATCTCCGGAAGCTGACCGAATCTGCTGCTTAAGCTCCTGTTCTTTCTCCTTCAGATTCTTGATCTCCCGATCCACCTTATCTGTATTGCCGACACATATCTCTGCCGGCTTTCCCTGGCCGTTCCCGCCCATCTTCGGCCCTTTGCCATCCACACCTTTCCCGAAGTCATCTTTATCTGCTTTCCGGTCTTTCTTTCCATCCCCATGGGCAGCTTTCGGGTCATCAAAAAAGATTTTCCGTTTGCCGTTTTCGTCCCGGCTTACCTGGTACAGCCCTGTAGGCTCTTTCCCCGATTTTTCACTACTGATGTATTCATCCTGCTGTCCTGACGGTTTTGATCCTTTTTCCTCTACTGCCTTCGCTGCTTCCGTTGCCTTTTCCGCTCCCTGGGCGGCCTGTTTTTCCTTTACCATTTCTGCGTAATCAGTTCCGAAATGATTACAGTTTCCATTCACTTGCATTGCCATAAATACATTCCTCCTTCCGTTTGATATGATTATTTCTTTTTTCGGCCATAGGAAGCAGCAGGGTAATCCATTTGCTGTGGTATGTCTTCCGGATGCTGTGGGATGATCAGCAGCACACGAAGGACAAATACATTCCCCCGTGTCTCCGCATTCATGGCGCCGTCATATTTTTCCGCAATCATTTTTACATTTGACAGGCCCGTCCCCCTTTTGAAGGGACCTTTTCCATGGAAGCTGTTCTCAATCTCCATCATAAGGAAATCTCCCTGCATATGTCCTGATACATGGATATACTTTTCTGAGCCATCATCCATACTTTTGCATGCATGGATTGCATTGTCCAGAGCATTGGACAGGACAATACACAGGTCCATATCCCGCAGGCCGCTGGGATACTGCAGAGGAAGGGAACAGCTGACGCGGATTCCCATACGATTCGCTATTCCCAGTTTGTTCCCCATCAGGATATCCACCACCGGATTATTGGTGTTACAGGGGAAGGACATTTTTTCCGCCATATCATCCATATCCTCAATGTAATTTATGGCCTGTTCCACCTTTCCGCCCTGTAGAAGCTCCTTTACCACTGTAATGTGGTTTTTAATATCATGGCGGAATGACTTTGTCCCGTCGTAACGGGCCTTCGCTTCCTCCACGTACTGGTTCAGGAAATGTTCTTCCTGTTCTAACAGTGAAAATTCCGTGCTGAGGCGAAAATTCTGCTGCAATTTCTTATAAGAGAACAGGATGCAGAACAGGCTGGCAAGTCCCAGAAGATGCATGGCAAGCAGTTGACAGTTGCCGAACAGGTATCGGTATTTCGCAGATTCTTCTACTAAAATCTTATATTGAAATTCAAATTCAATCATATTGATGTACTTGCTCATAATAAATATCATCAGGATCGGGATGAAAACCAGGAACGTTTGCTGCATTTCTGCTGAAGGATAAAAATCATCCGTTGGAGAAAAGGAGCCGCCGGAAAAATAACGGTACACCACATAATAACAAAGCCCGGTCAGCGCCAGTATCACCGCCTCGCTGAGCAGCATCACTGCAATACCGTTCGCAGCACAGAAATCCTCGGGCAGTAACGGGCATAAAAGCTTTATCAGGGAATTCACAATTCCATAGCAGAGCATCATAATTTCAATTGCTAAAGCCGCATACAGAAGGGAAGACTTAAAATCCCTGCGGCAGACAAAAATTCCGCATGCCGTAAGCAGAAGGGTAAGCACCGCAAAGCCAGTTATTGTATTGACCGGAACGAAATCGTTGACCATCACCACACATACCGAAAACAGGAAATAAAGCGGAGGCCATATTTTCTTTTCCAGGATTTTTGTCAAAAAATAAACCTGGATAGACGTCTCGATAATACCCAAAATATATATACTGAAAAAATCTAAATACTCAGACATTTTACCTGCATCCCTTTACGTTTTTTACATCAAATCACGGATTTCCGCTTTATAGACGGACAAAAGCGAAATCATTGTCAAAACTACAGGGAAGACCACATTATCCGCCATTGTAAAGTCACCCACATTTGCCTGTGTCAGGAAAATCAACAGGAACGAGGAAACAATCGTGGCCTTTGAAGACTTCATTGCCATGCCAATGAATAAAGCAATAAAGCCCATGGTAACAATCACAACTGATTTAACTATCAGCTGGACATAAAATTCCAAACCGGTCATATCAAAATCAATGGGAAATGATGACACCATAAAACGGGAACCCATCATAATGCAGCCATACAATAGCAGCTTTGTAAGAACAAGCGCCGTAAAATTGAAAATCCATACCGCAAGCATCTGGGAAATAAGAATTCTCTGCCGCCTGATGGGATAGGAAAACATCAGATTCATGGTTTTATTCTTATAAGCACTGACGATAAAAGAGGACAGCATAACGCCTGTAAATACTAAAAATGATATACTGGTAAATAATTCAATGGGAGCAGATATGGTCTCATTGCCGGGCGCCGCATCAGGTACCCCTGTATCCGGGTCATTTGCGATTCCCAGGTAAGCATGGGCAAATACAAACAGACACAGGACGCCAGCCAAAATAACGGCATTTCGCACATACTTTCCAATATTATTTTTTTGCCATTCCAGTTTAATCAGTTTTAACATCACTTTCCACCTCCGTTGTCATTTTAAGAAAATAATCTTCCAGCGTCTCAGCCTTCTTTCCAAAAGCGGTTACCGGGACATCATTCAGTGCTAACTCCTTCGATAACTCCTGTGTGGAAACATGGCTGTCATAAATACGTATCTGTCCATCCTCCATAATTTTAAAGTTCGTAATCCCAAGTTTCTCACACAGCACATACGCCGCCTTCCGTGAGTCCTGTGCTGATAACTCAATATAGGCCAGGCTCATCTGCTCAATTTCTTCCATGCTGATTTCTTTCCTCATCCTGCCACGGTTAATCACACCGATGGTATCTGCAATGCTTTCAATCTCCGAAAGTATATGGCTGGAGATCAGAATGGTAATCCCGTATTCCCCGCAAAGAGTTTTTAACAGTTCACGAATCTGCTTCATGCCGGCAGGGTCAAGTCCGTTTGTGGGCTCATCCAGGATAAGCAGCTCCGGTTTACAGAGAATCGCCCTTGCGATCCCCAGACGTTCTTTCATTCCGAGAGAGTAATTCTTTACAGGCTTTCCGGCCGCACCTGTCAAATCTAGCATATCGAGGGCATTTTCAATACTGCCATGATGATAGTAACCCATATACTCGGTATGAAGCTTTAAATTCTCATATCCTGTCATATGGTCGTAAAAGGTGGGAAACTCGATTATACTCCCCATTCGTTTCAGCACTTCGTAAGACTGCGGTGTGAGTGTTTCACCAAAAATTTCTACTTTTCCATCCGTAGGCTTCCAAAGATTTGTGATCATTTTCATAACTGTGGTTTTTCCTGCTCCGTTTGGCCCAAGGAACCCGTAAATTTCACCTTTCTTAACATGGAGATTCACATCACTGACCAGCTCTTTTTCTCCAATCGCCTTTGTAAGGTGATATGTCTGCAAAATATATGGCATTTTCGCTGCCTCCTTTCGGGGAATCTCAATTCCTTGATGCCTATTGTAGCAGTTATAATTTTCAAAACTGTTGCGTAAATCTTACAAATTTCTTTCGCAGCGTGCCGGTAAGATATTTCTCCCGGCATATCAATAGGACATTTTTCTCAGCCGGAGGGTAAAAGTGGTCTTTACATAAGGTGCGCTCTCTAAAAGCAGTTCCCCGCCAAGCTGTCGGGCCAGATTTCTGGCAATCGTCAGACCCAGACCATTCCCCTGTATACTGCGGCTTCGTGAATCCTCCATCGTAAAAAGACGGTCAAACACACTTTCCGAAAAAGCCCTCTCAATTCCTTTTCCCTTGTCAACCACATCAATATACACATTGTTTTTGTCTGTCCTTAGAAAGATACCCAGATATTTTCCGTCGGAACCGTAACGGACCACATTTGAAACAAGATTAAATAAGATACGCTTAAGGGCCTCCTGATTGCCCTGAATATAGACAGCCCCTTCCGGTAATGTAATCTCAACCTGAAAATCGGCTTTTGTAAGGATTTCATAAAAGTCTAAAATGCTTTCACGGCATACCCTGCAGATATCTATCCTTGAAAGCTCCATATCCGTGTCCCCTGCTTCTATCTTTGCAAGGGTAAAAAACTGGTCGATCAGCTCCATGACGCCCCTCGCCTTCTGCTCGGTTTTTGCCAGCATTTCCGGTGTGGCCTGCCCGTTTATCCTCATGATCTCCAGATACCCCAAAACAACCGTCATGGGCGTTTTCATATCATGGGAGATATTGGACAACATTCTTTTGGAAGCAATCTGGGAGCTGCGGTAATCGGCTCTCACCTTCAAATGTTCTTCCAAAAGACGGTTAATCTGTGCAGCCAGTTCCATAAGCTCTTTGTTCTCCGTAAACAGCATGATTCTTTCACTGCTGTCCGTATCTATGATTTCACCCAGCTTATTGTAAATCTCTCTTAATTTTCTCTGTGTCCCTGTCCAAAACACGTACTGCTGATAGAGAACAATACCTGTCAGCGCCAACACACAAAGGCACAGAAAAAATATAACCGTCCCGCCCCTCATAATTCCTCCCCCAGCTTATAACCGATTCCCCAAACCGTAAGTATATACCTTGGATTACGGGAGTCCTCCTCTACCTTATTCCGCAGTCTGCTGATATGCACATTTACCGCATTTTCATCCCCATAATAAGCGTCCTTCCATACAAGAGAGTAAAGCTGTTCTTTTGTATAAACCTTTTTGGGATTTAACATCAGCAGCTTTAATATTTCAAATTCTTTTGCCGTTAACGGGACTGTTTTTCCACTTTTGGCAAGGGTATGGTCAGACAGGTTCATCACCAGTTCTCCGGCTGTGAGAACAGAAGGCGCCTCTGGGTCAGGACTGTCATATTGCATGGTTCTTCGCAGAGCTGCTTTTATCCGTGCCAGAACCTCCACAACGGAAAATGGCTTCGTAATGTAATCGTCCGCTCCCAGCCCCAATCCCAATGTCTTATCGCTCTCACTGTCCTTTGCGGAAATAATGATAATCGGGACAAAACTGCTTTTGCGGATATGCTCCATGACATCCATACCGCTGATTTTAGGTATCATTAAATCCAGGAGAACGATATGAACAGGAGTATCATCAAATTTTCTGCAGGCCTCCTGTCCGTCGAAGGCGCAGATCACATCATAATTTTCCGCCCTCAAATAATTTTTTAACATTTCGCTGATTTCCGTGTCATCCTCAACCAACAAGATTTTATAATTGTTCATAGCTGTTTACTTTCCTTTAATTTCCGTAACGACTCCGGCAATGGTGATAAGCGCTTATTTCCTGTTACGAAAATCCCTCAAAAAATCCCTATATATTCTTCATATACTGCAAAACAACACTGGAAAACTCTCTGTTTCGAAGCCGTGATACAGGGACCTCCCTGCCGTCCTCCATAAGCGCCGCCCCGTTTCTGTAACTCTTTAAGTATTTCAGATTGATCAGAAAGCTCCTGTGGCATTTGAAAAACCGGTTATCCAGTTTTGTTTCAAGATTTTCCATTTTATCATAGTAATCAATCACATCTCCCGACCTTAAATGCAGGTATACCTTCCTGTCGATAATCTCGCAGAAAACAATATCGTCAAATGGGACAATGGTACTCTCGTATCCCTTCTGAACAAGCAGGTTGGCTTCATCCGCATCCTGTATCGCTGTAAATAACCGTTCCATGGTTCTCTTAAACTGCCCTTTTTCCACCGGCTTCACCAGATAGTCATATGCCTGTACTTCAAAGGATTGGAATACCATTTCCTTAAGAACCGTTATGAAGATCAAAAAGCCTTTAAACTTGTGGTCGCGCAATTTTCTTGCTGTCTCTATGCCATTTGTCTCTCCTATCCGGATGTCAAGAAAAAGAATGTCTATTTTCCTGCCGTATCTGAGCAGGTCTTCTGCGTTTGCAAACTGAGAAACCGATATTTCCATATTCTTATCACGAAAGAAATCAGATACCATTCCCTTAATCTGGTCTGACATATGCTTTTCATCATCGCATATCGCAATATGAATCATACTGGCGCACACCTCCCTGAAATTGATATTGTACCATTCGTTTTTTGCGAAGACAATAAAAATGCTTTGAAATGTATTTTCATTGCCGCAGACAGCATAGGTTCAAAAAACATCTTTTCTCTTTCTTCATTCAATCTTAAACAATTCTTTTTGTTTTATAGAATTGTGTTCCTACTAAACATTAATTATAATTATATCCATAAATCGAAATTCGTCTTTACGATTCAGACGGTAATTTAATAGAAGCAGGAGCGCCCATCATGTACTGTGAAAATTTGATTCTGCTTCTCTTTCAATAACGAAAGACGGAGGTCCATGATGCAAACCATTATGATTGTCGAGGATGACCCTGTTATACGCCAGGAGCTGGCTTTCCTCTTAGAAAATGAAGATTATCAGGTTTTACCTGTGACGGATTTTGAAACCATTCCGGAGCAGGTGCGCTGTGCCTGTCCCGATTTAGTCCTTCTGGATTTGGGATTGCCCGGGCGCGACGGCCTTTCCCTGTGTGCTTCCATACGGAAAACCGCTCCTATTATTGTAGTCACCAGCCGTACTTCCGCTTTGGATGAACTTAAGGCGCTAAACCTGGGCAGCGATGACTATGTGACCAAGCCCTACAACATTCCCATCCTTCTGGCCCGGATTAAGGCTGTTCTGCGGCGAAACGGCAGTGAAAGCACGGAGCCGGATACTTTGAAGGCGGCGGGGCTCCGGCTCAGTCTTACAAAGGGAACTGTGACCGCCGCCGGAGCCAGCGCGGAGCTGTCCCGGAATGAACTGAAAATTTTAGCCCATCTGATGACCCACGCCGGGGAGATTGTCTCCCGGGCTGACTTAATCGAGGCACTGTGGGACAGCCGGATTTATATTGACGACAATACCCTCAGCGTCAACGTGACCCGCCTGAGGAGCAAACTGGAGGACCTGGGGATGCCGGATGTAATCAAAACCCGCCGGGGAATGGGGTATCAGCTATGACGATAAGAGAATTTATTCTTGACAGACTGGGCCGAATCATCCTCCGCATTGCCTTCCTCTTTACAATAGCCGCATTCTTGCTCCTGACAGGCACCCAGCCAGGCATTGTCACCCTTTTGCTGATTGTATGCCTGCTGATTTTTTTGTTGGAGCTGCTGATCGACTTTTGGAAGAAAAAAAAGCGGCTGAGTGAGCTGCAAGCCATTATGAATGAATTAGATCAGCGTTATCTTTTTATCGAGTGCGCCCCCAAACCCCATACTCTCTATGAGCGCAAGTTATTTGATTTGCTGCGCCTGTCCGGTAAATCCATGATAGAGGCGGTGTCAAACGCCCAGGCCGCCGGAAGGGAATATCGGGAATATGTTGAGCAATGGGTCCATGAAATCAAAACCCCCATTACCGCGGCAAAACTCATCTGCCAAAATACGGACAGCGATACCAGACGCAGACTGTCAACGGAATTGGCCCAGATTGACGCTCATGTGGAACGGGCCTTATTCTATGCCAGAAGTGAAAGCCCGGAAAAAGATTTTATCATCAGCAGGACGGAGCTTTCAACCATATGCGACGAGGCAATCCAGGCCCACAAAAATTTGCTCATCCAAAATGGCGTCCGGGTGGAAACGGAAAATTTAAGCGAACTTGTATACACTGACGGGAAATGGACAGCATTTATGCTGGGACAGCTTTTGCAAAATGCAGCCAGATACCACGGGGAGGAACCTCTTATCACATTGGCGGGCAAACGATTGGGACGACAGGTTCAGCTTGTCGTCTGGGATAATGGTATCGGTATCCCTGCCCATGAGCTGCCCCGGGTCTTTGACAGGGGCTTTACCGGAAAAAATGGCAGAAACCGGGGCGGTTCCACCGGCATGGGGCTGTATCTCTGTAAGCGGTTGGCGGATGCCTTGGAGATTGGTTTGCAGATTCAGTCAACGGCCGGGGCCGGAACCTGTGTAACCCTCACTTTTCCGGCGGAGGTGAATAATAACTAATCTTACAGAAATGTAAGGGAAATCAATATCAATTCGATACAACCGATTCTTCTTTTGTGCTACCCTAAACGGGCAAAGGAGGTATCTGCATGTTGCAAGTGCGAAATATCGAAAAATACTATGGGAATCAGAACAATCTCACCAAGGCCCTGGACCGGGTGAGCTTTGATGTGGCTGACGGCGAGTTTATCGCCATCATGGGCGCATCCGGCAGCGGCAAGACTACCCTGCTCAACTGCATCTCCACCATTGATACGGTCAGTGCCGGAGACATTTTACTGGATGGGGAGAGCATAACGGAGCTGTCCTCCGGAGAGCTTGCGAAATTTCGCCGGGAAAAGCTGGGCTTTGTGTTCCAGGACTTCAATCTGCTGGACACCCTGACCCTGGAGGAAAATATCGGACTGGCCCTGACCCTCAACCACTCCGACCCGAAAAAGGTACAAAAGCAGTTGCAAAGCATAGCTGCTCAGCTGGGCATCGGGGATGTATTAGGCAAGTTCCCTTATCAGGTATCAGGGGGACAGAAGCAGCGGGCCGCCTGTGCCAGAGCCATGGTGGCAGGGCAATCTCTGCTGCTGGCGGACGAACCAACCGGGGCCCTGGATTCCGGCGCATCCAAAAATTTGCTGGAGATCATGACCCATATGAATCAGAAGATGGGGGCAACTATCCTCATGGTGACCCATGATGCATACAGCGCCAGTTATGCTGGGCGCGTTCTGTTTTTGAAGGACGGGCGGCTGTTCAATGAACTGCTCCGGGGACAGCGCGGCCGCAGCGTATTCTACCATGAGATATTGGATGTTCTGGCACTGCTGGGAGGTGATATCAGTGACGTTATCTAAGCTTTCCTTCCGGGGTGCCAAACGCCAGGCCGGTGATTACCTGATTTACTTTGTCACGGTCGTGATGGTGTGCGCTATGCTTTATGCCTTCAACAGTCTGGTATTTTCAGAGGAAATCCACAATCTGTCCGACATGATGGATAATATGACATTGACCATTGTACTTGCAAGTATCGTGGTGGTTTTTATCATTGGATGGCTGGTGTCTTACACAACGGGATTTATGCTCTCCCGCCGCAGCCGTGAGTTGGGAACCTACCTGCTTATCGGCCTGGAAAACAAACAGGTGGCCCGTCTGTTCTTTCTGGAAAACCTGTTGGTGGGCGGTGTGGCGCTGCTCTTTGGCGTTCCCCTGGGCAATCTGGTTTATCAGGCGCTGCGCGCGATTCTGCTGACCATGTTCAGCGCGCCCTATCACTTTCGGTACGACTTTTCCCTGAAAGCCATTGGACTGACTTATGTTTACTTTGCCGCAATTTATTTCTTTGCGCTGTTCCGGAGCCGAAAACGAATCCGCCGCATGAAAATCTACGACCTTATTTACTTTGAAAGACAAAATGAAGCGGAGCTTTTTAAAAAGAGCAAGACACGCAAAACCCTGTTTGCTGTCTCCATAGCCTTTGGCATTGCAGGAACAATCCTGCTGATGACGGCGCAGTTTCTGCTGGGCGTCATTGGCGCGGGATGTATCATTGTGTTTGTATACGGTTTCTTTACCAGCTTTTCCTCCGGCGTCCCGGCCTATTTTGACCAAAAGCCGGAGCGGAAATATCGGGGACAAAGTTTGATTGTCTTCCGCACCCTGACCGCAAAACTGGCCACAATGGGAGTCGTCATGGCAACGGTGGCCCTGCTCTTTACCGCCACCCTGCTCACGGAAGGGTCCGGGATGGTATTCAACGGCATCTTTCAGGGGCGGCTTGAGAAGGATGCCTTCGATTTGCTGTTTGTGTCAGATCAGGAAAGCCACAGGGACCAGTGCCGGAAGAATATGGAACAGCAGCTTCCTTTGACTTCATCCTGGCAATATAAGCTGTATCAGGGCAATGACGATTCGCTGATTCCCTATTTGGAAGAAACCGCCGGGTACTATCAGTATCGCTATAGCCACGACTATAACGGTCCCCTGCTCATGGCCTGCAGCGATTACGCCGCCTTGCGGGATATGCTTGGATTGCCGCCGGCAGAGCCCTCGCCGGATTGTTATATCATTCACTGTCTGCCTTATCTGGAAGATGCCCTTGGCCAGTGGAAACAGCCTCTGTCACTGGATGAAAAGACATTGATTCCGGGCAAAATTTATACGGAGCAGTTTGCTCAAAATCTTTGGAACGGAAACGGTCATCAATTTTTGCTGGTTGTCCCGGATGAACTCTGCGCCGGCCAGCCGGTTCTCCGATTTGCCGTAGCCGCTATGACCGAATATGATATCACCACAAAGCAGTACGAAATGCTAAGCGGAATGCTTTATGAGCAGGCCGCGGACGGAACCTACACCCGCAAGGATGAATGGGATTATCTTTACGCAAAAGCAAGCCTTCTGCGGGATACTGCTGCGTGGTCCGCTATGGCGGTCTTTCCCCTTTTCTATCTGGCCTTGACCCTGGCCATGACCGCTGCCACCGTTTTGACCGTTCAACAGCTCAGCGAGGAGGGGCGCTACCGCCGCCAGTTTGAGCTGCTCCGCAAGCTGGGCATGGACAGCGGGGAAATAAGACGGGCGCTGTTTTGGCAGCTTGGGATTTACTACCTGATGCCGGTGATTCCCCCGGTACTGGTTGCAATCCCTTTTATCCTGAATATGTGTAACGGGGTGGAGCCGGGCACTATGGTGGGAGCCAGCAGCCCGTCGGTGATTCTGGCAGTTTCCCTGGGACTGTTTTTCCTGGTGTATCTGATTTACACTGTGATTGCCTATATCAACATGAAGCGAAATGTGCTGCCGGAATAACCTCATGTTATGGGCATGTAAGCAAAATTTGCATAGTCAGACAACGCCAAAATATGAATGAATATATTAAAGGCAAAGAAACTGTCAAAAACCCCGCAGCTATGCCAGAAGGCAGTATCAAATAAGCCCCTTGCCGTCCAAGGACGGCAGGAGGCTTATATCCTAAACCTATACTTTGAAAATCCACTCTAAAAACTCATATACAAAGACTGATTGCCCCAGTTGGTAAGAAACCTTATCATCCATTTACCAAACCAACATTTGTGCACATGGAACAAATTACAACTGCTTTTTCAAAACCACAGTTCCAAACCGTTCCACTGTTCCGTTATAATCGCCCAGAAGCACTTGATAATCTCCCGTCGGCAGTTCTATCCTGACAGGCTCCCGGTTAAAATTCTGTACAAACAGATACTCCGCTTCCCCGGAAGATCTTCTTGTCACCTCCACACCTGCCGGAATCTTCTTAAGCGGCACCTCTATCCCTGCCTCCTCTACCAGCTTCCTGTAAAATTCATCATAAAAGTCCTGTTCAAAGTCTGCACAGATATAATACGCCTGCCCTTTTCCATAATTATTTTTTGTAAGCGCCGGCATCCCCTCATAGAAATCAGAACCATACATCAGTACCGGCTCTGCCGTGGAGACTCTGACCAAGTCACATAGATGATTGCAGCTATAGGTATAGGTCATATCCATAGAATTCCCGTCTACGGGCACTCCGCTGTTTTCTTCCCAATCATAAAGGCCGTCAATCTCTGTGCTTCTAAGCCCCATTACGTCCATAAGCCCATGGGGCGTCCCCTCAAGGAAGCACAAATCCGTCTCGTCCACAATCCCTGACCAGTAGGTCAATACAAATTTTCCGCCTTCACTTACAAACTTCCGCACCTTCTCCTGGAAGCCTGCCCGGAACATATAGAGCATCGGAGCCGCCACAATCTGATATTCCTCAAGAGACTGCTCCATGTCAATCATATCCACATCAAGCCCTAAGTTTCGGAACCCATTATAGGATTTCAGCACACATTCTTTGTAAAACAAACCGGCATTCCGGGGC
>CAJUED010000044.1 GCA_910585075.1 uncultured Lachnospiraceae bacterium
CCGAGGTTTCTTTTTATTCAATTGGCGTTATTTCTGAATTACAGGAATGCTCCTAATCCTTTTACTCTGCTGTCAGTATCGACATATCATCCTTCTTTATTTTTCCTGCCGCCATATAAGCAAATACGAAAAACAACAGCAATATCGCAATTCCCGGAACAAGAATATTCGCAGGAGATGGTGAGGATGAAAAATTACTGATACCTGCCAGACGCATGACAGCCGAAACTGCCGGGTCAGTCAAAAATCCAGCCAAAACGATTCCAAACACTGCTCCGATAAAGGCAACAATCCCAAATCTTATTGCGAAGGAAAACCGGAGCATATAGACAGAACAGCCAATAGACTTATAGATTGCCAAATCCTTCTGTTCCGCCTCCAAAATCCCTGAACCAGTCATTACTGTTACAATGCAAATGAACACAGCACTGATCCCATACATCAAAAGCAGTAATATATGCATAGCCCCAATAATTCCTGCAAGTCCCGGCCATGTGTTTTCATGCACATGCACATCCCCTCCATATCTGTTTTCCAGCGTTTCTGTAATCATCGGCTTTGCAGATGGGTCTGACAGGAAATAATGGTGGCACCAGATTCTTGGGTCGTCACTTCCAACGGACAGATATCCTTCCCGGCTCATTCCCAGATTGGCTCCCATATCATTTGCACAGTGATAAATTCCGACAACTGTAAATTCCTTTATTCCCATATCACCCCTGATTGTAACGGAATCTCCAATATCCACATGCAGATCCGATGCGACTGTTTCGGTCAGCACTACCTCATCTGCATTCCGGCTGGTCTGTCCTCTGCTAATATGAAAACGCTCTGGTTCCGTGATAACATTCGCTGTATAATTCGTCCCATCTACGGAAACGTCCGGCATCGCCAGCATATAACTGTCTGTAATATTGCTATAGTTTCTGACTGTTTGTTCCATTTCTTCCTGGCTAAGTTCCCCTAAAACCTGAATCCCAATATCCAAATCTGCAGGATTGAAGGCATCCATCATTCCTTTTCCGTCCGGCCCCAGCCAGTCATTCATGCGTCCTGATAAGGAAGCAAAAAACACAAGGAGAACAGCAACCAGGCAAGCACTCACATACCGCCGTTTCCCACACCTCACCTGCCGCAGCGCAAGGCTAAACGTCAGCCCTTTCGCTGAAATCGGAAAGGCTTTTCCTTCCTGTCCGTCCTTTTGATCCTGCCCCTTCATTTCGCCCCTGATTGCTCCCATTGGGGAAATCGCATGAATAGGTTTCAACCTGATTACAATGAATCCCGTAAAAAGAACCAACAGCCCGATTGCCACGCCAATACAGGGAACAATCGCAATGCCTGGCGGAATCCTTATGCCTGACGTAGTGATTATCATACGGTTCATGATTCCTGCCACCGGAATTGTGGCTGCAACCCCTAAAAATATACTAATAGTTACGCCTGCCAGATACTGCGCCGCCTGAGTCTGCACCAGCCGACTTCCAGTCACGCCTATGGTTTTTAATATCCCAAGATTTTTCCAGTCCCGGTCAATCATTCCTGAAATACTATGGCCAAGCGCTACAAATGTCACTCCCATAAGTATCAGCGCAAAGGCCGCCAGAAGTCCGCAAAACGCATTCTGCAGGATTCCCATAAAGCCCTCAATCGCACCTGCACTATGGACAAACTCTGTGTATTGCGAAAGGGATGTGTTTTCATTCATGCTCCGGTTGATCTCTGATACGGTAAGCCCGGATTCACTTTCTATCTGTATATGAAGCATCGCCCCATCCTTTGCCAGCGCATCAATCCCTGCCGTATCAATCATTTCCAAAATCTGTTCATATGTGGCGTGAGAAACCAGAAAGCCTTTCATACCAATCATGGAACTTCCCATAATTGGATCTTCATAATAACCTGACACCGTAAGTTCAACATTCTGTCCGTTCCTCGCAATCGGAAATGTAATCGTATCGCCAATTTTTGCATCCAGTACAGATACCATAGACGGTGACACATATACCTCACCTGTGCCGATTTCTTCCGGCGCATCCTGATATCCCGAAAGGTCCTTCTTAAAAAAATTATATGTGCCGTCATCCCAATACCACGGAAATAGCTGTCCTTCACTGTCCGACTCTACACCGTTTCCCTCATATTCGCTGAAAACCAATTCCTGCACCGTAACTTCTTCTATGCCATCCTGCTTATCTATATTTTCTGCCAGTTCCTCTACATCCGGCACACCGGACACCCATGCGGTCAGTTCCCCAAAACCAATCTGATGCAATTTGTAGCGTATATAATCACTTCCCCGCAAATATACTGTGAGTACCGTACACAGTGAAAGAGTTGTCAGGAATAAGAGGACTGCAATACCAAACAGGCTTCCTTTGTGCTTTTTTATGCCTGCCCGAAAAATCATCTGTTTTTCCATCATGTCCTCCTTTACCACTGCATTTTTCCAAGCCACGCATTGATTTCATTTTCCCGCTGTTTCTCTTGTAACTCGCCGTAAGCAGAAAGATTCAACTCATCTATAATCTTTCCATCCTCTAAGTACAGAACCCGGTTCCCCCTTACCGCTGCACGCATATCATGTGTCACCATAAGTATGCTTTGCCCTTGGCGGTTCAGTTCCGTAAGGAGGTCAAGAACCCCTGTCGTATTAGAACGGTTAAGTGCACCGGTTGGCTCGTCGGCAAAAAGAATACCCGGCTTTCCGATCATTGCCCTTGCGATTGCCGTACGCTGCGCCTCACCTCCAGAAACTTTAGAAGGAAACCTGTCTCTCGCCTCCGACACCCCCATTTGTTCTAAGAGCATTTTTGCACGGTTTTGTATATCGCTCACGCTTTCTTTGTTACTCACATAACCAGCCACCAACACATTTTCTAAAAGCGTCAGATTGCTGACCAGATGTGTCTGTTGGAACACAAAACCAAATTCCTCTGCCCGGAGCCTTGCCATCTCACGTTCTTTCATACTGCCAAGTTCCTGCCCCTTATAGGCCACCCTTCCTCCGGAAATCTGATCCATACCGCTTAATGCATACAGAAGCGTCGATTTGCCCGCCCCGGAAGAACCCATGATTACAGTGAAGTCTTTTTCATAAATATCTACATTCACCCCGTCAAGAACCTGATTTTTGGTTTTCCCTTGATAAAAGGTACGTTCAACATCCTTACCCTGCAACAACACATTCTTCATAGCAAGCCCATTCCTTTCCTCCTATAATCAGCGGCTTTTTTCCCGTCCGGGGATCAGGAAGGATTTCTTCCACAAAACGGATATAGAATTGCACAAAGCCAAGTCCTTTTTCTTCTAATACCCGGTGCATCTGCCGCAGCATTTCTTTTCTGACTGTTTCCTGCTGTTCCTGGCTTTCTGTTTCCGCATACATTTCAAACGCATCTTTTTCTATTTTCTGAAACTGGTAGTCTTTCAAGCCTTCGATACAGAACCCTTCAATTGCAAGGGGATGTAAAAATTCTTCATTTCCATTCCCATCTTCAAACCATAAGATATCCTCATCCCTTCCAAGCAGCCCTACTGCTTTTGTAAATGGATAAGCGTCTCTATCTGTCGCTCTTTTCAGTGTCAGACTGTCTGTGATACGGTAGCGGATCAGCGGCTGCGTGTAATTGTAGAGACAGGTCATGTACATCTGCCCATCCTCAATTTCAATCAAATTCAAGTCATCAAAAAGCAGCATACCTTCCTCTGCGCTTGTTTCTACGCCAAGCGCAAGGGATTCACTTGCGCCATAAAAATTAACAACTGGCGCTTCAAATGCATGTTCCAGGTAATTTCTAAGACTGGCTCCCAACGGTTCTCCACAAGAGATTACCCTTAACACATCTGAAGCAATCTCTCCCCTTTCAATTAGTTCTGCCATAATTTTGACAGCCGATGGATAGCCAATTACAATGTTAGGCTGAAATTCCTGCAACTTTGAAATCCAATCTGTCAATGGCTCATTGATATCCAGATACATCTGGCTTGCGCCAACTCCGTCGATTCCATCCCCGACCGCCATAGCGCCTCCGTATCTTCCATTTGTTGCCGCAATATACACAATCCTCGGCCGCTTCATCAACAGCTTTAGGATCTGGGGCATAGACATTCCCCATAATGCTGCACGAATAATCCCTAAAAGCATATTGTTCCATGCGCTCTCATCATAGACGAAGTAGCCCGGTTTTCCAGTGCTGCCAGAAGAATGGACAATATGGTATTTCCCCTGATAGGCTTCCCTGCTGACTTCCTCTTTTTCATCAAACGCTCTGATTTCATCCTGTTTTAACCCCGGCTCTGTCACCAGTTCGTTAAAATGCCCCATCAGTTCTTTCTTATCAATTGTTGGAAAACAGGACAGCGGGAGTGTATCCAGCTCATTCTCTGTAATCCCTGCTTTCTCAAAGGTTCTCCTATAATATGCGGAATGTTCCCATGCATGATGAAGCAGCTTACGCAGTTTTCTGTCCTGAAGTTCCTGCATCTGTGAAATATTCAGTTTTTCCTGTCTTTTTAATTTGTAAAGATCCGTCAGTGTTTTAAAATAATTCATATCCATCCTCTTTATCTGATTGCTATGGTATAGCTATTGTTATAGTTTTCTCTATGAAAATAGGTAAGCTCCTTTGTTTCCTGGTTCATTACAATGCTCCACTCTGTAGATTCAAACTCACCAAAATTATCTTTGCTTACACTGTCTAAAGCGTCCCGCATCTGCGTTTCTGTCATTGATTCCTGTTCCTCTATGGCACGCATCAGGATTTCATATCTCTCATGGGACTGCGCAGTTCCAATTCCATATTTTTGCCCTTCGGTCAGATAGAAGTTTGTGACAGCCGGAGTCTGCACCACCCACATCTCGTTGTCAATATATTCCACAACTACACTATTTCCCAAAGCATCCGCCAGCGCAAAATGAACCATCATGCCCATAGAAGCATGGAGATCGTATTGACCAAGAAGCTCTATCGCTTCATCCACCGTTGCCACCTCATCAAGCAGAAGGCGTACCGCTGTCGTCGTGGTAATATCCGGTCTGTCTGTATTCTGATTGATACCGTCTGAATCCTGTATCATATTTACCGAAACTGTAAGGCCCTTTTCATTCATGCCGTCAAGCGGCGCATACAATCCTATAATTGCCTGTATCTGATCCGGAAGGGCAGAAATATCTATGCCTCCCGACTGAATAAAATCTGTATTGACCGTGGACACGGATGCATAGCCATCCTCTGGCTTTGCACTTACGATCAGCGCATTGCAATAGTTCCAGTCAAAATTTCTTCCAAAAAGATAACCTCCGTCACTTCCCTGTACAGATAGGGTGCTGCACCCAAATGGATTCCCTCCGAATAAAAGGCTGATTCCACTTTCTGATAACCGCTCCATCAAATACTCTGCCACTTTCGCATCTGAATCAGCGCCGCCTTGCTCTAAAAATTCATCAAACCCATAATTCCCTTCATACCGGACAGCCGACAGCCCACCTTCTAATTCCTGTATCTCTTCCGTCAATGTAATCCGTGTGCTGCCAAGTCCGGTGTTTCCTGCATTCATACTCCCTTCTTCCGCATGTAAGACATCCTGTCCATTTCCTGTACTACATCCGGACAGGATTCCCCCCGCTGTAATTATCCCGAACAGGGATATTAATAATCCTTTTTTCATTGTGAAAACTCCTTTTGTTTTTCTGTTTTTATCTTATCTTCCGCTGATAACATGGCGGTAACATAAAGATAAACTATTTCTAAATAAATTCTTGCAGATTTCTCAACTCGCTGTTTCATTTCTTCTGCCTTTATATTATCTCAATCTTAATATAATAACAAATACTTATACCTTATCATCTTCAATAGTATTTACCTATTGATGTGCTACTTATAAAAGACCTATAAAAGACCATAAAAACAATCTACAAAATCTTCTGCTAACACAGGTATACCTAAAAAAAGCGCCAACAGTCTGTATCAGCTGTCAGCACTTTCAGATATTTACAATATACTCCTTGAACACATCTTTGCCTTCTACGTTTTCTAATCAATCCGAAAACGATAACCCGCTCCCCATACGGTTTCTATAAATTGCTGTTTTTCGTCCTTTTCTAATTTGTCCCTAAGACGGTTAATATGTACTGTCACCGTTGCCGTATCTCCAAACGAATCCATCCCCCATACTCGGTCGAATAAAGTGTCTTTAGAAAAAACAAGGTTTGGATTTTCCGCCATAAACAATAACAGCTCAAATTCCTTATTTACCAGCATGATTTCCTTTCCATTTATATAAACTCTTCGGGATTTTGGCAGGATACGCAGGCTCCCATAACTAATCTCCTGTTCAAGCTCCTGGCCTTTTGTATTTTCTTCTTCTAACAGCAGCTTATGGATATGAATATGGGACTTAACTCTGGCTACCAGTTCCGCAGGATTAAATGGCTTTATCAGGTAATCATCCGCCCCCAGCCCAAGTCCTCTGATTGTATCAATATCCTCTTTTTTTGCTGTTACCATGATGATCGGCAGCTTCATTGTCCGGCGCAGATCCCGACATATGTCAAACCCCGTTTTCCCTGGAAGCATAATATCTAAAAGTATCGCATCGTATATTCCTGTTTTCTGCGCATACTGTCCCGCTATGCCCAAGAACGATTTCCCGGACAACCGCAAGCCCTATACCGCTTCCCTTTTCTGCATTTTTTCTGGAATCATCTACCCTGTAAAAACTGTCAAAAATCCGTCCCAGGCTTTCCTGTGGAATCCCCGGACCGTCATCTTGAAATACCAATTGAATATACTTTTTATCTGACGTGCATTTTAAGGAAATCCTGACATTTGAGCAGCTTTCATTCCTGTACTTTATCGTATTTGTAAATAGATTGTCGAATATTCTCTTAAATTCCTTTGTATCCAACATTACCGGGTATCTGTCATTCTGGTAGATAAATTCCGCTTTTATGTTCTGCTGGTCGGCTTCTGTTTTGTATGTTGCCAGATATTGCTCTATGTAGCCTTTCAGTTCAACTTCTTCCATATGATACCGGAACTCATGATCAAGACGGCTATACTCTGAAAGGCTCTCCACCAGATTCACTATTGTACCCGTTCTTGCTTTAATTGCCTGCAGATAGCGTTTTTGTTTTTCAGGCGTATCCGCAATTCCATCCAAAAGTCCCTCTACATATCCGCTGATTGATGTAAGAGGTGTACGCAGGTCATGAGAAATGCCTGTAATCAAATCTTTTCTTCTTTTTTCGTCTACCAGGCGCTGTTGCACAGATTCCCTAAGATATTCCCGCATCGTATCAAAATCACGGCATACCTCCCCAAATTCATCCTTTTTTTCGTATTGCATCCGTGTATCAAGATTTCCATTTCTTATTTCTTCTGTACCCAGGCTTAACTGTCTTAACGGTCTTAAAATTGTACAGCATACTCTGGGCAAACTGTATGCCGTTTTCATCACCATACATAGATTCCAGCGTATGCCAGTAACTGCCCAACGAAGTATTCAGGCATACTAAAATCACAATGGCCGTAAACAAAATAGGGATTAGAATCATCAATACATTTGATAACCGGATTTTTTTCTTAATCGTCAACTTCTCTGCTCCTTATTCTTCCTGCTTGTTTTAAGTCAGCTTATCACCTGCATCTAAAAGTTTTCACACGGAAAGATAAACAATTTCTAAACTCACATTTTCTTTTTCATCTGACGTATTTTAAAAAAGCTGCCTCTCTGTTCCCTATGTATCCTCATATCCATAATCAAATAGAAAATACTTTGTTTTAATGCAAATGAATAGTTGAAGCCTATCTTTCTACATGTTAAAATCAAACCAAAAGAAAGTTACATTTTTATCAGGAGGATATTATGGAAATACGAGTATTACAATATTTTCTTGCTATTGCAAGGGAACAGAGTATCGTCCGTGCCGCTGAATCTCTGCACCTGTCCCAACCCACTCTCTCCACACAGATCCGCCAGATGGAAGAAGAATTGGGAAAGCAGCTTTTAATCCGTGGCACAAAAGGTTCCCGGAAGGTAACGCTGACAGAAGAAGGCATGATATTAAGAAAACGGGCAGAAGAAATCATCAATCTGGTACAGAAAACAGAAAATGAGATTGCCTTATCAGACAGCATCATTATCGGAGATGTCTACATCGCAACAGGTGAAACAGATGGTGTCCGCCTGTTAGCAAAAACTGCCGGAAAGCTCCGCAAAGATTATCCCGGCATCCACTACCGGATCTCCAGTGGCAATGCAACATTTGTTACAGAGCATCTGGATAAAGGTCTGATTGACTTCGGCATTGTGTTCGGAGCGCCTGACCTGAAAAAATATGACGCTTTGAAACTCCCATCTAAGGACATATGGGGAGTTTTAATGCGAAAAGACGATCCCCTAGCCGAAAAAGAATCCATTTCGCCGGAAGATCTCTGGAATCTGCCTCTTATCATTTCCCAGGAGCAATCAGACGGCGGTGAACTGATCCAGTGGATGCACCGGAATCTTTCCTCCCTGAACATTGCAGCCGCTTACAATCTCTTATTTAACGCTTCCCTTCTGGTGGAGGAAGGCGTTGGATACGCCATCTGCTTTGATAACATCATTAACACCTCCGGCAACATCAATCTATGCTTCCGCCCCCTAAATCCAAGACTCGAAGCGGAAATGAGTGTTATCTGGAAAAAATATCAGATTTTATCAAAGCCTGCCGAAAAATTCATCCAGACACTTCGTGCCAGCTTGAATGAAGAATAACTACAGAAACAGGCATTGGCGATTTTTCCGTATGCTTTGACAAAAAGCAAAAGGAACTGCTGAATAGACATCTTTGGCAGTTCCTTTCCATATTGCCATTTTTACAATCTCAAATTATCAATTCAGAGACCTTTTCCAAATTCTCTCAGCTCATTTAATTTTTCTTCCAACTGGTTTTGTTTATCAAAGGCTGTATAAATCCCCATATTTTCCAATTTCAGATATTCCGGAAATGAATTCTGATACTCATAAATCGCTCCTTCATAAACCCCATCACTGCCTGAACTAAGTATTAAAGCTGCTTTTTTCAAATTCTTCGGTTTATCCAGTGCATAAATCCGGTTGATCGCACATTGAAAATGTTACAGTCACATCACCATTTCCCAACGCATCTTCCCATCCTGATAGATTGTCGATTTTTCCAATCTTTGTATAACTCCAGGAATTTGAGCCATAAAAAATCACAATCTGGTTGTTGTTATACAGAACAATGTCTCCGGCTTGCGTTGTCAACTGGCGGTTATCCGATGGAAGATCCCTGCCAAGAGGCCCGACTTTTTCAAATCCGGAATAATCACTCATCTGAATAGCTACAGGTTCTTCTTCCATCATGCTGGCAAAGGCATCTGCTGCCACATTATCTTCCAGTGTTGCTGTAAAAATCTGATCTCCTATCTGTACATTTAATCTCATTTCTACATCTTCTCCATCTAAAGATTCCTGTGCCGGAACATTCCCCGCCTGTTCGTCTGTATGTTCAGAAGAAAGCGGCACAAATCCTTCTGTATTGGAATCTTCCCCTGTATTCCTGTTTTCCTCATTCCCTGCATCTGCAGAATAATCCGCAATTTCTTTCTGTTTTGATGAGCCGCAGGACGTTAAAACACATATCATTAACATACACAGAAAAATAGCAACCCATTTTTTCAATTTCACTGCCTCCCTGCTATCTTACTGTTTTTCCCATCTCAAAAGATTTTTTCAGCGCCGGATATCCCTCGATTTCACCTGCTTCATTGACACCTCCCGCAAACACACTGCCTGCAAGTCTGGCCCGCTCAAAACATGCGATCCATCCTTCCAGTCCGCTCACTGCCCGGCTGTCTACGCCTTCTTCATCTTCCGCAGCAGCAGACAGCATATAAATATCTTGAAAAGCATAATCGGAACCGTAAAGGGAATTGGCACGATCCAACAGTGTTTTCATTTGTCCTGCCATCTCATAATAATAAATTGGCGTAGCAAACACAATTACATCTGCATCATGCATTTGCCTCACAATCTCCACGGCATCATCCTTTATCATACACGTTCCAGTTTTCAGACACGCGAGGCATCCCCGGCAGAATCCAAATGTTTTCCCCCGCAGGCTTACTTTCTGAACATGGTTCCCTGCTTCCTTTGCACCTTCCATAAACGCATCTGCCAATGCTTCTGAATTACTGTTACTGCGCAGGCTTGTTGAAATAACTAAAATATTTTTTCCCATTTTTCACTTATCTCCATTTCTATCTATTCATTTATCCCTGACAGGATCTGGCGTAAAAATACAACCATACCAAACAAACACAAAAGCGTTCCAAAACACCGGTTCATTTTCTGAAAATTAAAAGCTCCCGATTTCTTTTGAACAAACCATGCCGCAGCCGTTATCGCTCCCCACCAAATGTAAGTTCCGATCAGTACACCGCAGACAAGGAAGATTCCTCTCATCATACCTGCATCCGCTGAAATTCCAAAGTAGGAAAAAGCAAACAGGAATGTCAGAATTGCTGCAGGATTTGTAATACCTACAGCAAAAGAGGACAAAAACATCTTTGCTGTTCCAACCACTTCCGTTTTTTCTTTTCTGCTTTCTGTCTTGCAAAACAGTAGTCTGCTCCCCATAATAAGGATAAATGTGCCGCCCGCTATATTAATTATATTCTGGCTGGCAAGCAGAAAATCTGAAACCAGGGTGAGGCCAAAAACACCTACACAGGCATAAAAACAATCTGCGGCAGAAGATCCAAGTCCCGTAAAAAGTCCGGCTTTTACGCCATAACGTAATGTCCTCTGCACCGTCAGCACCCCAACTGCCCCTACCGGAATGCCGAACATTAACCCGATGAAAATACCGCGCAGCAGATAGTCCATCCGCCTCACCTCACTTTCCTGTTTTTGTCTCCGCCACTGCTGTTACGCACAGACACGGACTTCTTTTTTCTTCATAATCAGGTTGTTTACTACAACCTCACCTTTTGAATCAGCGTCATCCCGAATGATCTCACCAACTGACGGAACAACGATACGGCCGGATAACGGATTTTTAATACTGACTACTTCTGTCGTTACAGTTGCATCTACTTCTGATTTTTCAAAGGCGAGATCCGTATCAACCATTTCGCAGTTGACCAGTTTCAAATTTTTGCAGTAACAAAGCGGCTGTGTTCCAATAATCTTACAGTTTACAAGTGTCAGCCCCTCCGAATACCATGCCAGGTATTCACCTTTTATCACACTGTTTTTTACCGTTATATTTTCCCCATGCCAGAAAGCATCCTTTGTATCAAAAACACAGTTCTCAAAAGTAGCGTTTTTAATGTACTGGAAAGAGTATTTCCCCTTAAATGTTACCCCCTTAAACACGAGGTCCTCCGAGCGCATCATAAAGTATTCGCTGACTGCAGTAGTATCTTCCATGCGGATTCCCCGTACAGACCATCCAAACTCCGGGGAGATAATGTCACAGTTTTTGATTGCCACGTCTTTGCACTCCCTGAATGCCTTGATTCCGTGCAGTTTACTGTCCGTAACCTCCACATTCTCAGAATACCATAAAGCTGCCCTGCAGTTCTCCGTCAACTCTGCGTCTGTAATTTTAAGCCCATTGTCGTGCCAGAACGGATAGCGCAGGTTGAAAAAGCAATGCTCTGTCTCAACATTTCTTGCTTCTTTAAATGCGCTTTCCCCATCTGCCGGCCCGTCAAAGGAACAGTTCCTTACTACGATGCCATTGCTTCCATATAATGCACGCTCCATGTCAAAAGTCTGATTCTCGATTATCTTCATTGTTATTTCCTCCATCTCATAGTTTTTGTTTTTTAATTTCATTTTAAGTATCAACATAAACAGCGCCCAATCTGGAATACCAGATAATCCAGGCAGTCTATTTGTTTTTCTTCCTCATGCACCTTGCTTAAGATGCTTTCCCTGTGTTCATTAAGCAGGTTTAAAAGCTCTTTCTTATTTCCCTGTGCAATGCAGGCAAGACAACTCTCGATTGTATCCTGACTGCAACCTGCATCTTTCATATTTTGAATGACGGCTTCCTCCCCGTTGTATGAAGCCAGCTTTTCCAGATTACTTATTTTCACATCCATCATCTCCTCCATTCTGTCTGCTTGTTTGTCTTTCTGGTTCTATTATAAGTCTCGCTTCAATAAATAGCGAATACTTATAATCAATCCGTTTCAATAGGAAAACTCTATTGATATTTTATGTACTATATCCTTAAAGATGGGCAGCTCAAAGGGCGGACTGCTGTATCTTCTTTTTTTTGAAGTTCTTAATGCACCCCGCTTTTTCCAATCCTTTCTATGAAATCTTTGTCCTGCCTTCTTTACATTTTTTCCGGCTTACTTCTTTAGCTTAACAATGCCGGTGTCAGGTTGATGGAATCGGATGGGATCCTCTTTAAGCCCAGGAGAGTTGCGGTCTCCTGGCCATAGATCTTGGTAAATAGATCATGGGGAGACTGTCCGTTCCATTTTTTCTCGGATAAGAATTGATGTGGTTCATCAGCCTCACGATATCTTCCTCCCTATAGCTGTCCTTTGCCTTTCCTTTCGGGATCACATACCGGATCAGTTCATGGTTCCTTTCGCAGTTTCCGGAATATCCCACTGACAGAGGCTGATGTGTTCCTCTCTCAGGAACATCAACTGAAGGTCACAGTTTGTGAACAGGATCGTCAGCAGAACCTGCCCTCCTTTATGCAGGACCACACTGTCCATCTGGCTGACCATGGCATCCGGGTTTTCATGCATGTATCCCTGATAGTCCTCATAGCCGCGTCCCATATGGCACTTTCTATCCACACGCAGCTGCGGACCGCTCTTTTTCCGCTCCGGCCTGCGCATTTTTCTCCTCAGGTCGATGTTCCGGGCATTCAGAAGCCCTGCTTCTATATAAGAATAGATAGTCCTGTCTGACACTGGCAGTTCGGCACGGTGATTCCCGCAGATCACAGGCACAGACTGCCCCTGCCGGATCAAAGGGGAAATTAGTTCATTGATATCATCCAGTTCCTGTTCCGTGAGGGAGATCCCTTTTCCGGACTCCGAAAGGGTTCCTTCATACTGTTCCTGGGCATACTTTGCATCATAGAGCATCCGGCGGAGACGGCAGCGGAGACGGTGGTCACAGGCATTACAGACAAAAGGGGATCTCTTATACTCCTGGCAGAACTCCTCCTGATAATCCTGACATCCTTCTATGCATCCGCCACAGGCGGTCTGGCATTGGCGTTTTCCTCTCAAACACCCGGAGCGGCATTGGGGAATCCTGGTACAGGTATGATGATGGACACAGCTATTCCCCTTTGAAGAAACGACCAGCCGTCTGTGGGCTTTGACCTCTCTGCCAACGGTAGAACGGTCTTTACCAATATTTTTTGCGTTCTGCGCGGGACTCAGCCCCTGCTGAAGTCCTGCCTGGATCGACATCTGTCATCAAAGGTAAGATGTTTCTTGCTCATGTTGTACTCCAATCTGAAGGCAAAGCAGATATCATTGTACCGCAGACAGAAGCAAAGAGAAACCATGAAATCGCAACTGCAACTCCATGGCCTCTCTGTCATGTAATTCTAAATGCAACAACTGGTGTTGCATTTAATTTTTCAATTAACCATTCTCCTTATTACGTTTTATTGAATTATATAACAAATTTATTTATAAAATAATGATAAAATCTATCCGATATTTTTTTGTTTTATTAGTCATACTATTTTATAAATCGCAATATTATCAGTATTTTTATTCAATAAAACGCATAGCTAACATGCCATATATAATTCACCGGCTCTATAATTTCATTGCAATTATATTTCTATATATAATCTACTCATACAAAATAGAAGGCGAAGATCCCTCACACCCTCCGCTTCTTCCTATCCTTCACCTTACAATACACCACCGCCACTCCCGTACTCACCGCTGTAGCCACAATCGCCGGCCCAATAATCCCCGCCGGATTCACACTCCCGTACTGTTGCCGATAAGCAATCATATTAACAGGAATCAATTGCAGCGATGAAATATTCAATATCAAAAACGTACACATTTCATTACTGGCAATCCGCTCTTTCTTCCCTTTCTTACCATCAGGCAAATACGCCGGATTCTCTCTCTCCGCCTCCAGCTTCGCCAGTTCCTCCATGGCCTTAAGTCCAGCCGGTGTACAAGCCCACCCCAGCCCCAGCACATTCGCAATAATATTCATAGATATATAATCCCGCGCCTTATGCTTCTTAGGTATCCCCGGGAACATAAACGAAACAAATGGCGACAGCATATTCGTAAGTTTCAATATAAGCCCGGAGCTTTCCGCCACCTCCATCAGTCCCACCCACAATGCCATTACCCCTCCTGTGGCGATACAAAGTGAAACTGCCTCCCCAGCACTGTCAAGCGCTGCTTCCGTGACCTCCTTCATATTTCCATTGAGCGCTCCAAAAATAATCCCCAGTGCAATCATTGCTGCCCATATGTAATTTAACATAGTAATTTCCCTTTATTCTTTTTAGTATCTTATGATTCACAGGCACAAATTATTTCCGGTTCACACGAAAGCATCAAAAAACACAATTCACACTTACTCCTATCCAAAACAATTCCCCCATGACCGACATACACCTCGGTTCACAGGGGAATATAAATAAAAAATATATTGAAATAATTTTAGCCTTTCATTCCGGTAATTGCAATACCCTGAATAATCTGCTTTTGGAAAAACAGATACACCACCAATACCGGCACAATTGAAATTACAGTCCCAGCCATTAACAGGGGATAATCTGTCGCATAGGTTCCCTTAAAAAAGTTCAGCATCAGAGGAACCGTAAATGTATCTGTTTTGTTTAAAAAGATCAAAGGATACAGGAAATTATTCCATTGTCCCAGAAATACGAAGATACCAAAAGCTGCCAGTGACGGCTTTACCAGCGGCAGTATAACCCGGAAAAATATCTGCGGCACAGTAGCTCCGTCGATTGTCGCCGCTTCTTCCAAATCTCCCGGAAGGGACGCAATGAACTGCCGCATCAAAAATACGCCAAAAGCATTAAAAAGCGCCGCAGGTAAAATCAGTGACATATGTGTTCCCAAAAGCCCCAGATTTTTCATAATAATGAAAAGAGGAATCATCGTAACCTGTGAGGGCACCATCATTGTAGCCAAAAACAGGATAAACATAAAGTTATGTCCATGAAATTTCAGTTTTGCAAAGGCATATCCGGCCATGGACGCCGTAAGCAGCTGAATGACAACCACCACAGATGCAATGTAAAAACTGTTAAAATAAGCCCGGCCAAAAGGGAGTGCCTGAAGGGATTCAGGATAATTCTCCCAAACAATAGGGTCCGGCCAAATAGTGGGTGGTACGGAAAAAGTCTGTCCCATGGTTTTCAATGAACTTAATATTGTCCAGATAAACGGAATCACCATGCTTATAGCGCCAATACTCAATATAACATAAACAAAAATATCAAATGGTTTTATTTTTTTACTCATCATAGTTCACCCACCTTTTCGATCCATACATCTGTATCAAAGTAATAATCAAGATAATGATAAACAGAATAACAGAAGATGCACAGGCCTGCCCCATTTTGAAATCAACAAATGCATTTTGGTAAATATGATACACAAATGTATAACTGGCCTTTACCGGTCCGCCGCTTGTCATGACAAAAGCCTGGTCAAATACCTGGAAGGAGCTAATCATTGTCATGATCAATACGAAAAAGAGGGTTGGGGACAGCATAGGAATTGTAATCCTTTTAAAAATCTGCCACTTACCTGCCCCGTCAATTTTGGCAGCCTCGTAATAACTTTCAGGAATATTTTGAAGCCCTGCTAACAAAAGAACCATATTATAACCCACATTCCACCATACGGATACAAGCACGATTGAAGGAAGAACCCATTTCGTATCCGTCAGCCATTTAGGCCCCGCTATACCAATTGCCGCCAGTACCGTATTAAGAAGTCCAAAATCTCCATTCAGGATCCATGTCCAGATAACACCTACTGATACGGAACCCGTTACAACCGGCATAAAATAAAATAGACGATACAAGGTTTTCCCTTTAATCTTTTGCACGGCAAGGGCCAAAGCCAGTGCAAGTATCAAATCAAGAGGAATAAACATAATTGAGTAAATCACCGTGTTTAATAAAGATTTTTTAAAATCTTCATTAGCGAATTGGCGAATATAATTGGAAAGACCTACAAACTTCATGGTCGGTGCAATACCGTCCCACTCATTAAAGCTGATTCCAAAGCTCATAACCAATGGAATCAGAGCAAAGATAATCAGACCTATCAGCTGAGGAGCTACAAATACCCATCCCCACATTTTTCGTCTTTTTAGCATTTTTCCCTCCATTCTGAAGTACTTTATCATAAACCCACTTATAACACAAAACGCTGTCGCACTTCACGGGCCGGCTTATTGAATCAAACACTGCCACGCATCATGAGACAGCTTATAAAAAGGAAGGCAGCTTCTGCAACTGCCTTCCCGCAGTTTTATTGATTTTCCGCAACAACTTCCGCTGCCTTCGCTTCCACCTTTTCTATCACCTCGTCAGGGTCGGCGCCATTTACATACGCCTCCTCAAAGACTGACTTGGTTGCATCTGCAAATCCTGCAAACATAGTATCTTTTGCCACATCAGTTCCGCTTGCCCATCCGGTTGCACGTACTTTAAGTATATGATCTAAATGTGCCGGAACTTCTGACTCAATCAACATATCATCTAATGTTTTTACAGAAGGCACTGAGGTTCCAACTCCTGTAATTCTTGCAGCCTGCCCAGGTGTTCCACAGTAGTAAGTTAAGAACTGCATTGCTTCCTCTAAATGTTCTGACTTAGCATTGACGCAGAGGAAACCAAGGCAAATCTGCGCCGGTGAATACTGCTCGCCGCTCTTTGACGGATAAGGGATATAGTCAAAATCAATTCCTTCATCATGGAATGTTTTGGTAAGCCACCTGCCTGCTGCAATAAATCCGGCCTGCTTGGACATAAACATCGCATCTTCTCCCTGCCCATCTGGCAGCGTTCCGCCATAAACGAATCTTCCATCCTGGATCCTGTCACAAACATAGTGGAAAGCTTCACGCGCTTTATCATCAAATTTGTAAGTATCGCCATCCCATACGGAACCGCCATTTCCAAATACCCAGTTATAAAGTCTGATATTGTCACCGCCCTGGACCATACCATACTTGCCGTTTTCCTTCAGTGTGGTACAGATTTCATCAAATTTATCCCAGCTCCATTCTCCATTTGCAAAAAGCTCCTGAGGATCTTCTATATTAAGTTCCTCAAACATAGCAGGAGAATAATAGAGCACCATAGGATTACAGTCAACGGATAATCCCCAGATACCGTCTTCTGTCCTGGTTGCATTTAATACCGTCTCGTCAAAATCTTCTATTTTCGCATAGGAACTTTCAGTAGCCATGAAATCTTCTAAGTTAGCAATTGTTCCATTTTTAATGAGCTGGTTAATAATCGTATCTTCCACGAAAATTACATCCGCAGCAGTTCCACCTGCCAGCTGTGTAATAAGAGATTGGTTGTATCCATCACTGGGTGACGCTTCAAATGTAACGTGAACTCCACTTTGCGCTTCATTAAAAGCATCTACAGCCTGCTGGTAAACTTTAATCTCATCAGCATTTCCTCTGGCAGTATATACAATCTCAACTACTTCCCCAGATGTTGAATTTCCTTCTTCTGCCGGAGCATTATCAGCCTCTGCTGTTGAAGTATCAGTATTTTCCGTACCGGCACCAGATTTAGATTCATTAGACTCAGCAGCTGTTGAGCCTGCATTTGAGCCGCATGCCGTCATCAGCATAGTTACGGTCAATACACTTGCTGCAATAATATTCCTCTTTTTCATACTCTCTCCTTCTTTGTTTAGTAAAATTAGTTATTAGTTTACTTTAATCAGCTGATATTTAGTAACATCATAGTAACATGCTGTATATACTATGTCAACAATTATTTATAATTAATTTAGAATTATTTTGTAATTATTTCTATAAAATTTGTTAATCATGTTGATTTTTTTTTACTTACATAGTAAACTTTTAAATAAATACGCTTATATTTTACTAAACTCTATGAAAGGAAACTATATTAATGAAAAAAAAATGTGATGTAGAAATTTCAAATCAAAATAATCTCCTGAAAATAATTTCTGAACAAAAGATTCAAATTGATCAGGAAATTGAAGAATATCATTATGAAGTGACTTCTGCACCGGAGGTACATGCCGAATTAATTCGTAGCAGTCTGCCGCCTTTGAAAGATAAACCTTTTGTCAAACTTCATATTGCCTGTAGCATTTTGGGTATTGTAGGAATGTGGAAACCGGATTCGGGATTTCAAAAAGCACTGTATGGCGACTGGTCATATGAATTTCAAACCAACATCAGTCATTCCGCTCCAACACTTTGCTTTTTTGACAGCCAGGATAAAAACCGTTTTACAATTTCTATCAGTGAATTGAGCAAAGATGTTCATTTCACCACAGGTGTACATGAAGAAACCGCAGAAATTTATACGGATATTATCATTTATCTGGCAGATTTTTCTTTACCCTATCATTTTTGCTGCCGGGTAGACAGACGCCCCTTACGCTTCGATCAGGTCTTGCCGGAAACCGCTTCCTGGTGGAATTCACTTTTACAGGAAACATTTATGCCCGTTTCCGAAGAAGCAACATACCCCATGTATTCTACCTGGTACTCCTATCATCAGGATTTGGATGCGCAAAAATTATTGCACGAATGTAAAATAGCAGCAAAAATGGGTATGCGTTCTATCATAGTAGATGATGGCTGGCAGACCCTTGACAACCAGCGTGGCTATGGGTATTGTGGCGACTGGGCCAATGAACCTTCTAAATTTAAGGATTTTCGGGAATTTGTGGATAGAGTGCACGATTTGGGTATGAAATGTCTTTTATGGTACAGTGTCCCTTTTATTGGAATGTTTTCACATAAATGGGAAGAATTTAAGGACCTTTGCCTTCATTATGACGCTTCCCTCCAGGCTGGTGTACTTGATCCCAGATATCCACAGGTAAGAGAGTATTTAATTTCCGTTTACAAAGAAGCTCTGCTTGCCTGGGATTTAGATGGCTTTAAGCTGGATTTTATTGACTCTTTCCGGGATTACAATGACACACCGGCTCCTTCTAAAGGAATGGATTATTCTGAAATATCACAGGCAGTTCATCGTCTTATGATAGATATCCGATGTACACTGACAGAAATAAAACAAAATCTTATGATAGAATTTCGTCAAAATTATATAGGGCCCCAGATAAAGTGTTACGGAAACATCTTCCGGGTGGCTGATTGCCCATTGTCAGGCATCACAAACCGTGTTGGAATTACGGATCTAAAACTTCTCAGTGGTTCCTGCGCCGTCCACTCCGATATGCTCCTGTGGCATACACAGGAAGCGCCTGAGGACGTTGCCATTCAAATCATTAACTGTATTTTTTCTACCATACAGATATCCGTACGGCTGGATTCCTTAAGCCCACAGCAGCAACAGGTTCTGGAGCATTATATAAACTTTTCCATAAAATACAGGGAAATACTTCTAAAAGGCGATTTCACAGCAAAATCTCCCTTAGGACTTTATCCGGCACTGCTATCTACAGCAAAAGACGTAAAAATATGCGCTGTTTACGAAGAACACTATTGTATTGATTTTTCAGACAGTTATGACTCACGGGAATTATGGATATTGAATGGAACCCACAGCAATATACATCACGTAATCCTTCCCGACAAGGTCCCTTACTCAGTCATACAAAAAGACTGCACAGGAAAAACTATTTCAGAAACAAACTTGAAAACGTCCGGTAAACAAGTACTCCTTCTGCCCTCATTTCCGGGAGGAAGCCTTTGTTTTCTAAAGCAATAAATATTATTACGTACCTTTTTCTTGAAGTCCGTCTTTATTGTATGCTACACTGGAAATATGAATGAGATGAAAGGCTAAAAATCATATGACAACATTAAACGATATTGCGGCAGCTTGCAATGTTTCCAGAACTACGGTATCAAGAGTACTCAGCCAGGATCCTGAATTTTCCGTTTCAGATCAGACACGTGAGCTGGTTCTTGCTACAGCCAAAGCCATGAATTATGATATGAATCAAAAAAGACGTACTCCGGGCCCCAAAGAGGCAAAGGATTCTTCAAACCAACGGGATGCTTCTGCTTTAAAGGTCGGTATTTTAAATTGTGAACTTAAACTATTTGGGACAGCAACCAATGATTATTATAATACCATTTTTTCAGGTTTTATGTCCGGCCTGAGAGATATGAATCTGATTCCCAGCATGGAGTTTCGCTATATTTTAAAGGAATCTTACGAAGAATTAAGTGGACTTGATGCATTGATCATTCTGGGAAAACTGAGGCTTAACCCATATCATCCTCTGGTCCACAAAATCAAATACAAAATGATCCTGGATTATACTGCTCCGGATTATCAGTTTGACTCCATCCTTCCGGATTTTGATCAGGTAATTCAAATGGCTATCCAATATTTTCATTCTAACGGCCATCGGGATATAGGTTACATCGGCAGTCTTGACCGCATTTTACAGTTTTCATTTAGTAATAAAGAAGAAAAATTGGATTCCAGGCATTTAGCATTTCAAAATTATTGCCTGCAGAATGGAATCGACCCTAAAAACCGCATTTGGCTCGCGGATTCCTTTGCGCCCGAGGATGGCTATGCTATCACAAACCGTCTTATAACCGAAAAGAAATTGCCGCCAGCTTTATTGTACGGATCAGATGGATTAGCTATGGGCGCTTATAAGGCTTTTCAGGAACACGATATAAAAATCGGCGAAGACGTTTCCATTGTAGGGATTGATAGTATGCCTTTTTCCGGTTTTCTTAATCCACCACTTACCACCATTGCCCTAAACCCGCAATTACTTGGCCGCGCTGCGGCCTATGCGCTGGTTTCGCAATTTGAGCAGCACAGGGATTATCCTCTGACAATCCATCCTCCCCTGAAAATGGTAGTGCGCAACAGTTGCAAGAAACTTTTATAATCATAATATGGATTCTTCATTCCCAGATATCATCGCTTAATTTATTTATATATTGAAATAGACAAAGCCAGCAATTCCGCCGCTTACTCCGGATTGCTGGCTTAAAAGCTATGACAACAATAATTGATACACCTCCCGCTTGCTTAACCCCCGGTCGGCCGCTACTCTTTTCATAGCCTCTTTTCTTTCTATTCCCTGACTTTCATACAGCTGCATATGTTCTTTGATAGAAATTTCCTCCCACTTTGCCTGCTCATCCAGCTTCAATCTGCCGCGGTCAAGTCCCTCTATCACTAATACATATTCCCCTCTCGGCTCCTCATTTTCATAATAAGCCACTGCCTGCTCAAAGGTTGTGGGAAAAACTGTCTCAAAACGTTTTGTAAGTTCTCTGCATAGCGTAATGCGCCGTTCCCCTAATACTTCATATAATTCCCCAAGTGTTTTTCTTAAATGATGGGGCGCCTCATATAAGATAATTGTCCGCGTCTCCCTCTCCAGTTCCTTAAGCACAAACTTTCTTTCCTTTTTTTCAGCAGGCAAAAAGCCTTCAAAACAAAATCTTCTGGTTGATATCCCTGAAAGAGTAAGCGCCGTTATCAGTGCACAGCATCCGGGAAGCGAAGTAACCGGAATCCCCGCCATTAAACACTTCTCCACCAAAACCTCACCCGGGTCAGATATGGCCGGTGTACCTGCATCCGTAATCAGCGCAATATTTTTTCCTGACATAAGCCAGGATACAATCTGTTCCGCTTTCTCAACCTTATTGTACTCATGATAACTGGTCATAGGTGTCTTAATTTCAAAATGATTCAGCAGCTTGATACTGTTTCGCGTATCCTCCGCTGCAATCACATCTACCTCTTTCAGTGTATCCAGCACACGAAAGCTTATGTCATTTAAATTACCTATAGGTGTAGCGCACAAATACAATGTTCCTGTCACTTTTACCCTCCATACTGCCGCCAGTATTCCTTTTTTATATCATCTACTCTCGCAAAATACGTAGTTTATTCGCATCTTTGAGCATGAATAGTGTTCTGTTTCTTCATTAACAATGCAATTCCTGCCAAGCCTCTCGAGTCTTACTCATCCGCTCTAAGCAATCCGTCCTCCGTATATCGGTTAGATGCATTCCACAAAATCCATTCCTCATATCCAGCATCATAGACAGCCTGTATTTGTTCCCGAATTTCTTCAGCCCCGTAGGGAATATGGCCTTTTACCCAGGTAGCTGTGAAATCCTGAAGCCAGGGCCTTACCTGCGCCCGAACTTCATCCATAGGTAAAAGTGCGGCCAATTCCTCTGCTGAATACTCTTTCCCTGTAGAATGCTCCTCCACAGAATATTCTTTTTCTATGAAATCCTTTTCTTCCGTGGAGAGTTCTTCTATGGAAAGTTCTTCTTCCGTAGAACCTTCTTCCATAGAATCTTCTTTTATGGAATCTTCTTCCGTAAAGCCTTCTTCCACGGAATTTCCTTCCGTAGAATTTATTTCCGTGGAATTTATTTCCATATTATCGGAAACTCCGCTCGGCGAAACACCCGCAAGCACCTTTCTTGAGGACTGCAGTGCCGTCAACACAAGCCTATACGGCTCCGCATCCGGTATCGGAATATTATAATTATAAGGTCCATAATGGGAAGGGTACACCATAGGGCTGATATAATCCAGTTCCTTGGATAGTTCCAGATAATTCTGTCCCACAATCCTTTGGTCTACCTGACTGTCAATCACCATCCCATAAACATCCGCAGAAACAATTCCCCCCGCCTCATGAACCCTCTCCCGGGCGAAAGCTGCAAACTCCGTTATAATTTCCTGTCTGTCCTTTTCTGCTCCCTCCTGCCCAAAGTCCACATTCTCCATTCCGCTGTCCGTGGAAAACCTGATATAGTCAAACTGCACCTCGTCAAATCCCATGCGCAACGCTTCCTCTGCAATATCCAACAAATACTCCCAAACCTCACGGTTGTATGGATTTAACCATGCAAGCCCACCTTTGTCCCGAAAAACACTGCCGTCTTTATTATGAATACACCACTGGGGCCTCACATCCGCCAAAAAAGGATCCTTAAAAGCCACTATTCTTGCAATCAAATAAATATTTTTCTCTTTGCATTTTGTAATCAAGGCTTCCATATCCTGAACATATCGAATCCCCGAACCGATTTCCTGTACGGCAGGTATCTGCATATCATAGGTCACCCTGCCCTCATCATTTTTGATATCTATCACCATAGCGTTTAACTCGGTTTCTTCCACCAGGGCAATCAGATTGTCCATGTTGGAAGTACCCGCCATTGGGCCGGTGACAAAAATTCCCTTTACCTTGGGTCTATCAGGCTTATTTTCCTCCTGCTCCTCATTCTCCTGGACGGACTCGACAACTTCCCTTTCATCCACTTCTCGTTCCGCCATATTATTTTCTATATCCGCTTCTATATTTTCCTCTCCGTCAAAATACTTATCTTCATTTTCGTCCGGCTTATCTTCTATTCCCTCTCGGCTTATACCCTGCCCATCATTTACTGGAACCGTATTCGTCCGGACTGCTTCTCCATCCTTCCCATCCCCTTTACATCCCTGGCCAAAAAGGCTCACCGCCAGCAGCAAAGCCATAATATTTACTTTCCTTATCATCCGCGAATACTCAGATGCCATAACTTTTCTCCCAGTATACATCTATTTTTGTATATAACTAACAAATGCTGCATAGGCGCATTTCTTCCTTCTCACCCAGAGATATTTCCCTAAGCCATCAATATCCATATACATCATATATTTCATCCGTATAGACATTCGGCTCTTTGTACACAATCAGCGGCTTTTCCACCGTCATGCGCGCTTTTCCTCCCCGGTTGGCCTCTATCAAAACCATATTTGGCTCCTTATCCACAAAAGGATATATCAGCTTCATACGCTTTGGCTCCAGCTTGTATTGTCGCAAAAGCACAATGATATCCGCCAACCGAAAAGGCCGGTGCACCATATAAAAATTCCCGCCGGGCCTAAGCAGTCTGCTGCTCTGACTTATTACATCCTCCAACGTGCACAGCAGCTCATGCCTGGCAATTGCCTTCGGCGCCTTTAGATTGGTCAGCCCATGATGCTCCGTCATGTAAGGTGGATTACAGGTTACAACATCAAAAGAAGCAGCCCCAAACAGACTGACTGCCTCCTTTATATCACCCGTTACAATTTCTATCTTGTTTTCAAGCCCGTTCAGTTTTACGCTTCTTGCGGCCATATCCGCACTGTCAGCCTGGATTTCCAGTCCCACAAGCCGGGATGCCTTTGTTTTGGCTTCCATCAAAATCGGAATAATTCCCGTCCCTGTTCCCAGGTCAAGAACCTTATCCCCCTCCTTGGCCCTTGCAAAACCGGAAAGCAGCACTGCGTCCATTCCAAAACAAAATTTTTCCGGATTCTGAATGATTCTATAATGATTTCTCTGTAAATCATCAATTCTTTCATTTTCCTTCAAAAGCGCCGTTTCTGAGGTATCTGCTTTCATAAAATTTTTTATATCTATAGAATTTTTCATTTCGGAAAATTTTGCTTCTATTGGATTCTCCGCCTCTACCGATTTTATATCTTTAAATTTTGCATTTGTGGGATCCACTTTACATCCTCCGCCTTTTCAAGACACAAAAATCCGTAACTGTTCAAGCTGCACTGTTAGAAACCCTTTTTTAATTGTCATCCAGCTTAGACTTCACTTCTTCTTTCTCCAGCTTCTCAAGCTCTTTCAGTTCCGCCGCGTCCTGAACCTCCACCTTATTATGCCTGTGTCTGCGCTTAAACCGCAGCTGCTCTACACGGTATTCCTGAATTTCTTTCTCATCGCCCACATCCACAATGACTTTCACCAGCTGCCTGAGCACATTTACACTGTGAACCTCACCCTTCAATCCGTCCTCTGTGGTCACATGGTCCCCCACATGGGGAAGCCTCCTGTTCAACTCCTCATAGGTTTCCTCCTCATGCTTTAAACAGCACATAAGCCGTCCGCACACACCGGAAATTTTTGTGGGGTTTAAGGACAGGTTCTGTTCCTTTGCCATTTTAATGGAAACCGGTACGAACTCGGATAAATGCCTGTGACAGCACAATTCTCTGCCGCAGATGCCAATCCCTCCCAGAATCTTGGTCTCGTCTCTGACGCCTATCTGCCGCAGTTCTATTCTGGTCTTAAACACCGCCGCCAAATCCTTTACCAATTCCCTGAAGTCAATGCGTCCATCTGCAGTAAAGTAAAATAATACTTTATTATTATCAAATGTGTACTCGGCGTCAATCAGCTTCATTTCAAGCCCATGCTTCTGTATCTTTTCCAGACAAATTTTGAACGCTTCTTTTTCTTTTACCTTATTTCCCGCTTCCTGCTCATCGTCTCTTTGGGTTGCAATCCGAAGCACCGGCTTTAATGGCTGAATGACTGCATTATCCTCAACCTCTCTCGGGTCTCCCACAACGGTTCCGTACTCAATCCCTCTGGCCGTCTCCACAATCACATGGGCGCCCCGCTTAATATCCAGCTTTCCCGGATCAAAAAAATATATTTTTCCTGCTGTCCTGAAACGGACTCCTATCACTTTTGTCATAAATTTATAAACCTCACTTATTTTCTTTTTCGTAATTGCTATAGTCCACGACATTAGAAATTGCCTTTTCGGTCTTGCAAAAGCCGGAAAGAGCAATTTATTATATCTTAGTCTCTATAATGCCCATAATCCAACGGCCCTGTCGCAGTCAACCGTGTATGTGACCCCCGCCAAAACCAACCACGAATAGCTCCGCGCCTGATATTTTACAATTACCATTAATTTTCCTTAATTGTAAGCAGCAAAAGCTCCATGGTTAAATCAAAATTTACATTGGCGGAAAGTCTTTGTTTTGACTTTTCCAGCGCATTTATAATATTCTCAATACCCTCATAAGTGCTTCTGTCCGCTATCTTTCTGATATACTGCACTTCTTCCCTAAAAATCAAATGATTTGCATCATGAGTTGCTTTAAACAGAAGTACATCCCGATACCATATGGAAAGAATGTCCATGTAATCGTTCACATCAAGCTTGTACTCATTGATTTTCTTGATGGCGGCTACGATTTCATTTAATTCCATTTCGTTGATATATTTTACCAGCGTAATTGCTTCTTCCTTTACTTTGTCAAATTCCTCGCTCTTTGCAAGCAGCCTGGCTTTTCCCACATTGCCTCGTGCAAAAGCCACGCAGATATCCGCCTTATAGTCAGGAATTTCCATACTCTGCATCAAAAACTTTTTAATCTCACTATCCTGAACCGGCTTCATATTAAGAACTACGCATCTGCTCAAAATAGTGGGCAGCAGCGAATTTACATTTGTGGTAAGAATCAGTATGACCACATATTCCGGGGGTTCTTCCAATGTTTTCAGCAGCGCATTCTGAGCCTGAACCGTCATCTTCTCCCCTTCATTCATAATATAGATTTTCTTAGGACTGCTATAGGGTTTGATCGCCACATTTCCATTAATCTGGCTTCGAATGTCGTCCACACTGATAGTACCCGGCTTTTCATGGGTGATGAAGATAATATCCGGTTGGTTTCCCCCCAAAGCCTGCTTACAGGAATGGCATTCCTGGCAAGGTTCAATACCCTGTCTGTTTTCGCACTGCAATGCCATGGCAAAGGTTTTGGCTATAAACTCCTTTCCCGCATTTCTTTCTCCATTGATAATATAAGCATGAGATACCTTATTTAGCTTTATGGCATTCTCTAAATGTTCCTTTAACTGCTCCTGTCCCACAATATCGCTGAATCTGTTCATATACCCTCTCATTTCCGCTTTCGCAATGGCTTAAAGCCTTAATTCATATATCACAACAGACCTTTTTCTTTACGTCAAAATATCTAACAGCAGGCCCCTTATCTCCCCTATCTTGGAAAGAATCGCCAAATGATCCTGCTCCTCTTTCATAAGTTCCTGAGCAAGCTCATCCAGATTCTGGTCTACCAGACGAATAATCCCGTAAACCCTGTGGCGCCCCTTCCTGTCCAAAAAGTTTTCCCGGGAAAAAGAATGGGAACGGCTCACGATTTCATTCATAAAATCCTTGACCAGCCCTCTGTAGCGCTTCATGTCCCTGATATCGCGCTTTTTGGCAAGCTTATCTCCCTGCACGGTAATCGCTTCCATCAGCGCACCCAGCCTTTCCTGGAGCTCCTGTTCTTCAATATGGCTGACCAACGTAAACTTAAACGCCCCGTCAGATTCCTGTACCGGCGCTGCGGCCTCGGGCTGCGTCACTGGCAGAGCCTGATTTACTTTTATATCCATACCGGCCACCCCCTTCCGTACAAACTTTTTCTCTTACAGACTTTCCTTTAGAGGCTTTCCCCACAGGAAAGCCTATTTTCCTCCGATAAGCTGCTCATAATATACTTTTTAATCTCCTCCAGACAATTGTCCAGATGGTCATTTGAAAATGTTCTGGTTATTCCGGCAGCCTTTACTTTTTCTTCTGAAAAGTCCTCGGCATCCGCCAGAAACCGTCTGCACATTTCCTCATACTTGGGGTGCTCCTGCATCATTTCCCGCTCAAGCGCACGCTGCAGTCTCACGCCGTCATCAAGGGAAAGCAAAACCGGCAACACCCTGTCCTTTCCGAAATATTTCACTGTCTTTGTATAAGACTCTATTGTCCCAATGACCAGATAATGATTGTGCACCAAATCTATGCTGCCGTCATCCACTGTAAAATAACGCCATATTCCATGATATGTATGGTAGGCACGAGCTTCAATCACCTTGCCCTGTGCCTCCAGTTTCATATATCCTGCATCATCCGTAAAATAGTATTCCTTCCCGTCCACCTCCCCCGCGCGGATAGGGCGGGTAGTATAAAGCACCACTTTCTTTAATTCTAATGTCTTCCATTCCAACAGCTTTTTATAAATGGTGTCCTTTCCCGAAGAACTCTTTCCCATTAAGTATATCATTTTCCCCATATGAATTAAACCTCTACAACATGAATCATATTGGTTTTTCCCGATACACCTAGTGGAAGTCCCGCCGTAAGGACAACCTTATCGCCTGCTTTCACGTATCCGGCTTCCTTCACAGCCTTTACCGCTTCTCCAAATAAGTCATCCGCCGTATTTTCCCGGGCAATCCACACAGGCGTTACTCCCCAGCACAGGCCAAGCTGCCTGCAGACTCTGGGGCTCACACTGCATGCAATAATGGGACATTCAGGCTTATATCTGGATATCATTTCCGCCGTAAATCCGGAAATTGTCACCGTAATAATTGCCGCCGCCTTTAAATCCATAGCCGTGGTACATGTGGCATGGGATATGGCAGTTGTTACATCCAAATCGGCGGAATATTTCCGGTTTTTCATTCTCTCATCGTAGTTAATTGCCTGTTCCGTTCTCTCGGCAATTTTGGCCATAGTCTTAACGGCTTCCACAGGATATTTACCTGCGGCGCTTTCTCCTGAAAGCATAATTGCGGTGGTTCCGTCATAAATAGCATTTGCAATATCTGTTGTTTCAGCCCTTGTAGGCCTGGGATTGTTTATCATGGATTCCAACATTTGGGTAGCTGTAATCACATGCTTTCCCTGGGCCTCAGCCATCTTAATCATCTGCTTTTGCACAACAGGCACTTCTTCCATGGGTATTTCAACCCCCATATCTCCCCTGGCCACCATAATACCGTCTGAAACTGCAAGAATTTCTTCCAGATTATGAATTCCCTGCATATTCTCAATCTTTGCGATAATCTTCATGTGGCTGCCATGCTCATCCAAAATTTTTCTCACTTCCAGAATATCTTCCTTAGACCTGACAAAAGAAGCCGCAAGAAAATCAAACCCCATATCACAGCCAAACATAATATCGCTCCTGTCAACCTCGCTTATATAGGGCATGGACAGAATTGCACCGGGAACATTTACACCTTTATGATTGGAAATGGGTCCCCCGTTTACCACCTTACATATTATATCGGTTTCTTCTATGGCTTGCACAACCATTTCAATCAAACCGTCATCTATTAAAATGGTTGTTCCCACATCTATATCATTCTTTAAATTTTTGTAAGTAATACTCACTATTTCATTGTTACCGATAACATCCTCTGTGGTCAATATAAATTTCTGTCCACTGACTAACTCTGTCCGTCCTCCTTCAATATCTTTCAACCGGATTTCCGGACCTTTGGTATCTAAAAGTGTCGCCACCTGCAAATCCAACTCGCCTGCTGTCTTCATCACTCTGTCAAATTTTTTCTTATGTTCCTCATGTGTTCCATGGGAAAAATTAAAACGGGCAACATTCATGCCGGCAAGCATTAATTCCCGCAGTCTTTCTTCACTTTCACTTGCAGGCCCTATGGTACAGATAATTTTTGTCTTTCTCATAAATGACTCCTTTTTATTATTTTAATAGGATTCGGATTTCATGTGACAGTCAGGTCTTCGGATTTACGGTTACGCTTTTAACACTTTTACTTTGTTTTCCGTTATCCCCTGAATCTCATAGCCATTTTTTAAATAAGATTCGATAACCTCAATCATTGCACTGTCCAAAACTTCCCCGGGAACCAACAGCGGGATTCCAGGAGGGTATAAATTAACAAACTCAGCCATAACCTGGCCCTCCGCCCTTCCAATTTCCATCTCCATATTGGGCACAGTATATGCTCCCCACAAGTTTAACCTGATTTTGGGACGTAAGTCCAATCCTGCCGTAATCCTCTCTTTTTTTATATTTTTCTGCTTTTCCTCAAATCCTGTTACTGACCCCCATCCACTTATTTTCTGATAATCATGAATCTCCCGGTCAACCTCTGACAATGCGGCGGAAAGCCGCTTCAATCCTTCCTCCCTGTCCATCATGGACAAAATCGCGACCACATAACTCCCGGAAGCCATTTCCATCTGAAGGCGGTATTTGTCCCGAAGTATATCATAAAGCATCTGTCCTGTCATAAACGACCCTTTTACAGATATCACAAGCTTTCCCGGCTCCGTAAAAGGACATATTTTTATCCAATGGCAATGCGCTGCTTCCTCTAAAAAAGCATTTCGCATACTCAATAACCTGTCTAATCTTTGATACCCCTCCTGCACCGCCATCCGGACTGCTCTGTCTATTCCCCCCATTAAAATATAGGAAGGACTGCTTGACTGATAAATACGAAGGTACTTTCTTACAAATTCGCTGTCCACCAAATTGCCGTTTTTATGAAGGAGAGCTGTCTGTGTAGGTGCCGCAAGGGTTTTGTGGACACTGTGAATTACAAGGTCGGCTCCTTCCCTCACAGCATTCTCAGGATAACCCGGATGTATGCCAAAGTGGGCCCCATGAGCCTGATCCACTATCAGGGGAATTCCATATCGATGGACTATGTTTCCAATCTCTTTTATGTCAGATACAATGCCATCATATGTGGGAGATGTAACAACAACCCCGGCAATCAGCTCTGCAGCCATCCCTGCCTCAGCCTTGGCTTCCTCCAAAATCCCTCTGATTACATTTTCTATGTCATTTGCATCAACTGCTCCTGCAATGTCATAGTCTCCGTGTATATGGGGGTATACATAATGGAGCTCCATACGATTTAAAAAAGCCGCATGATATACGGCTTTATGGCAGTTCCTGGCTATAATCAGCTTCCCCGCCCGCTTGGAAACAGCTGAAACAGCACTTAATATCCCTGCCGTACTGCCGTTAACAAGAAAATATGTTTCCTCTGAATCATACAACCCGGCCGCACGCTGTTCAGCATCCTTAATAATTGATTCCGGCTGGTGTAAATTGTCAAATCCGTCTATTTCTGTAATATCATATTGATATATTCCTACCGGCAATCCACTCTCCGGATTTCTCTTATGTCCCGGCATATGAAAAGGATAATAATCACTGTCTGCATAGAGAGCCAGATAATCAAACAATTCCATTTATCCTGTTACCCTTATCCTTGTTTTCCCTGCTCCCTTATGGAGCCTTAATGTCTCTAATAAAGAGCAATATTTATCCGCAGTCGTCACAATCCATGCTTCTCTGCAGCGTGGAGGCACGACAGTAAGCGGCCACATATGTTTTTTAATGATATCTCGTTCCCGCAAGGTCAAATTATACTCCTTGCTGGCATTTTTCAGCGCAATACCAGGATGATAGAATCCGTGGAGAGACTGATAATTTTTTCTTGTCTTATCATGCCAGTCATACAAAAAATAATCATGAAGCAGCGCTCCTCTGATCAATTCCCTTTCATTACACGGTATACCCAGAAACCTGCTGATACGAATACTCTGCTGCGCTACATCTATACAATGTCTGTGCACAGGCATTGTTCCATGCTGGATATAGTTTCTGGTGCTGCGAAAATTCTGTGACTCTAAAATATCCGGAGCATACTCCTTAAGCAGTCGGTATAATTCTTTTTTCTGTTTATACCGTTTTCTTAATTTGCTGATTTCCTTTTCTCTCTTTTCAGATTTTTCCCTCATCTTTCTATCCCCTAAATACTCTTTATTTTAAATCTATATGATGTCATGTGAAATCGAATGCTCACGCTGTTCGCGCTTGATTTTCTCCTGACATGATATATTGTAACACGGACAATGAAATTGATACACTAAAAATAAAAGGAAATTTAATCCTCCGAAACCGTAACCGCAATAACAGAAATATCTTTCATTATTGCTTCATTTAATTCCCCATCAAAGACCACTTTAATATTTTCTCCTTCAGAAATTATACTATTACCTCCACCTGCATAAATAATAGTTTCAGGCGCTAATTTAAAATACATACTCTGTCCCTGTTCAGTCTCCAGAAGAATACCTTCCTTCCCCATTTCACAGAGAATACCTTCCACTACATAATACCCTTCTTCTGTAACCGCAACGGCTTCTTCTCTTTGAAGCTCATCAACAGATACAAACTTCTCTTTTGCCTCACTATCCATTCCATTTTCAGCTATGTCAGCGCAACCTATAAAAAAACAAACGGATAAACTACACAAAATAGATAATTTTATCAACCTTTTCATAATCCTGCCCTTTTACCTTTCAAAGAAAATTCCCTTATCAAAATACTATAATCTACTCTAAAAAGCAATAGTTATTGAAATAAAAACGCTGACACGCTTTGCTAGTTCAGTATATTTATAAAAAAACTGGAACTACTTATTCATAATCATAAGTAAGTTCCAGTTTTTTACTTCCTGAGCCACCGGGGACTCGAACCCCGGACAACTTGATTAAAAGTCAAGTGCTCTAC
>CAJUED010000045.1 GCA_910585075.1 uncultured Lachnospiraceae bacterium
GGCTGAATGTCACTCCCTGTGCGGGAGTGTGGATTGAAATAGTGTTCCAGCACTGGGCGGTTTTTCAGTTTGACGTCACTCCCTGTGCGGGAGTGTGGATTGAAATAATCCGGTCAATATACCAGTAAATCACATGCTCCGTCACTCCCTGTGCGGGAGTGTGGATTGAAATTTGAGTTAACCGTGCATTTAAAAATATCGTGTAAGTCACTCCCTGTGCGGGAGTGTGGATTGAAATAGAAATACATGGATATAGCTTTTGCCGATATTACGTCACTCCCTGTGCGGGAGTGTGGATTGAAATAACACAACAACCAAGACCTTTATACCTACAGAGGTCACTCCCTGTGCGGGAGTGTGGATTGAAATTTTTATGAGAATGGAAGGATGAAAGATGAAATAGAGGTCACTCCCTGTGCGGGAGTATGAATTCAAATCGCCTTTTACCTCTTTACTATCCAACGCTTGCCTAGTCACTCCCACCAATGGGCTGTATTTGTGATGAATAATCGGGATAAATCGTTTACGGATTTTGAAAGTAAAGACTGTAATTTTGATTATAAGTATGATATAGTATCAGGCCCAATCGCAGATGATGATATGGCTATGCTTTTTCGGCAATATCAGAATGAGCTGATTTCACTTGAAACGCTAATGAATGGAATAACATTTCGCAAAACAACAAGTCAGTATTCATTTCATACGGAAAGAGCTGTAAAGCTTTTAAAGAAAGTAGGTGTTTTATAATGACGAAGCAGGATCAACTAATCGAGTATACTATTCAGGATATTATTGAATATATAGTTGAGGATTTCCATATTGAGTATGATGTGGCAATGCAAAGGTTTTATAATTCAAAGACATTTGATAAGCTTTTGGATATTGAAACAGGGCTATATCTTGAAAGCGCTGCTTATGTTTATGGTATTTTTCAAGACGAACAGAACTTTGGGAATTTGATTCAGGCTGAAATATAGGTCAATCAATCTCGCGAATAAATATAATTGATTATTTTTCACATATGAGATATACACAGATACTCATATGTGAAAAATAACGCTTATATGCATTTGCAGAGAATTTAAAGTAAAAGTTATAATTGAGGACAAATCTCACTATAAATTGCTTTCATAAGTTCGTCACCCTTCCTGCACTCGGAGACAAGAGATACAACAGCCGAGTGGTCAGGGAAAATAATTGAGTACTGGCAGTACTTACCATCAGCACGGAAAGAATTGTACTCTCCCGTCCAAAACAGATATCCATAAGGCGCGTCGTCATATTGCTGTTTAGCACACTCATCAATCCAATCGCTTGAAAGCAGCTGTTTCCCATTCCATTTCCCCTTATGTAAACAGAAAAGGCCGAATTTATGCAGCTCTGACAAGGTTAAAAACAAGCCGCCGGAGCCAAAGGAATTGCCCAAAGGATCGGTTTCCCACATAGGACGCTTGATGCCGAGATGGGAGAATAATCTTGGGGTAAGGTAGGAAACAAGGTCACACCCACATCTTCTTTGAACCAGTACGCCAGCCAAATAGGGGCCTACATTATTATAAAGAAAGTGGGTTCCGGGTTCATATACAAAAGGAAAAGAAAGGGACATTTTCACCCAATTATCTTCCTCATAGAGAGGGCGCTGTTCACCCATCAGGCTGGGTTTTTCCTGGCCGAGATGCATGGTCAGCAGGTCGCGGACGGTTGCTTTTTCCAGATTCTCGCTGACAACATCCGGTAAATCTTCGGGGAATGCGTCTACCAGCCTTTCATTAAGGGAAAGAAGACCTTCCTGGATGGCAAAGCCTACCGCACAGGAAGTAAAGCTTTTGGTGACGGAGTAAACATTTCTTCTGCATTCTCCCTCGCTGTGCCATTGGGCAATCAGCTCGTCATTTTGTGTGATTTTGAGTCCGAGGACGCCGAGGGGTTCTGCAATTTCCACAAATTTTTTGATTTCCATAAATATATACTTGCCTCCTTGCTGTGTATAAATGTTAAAAATCTAATCCTACATGCTTTCAACAGCCTGCAAATTTGGGAGTAAGCACAAATTTGTATAGTTGAAAAATCTTTGATTTTTTAACCTAACCTCCATGTTGCTGTCTTGTAGCAACACAAATCCTGATGAAGTATAGCAGCTATTGATATATTTATTATAGTATTTTAATCATTGGTTTCAAGTAACATTTTGAAATGTTTTACTTTATTATAGGCAGTTTATTATAGACCATTATTTTAGGAAATACATTGTTGAAAACATATGTCTTTTCATTTATACTTTTTATAACTTTAAAGCAATCTGTGGATAGGTTTCTTTATAGAAAAAGAGAAAAACGGGGGTATTGTATGAAAACAGAGGATTTAAAGGCCTTACTTGCGGATATGTCTCTGCAGGAAAAGGCGGATCAAATGATGCAGTTAATGGGGATTTTTTATTCCGATGATACGGAAGGTATTTTGACCGGACCGGCAAGTCAGTTGGGAGTAGGGGAGGAAGACTTTTGGATGGCTGGCTCCATTTTGGGGACCTATGGGGCGAAACAGCTTATGGAAATCCAAAAGCGGTACATGGAAAGGCAGCCCCATCATATTCCCATGCTGTTTATGATGGACGTGATTCATGGGATGAAAACCATATTTCCTATGCCGTTGGCCCAGGGAGCAACTTTTGAGCCGGAGCTTTCCGGAAAGTGTGCGTCCGTTGCAGCTAAGGAGGCAGCAGTCAGTGGGCTTCATGTAACGTTCAGCCCCATGGTGGATTTGGTCAGGGATGCCAGATGGGGACGCGTTATGGAATCCACCGGTGAGGATCCTTATTTGAACGGTCTGTTTGCAAAGGCTCAGGTGGAAGGTTTTCAGGGGGATGATATGAGCGAGCCCTACAAGGTGTGCTCCTGTATCAAGCACTTTGCAGCCTATGGCGGGGCTCAGGCAGGCCGGGATTATAATACGGTAGAGCTGACAGAGCATACGCTGCGGCAATTTTATCTGCCTTCCTACAAAGCGGGGATTGATGTGGGCGTGGGGATGGTAATGACCTCCTTTAATACGGTGAACGGTATCCCTGCCAGCACAAACAAGTGGCTTATGAGGGACATATTGCGTAAGGAAATGGGCTTTGACGGGGTTTTGATTTCTGACTTTTCCGCAATTTTAGAGACCATTGCCCATGGGCACAGTGCGGATGAGGCGGATGCGGCGAAAAAGGCCCTTGAGGCTGGTGTGGACATTGATATGATGACCAGTGTGTACGCCGCTAATCTGTGTAAATTGGTGGAAGATGGAGTGGTCAGCGAGACTCTGATTGACGAGGGCGTCATGAGGATACTGGAGCTGAAAAATAAGCTTGGATTGTTTGAAAATCCTTATAAGGACGCCGACCCGGAGAAAGAAAAGACAGTGATTTTGTGCGACGAGCACAGGGCCCTTGCCAGGGAGGCAGCCGGAAAATCCTTCGTACTGTTGAAAAATGAGGGCCTTTTACCTGTTGATATGAGTAAAAAGGTGGCTTTTGTGGGACCTTATACAAATTGCAGGGAAATCATCAGCAGCTGGGCGGTGACAGGGGATGCATCTTCCTGTGTAACCATTGAGGAAGCGGCAAAAGAGGTATTTGATCTTGGCAGGACCACGTTCCATCAGGGATGTCAGATGTTAGGCAATGATTATCACCTGGAAGGTTTTGGGAATTTGGGAGAATCTGTTCCTAAGGAGTTTTCTGAGGAAGAACAAAAGGAAATGCTTGAAGCAGCAGTAGCGGCGGCGAAAGAGGCGGATCTTGTGATAATGCCAATTGGCGAGCACTTTTTACAGAGTGGGGAAGCTACCAGCCGGGCGATGATTGATGTGCCGGAAATCCAGATGAACCTTTTCAGGGAAGTGGCGAAGGTAAATGAAAATATTGTAGTGGTTCTTTTTAACGGAAGGCCTTTAGATTTACGGGAGATTAGTAAGACTGCCAAGGCGGTACTGGATGTGTGGTTCCCGGGAACAGAAGGCGGACATGCCATTGTGGACGCATTAACAGGAAAGGTGAATCCTTCCGGCAAGCTGCCTATGAGTTTTCCTTACTGTGTCGGACAGGTGCCGGTACACTATAATCAATATGCAACAGGCCGTCCCAATCCGGAAGGAGTGGAGGAAAGATTTAAGTCCAAATATATTGATATTCCCAATGAGCCCTTGTATCCTTTCGGATATGGACTTAGCTATACGGACTTTGAGATTTCACCGGTATCTCTCAGTGGGGATGTCGTAAAGGATGGCCAACCGGTTAAGGCTGTCGTGACGGTGAAAAATGCAGGAAAAGTAGAAGGAACCCAGGTTGTACAGCTTTATATTCAGGATGTGACGGCCAGCGTTGTGCGTCCTGTGAAGGAACTCAAGGGTTTTGAGAAAGTAACGCTTTGTCCTGGTGAGGAAAAACAGGTAGAATTTGTGATTGACGAGCCTATGCTTCGATTCCTTAAAGCAGATGGAAGCGTGGGAAGTGAGGAAGGGAAATTCCGTGTTTGGATTGGAGATAACAGCAGTACCAAAAATGAAGCGGTATTTACTTATGAAAAATAAATGAACTAAAAAGCTCCGGCATACCAATCTATGCCGGAGCTGATTTTTTAATAAGCTGTCTCGCGAAGCGTGACAGTGTTTGGTTCAATAAGCCAACACGCGAAGATGACGGCTTTTGATAATATAAGTAATTTGTAAAGTCCTTTGCTTTATTTGAACATTACGCTTTCAATATCGCTTGAGAAACCGTCCATGCTGCTGGGCAGCCATGCAACTTTTTCTTTGCCGCTTACATCCACTTTAAGCTTTTCACAGGTAACAGTGATTTCGGAAGCTTCAGAGCTGGGCTCCATTGCAGCAAGTCCGCTCATAAAGTCTTTGATGTAGCTCTGCATATAAGAGTTAAATACTTCCATATCGCCTTCATAGATAGCAGCCTGGTCTTCCTCAGTAAGACTTTCAACCATTCTGTTGGATGCATCCACCATAATCTGAGTCATCTCGTCATAGGAAAAACCATTTACCTTTAAAGTAACAACAGTCTGGTCGCCGCTCTCGGATGTGATTTCCGCTGTGTAGGTAATCTTGCCGAGCATGGTCATCATGGAGTCGGTAAGTTCCTGTACATCCTCATCAGAGAGCTCTACGCCTGCACTGGAAAGCTCATCTTTTAATTCGTCTACCAGTTCTACATTTGCGCTTTCCTCAAAGAAGGCACTGCGTACATCTTCATCGGAAGCAAAGCCTAAGAGGTCCTTCATAGGAGCAGCATTATTTTTTGCTGCAAGCTCAAAAAGAGCTCCTACGGTTTGGTCGGCGGGAGCAAGCTTTTCTCCACAGCCGGTCAGAGGCATGCACATTACAGCCATAGCTGCAACGACAGCTAAGATTTTTTTGAATTTCTTCATAATAAGTACTATATCTCCTTTCTTTTTGCGTTGAAATGCAATAATCAGTATAATACGTTTTTTTTATAGTGTAAATAGCATGGGAACAAAAAAAGGCTAAAGTTTGCAGGGAAAGATTTACATTTTCTTTCCGCTTGCAATTATGTGTTCCTTCCATTATGATAAAAGGGAAATACACAACTGACGGAAACAGGAGTGCCTGGGTAGGAGAACCTACAGGGAGTGTATGATTGGAAAAGAGCCGACCGTCTGGGCAGTCCTTATACAGGCATGCCCAGACGTTTTTTATGCACGGGGCCGCCCACACGCAAAAATGCGTGGGAAGATTGTCAGCAGAGCTGACAGGCGGCCTGCGCGGCGAGTAGGGGAAACAACCTTCCCTACTCGATTGCAAGAGAGCGTTTGCCGGTATGCGATATGGAATAGCATTTCGAAGGGAAAACGAAAGGAGGAAGCAGCAATGGAAAAACTGTTACTTGAGAAGGAGCTTAGGGAAAATGAGTATCCAGGCAGAGGAATTGTGATTGGCAGGTCAATGGATGGGACAAAAGCGGTGACGGCTTATTTTATTATGGGGAGAAGTTCCAACAGCCGCAACCGTATTTTCACAGTGGAGGGGGAGGGAATAAGGACGGAAGCTTTTGACCCTTCCAAATTAGAGGATCCGAGCCTTATTATCTATGCGCCGGTAAGGGTGCTGGGACACACTACCATTGTGACAAACGGGGATCAGACGGATACGGTTTATGAGGGGCTTGCGAAGGGGCTTACCTTTGAACAGTCTTTAAGAAGCCGTGAGTTTGAACCGGACGGGCCCAATTACACGCCGAGAATTTCAGGGATTATGCAGGTGGAAAACGGGAAATATGATTATGCAATGTCCATCTTAAAGAGTAACAATAGGAATCCGGAGGGCTGTAACAGATATACCTACTCTTATGAGAATCCGGCGGCGGGGGAAGGGCGTTTTATTCATACGTATCTTCATGACGGAAATCCCCTTCCAAGCTTTGAGGGCGAACCGAAGCCGGTTGAAATTACAGGGGATATAGATGAGTTTACCAATCTTGTCTGGAACAGCTTAAACGAAGAAAATAAGGTGTCTTTGTTTGTGAGATATATTGATATTGCGACAGGGAAATATGAGACACGCCTTGTAAATAAGAACATACAGTTCTAAGAACAAATAGTTCTAAGAGCAATGACCTTAAAGACAAAAGGTTTGAAAAGTTGGAAAAACAAGGTGCGGAGAATATATAAGATTGTAAAGAGACCAGGCCAAACAGGCTAAGTAGAATTATAAGAACGGAGGAAGTATATGAACGAAATTCAATTGAAATACGGATGTAACCCAAATCAGAAGCCGTCCAGAATTTTTATGGAGGACGGAAGCGACCTTCCTGTTACGGTGTTAAACGGCAAACCGGGATATATTAATTTTCTGGACGCCTTAAACGGGTGGCAGCTGGTAAAGGAGTTAAAGGCTCTTACGGGATACCCGGCTGCAACTTCTTTTAAGCATGTTTCCCCGGCGGGAGCGGGAATCGGCCTTCCGCTTACGGATACTTTGGCAAAGATTTACTGGGTGGATGACCTTGGGGAGCTGTCTCCGCTTGCATGCGCTTATGCAAGGGCAAGGGGAGCTGACAGAATGTCTTCTTTTGGAGATTTTATTGCCTTATCGGATGAGTGCGACGAGGACACGGCACGGCTGATTAAAAGGGAAGTATCTGACGGTGTGATTGCGCCCGGATATACAAAAGAGGCAATGGCGCTTTTAATGGAGAAGAAAAAGGGGAATTATAATATTATCCGGATTGAGCCTGACTATATGCCTGCCGCCATTGAGAGAAAACAGGTTTATGGGGTTACCTTTGAACAGGGAAGAAATGAGCTGGCAGTGGACGACGATCTGCTTTCCAACATTGTAACCCAAAATAAAGAACTGCCTGAGAGTGCAAAGATTGACATGCAGATTGCCCTTGTGACACTGAAATATACCCAGTCTAATTCCGTTTGTTATGTAAAAGGCGGACAGGCCATTGGAATCGGTGCGGGGCAGCAGTCCAGAATCCACTGTACCAGGCTGGCAGGCCAAAAGGCGGATAACTGGTATCTGCGTCAGGCACCGCAGGTATTGGAACTTCCCTTCCTGGATAAGCTGGGACGAGCGGACAGAGATAACGCGATTGACGTTTATATTGGAGACGAATATGAAGATGTGCTCCGGGATGGGGAGTGGCAGAAGCGCTTTAAAGAAAAACCTCCTGTGTTTACAAGAGAGGAAAAGCGGGCATGGCTTAACGGGAATAAAAATGTGACTTTGGGCTCCGACGCATTCTTCCCGTTCTCCGACAATATTGAGAGGGCGTATAAGAGCGGCGTGAAGTATATTGCCCAGCCCGGCGGTTCGGTACGGGATGACCTTGTGATAGAATGCTGTGACAAGTATGATATGGTGATGGCCTTTACGGGCATCAGATTATTCCATCATTAAAATTTTTATGCGAAAATATGCTATGGTTGTACCAAAGCGTAGTGATCTAAAGCATCCGGCCCATCGCGAAGCGATTCGGGATGGCCGGATACCGTAGCAGGGCCAAACTGTTACGGTGTGGCAGTGGGGAAGGGTGATTTAGAAATTTTTAAGATGCATAAATCCGGTAAATGTAGTATAGTAATACTTGGAAATTCTCAGCAGGCTGATATTATATTTGCACACCGCAGTAAGAAAGGAAAATAAAAATGGCCTTTTGTATCATTACAGATTCAGCTTCCGATGTACCGGAAAGTGTAATCAAAGAGTATAATCTGTACGTAATGCCGACTCCTGTGACAATTGAAGGGAAGGATTATTTTGATGGAAGAACTATTTTCCCCGATCGATTTTACGCAGTTCAGAAGTCAGGCAAGGAGATAAAAACTTACCATATCAATCAGTATATGTTCCATGAGCATTTTCTGCCTTTTGCAAAAAGGGGAGACGAGGTGCTTTACCTGTGTTTTTCCACAGGGATTGCGGGAACTTACAATGCTGCTAAACTTGCATATGAGGAAATCCTTGAAGAATACCCGGATTTTAAACTTACAATCATCGATACGAAATGTGCATCCGTAGGATACGGACTGGTAACGGAAAGGATTCTGCGGATGCAGAAAAACGGTGCGCCCAAAGAACTTTTAATTGAGGCGGCGGAGTTCTTTTGCCAGCATATGGAACACGCGGTTACAGTGGTAGAGCTTGATTATCTGTTTAAAGGAGGGCGGCTCAGCAAAACTTCTTTTCTGGCAGGTACGGTACTGGATATTAAACCCATTATTATTGTGGATGAAAATGGTTCCCTGAAGGCAGTGGAGAAGGTTCGCGGCTGGAAAAAGGCGCAAAAGAGAATCCTTGATATGGTAGGCGAGAAAGGCAAGAACCTGGAAAAACAGGTGGTAGGCGTCTGCTATGGTATGGATAAGGATGCTTATGAATATATCAAGAAAGAGCTGGTGGACAGATATCATGTGAAGGGGCTTCTTAAAGGCCGGGTAGGCTGCGCAATAGGGGCTCATACAGGCCCCGGAATCCTGGGGATTGTCTTCCTAAATGAGACGAGGGATGAATACGAGGAGTATTTGGTTTAAACAGAAAATGTTTTAAGGAAAAAGAGGTTCATATGCTGGAGGTAAAAAATTTGGTATTCCACCCGCTGGAAAACGGGGTGGAAAAATGCATCATAGAAAATATCAGCTTTACGGTGGAGGAGGGAGAAATGCTGGTAATCACCGGCCCCAACGGAGGAGGGAAATCCACCCTTGCCAAGCTGCTTATGGGGATCGAGAAACCGGATGAAGGCGTTATTTTGATGGACGGCGTGGACATTACCGGTTATGATATTGCCGCCAGGGCAAATGCGGGGATTGGCTTTGCCTTTCAACAGCCTCCCAGATTTAAAGGAATGACCGTGAAAAGGCTGCTTTCCCTTGCCGCAGGCCGTGAGCTGCCTGAAAATGAATGTTGTGATTATTTAAGCGGTGTAGGCCTCTGCGCCAGAGAGTATTTGAACCGGGAGGTGGACAACACCCTTTCCGGTGGGGAAATGAAGCGGTTGGAAATCGCCACGGTTCTTGCCAAAGAGCATAAACTGTGTATTTTTGACGAGCCGGAGGCAGGAATTGACCTTTGGAGTTTTTCCATGCTGGTGAAGCAGTTTGAACAGCTCCATGCGGATAAAAAAGAAAGCCTTATCTTGATTTCCCATCAGGAGAGGATTATCCGCATGGCGGACAGGATTATGGTGGTCAAGGATGGAAAGGTAGACGCTCTTGGCCAGAGGGAGAAAATTCTTCCGGGTCTTGTAAATGACGATACGGGCTGCGCCTGCATGAATCCTGCCCACAGGGCAGCTGTCACAGGTGTTACCGAAATAAAGAAAGAGGGATGAAAAGTGGCTGATATAGACCAGGTGACGGAATCTGTTTTGGAGAAAATAGACGGCGCAGGCTTTAAGCAGGAAGGCGCTTATAACCTGCGGTATAACGGATATGCCCTGTGTCATGGGGACACGGAGCATATTAAAATAAAGCGAAAAGAAGACAAACAGGGAATTGATGTTTATATAAGCGGCAAGACCAGGGGGGAGCAGGTGCATATTCCCGTGGTGGTTACCACATCAGGGATAACGGATAAAGTTTACAATGATTTTTATGTTGAAGAAGGAGCCCAGGTGACGATTGTGGCCGGGTGCGGTATCCACAACAGCGGCTGTAACGACAGCCGGCATGACGGGATTCACACTTTCCATGTGGGGCCCGGTGCGAATGTGCGTTATGAGGAAAAGCATTACGGCGAGGGAGAGGGGACCGGAGCCAGAATTTTAAATCCGGTGACCAAAATCATTCTGGAAAAGAATGCTGTGTTTACCCTTGACACAGCGCAGATTAAAGGGGTGGATTCCACAAAGAGAGAAACGGAAGTGGTTATGGGCGAGGATGCAAAGCTGTTTGTGGTGGAGAAGCTTATGACCCATGATAAGCAAAACGCGGTTTCTAATATGGATATTTACCTAAATGGGGCGGGAAGCTCCGCGCAGATCACCTCCCGTTCCGTGGCCAGGGGAGAGTCTTCACAGATTTTTCATCCCAAAGCCATAGGAAATGCCCTCTGCCATGCGCATATCCAGTGCGATTCCATCATTATGGACAAGGCGCAGGTATGCTCTATTCCGGAAATAGATGCAAAGCATGTGGATGCTGCCATTATTCATGAAGCGGCTATAGGAAGGATAAACAATGAACAGCTGATTAAGCTTAATACCTTCGGCCTTAGTGAGGAGGAAGCGGAGGCTGTCATTATTGAGAATTTTTTGGCCTGAATAAAAATATTCAAAATGAGGATTGAGATGGGGAAATTACTTGTTTATCTGAAAGATTACAAAAAAGAAAGTGTTTTGGGGCCTCTGTTTAAATTGCTGGAGGCTTCTTTTGAGCTTATCGTGCCACTTTTAGTAGCATCCATGATTGATGTGGGAATCGGGAATGGAGATAAGGGATATATCATAAAAATGTGTCTGATCATGACGGCGTTTGGACTGATTGGATTAATCTGTGCGGTGACGGCTCAGTATTTTGCTGCCAGGGCGGCGGTTGGTTTTGCCACCAGACTGCGGCATGAGCTGTTTGCCCATGTGCAGAAGCTTTCCTTTTCACAGATGGATAAGGAAGGAACTTCCACTTTAATTACGAGGATGACAAGCGACATCAATCAGGTACAGTCGGGGGTAAATCTGGTCCTGCGTCTGTTTTTGCGCTCGCCCTTTATTGTGTTTGGGGCTATGATCATGGCGTTTACGGTGGATGTGAAGGCGGCGTTTATTTTTGTGGTGGTGATTCCGATACTCTCCGTGATTGTGTTTGGAATCATGTTGGTGAGCATTCCGCTTTTTAAGAAGGTTCAGGGAGGACTGGACAGGGTACTGGGGATTACAAGGGAAAACCTCACCGGCGTCAGGGTAATCCGGGCCTTTGGACAGGAAGAACAAGAAATTCAAAAATTTGATGGCGAGACAGACGCTTTAAAGTATATGCAGGTGTTTGCCGGCAAAATTTCGGCGCTGATGAATCCCCTTACATATATTGTCATCAATGGGGGGCTTATTGCATTGATTTATGTGGGAGCTCTCAGGGTGGAAGCGGGTATCCTGACCCAGGGACAGGTGGTTGCCCTGGTAAATTATATGTCCCAGATTCTGGTGGAGCTGGTAAAACTGGCCAATTTGATTATCACGGTTACCAAAGCGGTTGCCTGTGGGAACAGGATAGAAAGTATATTTGAAATTCCGGCCGGGTTGGAGAGCGCTGACAGGACATCCGGGGATAATGGGACGAAGGATTTCGGAAAGGTCATGGAAAAAACCGGCACGGTGGAGTTTGATCATGTAAGCCTGCGCTACCACGCGGGCGGGGAGGAAGCCCTGACGGATATTCATTTTACGGCTAAGAGAGGGGATACCATCGGAGTTATTGGCGGCACGGGATCGGGTAAATCTTCTCTGGTGAATTTAATTCCCCGCTTTTATGATGTGGAAAAAGGCAGCGTAAAGGTTGACGGAGTGGATGTAAGAGAGTACGGCCTTAACAGCCTGCGGGATAAAATTGGCGTGGTCATGCAAAAAGCAGTGCTGTTTGAGGGGACTATTCGTGAAAACCTGCTCTGGGGCAATGAAAACGCAAGCGAAGAGGATTTATGGGAGGCGCTGCGGACAGCCCAGGCGGAGGAGTTTGTGCTGAAAAAAGAAAAGCAGCTGGATGAGCGGATAGAGCAGGAAGGGCGGAACCTGTCAGGAGGCCAGAAGCAAAGGCTTTCCATTGCAAGAGCCCTTGTGAAAAAACCGGAGATCCTTATTCTGGACGACAGTGCGTCAGCCCTTGACTATGCCACGGATGCGGCCCTTCGAAAGTCCATCAAGGAGATGCCCGGGGAGACCACAGTATTTATCGTGTCCCAGAGAGCTTCCTCGCTTATGCATGCGGACAGGATTATTGTGCTGGACGATGGCGATGTGGTGGGAATGGGAACCCATGAGGAATTGCTTGCGGGCTGTCAGGTATACCAGGAAATATATTACAGTCAGTTTGAGAAAAAAGAGGGGGCGGGCGCATGAAATCAGGAGAAAAAAACGGAAAGCAGAAGGAAACCCTCATTAAAGTATTAAAGTATATCAAGCCTTATGGATTTTTGATGACACTCACGATTCTGATGGCGGTTGTCACGGTGGTTCTCACTTTGTACCTTCCTATTTTAACGGGGGATGCGGTGGACAGGATTGCCTTTATCTTTGACCCGTCAGTTTTAAGTGTGGATTTAGGAACGATTTGGGCCGGGCTGTTCGGCGTTTTGAAAAAGATGGCTGTTGTGGTTATACTGACGGCAATTGCCCAGTGGATTATGAATATCTGCAATAACAAGATTGTTTACAATATTATCCAGGACATCAGAAAAAAGGCGTTTCGCAGGATCGAGGAGCTTCCCCTTAAGTATCTGGACGCTCATGCTCATGGAGACATTGTGAGCAGGGTGGTGGCGGATGTGGATCAGTTTGCAGACGGCCTTTTGATCGGATTTACCCAGCTTTTTACAGGCGTGGTTACGATTCTTGGAACCCTGGGCTTCATGCTTACGGTGAATGTGGGCATTACGGCCGTGGTAGTGGTGATTACACCGGTGTCCCTGCTGGTGGCAAGCTTTATTGCCAAAAAGACCTTCAGTATGTTTAAGCTTCAATCGGAGACCAGAGGGGAGCAGACTGCCTTGATCAATGAAATGATTGGCAACCAGAAGGTGGTACAGTCCTTTAACCGGGAGGGGAAGACCCTTGAGAAGTTTGATGAAATTAATGACAGGCTGGAAAAATGTTCACTGCGGGCAATTTTCTTTTCCTCACTGACAAACCCCTGTACCCGTTTTGTAAACAGTGTGGTTTACACCGGCGTGGGGCTTACGGGAGCTTTTGCGGCGCTTCGGGGAGGGCTGAGCGTGGGGCAGCTCACCTGCTTTCTCTCCTATGCAAATCAGTACACCAAGCCTTTTAATGAGATTTCCGGGGTTATCACGGAGCTTCAAAATGCGCTTGCCTGCGCGGCAAGGATATTTGAGCTGATTGAGGAGGAAGCCCAGATACCGGATAAGGCTGACGCCATGGTGCTTTCGGATATAAAGGGGGAGGTGCAGCTTAAGGATGTGTCTTTTTCCTATGTGCCTGACAAGAAACTGATTGAAAATCTGAATTTGGATGTAAAGCCCGGACAGAGAATTGCGATTGTGGGCCCTACCGGATGCGGCAAGACTACCATTATCAACCTTCTAATGCGGTTTTATGATGTGGATAGAGGAAACATTTTGGTGGATGGTAATGGAATCAGAGACATTACACGAAAGTCCCTGCGGAACTCTTACGGTATGGTGTTGCAGGATACCTGGCTGAAACGGGGTACCGTCTGGGACAACATTGTGGTGGGCAGACCTGACGCCACAAAGGAAGAAGTGATAGCGGCGGCAAAGGCTTCCCATGCCCACAGCTTTATCAAGAGACTTCCTGATGGATACGACACAGTGATTGGAGAGGATGGAGGGAGCCTTTCCGGGGGACAGAAGCAGCTTCTTTGTATCACAAGGGTGATGCTTTCCCTGCCGCCTATGCTGATACTGGATGAGGCTACATCCTCCATTGATACCAGGACAGAGATTAAAATACAGAAAGCTTTTGCCTCTATGATGGAAGGAAGAACCAGCTTTATCGTGGCCCACAGACTGTCAACGATTCAAAATGCGGATGTGATACTGGTTATGAAGGACGGGCATATTATAGAGCAGGGAAATCATCAGGAACTGCTGGCCCGGAAGGGATTTTATGCACAGCTGTATAACAGCCAGTTTGCAATCGCGTAAAGAGGCGGTTTTAATGAATCGAGTGCCGTGCAGGAGGGGATGCCGGCTCAGTGCGTGTGGGAATGAAAGATGAAATGAAAACGGAGGAATAAAGAAAATGGTGAAGCATGTTATTTTGTGGCAGATTAAGGATGAATTTTCGGCGGAAGAAAAGGAAAAAATCAGGCAGGATGTAAAAGAAGGACTGGAAGGCCTTGCCGGCCGGATCCCCGGACTTTTAAAGATTCATGTACAGACAAAATGTCTGGAATCCTCAAATGCGGATATGATGCTGTACTCTGAATTTACGGATGAGGCGGCACTTAAGGGGTATTCGGGACATCCTTTGCACGTGGCTGTGGCGGACGGGAAGGTCAGGCCTTTTGTGAAAAGCAGGGTGTGTATGGATTATGAAGATTAGGAAGATGGGAAAATATTTTGTGCCTGCGATCAAATTTGCGGGCGGTTGGCGGTATGAGGGATTTCTATGAATTGGAATAAAAATAGTTTTAAAGTTAAATCTGCTGTTTTATTATTGGTATTCTTTGCAGTTATTTTTACCGGGTGCGGCCCTTCCGAGGAAAAAATTGCACAGGCCCAGGAGGCCTACACGGCCCTTGCCCAGCTGCATAATCAGGTTGTGGAGGCCCACAGTCTTATTGCGGATGGTTCTCTTGACCAGGAGCTGGTTGCTTTGGCGGAGCAGGTAAAGGAGATAGAAGCTTACAATTTAAACGAGTTGAAGGACGAGGAAATTGACGGCCTTCTTGAAACCATGAGCTCTCTGAGCGCATCCTACGAAGAATATCTTGATACCATAAAATCCATAAAAGAAGAAGAAACCGCCGCCGTTATCACGGAGATTCCGCTGACTCTTGAAAACAATACGGATATGACCTTTCAGACATTGGCTCTTTACAGCGAAGACAATCCGTCGGAGGAAGCCGATGTTCTGGAAGATACGTCGGGGCTTTCTCCCGGCCAATACCTTGCCGGACTTGTTATTTACAGGGACGTTTCCGCAACTCCATGGATTTTAAAACTGGAAAATACGGAAGGCGCCAGTTATGAAATCAGCCTGCCCGTGAGCACATATAGTGAGGAAGGTATTTCCCTCACGCTCACCTACGACTCTGAACAGAATGAAATAAAATGTTCTTGACAAACCATATGTTCAAATTGTAGAATAAATGATGTGCTGTGGATAATCTGTGAATAGCAAATATCCTGACGGCAGGAGTTGCCCAGATAGCTCAGTTGGTAGAGCAGAGGACTGAAAATCCTCGTGTCACTGGTTCGATTCCGGTTCTGGGCACTAATTATAAATACGTCAGATACATTTTATGCGGGTGTAGTTCAATGGTAGAACACCAGCCTTCCAAGCTGGACACGTGGGTTCGATTCCCATCACCCGCTTTTGTCTTTTATACGGGAAAGCCCGAAAAATGGGGCTTTCCTGTATTTTTTACCGCCGTATCAAAAAGTACGTTTGGTACAAATCGTACCTGCTTTATAATGCTAATGCTTTATCAATGGCAACTGCCTGTTCCTCTTTGGACTTCCTCTCGAAATTATAGTACCTGTATGTGGTTGATATATCCTGATGACCAGCAAACCGTTGTACAGTTCTGTTGTTGATACCAGGATTGTCGAGCAAAGTACTAATACAGGTCTTTCGGCATTTATGAGGACTCTTTTTAACAGTATCCAGCCTTGCGCACAATTTTCGGAGCTTTCTTTCTGCCGCATGATAGCTTAAGCGATTGTCATAGTTGGGATTCCCACTCTGAAAAATCCACTCCGCATGATATCCATGTTCATCATTGTATTTCCTGACCTCATCCAAGATGTGCTGTGCTTCTCTGGTCAGAGGGATTTCACGACAACTGGTCATTGTCTTGGTCTTTTCTTTTACTCCCTCATTGGTGGCCTGCCTACATACGTACAGTTGATTCCCTTTGATGTCAGACCATTTGAGACCACAGCATTCTCCCATTCGCAGACCTGTTTCAAATAAGAATAGAATCTGTAGCCCGGCACTGGTTGGTTGCTTTTTATACCGTTCCATATCCTCATGCACCATGATTTTTATCTGGCGGCGTTCATCATCTGTGAATACTTGTGAATCATCAGAGGCTAATGGTTTGGGCACAATCAGACTTTTGTTCAGCTTTTTCCGTGCTTTTGTCCAGAGGTTTTCAGGGATGATTGCAATGTCCTCATCAGCGGCAAATTCCATACATTGATTTACGATTGTAAACATCCTACTGAACTTCTTCTTATCTGGTAGATGTTTTTTCATCAAGGATTCCGCCCACATTCTTAAATCGAAGGTGGTAATGCCTGCCACCTGCTTTTTCAGAAGGGCCTTGCTTAAGGGTTCATTAAGATAATAAGCTTGCCATGATTTTTGAAGGCGCAAGATGTTTTCGTGGTTGTTTGGCGTGGCCTTCCAGTTGAGCCATTTCTCATAAAGCTGTTCAAAGGTTATACTTTTTGCATCATTGTCAATGTACCATTTGGATAGTGCATCCCAAAGGCTTTCTTCACTGCAACGGCGGATTTTTTTCTTTCCGCTAGCAGATGTGATATCATCAACCACCGTGAACCAGCCGCTCTTTTCTGTGTGGTAGATGGGGTAAGGATGCATTTTTTTGGCTTGTTGAATTCTCTTTTTCATATTTAAAATATTCAACGCCTCATCAATATTCATGGTATCACAAATAAGGTCACAGGTGAAGTCTTTTTCTATGTAATCCATAATCATACCTTAAAAAAGGTGTTCCGATGGTGGTTTTCTTAGTTTTCTTCTGCTTGTATTATATAAAAAATTTTAACGACCTTTTCTTTTCCTTTATTTTTTTGTTATATTGCTGCCTTTTTTAAATTATTAAGAAGTTTCCGGATAGGGACTATTTTCAATCCTGTCATTGAGGAATCACTGATTTCATAAGTAGATGTAGTTATAAAAAAGGTGTTTTTATCGCAATACGATAAATAAAAGCGAATTCCATATGAGCCTTTGTGAGAACTATGTGAAAGACATATGATGAGAGTGTCATATTGCTTTGAATAGCCGACAATTGCATAGAAATCCTGTTGTGCCAGTATATCCAGCGTCTCTAAGGCCTGACGTTCAGCTAAGCCATATTTTTTATGGTTGGGTATATGCCTCTTGCTGGTAGTATTATTTTTATCCAGATTTTGACATACGCTAAAATATACATCCCAAACATTTCTAAATTTACTAATTTTGTACATTATAAATTCCTCACTTTCTTAAAATGGTATTTCGTTCTGTTCCGTTTCGGTAAGTTTAAAAAATTCTTCATCCCGGTTGAAATAATCCGCTACCGAATTATAGGTGATGATATCATTTTCCGACCGATACCATATGACGCTTGTAATTCTGGCAATAAAAGCGTTCCACGTATCGAAGTCATGTTCCTTTACGTTAGGGTACTGGGACTCCAAGGGCGTATTGGTTGTTATGTACACTTTGGTGTAACATGCCGCCTTATCGCTGTACCGTGCAGGGAGCTTTAGGGGATACCCGTCCAGGTAGTTGAGCATATCCTGGATACGCAGTGAGGATGAAAATTCCTCAAACATGATAACATCTTCCATTATATATGTATCAAAAGGATGGACGTAGTCTGTGACGCGGAATACATTTTCGTATCCATACGTATCCATAACGTGTCTTGATTTCCCGGTACGGGTAGGGCCAAAGATGTATACGACCTCCAGCTTGCGGTAAGCATGACGGAATTCCTCCTGCTTCAGCATCAGCCTGCAACGCTGTATGATTGTCAGGTCTGCCATAAATGCCGGACATTCTTCAAGAATCTCATAATCGGTATAGTCGTCCTTGATAAAGCCGTACAGCGTTTCCATAACTGGACTTGTAATCAGTTTTTCTTCCGGTAGAGTGCCGATTTCTTTCTGCTGTCCTTTTACTGGTGTGGTCCCCTTTTCGTTTGTAACCCATTTGCCCGTCTTAAATACATATGCGCGGTTCTGCACACATGTCCCACGGCAGCATTCCACGTCTGCTTTCTGAAAGAGGTTGGCCATGGTTTTCCATGATTTAGGGTTTTCGTATGCGGCAAATAAATGAATGTGCGGGGTATGTTCTTTGGCCCCTATTTCCAATGAAGCACAGGCATATCTTAGCCCTTTAAGGGAGCCGGCCTGCTTGAGCATTTTGTCCACATCAAACCCTTTGTCCTCCGGATTGTTCATTGTTATCAAAAATTTTCGTGACTGTTTTGCCATCTTTTTATCCTCCTGTAAGAAATTTATGAAGAACTTTTAACAGGCCCGTTTTATCGTTCTTATGTCTTTTAGTATACTTTGCTGAGAACTATCTGATAACCTCTCGATAAGCGTATATTCCCGCTTTTAAGGCGTGTCCATACAATTCATACAGCCTGTGTATTCGGCCGGAAACCCTTATTTTTCAAGGCTTTGAGCTTCATACATACAACACGGGCAATGATAGGCCGTGTTGCCCCGCCTCCGGCGGGGAGCGGGAGCCTCCGGGCTGGCTCCTGCCTCCGGCCCGCCAGCCTGTCAGCCCCCGTTTCCGGTATGGCCGACAGCACTTCGTATAGTGCGTTCAAGCTTGTCAGGGTCTCGTACAGTCGGTACGATAATATTTCTGAATTGGTTGCCCAGAACTAATGAACCGCGCCCGCGCTCTTTGTTGCGGACAATAGTGTCCTTATATTCGGAAAACATCATTTCGACAGATTCCTTTGAAAGCGCCCCCATGCCCATGACCACTGAAAAGTTATCTCTTGACGAACCGAAGTAAGATGCATCTAATCTTTGCTGGCTGACTATCACATGGATATTGAAGGAGCGTCCCAGCATAAGCAGGGTCGCAAGATTCTGCTTGGCACGGTCGGCCTGCTTTTTATCCAAGTTGTTAAGAAAGCTGGCCCATTCATCAAATATCAGGCAGAAGAAAGGATATCCGTTCTGTCTGTCATTTTGTCTGCTCCTTAGTTGCTGTATTGCGTATTCAAGCCCATCCATGCACTTGTCAAAGCGGTAGAAGCCGTCAAGTCCGTCAAGAAAAGAGAAATCATTGTCACTTTTGTAATCACAAATAGCCAGCTCTGCATCAGGGATGTATTTTGCAATTCTTCCTAATATAAGCTTGAGGGCATATGTTTTGCCTGAACCTGTGCTTCCAAAGATAACCATATGCGGGTGCCTGCTGTACTCCCATTTTAAATAGTTCGTGATACCGGATGAGAATAAATCCTCATCCGGCACCAAATCAATCCAAGTTTTCATTCTCAAAAATCCTCATCATCCAAGTTGTTATTATTAAATTTGTGCTTTTCCAGATGTTTTACATATTTATATTTATGTTGGTTGTCAACAATCATCAATTCAAAGCTATAACAGCCGGGATGATATTTGTCTTCATCAACACATAAAACGCGAACAACACAAATGCCATTGAATTTCGTTAAATAATTGTTAAAATGGGTTTGCAGATGCTGTGCAATTGTTAGGTTCAAAGTTTTGCGTATGTCTTTTGTATCAACTGTTACTGTGGCCTGATGTCGGCAAATATAGTAAAAGATAGTAAAGCCATTTTTGGATTGGATGATTTGCCTTTCAGTCGGAAAAATATCTTTGATAGAAGATGGACATACGATATTAAATTGAACATAATTCTTTTTTAAGGTGTCGTAAAGAATTTCAGAGATTATATCCGTTGTGTAAACTTGTTCCAGCGGTGAATAATTCTCAATATATTTCTTCAGTTTTTTCTGAATATATGTTATAAGTAATTGAAAAGCAGATAAAATTCGTTCTTCTAAATGGTATTGGATGGACCACTTGAACATATATCTGGGCAACAAGACCATAAAATACATGAATGCGCATATAAAAACCCAAAAGCTTGTCCAAAGAAGATATAAAACGCATTTGATGTAGAGTAAAATTATCGCAGCATTAAATAATTTTTTATACCTTTTTTCATTACGGTATATAATTGCCGCCGCTAACTCAATGTCCGACATAATCCCATGAAAGGTATTGTGGATAAATTTATAAATGATAGAAAAAATTTTTTTCATGTTATTTCTCCTTTTATAATGGGGCGGGAATTTCTCCCGCCCGGGAATTTTACTGCTTCACAATGGAAACATCTGATGCTGTGACTGACAGAGCATAATCGCCGCGGTCAGTCCGATAGAACTTTCCAGCCGCATTGTCGAATGAAACGAATATGCGACTCTTGGCATTCTCCAATTGCTCTTTAGAAATTGCCGGGGAGTTCCCTGGGATTTTAACGGGAAATTTTTCAAAATTACGGTCTTCGACAACAGTGTATTTGTAGCCGAGCCGGGTATCTGTCTTTTTCCCGTCTTTGTAATCGTAGTAAGGTTGCACTTCTAAAAGAATTAAATGAGCATCTTTTGCGATTACAGACAATGGAATTTGCAATTTTGTGATATCTAACATGGTTCTTTCCTCCTTTCTTGAGTCTAGTATCTCATAAAGCCTTAATAAGCACTGCCCTTAAAAGTGAGTGTAAATACGCTTAAAATGCGTGTTATGCTTGTTTCCAAGAATCCGCGATTTCTTTAATGATATGTAATAAATACGGAAGTTTATCTTTTGGAATATCTTCTATCATCATGGCAATTTTGGTATCAGAGGGTTGACGGATTCCGGTATAAATATAATAGAGGTCAGTATCATATAACTCGACTAAATCCAGAGCGTAGTCAATCGGAAATGTGGTCACGCCGCGTTCGTATTTGCCATAAGTATCAGCCTTTTCTATGTTCAGTTTTTCTGCAAGAGATTCCTGTGAATCCCCATGCTTTTTTCGTAATTCTCTTAATCGCTTTCCTATTGCTTTGTTTGATGAATCGTATTTCTTCATGAATGTAAGTCCTCGCTTTCTTTTGGACTTACTTCCGGCGCCTTCGGTAAGTTTGTTTTTTATTTAATTATACCAGTTCCTCATGTTGAGCAATTGTTGTACAATAAGAAGGAGCAGTATAAAAAGAAATAGGAGCAGTATAAGAAAAGATGGGGATATTGCTAAATTTGTAACTCAAAAATGGGAAAAGGTATGATTTTTATGAAAAAATTGGATAAGATTATTACAATAACAATTACGGACAATCAAGTGGATACAATCAAAAAATTCTGCAAAAGATTCAATGCCATGCGCTATATAGCGGGAACATATAAAAAGAAGCAGATATTACAAACAGAACTTGATAGAGATATTACACCACGTGAAAAAAAAGAAATTAATGCTAAAATGGAAGAAGCACAGGATATAAATGCAAGCATACTTATTCGCTATATGCTTGTTTGCGGCTGTATGCGTTGGAAGAATAATCCACAGGAATATATGAAAAAGATATATAAAATAAAAAAAGATATGTATAAAGAAATATCTAAAGAAAATCATATTGAGCTTTTAAAAGAATCCGGTAACAGACAACATGTAAAGATTCCTCAAAAACTTGATAATGAGTTAGAAAAAATGCAGGCATCACTGGAAAAGCCACTAAGCGAAACACTTTTACATAAAACGAATATTTCCTTAATTACAGTGACACAACTTGGAATAAAGGAACAAGTGAAAAAACTCACTATGATAGAACTGGCTAATATAATTGTAAGGATAGAGTTAAAAGAATTAAGGCTTTCTTGGAAAACTTTGAATAATAAAGAAAAACGGGATAAAAAGATGCATATGTCTTTTTTCTTTCCAAATTATATATTACTGTGCAATCTATTAGAATCATGCGGCCTGAAAAGAAAAGAGATTTATTATTTTGCCGTTTTTAGTTTATTCAAAACAAGTGAATAAAATGAATTAATATATCTCGTTTTGTTATGATTATGGTTATTGAAAATGTTCAAAAGCGGAGATGACTATAAAGAGTAGAAACAGAATTTAATCAGCTAAATCGGTATATATCGGCCTTTTTCTGAAAGACGAAAAAGGCGTAAAATGGCATTTCCGAATTTGCAAAAAATTATTTTTTGCAAATAGGGTTTATTCAGAATATTAGTATCGGCTCCACGGAAAATATCAACGCAAATGCTCATTTTACAAGGTAGATAAAATCCCCCCTAAATCCCCCGTAGGGGGACTTAAATAATCACTTGTAATAAATTAAAGCTTTCATATATAAATTTTCTTAATGTAACAACCATTTTTATTAAAAATACACTTTCAAAATAACATCTATATACTATATTTAAATAATCAAAATATCAGTTATACATTTAATCCGAAAATTTTCGGTACCGGTCGCTGAAATCCTGACCCAAGGTAAGGTTGTTTTCACCCAAAACACGCTCTCTACGGTAGTCTGCCTAGTCCCTATCAGTGTTCTTATTCCCCATGGGGCCCGTCAGGATTTCCGAGTCGCTCTTTATTGATATATTAACAAGGAAAAAATGGCATAATGCCGACCGGAACATTTATTAGCAAAAAGGTACTGCCCTACTACAAGCAGTACCTTTTAAAGGTAAGCATAAGCCTACCAACAACAAGTTCACTATAAGTTATTTTCAGATTTTTGTCAATCAACAATCCCTGTTTCTTTTTGTATAAGTCTACAAATCATATCGTTTACGGAATTATATTTACCGCTATCCTGAACATATTTTTGCATTTGTTCTTTCCAACCTTTTGGAACCCTAAGACGAATATTATCAACATTGTTTTTGTCATAAACCTGACTTGCTTTAATTTTACTTTTATAAATTCCTGAGTTGTTTTTCAAGTTTATATCTGCTTTCTTTGGCATATATCTGATACCTCCTAGTGGAAAAGTCATATTTTATGGTACCATGCAAAAGTCAGAAAATCAATATTTCCGTGATATTCATCAAAAAACGTTAGGATTTTAATGACAAAAAAATAGATTTTATTGTTTGAACTTGCAAATAATACTTGATATTTATATGGTACCATGATATAATGAAGACAGTTAAAAACTACACTTTAACTACCAACAACACTACTACTACAAAACAAGAAGCGAGGTAAGCATTATGGCAAAGAAATTAAATAATTACAGGAGAACTGTACAGTATTTACAGAAGATTTATAATCTGATTAATGAGGAATATTTTAACAGTGAGCTAGAAGAAATCACATTGACCGTTCAGGAGAGTACTAGAAGTTATGGGCATGTATCTGTCAGCAACACATGGTTTACGGATGATAAGGCAATGAAAGAATTAAACATATCTGCAAATTATTTAAGAAGGGATATAACGGAAATTGTTACAACATTAATTCATGAATGTAGTCATATATGGAACATGCAAAATAACATCAAAGATACATCCAATGGTTATGTATATCATAATAAGAGATTTAAAAAGACTGCCGAGGAAATAGGCAAAATCAAGATTGACAGACACGAGAAATACGGCTGGACTATCAGTACACCTACAGAAGAAACCATTGATTTCTGTATCAGAAATGGACTACAAGAAATTCAGATAGGGAGACAGGACATTTTTTCTCTTGGGGGATTCACAGGTGGGACAAGCGGAAACAGTACGCCAATAAAGCCAAAGACAAGAAAACCATCCAGTACAAGAAAATACCAATGTCCATGTTGTGGTAATTCATTTAGAGCTACAAAGGAAATCAATGTTTTATGTATGGATTGTAACGAACAATTCATAATTGCATGAAAAATCAAAAAGGGGAAATCGGCATTAGCCGGCCCCCTTTTTATTATTCCTCCTGTCTTATTTTCTTCCAGTCTATTTTATAATAATTGTGGCAATCCCATGGTACATTAGCATTACTATAAATTATAAATTCTCTATATTTTATAGATACACCTTTGCAAATAAACAATACCTCCGAAATATCCTCAAAACTTTTGATAATATCGTGATTCCAGATAATACTGATATAGTCCGCTTTTATGCTGGAAGTTATCAATCTTTGAAATTTTGTATCAATTTCACACAATAAACTTTTTTCTGTTTCAGCGGAATAGAACCTTATTTGTATCAGTGGATTTGAAGCATAATGGAAAATACAGCGGTAGACTTCTTCAAACGTTATAATAGCAGTAAGTAACTCCACGAAAGAAGAAATATCCTTCCGGGTTTTATATGTTTTGTAGTTGATTTCATTCATATATATATCCTCCATGAAGATATAAGAGCCGATTTTAAAACTACACTTTTAAAAATCTAAAATGGTCTTTGTATTTTTATCCTATTATACTGTTTGCTAAACACTCGAAACGGGTTTTCCAGTTTGGGATATACTTGTAAACAAGTCTTTTTTATATAGTCATGCCATTCAGTTGAATATGGTTGTCGATAGAATACATTTTTAAAAATTTGTATTTCTATTTTTTCGTCATCCACTGTATAAATACTTATAAAGTTTAATCGTTTTCTAAAGACAATATACCTCTCTATATCCATGATTTGTTATCTTCCTGTAAATTATATTTTTCAATTTTATATGCGTATATTTGTATCTATATTATAGATACATTTTTATGTATATTCAAGAGATATTTTCTCCTACTATAATTTAAATATTAATAGGATGGAGGATGCAAATGGTTAGCTATGAGCCTTTATGGGGAACCATGAAAAAGAAAGGTGTAACAACTTATACGCTAATTTATAAATACAATATTAATCCTCGAACTATCACCAACTTAAAACATAATTGCGGTATTACAGTTTATACGTTAGAAAAACTTTGCAAAATTTTAGATTGCACACCAAATGATATATTAAAGTTTATAGATTGAAGATTTTTAATCCCATACAAGTAGATACATTTTTATGTATATTCAAAAACTATTTTCTGCATCATAATTTTATTATGTAAATGCGGGGGATAGAAATGGTAAGTTATGAACCTCTTTGGAAGACAATGGAGATTAAAGGTGTTACGACATATGCCTTGATAAATAAACATAATATCAATCCAAGAACCGTCACCAATTTAAGACATAATCGTGGAATTACAGTTGATACACTAGAAAAGTTGTGTAAAATTTTAAAATGTACGCCAAATGAAGTATTGAAGTTTGTAGAATGAAAGGATTAAGTTGGTAGAAACTTAATCCTTTTTGATTATTCGTATTTCCAGATTGTAGACACACTGTAAGCATGTGTGTTCCCTCCTTAAATGTATTAGCTTTTCGGGGTATGATAAAGTTCAATTCCCTTTCTCTCTTTTTTTGTTTTGGAGTCGAATTACTGTGTCAAAAGTTGTCTTATAGGTAGCTGACATGCAGACCTATCAATTAAAAAGATTTTGAAGGGAGTATATTCTGTGGTTCGATATTGCTAAGTTTAGATTCTTGTGGTACTATTTAACAGATTAATTTAGCGTACTTTACGGTACGATTTCGGTACGGCGGTGTTGATGAGACGCTGAATCTCCTTTCTATCTAAGTTCTAATTGCAGGCATAGTTTTCGATTCCCATCACCCGCTTTTGTGCTGCCCGTAATTATTAACTTTTTATGAAGGAATATGGAGGTTATCATGAAAATTAAGTACAAAAGAATTATTACTCTGTTTTTGGCTATTGTCTGCAGTCTGACAGTCTTTCTTCCCGCCGTGGCGGCAAATGAAAGCGCTGTTGACTATTCGCCGGTGTTTGATGCAAATTACTACTATAATACATATCCGGATCTGCAGCAAAGTGTGGGACAGGATGCCGATGCTTTACTTAAGCATTTTATAACGGTGGGTATGAAAGAAGGGCGAAATGGAAATTCTTCTTTTCAGGTAAAAGCATATATGCAGAACAATCTTGACCTTCTCCCCGTTTATGGTGTAAAAGATTTAAGTAATTATTATCTTCACTATATTTCCGTAGGGCAAAAGGAAGGACGGGCTGCCATATTCAGAAAGGGAACCGAACTCCCGAAGGGCGTGCTTTCCTCCTACTCCACAACTTATGATACCACAGAGGATAGAGCCGTTAATGTGGAATTAGCAGCGGCCCGCATCAATGGTATGGTAATTGAGCCGGGGAAAAAATTTTCGTTCAGCAATTCCATCGGAACAAGGACTATAGCAAACGGTTATGTGGTGGCGCCATCCTTTGCAAGTGGTCGGGTTGTTTCAAGTGTAGGCGGCGGAATCTGCCAGGTTTCCTCCACCATTCATGTGTCAATGCTTCTTGCGGGTATCTCACCGACCCAGCGGTATGCTCACTCCCTGCCGGTGGATTATGTACCAACCGGATTGGACGCGGCAATCGTGGAGGGCTATAAGGATTTGACCTTTACCAATAATTTTGATTATGCGATTGTTATCAATGCAACAACACAAAATGGTGTTTTGACGGTGAGCTTTGTGCAGCAGGTTGATTCCGCTCGGTAGTCTTTGCGGGAGCATAGGAACAAATCAGTATATTTGGAACATCGTAAAGTTTGGAGGGTTACAATGATTGAAAATAAAAATTTAAAATATTTTTCACTAAAAGAAATTAATTGCAAAATCCACGGCAGAACCGATGAAAGCCAAAGCCCCCTTCCTTTGTTTTGGAATGGAAGCGCCGTTGAGGTAAATGTTACCGGTACGGAGCTTTGGATTGAGGTTGAGGTTGATTTTGACATACATGAACCCTGGGTAGGATGTTCTTTAAACGGTGCGCTTGTCAGCAGGCAAATGCTGATGGCGGGCCGCTACAAGATTTGTCTGTTTCGAAATATGAGCGTGGATTCCGTCAAAAATGTGCGGTTTTTCAGGGAATTACAGGCAATGAGTGAGGATAACGGCAATCATCTGCTTGTCCATGGTTTTTATTCGGACGGCTCTTTTCTGCCGGTTCCGGACAGAACCTACAAGCTTGAATTTGTGGGCGACAGTATCACCTCAGGGGAGGGAACTTATGGAGCGAAGCAGGAGCAGGACTGGATTCCCATGTTTATGAGCTTCAGCAGAAATTATGCAGTGATGGTCTCGGAAGCCCTTGACGCCGACTGCCGTCTGATTTCCCAGGGCGGTTGGGGAATTCTCTGTAGCTGGGATAACAAGCCCTACGAAAATATCCCCTCCTGCTATGAGAAAATCTGCGGCCTTTTAAAAGGGGAAACCAACGAAAAACTGGGAGCTTTGAAGCCCTATGATTTTTCATCCTGGCAGCCGGATGCGGTTATTGTGAATCTGGGAACAAATGATGCCGGGGCTTTTAATCAACCGGCGTGGCGGAACCCGATAACAGGTGAAACATTTAAACAGCATTTGCTTGAGGACGGCTCATATGACCCGGCGGACTTGAAGCGGCTTGAACAGGCTGTCATTGATTTTTTGGCTCTTATTCGCAGGAATAACCCGAATGCGTTTATCGTTTGGGCTTATGGAATGGCAGGATATGATTTGACACTTCCCATTGCAGAAGCCGTAAATGAATATAGAAGGCAGTCGAAAGACAGAAAAACCTTTTTCCTGCAGCTTCCTGACACTACGGATGAGACTGTGGGCTCCAGAAGTCATCCTGGCCCTAAATCCCATGAACAGTCTGCAAAGATACTTGCAGCATTTTTAAAATCTTTAGGTTTTGTTAAAAAATAACTTGTACAGATGTGCGGGTTATTTTTTAACAAAACTTATTTTCACCGGCAATGGAATAGACAGCTTCGGCTGTCTATTTTTTATCAATAAGCCGAATCATTGTATCAAGGCTTGACCTCCCTTTTTCTAATTGGTATGATTTTGATATTAAGATTTGATATGAGGCATAGGAAAGAATGGAGAAAGCGTACCAACTGGAATTTGCCGGTAGGAAAACCGGAAGTTTATATTTAAATTGCTGCGGCATGTCAAGAACGGAATCTTTGCACAGTTTTGGACCGGCGATTAAGCCGCATTATCTGATTCATTTTGTGTTAAGCGGAAAAGGAAAGTTTTCCATGGGGGGAAAGGAGTATGCGCTTGAGCGGGGATGCGGTTTTCTGATTCCGCCGGATGAGCTTGCCTTTTATCAGGCGGATGAAACAAATCCATGGACCTATGTCTGGGTAGGCTTTTACGGAGGTATGGCCAAGGAATTGACAGAGTCTATGGGGCTTTCTGTGACAAGTCCGGTTTTCCAGTCAGATAAGGAAGAAGAATTTTATCAGGCCGTTACGGATATGATGGAGCACAATACCTTTGGAGTTGCCAATGAGCTGCGCAGGAATGGTCAGCTTCAGCTGTTTTTATCCTTGATTGCGGAAAGCTCACATATTGAGGAGAAGGGCGAAGCTGATAAAGCGGGTAATTATGTGCAGCGGGCCACGGAGTTTATTTTAAGCAATTACTGTAATCCGATTAAAGTTACGGACGTGGCGGACTATGTGTGTATTAACAGGAGTTATCTGTACACTCTATTTAAAAATGCCATGGGTATTTCTCCACAGCAGTTTTTGACTACGTTTCGGATTACGAAGGCCCAGGAATTGCTGGAACTGACTTCCCTTCCGGTGGAGAGTATTGCCCTGTCCTGCGGCTATTCGGATCCGCTGGTGTTTGCCAAATCATTTAAGCAGATAAAAGGGATGTCGCCATCCATTTATCGGAAGGAAATGCAAAAGGGAGAATCAAGAAAAAACAAGGAGCAATTGAAACAGATTGAAGAATTTATCAATGAGCTAAACAAAGGAAACAGTTAACATTTTAACAGCTTTTTTTAACATGGCAATATGGATTTAAGATGCGGCGGTATCCTATAATGTAAACGTGCCGTGAGGAAAGACCATAGATGGGAGGCCATAGGCAAAAAGCCATAGACAGAAGGTCATAGACAAAGGGCCGTGGACAAAAGTAAAGAACCGGAACAGGATATCATGAAAATCAAATACCGCAAAGGCGGTGGAATGGGAGGCAGCAAATGAAGGAAACTCTTTTAAAAGCATTTGGGGAAGTGTACGGAGACACGGAAGGGGTAAAAGTATTTTTTGCACCGGGCCGGGTGAACTTAATCGGGGAGCATACGGATTACAACGGCGGACATGTATTTCCCTGTGCCCTTACAATTGGAACCTATGGGGTTGCAAGGGTGAGGAAAGACAGGAAGCTTTGTTTTTATTCTATGAATTTTGAACATCTCGGCGTAATTGAGTCGGATTTGGATGATTTGAAACCGGCGAAAGAAGCGGGCTGGACCAATTATCCCAAGGGAGTTATGTGGGCTTTTGAGAAAAAAGGCTATCAGATTCCTTCCGGCCTTGACATTCTTCTGAATGGAAATATACCAAACGGCTCCGGATTATCCTCCTCAGCTTCAGTGGAGGTACTGACGGGATATATTTTAAAGGAATTTTTCGGCTTTGACGTGAGCAATCAGGATTTGGCCTTGATTGGGCAGTATTCGGAAAATAATTTTAATGGCGTGAACTGCGGTATTATGGATCAGTTTGCCATTGCCATGGGCAAAAAGGATCATGCGATTTTCTTAGATACGGCGGATTTGTCTTTCACCTATGCGCCGGTGAAGCTGGAGGGCATTAAGCTGGTGATTGCAAGCAGTAACAAAAAGAGGGGACTTGGAGATTCTAAGTACAATGAAAGAAGAAGCGAATGCGAGATGGCTCTTGCAGAGCTTCAAAAAGTAGTTGATATTAAAGGACTTGGAGATTTAACAGAGGAGCAGTTTGAGGCGAATAAATCGGCAATCAAGGATACGGTAAGGGCAAGGCGTGCAAAACATGCGGTATATGAGAACCAGCGCACCATAAAAGCGGTGAAAGCCCTTGAGGTAAATGACATTGCGAGGTTCGGCCAGCTGATGAATGAGTCTCATATTTCCCTGCGGGATGATTATGAGGTAACCGGCGCAGAGCTTGACACATTGGTTGAGGAAGCTTGGAAGATAGACGGCGTTGTGGGTTCTCGAATGACCGGTGCAGGATTTGGCGGATGTACGGTCAGTCTGGTAAAGGACGAGGCAATTGACACCTTCATCAATAAGGTAGGAGAGACTTATCGGAGAAAGATTGGTTACAAAGCTGATTTTTATGTAGTTGAAGTAGGGAATGGCCCTTGTACTTTATAATATGGAGGAAGATGCGGCATGATACAGGAAGCTGTCAGAAAATTAGTTGTATATGGGATGAAGACAGGACTTGTTTCCGATGAAGATAAGATTTACGTTACCAATCAGCTCCTTGAGCTGTTTGAACTGGATGAGCTCTTGGAAATCAGCGGAGAACAGGCGGCTGAAATTGAGAAAACGGATGTGGAGGACCTGGAGGATATTCTGAAGGATATGCTGGATTATGCGTATGAAAAGGGTATTCTCAAGGAAGACGGTGTTGTTTACCGGGACCTGCTGGATACGAGGATTATGAATGTTTTGATGCCCCGTCCTTCGGAGGTTATCAGAACCTTTCAGGATTATTACACCAAGGACAGCAAAAAGGCCACCGATTATTATTATAAGCTCAGTTGTGATTCCGATTATATCAGGCGTTACAGGATTAAGAGGGATGTAAAGTGGGTGACAACCACAGAGTATGGGGATTTGGATATCACGATCAATCTTTCCAAGCCTGAGAAAGACCCTAAAGCCATTGCGGCGGCAAGGCTTGCGAAACAGGCGGGCTATCCCAAGTGTCTGCTTTGTAAGGAAAATGAAGGCTATGCGGGTCGGGTGAACCATCCCGCAAGGCAGAATCACAGGATTATTCCCATCACCATTCAGGGGGACAGATGGGGATTTCAGTATTCTCCTTATGTTTACTATAACGAGCACTGTATTGTGTTTAACGGACAGCATATTCCCATGAAGATTGACAGAGGAGCTTTCTGCAAGCTGTTTGATTTTGTAAAGCTGTTCCCTCATTATTTTGTGGGTTCCAATGCGGATCTGCCTATTGTGGGCGG
>CAJUED010000046.1 GCA_910585075.1 uncultured Lachnospiraceae bacterium
CACTGCAGACAGAAATGGGTGCGCTCCAGGAGAGAATCACCTCCACAAGAAACGGCTCCATCACCTCCGTACAGGCCGTATATGTGCCTGCGGATGACTTGACGGACCCTGCACCTGCAACTACATTCGCCCATCTGGATGCAACCACCGTTTTGTCCAGGTCCATTGTGGAGCTTGGTATTTACCCGGCGGTTGACCCTCTTGAGTCCACATCCAGAATTCTGGACCCCAGAATCCTTGGCGAGGAGCATTATCAGGTTGCCAGAGGCGTGCAGGAAATTCTTCAGAAGTACAAGGAATTACAGGATATCATTGCAATCCTTGGTATGGATGAATTGTCAGAGAGCGATAAACTGGTGGTTTCCCGTGCAAGAAAGGTACAGAGATTCTTATCACAGCCTTTCTTCGTGGCAGGACAGTTTACCGGACTTCCCGGGAAGTATGTGCCCATTAACGAGACTGTTCGCGGCTTCAAGGAGATTCTGGAAGGTAAGCATGACGATGTACCGGAAAGCTATTTCTTAAATGCCGGAGGTATTGATGACGTACTTGCCCGCGTGAAATAAATACGGGGAGGAAGCAGATGGCAGACAATAATTTATTTACCTTGAGAATTATCACTCCCGAGCGTGTATTTTACGAGGGAGAGGTTTCTATGGTGGAGTTTAACACCACCGAGGGTGAAATTGGTGTTTATAAAAAACATGTTCCCATGACTGTGATTGTAAATCCCGGTATTGTTACAATCACAGAGGACGAAGGGACAAAAGTGGCCGCACTCCATGCGGGCTTTGCGGAAATCCTACAGGATAAGGTAATCATTCTTGCGGAGATTATTGAATGGCCTGAGGAGATTGATGTGGAGCGTGCACAGGCGGCAAAAAACCGTGCCGAGGAAAGACTTCGCAGTAAGACGCCTGAGACGGATTTATTACGGGCGGAGACGGCGCTACAGAGAGCGCTTGCGCGGATTCATGTTATAAAGTAATAACGCGGGGGAAACAGACGATTTTTAAGATGTCCTGTTTTTCAGGCGCTGATAATGGACAGATGTCCGGGAAAACCGGACAGACAAAGTACCGAAGAAAAGGGGCAGGTGAGGAGCATACTGCCCCTCTTTGTTTCCTCAAATACTGCACAGTCATTGCGCACAAGAGTTGCAAAGGGTTCCCTGTATGCACGTGAATTTCAAAGCCGCATATGATAATTCTAAAGAAATAAGGAAGCTATTCATATGTATGAGCGTAAAATTTTACCCTTTTATATGACCTATCCACTACCTGTCTCTTACGAGGAGGAAGATTCCATTATCAGGGATTTGGAATATCTTCAGCAGATGTATCCGGCGGAGGCCAGGAGGTATCAGAAAACCATAAGCGGTATTTTGGATAAGATAGATTATGAGGGCAGCATGATTTATGATGAGTACCCGGATAAATGGCAGATTTACAAGTTGTCCAAGGACATATCAGACCGGATTAAGCGGGAAGAAGAAAAGGAAAACCCGGATAAAGAATTTCCACTGGAAAAATGGGAATGGCTCAGGGACCTGGTCCAAATTCTGTTGTGCTATGAGATTTATAAAAGAAGACATAATACCAGAAGGGGAATTCTCAGATTCTGATTATTTTTTTGTTGAGGTTTTGCAGTTAAATAAGTAGAATATAGTCATGACGTTAAGTTATGGCTATATTTATGAGCAGGGATTATTTTACGACTGCCGGTGAAAGAGTGAAGGTACACATAGTTTGCAGTGGCGCAGCCTTGGAGCGTGTTTGAAAAATGCTTTCCCACAAACACGCTCTGGTGTACATGGTCGTTAATCGTTTATCAGTATGGGAAAGCGTGGAATGAAAGGACTAAAATGGAAGAATTAAAGGAACAATTGTCCGCCTTTTTGTCGGACAGGCTGTATCAGATCATTATCAGCAACCCCAGAAAGAAGGAGGGTGCTTTTAAAATAAAAATACGCCCGGTTATGGTAAAGGGCGCTTTGCGCTTTCAGGAAACAATCTCAAAGGGAACCCAGGTTTTTCATGAAAACCATGAGAGAGAGGAGATGCTTCTTAAAATACTTTCATATATGGAAACGGATTTTAAGCAGCTGGAAGGGGAAAGCATGGACGCCAGACTCAACGTTCTGGTAAGCAAAAAGGGAAAGGTCATGGTAAAGCGCCGGGAGAACAGTAAAAGTGCGGTGATGAAGGCTCCGGATATGTCTCATAACCGGTCGAAGAAATATATATTGGAGGAGGGGAAAACGGTCCCCTTTCTGGTGGATCTGGGGATTCAAACAAAGGAAGGGCGGACCGTACATGCAAAATATGACAAATACAGACAGATTAACCGCTATCTGGAGTTTGTGGAAGATATACTGCCCGCGCTTTGTGTGGAAACTTCCGGGGAAATTTCCACGGAAAAGAAGATACATATCATAGATTTTGGCTGTGGCAAATCTTATCTGACATTTGCACTTTATTATTACCTGCATGAGCTTAAAGGGCTGGATATCTGCATAACAGGACTTGATTTAAAGGGAGATGTGATCGCAAAGTGCAGCGAGCTGGCGGTGAAATACGGGTATGAGGACCTGCACTTTTATCAGGGCGATATAAGTACTTTTGAGGGCGGGGAGCAGGTGGATATGGTGATTACCCTGCATGCCTGTGATACGGCCACGGACTATGCCCTTAAGAAAGCGGTGGACTGGCAGGCGAAGGTTATTTTTACCGTGCCCTGCTGTCAGCATGAGGTGAATAAGCAGATTGAAAGTCCGGTGCTGGAACCAATCCTTAAGTATGGGCTCTTAAAAGAAAGGATAGCCGCACTTCTCACAGACGGAATCCGGGCAAACCTCTTAGAGGAAGCAGGATATGATACCCAGGTGCTGGAGTTTATTGATATGGAGCATACGCCGAAGAATATATTGATTCGTGCGGTAAAACGCGCAGGAGAGGCAAAAAATGTTAAAAAGGATACTCAGATTGAAAATTTGACGGAAGCGCTGCATATTGAGACCACGCTGCAGAAACTGCTGGGTACAGATTTGTGCTGACGTCCCAATTTGCAGGTTGTCGAAAGAACGGAAGGATAGACTGAAAAATCAAAGAATTTCAGTCATACGAGTTTGTGCCGGTGCCCGGTTTACAGGTTGCCGGCGGCGTGGAGGGACAGACTGGGAAATCAGAGATTTTCAATCATACAGGTTTGTGCCGGCACCCCGGTTTGTGGGTTGCCGGCAGCATGGAGGACATTTTGAAAAAGGCAATTATCAAGAGTGTGATAGTGAGCGCTGTGTTTGTGATTACACTGTTTATCGTCAGCAGCATTATGAATAAAGGCAACACGGATATGACAATGGAGATGCCGGGGGCCACCTATCCGGTTATTTCAATTGAGTATGACGGGTTTCATATTAATGAACTGCATGGCTATGCGGACGTTATGGAAGTAAGCCAGATGCGGGAAACCATCACTCCTTTAGGGGCCGGCAGAAGGGTGGAACTTCGCATCAATCCTTACGGAAGGGGGATTGAGGGGATTGGCTTTGAGGTGAGGAGTTTAAACGGAAGCCGTCTGATTGAAAATACCCAGGTGGAGGAATTTGAGCAGGAAGAACATGAAGAAATTCCGGTGTCCTTTGGATTAAAGGATTTGATTGAAAGCAATCAGGAGTATATGCTGGTAATCCTGCTGACCCTGGATGATGGAAGCGTGGTCAGATATTATACAAGGGTGGTGAATACGGAAGATTACCATGTGAATGAAAAGCTGGAATACATTGCGGATTTTTCCAGAAGGACTTTTAATAAAGAGGACGCTAAAGAGCTGACCAAATATTTGGAGTCCAATGCGGAGGGGGATAATACCACCTATGGAAAGGTCACCATCCACAGCAGCTTTAATCAGGTAACCTGGGGAGATTTGGAGGTAAAAAAGGAAAGCCGGTCGGAAATTACAATCAGGGAATTAGGGCCTGCTACCGGGAGTTTTCTGATGGAATACTATGTGTCTGTTCCGGAAACGTCTTCTTCCGGGGCCGCTGCATCAAATGCATCGGGGCAGAAGGGAGAAGCTTTGAATGAGGATGATGTGGAGGAAGAAGCCTTTACCATGTCCGCTGGGGACGGGGAAAATAAGAAGTACTATAAAATTAAAGAATTTTACAGGGTACGTTATACGTCGGACCGTATGTATCTGCTTGACTTTGAGAGAACCATGGACCAGATGTTTGAGGCGTCGGATGATGTGTACGCCAATAATAAGATTATGCTGGGGATTACGGGCACCGAAGTGCCTATTAAGGAAAGCGACGGGGGAAATGTTTTTGCCTTTGTAACGGGAAACCGTCTTTTCAGTTACAACATAGTGGATAATAAGATGGCACTGCTGTTTGGCTTTTACAATCAGGATAATCTGGATGAGAGAACCCTTTATGACGGACATAAAATCAAGATTCTGAATGTGGATGAGGGCGGAAACGTAACATTTCTGGTTTATGGATATATGAGCCGGGGACACCACGAGGGACAGGTGGGGATTTCCGTATACTATTATGAGAGCACCGTAAATACGGTGGAGGAGCTGGTATATATTCCTTTTGAAAATTCCCAGACACTGCTTATGGAAGAAATAGACCAGCTTTCCTATATCAACAAGAACAGTATACTTTATTTGAAATGGGACAACAGGATTTACAGTATAAACCTTATGAGCCGCACCTGCGAGGTGGTGGTGGAGAACCTTTCGGAAGGCAGCTATAAGGTGTCGGATACCAATAAGATGGCAGTGTGGCAGAAGGATGGGAACTCCTACGGTGGAAAAGAGCTTGTACTTATGAACCTGACCACCGGACAGCAGAAGGCCATAGCGGCCGCCCGGGACGAGGTGATAGCACCCATTGGTTTTATGGGTGAGGATTTAATCTATGGTGTTGCAAGGGAAAGCGACATAGTAAAGGATGCTGCCGGCAACACAGTTTTTCCTATGTACCGGATAAGGATTGAGGACGAGACGGAAGGCCTACTCATGTCTTATGAGCAGGAAAATGTATACATTACGGCCGGGGAAGTTATAGGAAACCAGATTGTCTTATCACGGGTGGAAAAGACGGAGGAAGGCCTGTATGTGCCGATTAAGGATGACCAGATTATGAACGCGGAGACCGAGGACGAAAGCAAAAATACGGTTGAGACGGCGGTCACGGAGCGGTTTGAAAAGTTAACCCAGATTGCAGTAAAAAATACCATTGACAGCGCCACAATGAAACAACTTACTCCCCGTGAAGTACTGTTCGAGGGGGAAAGGAGTATCACGCTTCCTGTTTTTGAAGAACAGGCGGACAGATATTATGTGTACGGGAAAGACGGCCTTGAGAGCATCTGCACCAATGAGAGCAGTGCCGTTAACCTGGCGGATGCGGTTTCCGGAGTGGTGATTGACGGGAACGGATACTATGTCTGGACCAAAGGAAACCGGGAGCTGCGCAACCAGATTATGGCAATACAGGGAGAAACCGTAAGCGAGGAGAAGGACTCCCTTGCAGTCTGCCTGGATACCATGCTCGCATATGAAGGCGTTGTAAGAAACTCCGAGTATATGCTGAAGAAGGGAGAGGCGGTTGTTGATATTTTAAAGGACAGCCTTCCTGAGGTACAGGTGCTGGATTTAACAGGGTGTTCCCTGGATGCGGTACTGTACTATGTGAATCAGGACATTCCCGTGTTGGTTATGTTAAACGATGGCTCCGCGGTGCTTCTCGTGGGCTTCAATGAAAAAAATACGGTTGTGATGAATCCGGCAAATACCGATTCGGAAAGCGGTACCGTATATAAGGTGGGGATGAATGATTCCAGAGAGTGGTTTGAACAGAATGGAAATTGTTTTATCACCTATGTCAGAAGTGATAATTGATAAGATGTGGTGATCAAACGCTGTTACGTTTCGAGAGCCTGTTTGATGAGCCAGCCTGTGGTAAGCTGCGGGGGAGCTATCCCCGGCTTCTTCTTCCCGAGCACCGCAGCATGTTATGGGAAATCGGGCCCATAAGGGAATGAATAAAAAATAAAATTGAGCCTCTGCAGCACAGCTGTAAAGGCTCAAATTATATGGGCGCCATATGCGCAAAAGAAGGCGCCTTTGACTTTAAAATTCCACAGGGAATAAAGTGCGCCGATATTTATTTAAGGTAAAAAGCAGCAGCATGCCAAGTACACCACAGGAAAGAACTTCTCCAATGGCAATGGTGACAAATGAAAACCAGAGAGGCCTTACCCCATAGGCATACAGAAGCACGAAGGGGATGATAATGACATTGGCGGCAATGGGAGGAACCGGAGCCAGCCATTTATGCTTGCGAAGCTTGTAAGTAAAAATTGCCCCGATAAGAGTGGCAAGACTGCCGAATACAATGTCGGGAATGGCGCAGCCTGTTAAAATATTGGCCAACAGACAGCCGATAAAAAGTCCCGGTATGGCGGCAGGGGTGAAATAGGGTAAAATGGTCAGAGCCTCTGAGAAACGTACCTGAATTACCTGACTGGCAATTCCCATTGCGTTTGCAATGTAAGTAAGTACTACGTAGAGCGCAGCAATCATGGCTGCCTGGACAAGTAGCAAGAGTTTGAAAGATTTGTTCATATTCATTTTTCTCCTTTAGTTTTGTTTTAGGTGAGGAAGGTCTCGAACTCACCGGGTTATTTGGCAAAAATCCTGTATTTACGGGATTTTTGCGTCTTTTAGTATAGCACTGTAGCTGATAAAAAGCAAGCTGTACCCCATTTTTACCCCATTTCATCTAAATTATCTTCATTTATAACCTCAAATAAATCTCCGATAGGACACTGTAAAATGATACTAAGTTTTTCAAGATTATCAAAACGGATGGAGGAAGTTTCATTGTTTACAATACGATTAAAATTTTGGTAGCTTAAGTCCATTTGTTTGTAGAGCCAATATTTTGTATGATTTTGTTCTTCCAAAATATCTAGAATTCTTAAACGTATCATAAATCACCCCCACGCATTAAATTATTATATCCGAAATCTAATGCTTGCATAAATGATGCATACATTATGTAATGTATACATTAGATAATTCGTAGCACTGATTTAAAAAGGTGTCTACGAATTAGGAGAAAATACATAATGAAAAGGAGAAGGTCGGCATATGGGATTTTTAGGGAGTGTTTTTGGCGTAGTTGGAAGCATAGCAGGAGAAATAGTTAAGGAATCTACAGGAATTGATATTTCTGAAACAGTAAGTACGATAAAAGATGGGAGATTAGAGGACGCTTTATATGATATGAAAGATAATATGGAAGGAACTGCCTATTCAAAATTCAGACAAACATTGCGTTCTTTGTCTGATGAAGATTTTAAACGTATAAATACAGATAATCTTATAGACGTGCAGATGCGGGCTTATGAGGACGAAAGAAAAAGAAGAAGACTGTAAGAGATAGAAGGAGATTGGGAAGATATGGGAACGAATTCGAGAGAATTAGACGAAAATGCATATGCTCTTTGTGGATGTTGCAGGAAAAAATATTATTTTACGGATTTAGTAGAACCCTGTGAATTTTGTGGTAAATGGTTTTGTAAGAACTGTGCACGAGAAGTTCCGGCAGGGCATGGTCATGGGAAAATATGTGTAAGGTGTTACGAAAAAATAAAGAGAATGGATAGAATGAATAGGAAGTAGTTTTTAATAATGATGTGACAGAAAAAAGATGGTGAACCTATACCATCTTTTTTCGTGTTAAAGTATTATTTTGAAATGATATATTATATAGGAAAAGAGAGTATATAAAAGACTAATAGACATCATTCCACTTGTTCCACCTAAGTATGATATAATAAAATGACCTATATTTACAGGATTATAGAGGGTGGAAAGGATGGATTGATGGAATTATGAAGCATATTGAATTATTAACGATGGAATCTTATTTAGAAGCAAAGAAAGATGTGATTGCGAATGGCGGTTATACACTTAAAGAATTACATGTGGAGTATGGAGAAAGAATTACAGAAATTTTACAAGAAATATGGAAAGAATATTTTGGGGAAAATGGTGATGAACAGGAAAAATGCATATTTGTAAGTTATGTGGGAAAGGATAACGAATATGAGCTTGGAGTTAGCGATTCGATATATATATCACCCTATATGTTCTTAGAGGATTGGAAAGACAAGTGCAGTTCATTAATGGAGGAAGGACAGGACAAAAAAATAGTCGAAGATATACAATCGACTATTTCCAAAGTGTTTGTGTATAGTTGTACATTGCCGGATGGCTATATGAAGAAAATATATGAGATTATTAAGTATGGCTTTTCAGATGGAAAAGAGTGTAAATATTTGAATGAGAATGGGAAATTTATAAATGAATTGGATGAAGATGATGATATATTCCCATTTAAAATAAAAGATGGTCGTTTGCCTATATATTGTCAGAAAATGCAACGGGTTTTATTTGGTGAGCATAGAAGAATATTTATTAATTTTAACAATTATAAGAAATCCGATATTATTACAAAATTTAGTTTTTATAATGTAGATAAAATTGTTAAGGAGGTTATAGAAGCATTAGTAGAGAAAGAGAAAAAAACAAATAATGCAAGTTATATTGAGGGAATGGAAGATTTTAGCTTATTAGATGAAATATTAGGGATTTCTTTAACCAATATTATTTATATGAAAACCAAAGCAGTTACGACAAGAGAAGTACAGGATAGAATAATTAAAGTAGTTGCCCGTCTGGCAGAGTGTCATTTTGTTACTGGAAGAAATCTGGTAGCACAAGTGCTTTTGGATTATTTAGAAGCTATAGATTATAACACGGATATTGTGTATGAGGTCGAAAAAAGTCTAAAGAGAAAAATTAAAGAGTGGAATGAATGGTATGAAGAAGTAGAAGCTGTGCATTTATGTACTATCTTTAAATATTTGCTAGAGTGTCCAAGAAGTGACCTTGTAGAAGTATGCAAAGACATAAAAGGTGGTAATTGGTCAGAATATATGTATATGGAGGAAATTGCGAAGAATGAAAATATGATAAAGGTTGATGGCGAAGGGAAATACAAGATAGAGAAAAGAATCCAAATTCCAAAAGGCACTATGAATAATCGGACTTGGTATGCGTACATACATAAGACAGTTTTTGAAGCAATTTGGAGATGAAAATAAATAATACAATATGTAGATGAACAGATACAATATATGGTAGAGGACATAAAATGCTTTTTATGTCCTCTACCTTTGTTGACGTAATGAAGTAAGTATAATGGACATATCACAAAGAAAGGAGATAGGAAATAAAAAATGAAAAACAAAAATGGAGGTAGCATGGGCGAAAAATGGATGAAAAAAAACTGAATAAGGAAGTAATTAATCCGATTGCATTTGAACCGCTCCAAGGTTATGCAAAGTATGAGACGCAAGATGGGAAGGTCGAAAGAATACCTGTCAATGACCAGGGCCTTATAGGAATGCAGTTACCCAACACCATTAAAGAACCGGAGAAATTTCTAAGGGAGTTGGAGAGACAACGATACATGCAATCCATGGGCTATGAATTAACTGCCGAATCTGGAAGTTTTGGTTATATAGATAATACGCCTATAGCCAAACAACCGACGGCGAGACTAGATATCGTGCGTCCTACAAAGTCAGAAGAACCTAAAGGTTCGGATTTGGCAAACTTTTCTATTATTCCCCAAATCCGGTTTACCTATCTTGACCGGAATGGGGAGCAGAATTACGACCGAGAAGGAATTTTATCAGAGATTGTCTTTGATGGTGGTCAAAAAGAGATATTTTATATAGAAACGAAAGACATACCTAATCTGTGTAAAATTATTAAAAAACGGTTCGCGATTGCCTATACGGACTTTGAAACAAAGAATGTCGATAAGTGGATTGAGAGAGAGTTTCGAGAAGCAGTGAGACGGTGCCATACAATTTACAGATATTACGAGCAAGGATGGCAGATGATTTGCGGCGAAATGGTCTATGCTAATAGGAGCGCAAAGTGCTTTAAAGATATTGAATACACAATGACTGCTAATTTGCCACTTGTAAATTGCAATCCAGAATATATCGGAAAATCGTTACTTATTGCATTTGATTTATATCAAGATAGTGCAAGCATTAGTACAATGATAATGTTTTCCCTTCTGGGAGTGCTGTATCGTCCTTTTAAAGAAGCAGGATATCCACCCAAATTTTTACTGTTTTTGTATGGAAAAACAGGTAGTATGAAGACTACGATTGCAAAGATTTTATTTTCACAGCTTGGAGACGACAAGGTACGTGACAACCCAAGAAGAATTGATTCAGATACTATAGTTTCCTTCGAACGAGCAGTGATTGAGTCAGGATATGATACGGTAACGCTGATTGATGATTATAATCCAGCTAAAAGCAGAAAGAAAAAGGAGGAAATGGCAAATAAGCTCGAATCAATCATTCGATTAGTCGGTGATGCTAGTAGCAAAAGTCGTAGTAATGTTAATTTGGAAGATTGTAGAGGGGAGGGGGTACAAGGCACGGTGGTCTTGACAGGTGAACTACGTGGAAAAGGTTTATCATCAAATTTACGTTGTTTATATTGTAAGATGGCACGTGAAAGAGTAAATATCGAAGCAGTTACATGGTTTCAGGGGAATCAAAATCTCTATACGACAATTATATATGAATTTGCTAAATATGTGGGTGGAAACTGGATATCAATAGTTACTTATATCAGAAATAATTTCCCCGGTATGCGACGGGAAATCAACAATGTATTATCCGAACGGAGACTAGTGGATTCAGTTGTTACGCTACATCTTGTATATGGTATTATGTTAGATTTTCTGTTAAACTACTGCAAAGTAGAGGAAACGGAGGTTATGCAGGTGGTGGCAAGTGTTAAGGAGGACATTATCAGGAATGCGCAGATGAGTCAAGCAATATCGTCAGAAGATAGCCCATCAGCATTGTTTATCAAAACAATTAATGATTTAATGAGAGTTGGTACGATTGTTCTTGGTACAGGCAAAATCACGGTATATGATATTGATAAATTTGATGGATTTGATGATGCAGACTATTTCTATTTTAATCCGGAGACAATTTTTAAAAAGGTTCGTAGTTTCCTTATAGCAAGCAATATTGATTTTGCAATGGATTTAAATGAAATTAAGGTTGCTTTGTATGATGATGGGATTCTAAAAACAGCGTCCAATGGCAAGGGAAAGAGGACATACTGTGTTCGGCTTGGTGTTGGTGATGGTAAGAAACAGAACTTTTTAAAGATTAGCAAAAAAGTATTTCGTAAAATATTAGATGATTCAACGGATATTGTCTGGTAGAGGAATCTATGCGTAGAACGACTGAATCACAGATAGAACTTAATTATCGAATATTAATATCTACCACAGATTTACGTGAATTATTAAGTTGCGGCATATCTACAGCAACTAAGATAGGTATAGAAGCGGGAGCGAGAGTACAGATAGGAAAACGTGTCTTGTGGAATCGTGAAAAGATACAAGAATATCTAAATGAAATGAGATAATGAAAGCGCCTACTTTATGTAGGCGTTTTTCATTCCGGAAAGGAGAAAATATGGCAAAAGATTTAAAAGGTAAAGAATTACCAACAGGTATTAGACAGAGGAAAAACGGAAAGTATGAGGGACGCGTACAGTATGAGAACGAAAGGTATTCTGTATATGCTGATAATCTATCGGAATTAAAAACCAAAATGACAGAGTTACACTATAAACTTGAACATGGAAGCTTTGTTGCAAAGAATAGAATGACCGTAAAAGAATGGTTTGAAACATGGATAGAGGACTATAAAAAGAATCAAGTAAAGATAGGAACAATTATAGCCTATACGAATTATTATAATTTTTATATTGATAAATATATAGGTAAAAGGAAAATGGTAGATATGCGGGGTGAACATATACAGCGTATATACAATGGAATGTTAAAGGAAGGGCGTGCGGTATCTACTATAAAAATTATATCAGCCGTTTTAAACGGTTGCTTTAAACAGGCGGTAAAGAATGGTATTATAGAAAGAAATCCTGTTGGGCTGGCAACAATACCGCGTCAAGGTGAGACAAAAGCGCGGAGAGTCTTTTCCGTACAGGAACAAGAAATATTTATGAAATATGCTAAAGAAAGCTATTTGTATAATCTGTTTGCGCTAGCTATCAGAACAGGTATGAGAAGCGGTGAAATTAGAGGATTAAAATTCTCTGACATTGACAAGAAAAATGGTGTGATTCATGTTGTGCGCACACTAAAGTATGAGGGTGGAAATCAAGGATTTTTTGAAGATACGCCCAAAACTAAGACATCAAAAAGAGATATTCCCCTTACACAGGATATGATTAATATTATAGAGGAACAGTCAAAGAAATATTGTCGGGAGATTGTATTTATCAATGGCTATATATTCCGGTTGGACAACGGCAAACCGGTTAGCAGAGAAAGATTACAGAGCGAAATTAATCGTATTCTGAAAAAGATGCATAATGAGGGAGTAGAGTTTGAATATTTAACACCTCATTGTTTTCGACATACATTTGCCACAAGAGCTATTGAAAATGGTATGAAGCCGCAAACGCTTAAGGCTATATTAGGACATAGTACGCTTGCAATGACAATGGATTTATACTCGCATGTATTGCCAACAACGAAAGCAGAAGAAATGGATTTAATAGCCAATGCCTTTTAAGGGGTATACCCCATTTGTACCCCGTACAAGATAAAGAATGATGTGTCAAGACAAATAAAAAGTGCTATGGCTGTTACGATAATAACAGTACATAGCACTTGATAAAATATGATAAAAATTGTATATTTAAAGTTTTGTTTTTCGTCAGGAAGGTCTCGAACTGACGTGTATATTTTGGAAAAAACTTGAATTTATGGGCTTTTTCCAAAGTCTAAGTATAGCATTAAAATGGGAAAAGTCAAGCGGGACAAATTTCGGTGCGGCGCCGCTTGCGAAATCCCATTTTGCATGATACATTATTTTATAATCAGTTGAAGGAAAGAAAAAATACATGCAGAGCAGCTGACAGAGCGTGAAGTAACGGCATTTGATGAAACTGGCGGTAAACAGTCCGGCCCGGAATCTGGCATTTGCGGAAAATTTGTACCTGCGCCCAAATTTATGGGCTAGTGGCAGCATGGAGGATAGATTGAAAAATCAAAGATTTTCAATCATACAAATTTGTGGGCTAGTGGCAGCATGGAGATTAGGTTGGATAACTGTTTTGAAATGGGAGGAGACAATGTATCAGAATAATAAAATATGGATTGGAAAATCAGGCCATGAGAAAATATATATTTATCCTAAGATGGCAAACCGCCATGGGATGATTGCGGGGGCAACCGGAACCGGGAAAACGGTGACGTTAAAGGTGCTGGCGGAGTCTTTCAGCGATTGCGGCGTGCCTGTTTTTCTGGCCGATGTAAAGGGCGATTTGGCAGGGATGTGTCAAACGGGAAAGGAAAATGAAAGCCTTAAGAAGCGGATAGACGCTATGGGGTTGATGGAGGAAGGATTTTCTCTCCGTTCTTACCCGGCGGTTTATTGGGATATTTACGGTGAAAAGGGCCTTCCCCTGCGAACAACTATCTCTGAGATGGGGCCCCTTTTGCTTGGGAGAATTTTAGAGCTCAATGAGATACAGTCGGATATTCTGACTATTATTTTTAAAATAGCGGATGAGGAACAGCTTTTATTACTGGATACCAAAGACCTGCGTTCCATGATACAGTATGTGAGCGAAAATGCGAAAGAGTATGGTGCAAAATACGGTAACCTTCCAAAGCAGAGTTTGGGCGCAATTATGCGGGCGGTGGCGGCTTTGGAAGCGGAAGGCGGGGAGAAATTTTTCGGGGAACCGGCCCTTGAGATTACGGACTGGATGTGCACGGACTGTAATGGGAAGGGAATGATACAAGTATTGGATTGCCAGAAACTGATAAATAGTCCCACCATGTACTCTACTTTTATGCTCTGGATGATGTCGGAGCTTTTTGAGAGCCTGCCTGAGGTGGGGGACAGGGAGAAGCCGAAAATGGTATTTTTCTTTGATGAGGCCCATCTTCTGTTTGACAGCGCACCGAAGACCTTGCTGATGAAAATTGAGCAGGTGGTTAAACTGATTCGCTCTAAAGGCGTTGGAATTTACTTTATCACCCAAAGCCCTAAAGACATTCCGGACGGTGTGCTGGCACAGCTGGGCAATAAGGTACAGCATGCCCTTCATGCCTATACGCCTGCGGAGCTGAAGGCCGTCCGGGCAGCAGCAGCCTCTTTCAGGGCAAATCCGGAGTTTGATACCTATGAGGCGCTGACCCAGCTTGGAATTGGCGAGGCGCTTGTGTCCGTAACGGATGAGGACGGTGTGCCTACGGTTGTAAAGAGATGTCATATCCTGCCGCCTCAAAGTCAAATGGGCCCGCTGGAGGATACGGTCAGGGACGGGGAGATAAAGGGGAGTCTCCTTTATGGCAAATATGCCCGTATGATTGACCGGGAATCCGCCTACGAAATTCTGGAAAAACGGGTGCTGGCAGAGGAAGATGAGGAGAAAAAGGCCGCCGAGGAAGCGGCTATGGAGAAGCAAAGACAGAAAGAAGAAGCAGCCGCGGAGAAACAGAGGCTTAAGGAAGAAGCGGCCGTAGAAAAACAGCGGGAGAGGGAAGCGGCTGCGGCAGAAAAAAAGAGACAGAGAGAGGAAGAAGCCGCCAGAAAGGCGCAGGAGAGAGAAGTCGCTGCGAAAAGTAAACAAATGAAAAAGGTAGTGGAACGGGCGGCAAGCACCGCCGCCGGCACGATGGGCAGGGAACTCGGAAACAGTGTTGGCAAGTCTCTTGGCGGCAGCTTTGGGAAAAAGGTTGGCGGCAATGTGGGCGCTTCTCTGGGACGGGGGATATTGAGTACGCTGTTTAAATTTTAGGCGGGAATATGGTGGAAAATAGCACCGGATGTTAAAATTTGATGAAATAACAGCAAAGAAAGTTTGCCCCGCTACTGTGAAACTGAAGGAGCGGGGTATAATTCAGTTTAGAAATATATTATAAATATGGAAGGGAAAATTAGTAGATGAGAAAAAAGAAGATAATCGGAGAGTGGAGTATTACCGTATTACTGATAGGTGTTATCCTACTGTTGGCGGTACCATTATTACTCGGAGCAGGATATACATATCCGGCGGCAGATGATTTTTTCTTTGAGAACGCCTCGACGGAATGGGCTAATATGTATGGAGCTGTGCGAGGACGCCTGTCAGCGGCGTGGAATTATTACATGACATGGGAAGGAAGATATATATCAAATCTGTTGCTTTTTACCATTTTACCATTCACCCGTTTTGGGTTAAACGGATTCCGTATTACTATGGTAATGCACTCCCTTTTTTTTGTAGTCTCGTTATTTTTTATGGTAAATGGAATTATAAATTTCTCGCAACCATCGGAAGATGCGAATAATAGGCATAGCAAGCGAAATAAAAAACTGTATCTTTATGCAGTGCTGCTGTTTGCCGCACTGGGACTGCCGGGGACATGTCTGGGTAGAGAAATATTTTATTGGTATACGGCAACTGTCGGATATTTAGTCGGTATCAACAGCCTGTTTTTCTCCATAGGGTGTTTTTTTCTGGCGAACTGCCGTGGGAAAAATAGGGGGTACTATATTTGTTCCGTCTTATTTGCATTTATTGCAGCGGGAAGCTCTCCACAGGTGGCCTCTTTTGTTTGTTCATGGCATCTGATAGCATTACTGTATGTGATTTTGTCTGCAGAGTGCGGCCGCAAACAGCTTCATTTTTGGAATATCTGTCCGTTTCTTGTGTCTTTTTATGGAGCAGTCATCAATGCAGCATCACCCGGCAGTTTGAGAAGAAGCCGGCTCACCATGGAGGAAGGCATTAATTATAGGGTGATGGACGCAGTAAAAGACACCTTTATCTGTCAAAAGGATGAGCTTGGACAAATTCTGCGTGATCCGATTTTTATTGCGCTGGTGGTAACCTCGTTTCTGATTTGCATTTGTTTTGAAGTGAGGGGGGATAAAAAAGAAAGACCTGTCGCTGGGATTGGTGTACTTTTTATGGCTTGTGCTGTATTAGTCAGTCAGTTTTTGTGTATTTTCCCGGTTGTTTTGGGATATCATGGTAAAGGGCTTTATAATGAGAGGACGAAATATATCGCTGAATTTGAAATACGATTTTCCCTTATATTTGCCATCATTTATGTGGCATGCTATGTCTCTCAAATGCTGTTGAAAAAAGGAAAGTGCAATAGAACTTCGTGGCTGGCAGGTACATTGTGCGGTGTTTTTATATGCACGGTGGGGGTTATGTTCCTAAACAAAGATATGGAAGGTGCCGGGGGGTATTCGTTTGAACTGATTCGGGAGTTCTCATGCGGAACCGTTCAGGAAGTTTTTTCTATGCGCAAGGAGGTATTGGATGCGCTAGAGGCTGCCGAGGATGGGACGGATGTTTATTTGCAAATGCCTCCGTTGCCGTTCACACGGGTGACCTATTCACAGGGGATAACGACTGACCCGGGAGAGCTGGTCAATCAGTCCGTTGCGTCCATATTTCATTTAAACACGGTAGTGGTTGAATACGGTATCCAATAATAGGTTTTATTTTGAGCAGTTTTTAATTGCGTAGAACTTGGGGTTAGGATAAAATAATTTTAAGATGGATTCTGGGAATTCTGAGTTCAGGTGAGAAATAGATTATGGAATGACGGCAAGGAAAGTGATTGAATATGCGATATACTATTAGTGAAATAAGGGATAAAACGGCTCCTGTTGCCAAGGCATACGGAATTGAGAGAATGAGTTTGTTTGGATCGTATGCTAGAGGCGAGGCAAAAAATGATAGTGATGTTGATTTGTATATTGAACGCGGAAAATTGAAAAGTCTACTACAGTATTTTGCATTTATTGATGAGCTGGAAAATGTCTTGAATTGTCATGTTGATGTGGTGACAACAGGGATTGAAGACAAACAGTTTCTCTCGGCGATCATGCAGGAAGGGGTGCTTTTGTATGAAAAGTGAGGATATTCCGGCGTTAAAGAAAAGCTTGGAAGAATTGTGCCCTTGACTGAGAATGAACTTTGAAGTAACAAATCGTCATAACTCCTCAGAACACTTCATACAATGTAAAAAGTGTTCTGAGGGGTTACCTTTTGAAAGATTATATTGAAGAACGTGCAATCCGGATTGCCAACTATATTATTGAAAATAACGCGACAGTGAGGCAGACAGCAAAGCAGTTTGGAATCAGTAAGAGTACGGTATATACGGTTGTAACAAAATAGAGAGGTTTTGTGGAGGATAAAATAGAGTAAGCAGAGAGCGCTATAAGAATATATTATTGAGTGCAGTACATATTATATGGATATAGAGTAAGGACAGCCATAAATCCAGGTGGATAGATTGATGGCTGTCCTTTTAAGTGTATTACTCACCTCAATAAAGCGTCAGAGTTGCAGGATTAGTAAAAGAGTTTCTTTAAAATAAAATTATATGATAAAATATGAGAAAAAATCTCACATAATATTTACAAAACACAAATTATCATATAATATAAATACAAGGCGGAGGTAGGAATATGTTATGTCAGTTTACTGTAAAAAACTATAAAAGTATACGAGATGAGGCGACATTCGATATGCAGGCTGCGGCTATATCAGAACACAATGACAAGGTAATTGTGGGTGCCGATGGGGAACTGTTTTTGCCGGTTTCTGCAATTTATGGTCCAAATGGTGGTGGAAAATCCAACGTGTTGGAAGCAATGCACACTTTAGATTCTAAGGTATTGCGTCCTCTCTGTGCAACCTGTGATAAAAGTGACTGCGACTACAAAGCGAAAAAAATTCCGGTGGAGCCTTTTGCATTTTCAGTAGAAAATAGAAAATCTCCAACAGAATTTGAATTATTTTTCCGTACAGAGGCAGCAGAGTATCGTTATATTCTTCATGTTCAGGAGGAAATCATTATCTATGAGAGCCTTGACAGGGTAAAAATGGATACAGGAAGACGCTCTGCACTGTTTGTACGTGATGGAAAAGGAATAGAGTTAAAAGGAACCTTTGGAAAGTTTAAAATTAGCGAGGACTTGTCTGAAACATTGCCGTTATTGTCGTATCTTGGCATTACTTACAAAAAGAATGAGATTGTGAATGATGTGTTGGATTGGTTCGAGGATTCCATTGATTTCCTGAATTATGGTAATCCATATCAGGAACTTAGAACAGCAATAGCAAGATCTGAAGAAGTCAGAACTTTAGTATTGAAAATGTTTCGGGAAATGGACTTAGATATAGAGGATTTTCGCATTGAAGAGAAGGATGAAGACCATATAGAGGTATATACAAAGCATATTGTAGAGGGATATAGTACAGAGCTGGCGTTGTCTGAGGAATCCAGTGGAACCAGAAAGCTGTTTGGGTTGTTGCCTTATATTGCGAAAAGCCTTGTATATGGGACGACATTAGTCATAGATGAATTGGATGCTAAGATTCATCCACTTTTATTACAGCATGTTATAGAAATGTTTACAGATATGACTATTAATCGGCATGGTGCGCAGTTGATTTTTACCTCGCATGACTTGTCAACGATGAATAACCATGTATTTCGGAGAGATGAGATATGGTTTGTGGCAAAGGGGAAAAATCAAAATTCTAAGCTGTATTCTTTGGTGGAGTTTAAGGATGAAAATGGAGTATCTATAAGGAAAGACGCAAAATTTGATAAACAATATCTGGAGGGCAAATATGGTGCGGATCCCTATCTGCAAAGAATTATAGATTGGGGGAAAGCGAATGCCTAAGGGAGTCAAGGGGTATAAGGAAGGTAAAAATGACTGGAAGAAGAAACGTCTGCAAGCACATTTGGAGATGAAGAAGTATCGGTACTATATTTTTTGCGAAGGCGAACAAACGGAACCAAAATATTTTGCAGGGTTTAAGCGATTGATAGAAGATAATCCGATTTATAAGGATATGGTATTGATTGAAATTGAACCCTGTGGCGCAGAAACAATGCGCGTGATCGGGCGGGCAGAAGAATATGTTAAACGCAATAAAATTACAAGAGGGCAGATATGGTGCGTTTATGATAAAGACAGCTTTCCGGAAAAAGACTTTAATGGAGTATCGGAGCGAACCGAAAAATTAAGTGGTGAAAACCCAGAAGTTCAATATCATGCTGCTTGGAGTAATGAGTGTATTGAGTTTTGGTTTCTGTTGCATTTTGCATATTATATTTCAAACAATCATCGAACGGATTACGTTAGATTCCTGAATGTTAAATTTGCGGAACTGAAAATCGGAAAGTATCAAAAAAATATGGATAATATTTTTGGTGTCCTTTTGGAGTATGGGAATCCCAAATTGGCGATTCGATATGCGAAGCGGATTGTGGACGAGCATATGGGAAAAATGCCGACAGAGATTGCACCGGGGACGAAGGTGTATGAGTTGGTGGAGGAATTGGCGAAGTATTTGCCAGAGGAGATCAAAGAAAGGTTTTCATAGAAAGCTATTTTTATGGTTATTGAAGATGTTTCTAGGCAGAAAATGAAATATATAGGAGGGAAAGATTGTGTTAGAAAATTCACCCCAAATTCCAGGGGAAGCATTTACAGCGGCAGGACATGTTGTCGAGAAAGTGATTGATAAGATATCAAATGCGGTAGGATGGAGTATAACCCCAAAAGGAAGCAAAGTATATCAGATTGAAGCTGAAGAATATCTTATTGAAAAGATAAAGGAAAACCCTGATATGCCAGAATTAGCGAAAGCTGCATGTATAAGCAAAGTGAGAAAAATAATTAAGGAATATCAGTGTCAGAATAATATCTATATGATGGCGTTAAGATTTTTGGATAATACAGCAGACCCGGATAGTGTTGATGATGATTGGTTGATATATTTTTTTGATCATGCTAAAAATATTAGCAAGGAAGAAATGGCAATAATTTGGAGCCGGATTCTTGCAAAGGAAATGAATGTGCCAAATCATATACCAAAGTCATTGATTTATATCTTATCTATAATAGATTATGAAGATGCTGTTTCGTTTAGAAAACTAGCGAATATTTCACTGCAAATTGGTGAACTGTATTATCCGGTTGTTTTTATGGGAATGCCGGAGGTATATGAACAAAATGAATTTAGTACAGAGGATATTATTCGTTTGCAAAGTATAAATTTAATACAGTATGAAGATGGTCCATATCATATTGAACTGGATGAAGGAGATAATATTATATTTTTTGATAACAATATAAATATAGGAGATGTACGAAAGATATGTGTTGGCAGTGTAGTATTAAGTAAAGCAGGACAAGCCCTAATGTCTGTTATTACAGATAGAAGAAAGTTAGATGGATTTGAAGAATTTTTAAAAGAGATTATAGTAAAAGAAAATGGCGGTGTTTTTGATAATTTATTTGAATAAAATTGTTTAGAGGGTAATTGAATTGCAATTATGTTTGTATTTATATAGTCATAACCCCTCAGAACACTTCATACAATGTAAAAAAGTGTTCTGAGGGGTTACCTTTTGAAAGATTATATTGAAGAACGCGCAATCCAGATTGCCAACTATATTATTGAAAATAACGCGACAGTGAGGCAGACAGCAAAGCAGTTTGGGATCAGTAAAAGTACGGTACATAAGGACGTGACAGAGCGCCTTATGCAGATTAATCCCACACTGGCAAAGGAAACAAGAAAGGTATTGGATGTAAATAAGCAGGAGCGGCATATCAGGGGAGGAATGGCTACAAGGGAGAAGTATCAGCATATGCATAAGGATTGAAAATACGGAAAATGGTACAGCCGAAATTATAAGCAGAGCAGTTTTGTTGCATAAGCTGCTCTTTTTTACTGCATGTGAGTAGAAAAGGGATGCGCAGGAAGTCAGCTGTTATTTGCAAATATTATAAAAGGGTAATTGATGAATTTGTAATTCGTGCTATAATAGCAGTTGCCAGTACATGTTCTATATTTTATCAATTGGCAGACTCGTGAGAAACAGAGGTATTTGATACCGCAAGTCGTTACACAAAAAGGACGGTGTTCGATATGACAGGCTGACTTACGAAAAAGGACAGTGTTTGATTCAATAGAGTGTTTTGCGAAGCACGGCAGAGTTTTGCATTTTGCAGAAAAGGTTTGGGCGCAAAAGATGTTATACACAAATAAAGATTTGAGAAAATTAATTATCCCCCTGGTGTTTGAACAGCTCCTTGCCATACTGGTGGGTATGGTGGATACGGTGATGATTGCGGGAGTAGGTGAAGCGGCGGTTTCCGGTGTTTCGCTGGTGGACACCATCAATATTCTTGTTATCAATATTACTGCTGCGCTGGCTACCGGAGGAGCTGTGGTTGCCGGCCATTTCCTGGGGCAGAAGGATTCCGAAAACGCCAGCAGATCGGCCTGGCAGCTTGTACTGTTTTCCATATGGCTGTCATTTATTGTTACCATTATTTTTATGGCGGCGCACAGGCCTTTGCTCAGGGTTATTTTCGGGCAGGTGGAAGCGGAGGTTATGGAAAGCGCAACCATTTATCTTGTGATAACGGCCATTTCCATTTGTCCGCTGGCAATCTATAATGCATGCGCAGCATTGTTCCGGGCCATGAATGATTCAAAGACAACCATGTTGATTGCCATTGTAATGAATCTGATCAATCTGGTGGGTAATGCAATCCTGATTTATGGGGTAAAAATCGGTGTGGCCGGGGCGGCCATTGCCACAACTGTTTCCAGGATTGTGGCGGCGGTTATTATTATGCTTTTGATGTTCCATTCGGAAAAGGATATCAACTTTAAGGGGAAGGCCACCTGGAAGATGGATTTTGCTCTGGTGAAAAAAATCCTGTATATTGGAATCCCCAATGGATTAGAGAACAGCCTGTTCCAGCTGGGGAAAATTTTACTGTTAAGCTTAATTTCCACCTTTGGAACCTATGCTATAGCGGCAAATGCTGTCTGCAATACATTGGCGAGCTTCAATGTACTGCCGGGACAGGCCATCAATCTTGCCTTGCTTTCCGTGGCATCTATGTGTATTGGGGCCGGTGATTATGGGCAGGTAAGGTATTACACAAAGAAATTGATGGGGATTGCAATAGGCTTTACGGTGGTGCTCTCGGCAGTGATTGTTATCTTTGGACCGTGGATTATGAAGATATACCAGCTGACGCCCCAGACAGAGGATTTGGCGGTGCAAACCCTCAGGTGGCATGCGGTGCTTGCAATCTTTTTCTGGGTACCATCCTTCACACTGCCCAACACCCTGCGGGCGGCCGGGGATGTAATCTGGAGTATGTTCATTGCAATTGCTTCTATGTGGATTTTCAGGATTGGATTTGCTTATATTTTTAGCTATTATTTTAACGGAGGCCTTCTTGGGGTATGGATTGCAATGACCATAGACTGGGCGTTTAGAGGGCTTTGCTATGGAATCCGATACCATGGACATAAATGGGAACGGCTGGTTTAAGATGGAGGAGAAAATTTATGGAAAAAGAAATGATTATCGTACTTGATTTTGGCGGGCAGTACAATCAGCTGATTGCAAGGAGAGTCAGGGAGTGCAATGTTTATTGCGAAGTACATCCTTATAGTATGGAGCTGGAAAAGATAAAAGAAATGAACCCCAAGGGTATCATTTTTACGGGAGGGCCTAACAGCGTTTATGCAGATGGGGCCCCGAGATGCGGCAAAGAAATTTTTGAGCTGGGGATTCCAATTTTAGGGATTTGCTACGGCTCCCAGCTGATGTCCTATGTCCTTGGCGGAAGTGTGAAAACCGCCCCGGTCAGCGAATATGGGAAAACGGAAGTGGAGGTAAATAAGGACTCCGTGCTTTTTTCAGATGTCTGCGAAAAAACAATCTGCTGGATGAGCCATACGGATTACATTGAGAGGGCGCCTGAGGGGTTTCAGGTTACGGCCCATACGCCGGTCTGCCCGGTGGCGGCTATGGAAAATGCGGAAAAGCAATTATATGCGGTGCAGTTCCATCCTGAGGTAATGCATACCCAGGAGGGTATGAAGATGCTCTCTAATTTTGTATATCAGGTTTGTCATTGTAAAGGTGACTGGCGGATGGAGTCTTTTGTGGAGAACACAATCAGGCAGATTCGTGAGAAGGTAGGGAAGGGAAAGGTGCTCTGCGCCCTTTCAGGAGGGGTGGATTCCTCGGTGGCAGCGGTGCTTTTGTCAAAGGCCGTTGGGAAACAGCTTACCTGTGTTTTTGTGGATCATGGTCTGCTCCGCAAAAATGAAGGGGATGAGGTGGAGGCCGTATTTGGACCGGAAGGGCCCTATGACCTTAACTTTATCAGAGTGAACGCACAGGAAAGATTTTACGGCAAGCTGGCAGGAGTGGAGGAACCGGAAAGAAAGCGCAAAATTATCGGGGAAGAATTCATTCGGGTATTTGAGGAGGAAGCAAAGAAAATTGGCTCCGTGGATTTTCTGGTGCAGGGTACCATATATCCTGATGTGATTGAAAGCGGGCTTGGAAAAAGCGCAGTGATCAAATCCCACCACAATGTGGGGGGACTTCCCGATTATGTTGACTTCAAAGAGATTATAGAGCCTTTAAGGTTGCTATTTAAGGACGAAGTGCGCCGGGCAGGCTTGGAGCTTGGCATACCGGAACATCTGGTATATCGGCAGCCATTTCCCGGCCCCGGGCTTGGAATCCGTATTATTGGGGAAGTGACTGCTGAGAAGGTCCGCATTGTGCAGGACGCCGACGCGATTTACCGGGAGGAAATAGCCAGGGCCGGGTTGGATAAAGGCCTGGGACAATATTTTGCCGCCCTTACCAATATGCGGAGCGTGGGTGTCATGGGGGATGAGAGAACCTATGATTATGCAATTGCCCTGCGGGCAGTGAATACCGCTGACTTTATGACGGCGGAGGCATCACAGCTTCCCTGGGAAGTGCTGGGAGTGGTTGCCAGCAGGATTGTGAACGAGGTAAAAGGGGTGAATCGCGTATTATTTGACTGTACCGGAAAACCCCCTGCTACGGTGGAATTTGAATAAAGAGATGTTTTGACCGGAATGCTGATAAGCTGATGCATTCCGGTTTCGTTTTTTTATTCCCGCGAGCAATGAGGAAAGTAGCCATGTACAAGAGGTGTCTTTGGTATCTCCGGATACTTGACCTAAAATATGAACGGTAGTTAAATTTTTTGAAAAATAATTAACAATGGTTCAATTGTAGGTTTCCCCTCCGCCTGATATGATTGTATCAGTAAGACCAATGAAATTACATTTTATTCCCATGAGCAATTAAAGTGCCATAAACTAGTATCTGAAAGAGGATGCTTTGTGCGATGAAAAGTAGACGTTTTTCATGAGGATTTATGCTTACATATTCTATATTGCGCGTTGATAAAATCGGTGAGTGAGCGGAAAGGGAGGGTTTATATGCCGTTGGGAAAAGTAATCAGAAAATACAGGAAGTTAAAGAATCTGACACAGGAGGAAATGGCCGAAAGGCTCGGGGTAACCGCTCCGGCGGTGAATAAGTGGGAAAATGAAAATTCCTTCCCGGACATTATTCTTTTAGCGCCGATTGCAAGGCTGCTGGACATCTCACTGGATACGCTTCTGTCCTTTCGTGAAAACCTGACGCCGGAGGAGATAAATGAGATTATCCGAGAACTGGACTTAAAATTGAAGGAGCAGTCCTACGAGGAAGCTTTTTGCTGGGCAAAGAAAAAGCTGGAGGAATATCCGGACTGCGAACAGCTGATTTTGAACATTGCCGCTATTTTTGACATGCAGCGTATGGTACAGGAGGTTCCGAATGAAAAGGAATATGGCGAGCATATATGTTCTCTGTATGCTCGTGTGCTGAGCAGTGATGATGAAACAATACGCATCAAGGCGGCGGATTGTCTGGTTGGATTTTATATGAGGAAAAAGCAGTACGATAAGGCGGAAAAATATTTGGAATATTTTTCTCTCCAAAACCCGGAAAGAAAGAGAAAGCAGGCCCAGATATACGCTGAGACAGGACGGGTGCAGGAGGCATATAAGGCGTATGAGGAGCTTTTGTTTGCGGACTATCAGAGGATAAGCATAGAATTTTATGGGATGTATATGCTGGCACTGCAGGATAAGGATATGACAAGGGCCCGCAGATTTGTAGAAAAGCAGACAGAGCTGGCTAAATGTTTTGAGATGGGGAAATACTACGAGATTCCCGCTGGCAGACTTGAAATTGCAGCCTTGGAAAAGGATGCGGACACGGTGATTGCAACAATGGCGGAAATGCTTTCCGGCATAGGGCAAATCGGAGATTTCAGAAATGCGCCCCTTTATGAGCATATGGAATTTAAGGAAGTGACGGAAGAATTTTTAGCAGAGATGAAGAATAATCTGCTGAAATGTTTCCGGGATGAAGAAACCTATGGATTTTTGAAAAATGATAAGAGGTGGCAGGAGTTGGTGAAGTAATAGTAGAAAGTGATATGGTATTCGGCTGATTGGCAGTGTATGTTTTTGTTTTGGAGTCTGCATTGCTCAAAAAAAGGAAAACGGAGTAGATATTTCATATGCTTGCAGCGATGTGGTTCATTTTACGGGAAAATCATTGCTTTCTTAGGGAAGGTTACTATATAATAAGGCCAACAGAACTTTGCATGTAACGGTTCATCTCGTTTGGGCCGCTACGGAAACTGAAATGGTGAAACGAAGGACAAGGAGGCTCTTTAATGAAACAAGACTTGATTGTGATTTTGGATTTGGGAAGTACCCAAAATACTGTTATCGCCCGGGCAATTCGCGACCTGGGAGTATACAGCGAGATACATCCCCACGACATTACCGTGGAAGAATTGAAGGCTTTAAAAAATGTAAAAGGTATCCTGCTAAATGGAGGAGAAAACCGCGTTGTTGACGGGCAGGAGGTGGAAGTGCGGCCGGAGCTTTACGATATGGGAATTCCGATGCTTTCCATAGACTATCCTCAGTCAAAATGCAACACAAAGCTAAACGAACTTCCTGACCAGGAGACATTGAAAAAATTTATCTTTGAGCAGTGCGGGGCAGAGGCCAACTGGAATATGAAGAACTTCATAGAAGACCAGGTAGAGTTGATTCGTCAGCAGGTCGGTGACCGAAAAGTACTGTTGGCGCTGTCCGGAGGAGTGGATTCTTCCGTGGTGGCGGCAATGCTGATTAAGGCGATTGGACAGCAGCTGGTGTGCGTGCATGTAAACCATGGCCTAATGCGCAAAAATGAATCCGAAAGCGTTGTAAAAGTGTTTCGCGACGAACTGCACGCAAATCTGATTTATGTGGATGCCTCCGAACGCTTCCTTGGCAAGCTGGCCGGTGTGGCGGATCCGGAGCAGAAGCGGAAAATCATCGGCGGCGAATTCATCCGCGTTTTTGAGGAAGAAGCAAGAAAACTGGAAGGAATTGATTTCCTAGGCCAGGGAACCATTTATCCGGATATCATTGAAAGCGGCACCAAGACAGCGAAGATGGTGAAGTCTCACCACAATGTTGGCGGCCTTCCGGAAGATTTGAAGTTTGAACTGGTAGAGCCGTTAAAACAGCTCTTTAAGGATGAAGTGCGGGCCTGCGGCGTGGAGCTGGGACTTCCCCATGACATGGTTTATCGTCAGCCTTTCCCGGGCCCTGGGCTGGGAGTAAGATGTCTGGGCGCGATTACCAGAGACAGGCTTGAGGCAGTTCGTGAATCAGATGCGATTTTACGGGAAGAATTTGCCAAGGCCGGGTTGGATAAGAAAGTGTGGCAGTATTTTACGGTGGTTCCTGATTTTAAGTCGGTGGGTATGAAAAATAATGCGCGGGTGTTTGAGTATATGGTGATTATCCGGGCAATCAATACCATTGATGCCATGACCGCATCCATAGAGAAGGTGGATTGGGATGTGCTGGAGAAGATTACCGGAAGGATTTTGGCGGAGGTGGAGAATGTGAATCGGGTTTGCTATGATATGAGCCCGAAACCGCCGGCTACGATTGAGTTCGAATAGTAAACAGAAAGCCGGGAAGCCGCATAAATAGCGGACTTTCCGGCTTTTGATGTGGGGCGTGATACCTTTTTGATACCTGAAAGCGAGTTATTTTTGATTATGTAGTATATCAATGACGGTTTGATGGAAATTGTCATAGGCATTATCGGATAAATAAGTAAGATTTTTGAGTTTCAATTTTATGCTGATTTCGGATTTTCCTTTATATGCATCTAATATTGCTTCACGAGTATCAAGAGTAATTTTATAATTAGAATTTATAAATGTTTTAAGCTCTTTTAATGCATTTATAGAGGTTTCCATGCCCAAAATATCGCATTTTTGGCGACATATATCGAAATAGTCTCTGTTTAGATAGAATGATTCTGGAAATGCCTTTAATCCATCTTGAATATAGTCAAGAGCTTTTTGATAATCATTTTCAACAAAAGCAGCATATTTTGCCTCTAGCTGATAGTACATTTCGGTCATTTTGTTGTTAGCAATGGCTCTGGATGAATTTATCATATTTTCTATATCATCAAGTTGTTGCTGATTAAGGGGAGTGATATGTATAAGGCAATCAAAATACGCCTGTATTTGATATATATTTTCAGGATTGCTTCTGTAATTTTGTTCTGCTAAATCGAGAGCAATATCATATTGCTGAAGGTTTGTATATATTATTACTAACTCCCTACGAGCTTTAACATGATGAGGATTATCATTCAAGACATTTAAATAACGAGATTCGGCAAAATTGTAATTTCCACGTAATCTATAATTAAATCCTTTCAAAAAATTGTATTCTTGGTATAATCCTTTGGTTTTAAAAAAGATTACAGCACTTTCAAATTCAGGCATTCGATTTCGAGCTAAAGCACTACAATAATAAAATTGTATTATTTTCTGTACTTCATCGTCTAAGAATGCAAATGTATTATTTTCGTTAATGCTTATAATGATTTCAATAACACGATTATATTTTCTGCTGTTGTATAGTTCAATAATAGACTTTACATATATCGTAGAATATAAAAACTTTTCTGGCATCTGATTTCCTAATTTCAAATTTTCTTTTACATAATAAATAAATTCAGAAAATGAAATATAATCTAAGTAGGAAGGATTGTTTAAATTTTGATTAAATGTATTTATATTTTCGTTTAGTATTTTCTTGATTTCATCTGATAAAGTAAAAGAGCTCCTTTGAATATAATCACTTATTACGGAATTTAATTTAATATATTCACCAGAATTCCCACTATAACTACAAATCATATGGAGTTTTAGGGTATTAAGGATTTCAAGATATATTGGATTTTTTTTAATTATATAATTAATTAATGTTATGGGCGTGGTTCCCATGAAAGACAATAATGTTAGAAAACCAATATATTCCGTTTTATAATTTTTGTCAATTGCGATATCAAGTATTTTAGCAGAATTTGCTTTGGGATATTCTGCTATTTTATAGGAATTTTCTTTAACATATTGAATGCTACCCTCTGAAATAGCAAGCTCGACACAATATTTAATTTGAGGGGGATATCCGGTCAGTATGTTTGAAAAAAATTCAATATCATTTGGTTGAAAAGGCATTCCCTGTATTTTTGAATATCCACGTAACATACCAGTACTTTCGCTGCGAGATAATTCGTCTAGGGCTATACAAAATAAATTTTTACTTTTATTATATTTATATAAATCTATTCGAATATGTGTTATGATTACAAGTACAATAGATGATTGAACTTTTTCTAAAGCCTTTTCCAACCAATATACCAATCCCGTAGGCTTCACTAAACATAAATCATCATCAATAAAAATATATTCGTGTAGCATTTGGAGTTGAGTTAATAAGTCGGTAAGAATATCAATTCGTTCGTCCATTGTCTTTAAGGATGTTATATCTGTAATGGAATATTCTCCAATACCTAATTCGCATATACTTATTATTAAGTCTATAATATCATCTGATTGAGATAATGAAATAGAAAGGGGAAAATAATATTTTTCCATAATTTCAGATGTTTTCAAAACATCACGGGCATATGATTTTCGGCCAATACCTTCAATTCCCGACACAACAAGACATTTTGTTGTTTTATGATGTCCAAATTCATCATATGAATCGAAATTGTCTCTAAATGCCTTCTTTTCTAATTCACGCCCATAGAAAAAATTAAGTTTATTTTGAAAATTATAGTCTGTATCCATTTTAAGCTTAACTAATTGTGATTCGATTTTTTTACAAGCGATTTTATAGTTATTAATATGGCGTAAATTATATGCAGAAAATCCTGTTCTTAGAAATTCAGGAATTCGTTCATCTGAATATTGTACTGAATTATCAATAATAATAGGATATATTTGAGATAACCTTTGTGCATCATTATGAAGTTTTTTGGTTGCATAAGTAAGCTCTTCGGAAACCCATTTTGAATTCAAGGAATCGTTAGAAATAAATATTACAAAAATATCAGAAGAATCAATTCCAGAAAAGATTTCTTCTATTGTTTTCATTCCATACTCAAAAGTCATTTCGTCAAAGACGCTACGATCTTTGCCGAAATACTCAAAAATAGGTCGGACATAATCTTTATTATTACTACTATGTGACAAAAATATTTTTTCCATAGAAATTACTCCTTTTTCCATTTATAACTATTATTCTTCTTATCATTGCCCTTTTCATCAACGCTACTACTCGTAGCAGGCCAGTTGATTTTCCATTCAAAATATTCGTCCTCTGAAATTTCGCCATTCTTCAACTGCTCTTTCCGCAGACACCATTCACGCATGAAATCATTGACTAATCCATACTCTAACCACATACCTACTGGCGGATGCGCAGGCCAATCATCATTGTCATAGTAACGCACCGACTTATCATCGGAATGATTGGTCTTGCCGGGGTTGCGGACAAGCTGAAACAAATGAATCGTGCTACGGTCATCTTCATCAAGCCAAAGCAATGTAAGCATAATATCTTCGGCACAACCGGGAGTAACACCAATAAAATGGATATAATTGATATTTAGTATCTTTGCCATTTCCATTAAAGTGTTGTTTTTGGGAACACGATAGCCGGATTCATACTGTGCGATACGAACATCAGCATTGCGTTCCTCATATCCCAATTTCAAGCCTAATTCACGCTGTGTCAAGCCCCGGAATGTGCGTATTTTTTTTATCCGTTCTCCTAATACCATAATCATGCGTCCTTTCTGTAAAGTAGAATTATTGTTTTGAAACTATCATGTTACATCTGCTCCAAAGTTCGTCCTTATATGAAAATACATCTTTATCAATAGTTCTTTCAATAAAGCCGATTTTTTCATAACATTGTTTTGCTAAAGTGTTTTCATTGAATACATTCAGTTGAACTGACTTTGCGCCTGTTATTTGAAAAGCGTATTGTAGAGCCAGATTAAGAATTTCTTTTCCGTAACCTTTTCCCCGTTTAATTTTATCAATGACAATAAATTTAAGAAAACCGATATTATCTGCTGTATTGACAGAATAACAGAAAAAGCCTATTGGCTGTCCATTATCTTCGGTTGCTACATAAGCACTATCCGTCCAGTCTATTGTATTTTTCTTCAATAAATCATGGAAAGATTTTTGTGTCATGGGATATGGCAAAAAATTTGCACACCAAAAGGCATGAGTTCTTTCGTTATCAATCCATTTTGATATATATTCGTAATCTTTACTTGGTATATATGGTCGGATTCTCATAAATGGAATGTCCTTTCTGATTATAAGCGGTTCACCATAATGTATTCTTCTTCGTTCTCCCTTACAATCTCAAAACCAACCTTTAGATACAGTTTTGCCGCATAATTGGCTTTTTGAACAGAAAGGGAAACCCGGCTGTATTCATGTGATTTAAGCAGGGTAAGCATTTCTTTCATCATGGCTGTTCCAATGCCAAAGCCCCGATATTCTTTATACAAAGAGATTGCCAAAGAGGGAGTTTCATCATCTATATGTCCGTAATCATTCATGATACGAACCCAAACAGCACCGACAATTTTTCCGTCAACCTCTGCTACTAATCCCCAATCATCTTTTAACGCTCCGAAATGC
>CAJUED010000047.1:0-22859 GCA_910585075.1 uncultured Lachnospiraceae bacterium
GCATCAATAAAACTGTGGTGGATGAAAAAGAGATATTAAGTGATGAAATATATATTTATGAACGGGGAAAAGGGGAAATAAGGCTAGCTGATAACAATCTGAAAGAATAAATGTATGAAATTAAAGTGCATTTTGTGGCTAACTTATTGAATCAAAGTGACAGAGTGTGCAGAAAGATGTTGTATGCTCTGTCACGAAGAAAAGTCTTAGAAACAGTTTTTGTTATTTTTTTGTGCAGGAGACGCGAATTTTTGGATACATAATAATATTGATTTCATATGGACTGTGACAAACCAATATAAACTAAAGTAAACCGATTTATAAGAACAATTCCATAATTATTTAATTAGGATGGTGATGAAAATGTTGAATGCTACTCCGGATGTATTAACATTAAAGGAGATGATGAAAGTGTTACGGATTGGGAAAAATACTGCTCTGAAACTAATCCATGAGAATATAATAGAAGGACACAAAGTTGGTGGTAAATGGCTGGTTTTTAAAGAGGATGTAGAGGAATATATTTTTCACTCATAGGCAGGAAACGGTACAAAAGGTTTGTACCGTTTCCTATTGTATATATTGGAGGTTATGAAATGAGCTTGGAAAAATATATGACCATAATTATTTTGAACGCGTTATAGCAGCAATATATTTTTCGAGTTCCTTTTTATGGACATATAGGTGGGAACCTATTTTCCCATGTTTTATTTGTTTTGACTTTAACAATTTATATGCGGTAGATTTTCCGATACCCAGTTCTTTGCATATATCGGATATTGATAATAAATTTTGATTCATAAAAACTCCTTTCTGGTACTGTTTATAATCATTAATCTATTGTTAGCATTAAATAAAAAGTAATAATGCATTAACAATTTGTTAAACAAATAAATAATAAAAAATGGCACTGTTTACCAACAAAGAACAACCAATAAGACAGAATTACATGTGATTTAGATGTAGTGGGTTGCGAATCTGTGCTATGTGGTATTATTTAACAGTGCCTTATTATGGAGGGAGTATGGAGAAAAACTGTAAAGATACAAAGCGCTATGATAAGATTATAGCGGTCAGATTTACTGCAAAGGAGCAGAAGTGTATCAGGACAAATGCCAAAAAAGAAGGCATGACTATGTCCGCATATATACGAGGAATTGTACTACATGATAGAAAGCGGATAGAAAATCCGGCAACAATACAGACAATAATGGGGGTTGCAGTTCAGGCCAAAGAAATTTTGAATTATATTACCGAGAAATATGGTGAAGATGAAATTTTAGAGAAGAAGGTTAAAAAATTATGGAAAAACTTATTATAAAGCAAATAAATAAATTTTGTAAAACAAATGAAGATTTAAGAAGATTAAATCGATATATTGTAGGAAAAGGGGCAAATATAAATATCGAACATGTACGTTATTATGGGAGCAAAGGGCTATCTAAAGATATTGAAGCCGCATCTAATGATATGATACGGCTGCTTAATTATTCAAAAAGGCCAGGTAAAAGAAAAACATATCATATTGTGCTTAGCTTTCCTGATTATATTCAAGATATCAATGCAGTCAGGATAGCTATAGATGAGGTTGCTGATGAAATATTTGATGATGGCTATTGTCTTATTTATGGTATTCATGAGAGCAAGAAGAATCTGCATGCCCATTTGAATATTCTGGCAGTAAACTATCAGACTGTTCGAAAATGGCATATGAAAAAAGAAGAGTTTGAAATATGGAAGAAGGAGAAGGAAAAGCTCATCAAAGACATTTTAATGGAATGTCATATTAAACTTATGGATTAATAATTGAATTTTATTTATAATGGGTAAATTATATAATGGAATATATTGTTACGGCTTGTGTATAAGGTAAGAGGTTCCGTGTATATGTAAAGTGATATATATTTAGAGCTTGAATATTGGCAGTATTACAATTTGTGAAGGGAAGGCAGAAAATGAAGGAATATCAAGAATACATTAGTGAAAAAATGTCACGAGCTTATGAAATGTATAGGGAATTGGAGCAATTTTATGAAGAAGATGAGGAGCAAAATTATAAAACGGCCTCTATTCAGTATATACGAGCGGAAGATTATGATATTTATGAAAACAATTTTGAAATAAAAGGTTTTGAAATAAAAGTGAAAGACGAGATACATAGTTTAGATATAATGGCATATCAGTGGGATTTCTTTTGTAGGCTGAATATTTTTTATCATGCACATAGTGATGAATATATTACGCCAAAGTGGCTGCATGACAGGAAATTGATATCCAATGGTAGATATACCGCATGGAAAGGCTTTTTCATGGAGTCAATTTTTTCACAATTTTTTGACGTGGAAAGGAAGCCGTATAAAATTAGCGGAATGAAAGAATTATTGAGTAACCAAAAAACATGCGCACTCATTCTTTATAAATATATGTGTAGAGAAGGGAATGATGTAGATGAAAGTATTTGGCCTATAATTCAGAAGGTTGTAACAATGGGCACATATTGTAAGCTGGAAGATGATGAGCAGGATTTAATAGCTTGTCGATTATTGGGCAAGCATTTGTATAAAAAATATGATAATTATCTTTCCGGTAAACGAAGAAAAGAAATATTACAGACCTCGAAATATAAACGGTCTGAACAGAATGAGCTGAAAAAGAAATTGGAGGATATATGTAAATATGAAGAAGCACCGATAGAAATAGAGATGGTTAATGAGAAAAATGGTGAAGAACGTCAAATGTTTTTCTCATCCTATTTAGCGCCGGTTATAGCAGCTATATGTGAGTATCATGAAAGCAATCCTTTTTTTGTAAAAACAAATATTTGGAAGAAAAAGATAAATGTTAAGATATTATCAGATATTGGGGAGAATAAGAAGTACTGCAAAAAATTATCTGAATATTATGCTATATTGGAAACATACTGTGATTACATGGAAGAATTAGAGAACATAACTAAAAAAGAAAAGTTTTTGGAAAAATACGAAGCATTTTGCTATCAACTGATTTATAAAATTTCGGATAATAGAAATCCACATAAGAAAGAAATATACATCCAGTATTATATAGTAGAACAATTGATAGGAATGGAGCTGTTTGAGACAGAGACAGAAATTATTTATGAAAATATTTCAAGGGAACCGAATATACGGAATGAAAGGGATTTAAATAAACACCATAATGAATTAAGGGACATATTGGGTAAAATATATTCTTACAGAGGTGTCATTACGAAAATAAAACTGTCGGAATGTATCCTGAAAGAATATTTTGAAAAATATCAGAAATCGATTGATTCAACAAGGGAAGTGGCAAGAGATAATAAGAAAATTCTGCTGAAAAAAATCGAATATGAGGATTTGAAATTCAGATTAAGGGAAAATATATATGTGGAGGACATATTAGGGGACAAGAGTGAGGTGTTTATTGGAAAGTTTCGTGAACAATTATCGCCTAAAGATATAATTTATGGCAGCATGATTGAAAAGAAGGTGGAGGATAATCATGCCAAGGGTATAGAAGAATATCTTGAGAGATATGAAAATAAAGCTGAGAATATAAAAAGGTTAAAGAAAGAGAAGGGCAGGGGTGGTACGCTAAGGGCAAAAGAATTAGAGGGTTTGGCCAAGAATCAAATAGCAGCGGATGAGAAAAGGAATATGATTAAGAAATGGGTTATTTGCAATAGTATTTTGCAAATAATTTCTCATAAGTTTGAATTTGATTAAAAGGGAGAATAAGGAACGGGAGTCTTTAAAATATTGGAAAATAAAGGGATAGCAGGAGAGTAAAAAATCCTGCTATTTTTTTAACCTCGGGTTACGATATGAGCATATACTTAAGTTACATGTTAGATAGAGATGCACACAGAAAAAGATATGTTATCAGGCATTCATCTCTAACATGAAAAGACATTGTGATTTATGACCGGACAAAACACAGTAGTCACCAGTACCTTGACAATTGAATATTATACTTTTTGCAATGACATATTAGTCCTTCGCGAGGGTGACTCCCTGCAGCTTGCTATGCTTGGGAAAAAGTCAGGGGAGGATAATTAAGTAGAAGGCTATGGAGTGATTCATTTAAGGAATCACCCTCATTATTACGCTTACTTCTTCTACTACTTCTATTTCTGATGATGCTATATGGATTTTAGATGTAAAAATATGGTTTTTAAGGTATCGGTAGTTTGATATAAGAGAAGTAGAAGAAGGGAAAGGAAAAGTTATATGCGCAATCGAAATATTCTATATTGCGATACAATGGCAGCAACGTTGGGCGAGAAGATGGAAAAAGCATACAAGCGATACGGAGTTAATATCAGTATAAAGAACTGGGATTGCGATTCGGACAGGTTTATCTTCTTTGTAGAATTAAAAGGAGCTACAACGGAGAGGCATGTTCGAAAACATGCTCCGGATGTTCAACAAAGATTGAGACTTGTTCAATTTTATGTAGATAAGCAGAACCTCGCCATTTGTTTTGTCGTAGTAATTCAAAAAGTAGATTATCAGCATCTTCCGGACATTTTAAATTCTCAGGAGAATAAAGAAATGCAGTTACCTTATATAGTTGGGCATGATGTGCTTGGCGAATTGGTAACGGTTGATTTGGAACAATTTCCACATTTATTGATAGCAGGAGCAACTAATTCCGGAAAGACAGTCGGGTTACAGTCTTTGATTATCAGCATTATTTATGAGAAATCTCCGCAACAAGTTAATCTTATATTAATTGATGTTGGGGCAACAGATTTAATCCAATTTAATGGAATCCCACATTTGTCGTGTCCTGTTGTGAGGGAAGGGGAGTCTGCTTGTCAAGTATTGATTTCGCTGATGAATGAGATGGAGCGGCGCATTAAATTGAGCGTTTCAAATCCTAATCAATTTGAACAGCTTCCAAGCTTAGTAGTTGTGGTGGATGAATTTTCAGCGGTTTTTATAGGGAGGGAAGACAGGCATATAATTAAGCGAGTCCGTGACGCAGTATCAAGTCTCCTGCAAAGGGGAAGACATGCAAAAATACATGTGGTTTTGGCTGCTCAGAATCCTACGATACAGAACATGAAAGTGGATATTGGAAATATTACGGCCAGAATAGCGTTCAGATGTGCGAAGAAAAATTTTTCGGAAACGATTATCGGAGAAAGCGGAGCGGAAAATCTGTCAGGAAAGGGTGATATGTATTTTAAATATCCCCAGTATGAGGGAAGGAGGCGAATACAAGGGATTTATGTCTCTCCGGAAGAACTTCCGGAAATATTATCAACTGTTAAGGACAGATGGAAAAGGTTGTATTATGAAACCAAATATAAATTTATTATAAATGCGTCAGATTTACAAAAAATAGAAGCAGATATAGTAGATAAGTCAACCGGAAAGTTTTTGACAGGGAAGACAAATATTGAAAACTATATGTTTGCCAGGATTCTTTTATGGGCATGGGAGCAGGACACAATATCCTGTAATATGCTTATGAGGCAATTCAATATTGGATGGAAAAGAGCAGATAATTTTATGGCAAAGTTAAACGCCATAGGGGTTGTAGAGGATTTGGATTCTAAACTTCCCCGGAGGGTTTTAAAACATTCTGCTAAGGATTTTTCGGAAGAACAGATAACTTTTTTGCAACACCAAGGTGTTTTTTTAGAAGAAATAACAGACGTATCCGGTAATGATGATTAATCGGAGCAATGTAGTATCATGCCAGAACTTAATTATACATTATTATGGTGAATGTAAAAATAATATTTTCAGGAGGGAGTATCATGACACAAAAGAGTTTGTACTTCACAGCAAATGAAGTTATGGAGATTTTAGGTGTATCCAGATCAAGCGCTTATAAGCTAATTAAGAAATTAAACGAAGAATTAGAAGCAAAAGGGTACCTAGTCACTGCGGGAAAAATACCTAAAAAATTTCTGGCAGAAAGATTGTACGGAATGACAGTATAAAGCAATCCCCAAGAGGTATCTCTTGGGGATTATTTTAAATAGAAAGAGGATGTGATAATGTGAAGCCTATAAAAAATGCAAAAGGTCTTTGGGATATTCAATTTTATTACCGTGATTACCGGGGTAAAAATGTAAAAAAGCATAAGCGAAATTTCAAAACTAAAAAAGAAGCAGTTGAATGGGCTAATAAGTTTATTATTCAACAGGCCCATAATCTAAATATGGATTTTGCTTCATTCTGGCAGCTTTACAGGGAGGATATGAAAGAACGTTTGCGGGAAAATACCGTGCGTACTAAAGACTATATCGTAGAGCTAAAGATACTGCCATATTTTGGAGCTAAAAAGATTGCAGATATTACAGCTGCAGATATCAGGAGATGGCAGAATAGCATTATGAAACAAGGATATTCACAGACGTACTTGAAGACAATTAATAATCAGCTGAGTGCGATATTCAATTACGCCGTAAGATATTATGACCTGTCCAAGAATCCATGTGCACAGGCAGGCTCTATGGGAAAAGGAAGGGCTGAGGAAATGAAGTTTTGGACACAGGAAGAATTTGAAATTTTCATTGAATATGTCAGGGATAAGCCGCTTTCCTATTATGCATTTCTTACACTTTATTGGACAGGCATTCGTCTGGGTGAGCTGCTTGCCCTTACTCTGGCGGATTTTAATCCGGAGGAAAAGACGTTAGCTATTACGAAATCTTATCAGAGAATTAATGGCAGGGATGTAATTACAGAGCCGAAAACGGCTAAGGGCAAAAGGGTGATAACACTTCCGGATTTTCTGGTGGCAGAATTGGAAGATTATGTAAGTAAATTATATGGCATGATGGCAAATGACAGATTGTTTATGATAACAAAGTCCTATCTGGAAAAGGAGATGGCAAGAGGAACAGCGTTGTCAGGAGTAAAAAAAATTCGTTTGCATGACCTTCGCCACAGTCATGCGTCACTATTGATTTCAAAATTAGGAGCACAACCCAACCTTGTTGCAGAACGGCTTGGTCATGAAAAGATACAGACTACTTTATCTACATATTCACATTTATATCCTAATCAGGCCCGTGACCTTGCAGAACAGTTAAATGGATTAACAGAAGGAATTGAGGAATAGGAAGGAGTGGACAGCAATGCCGGGAAAGCATAAAGAATCAACAATAGCCTTTCGCCCCAGTGCTAGGGCGAGGGCAATCATTGAGCAAAGAGCTGCATTAAGCGGTAGCCACAAGAAGGATTTTATTACGAAAAGCTGTGTGTATTCTAATATTGTTGTAGTTGGAAAGAAGGAAAATATACAGAGGATAGTAGATGCTTTGCAGGAAATGCAGACAGTTATGCAGGAAATCGCCAGACAAATACAGTCTGGCGATTTTTTTCTTACGGATGAAAGCTATCAGGAATTAAAAAGGGATTATCTGGCACTTGTGCTTACGGTTGTTGATATTGTGGAAGGGGCTGCATATTTGTTTTCCAAAGAAATACCAGCCGTACGGAGAAATTGGAAAGCGGAACTGGAATTGGAACAGTACCGTCATGTGCCGGAAATGGATGTGGCAGATATGAACCATAAGCAAGAAATTGATTGAGGAGACAGTCTTCTTGAGATATAATAAATGAAAAGAAGACTTTCCTTATCCCGATTATGAGGGAGAAATTTGTATTTCAGGGAAGGAGACATATTGTAAATGGATAAATCAGAAGAAAACATAGAGAAAAAAGTTGAAGAAATACTTCGTTTGGAGAATTGGCGCGGATTTGTTAATGGAAAGGTAACAGGAGGGCTTGCGGTTCTTGATGTTCTTGATATTCCGCGGGAAGAAAGAATAGAGATTTTGGCTAAAGCGCTTGGATTATGTACTGCAACGGCAACAGAATTTGTCAATGGCTTTTATGAAGGAAATTATCGGGAATGAACAGGAATAATGTTCTGCAGAGAGGAGTGATGCTATGGCAGAGAAAGATATTGCTGAAAAGACATTGGAGGCCTATAATGATGTGTTTGCAGATATCATAAACGTGTTACTGTTTAGTGGAAGGCTTCTTGTGAAAGAGGAAGAACTGGATGACGAAAGCCCTAATTCCAGTTATAAAGCAGATGGGAAGCTACATGCGCAGGAAAGAGATGTTGCCAAATATTGGCGGAAAGGGATTGTGCGTATTGCACTGTACGGATTGGAAAATCAGACGGATATTGATAATGACATGCCTCTCCGGTTGTTTTCTTATGATGGAGCAGCTTACCGGGCGCAGCTTTTGACGGATAAGGAGATGCGGGAAAAGACAGGGAAAACTGCGGCGAGATATCCTGTGGTAACGCTGGTATTGTATTTTGGATATGACAGGCAGTGGAAAAAGCCGAGAACGTTATATGAGTGTCTGGATGTTCCGGAGGAGTTAAAGCCGTTTGTGAATGACTATCGCATGAATCTGTATGAAATTGCATATCTTACTGATGAACAGGTGCAGATGTTCACAAGCGATTTTAAAATTGTAGCAGATTATTTCGTGCAGATGCGTAAGAATGGGAACTATGAAGCACCACAGACGGCAATAAACCATGTGCATGAATTATTACAGCTTATGTCGGTTATGACGAAAGATAATCGCTATGAAGGGGCGTACAGTCCGGATATGGAAAGGAGGCAGACAACTATGTGTGAAGTGCTGGATCGTGTAGAGAATAGGGGATTGCAGAAAGGCATTATTCAGGGGGAAAATACTATTCTTTCTTTGATGAATTATTTGCTGAGCAATAATCGAACTGAGGATGCAAAAAAGGCAACTGAGGATAAAGCATATAGAAATAAGTTGCTTATAGAAATTTTCGGAAACAAAATATAAGCTTGGAAGTTCTGGTTCTATTCTGCCCCTGTGGTTCTATTCTGGTTCTAAAAATATTAGAAACGATATGGAAACTGCGTATTTCAGCAGATTTTGGAGACGAAAAGAACGGAAAAAGACTGGAATACCGAGGAAAAGACGTTCATTTGAGATGAATTTGAGTAGTACAAGAGTATATTATTTATTTTATATGAAAGGTAGTCTTAAAGATTGCCTGTCATATTTTATTTATTCATATTATTAGGTTTGAATAAAGTAGATGTTGACCAAAGAAGGAGGGCATAATGAATGTACTTGATGCTATTGAAGCAAGAAGAAGCTATCGTGGGAAATTTAAGTCCGTTTCTGTACCACGAGAAGATCTGATAAAAATTATGAAAGCGGGATTAGCCGCTCCTTCGGGTTGCAATAAGCAGACAGTGAGTTTGCTTGCTATTGATGACAGTTCCGTATTAAAGGAACTGTTTCGTGTTATTGAACCGCCTGTCGGAGAAACTGCGCCAGCTGCAATATGCGTTCTTTCGCAAAATATCATCGCATATAGGGATAAATGCTTTGCAGTTCAGGATTATTCTGCCGCTATAGAAAATATGCTGCTTGCTATTGTAGAGTTAGGCTACCAAAGTTGTTGGTATGAAGGGCATATTACGGATGACGACAAGATATGCGATGAGATGGCTAAAATTCTGGATGTACCCGATAATTACAATCTTGTATGCTTTCTTCCCATTGGCGTTGCCGAAGAGAAACCTATCACTCCTCCAAAGAAAGCCTTTGAGGATAGGACATGGTTTAACAAATTTGGAAGGGGAGAAGCTTAAATTCATAGTTTGGCGGGATACAACTATCATATGACATGATAAAAAGGAATAGGAATCAAATATGGACGAGAAATTTTACAAAGAATGGTTCTTGGGATTTGCCGAAGGACTGAATCGTATGAATGAAGATAGTAGAAGTTGTATGCTTCATTGCTGTGCTATAAGATGTGCTGATACCGGAGTGCTTGATAGTTACAGAAACCATTATAAAAAAGTGGGTGGAAATAGGGATGAATTCTATTCCAGGTTAGATAAATTGGGTGGTGTAAGGGGGGCGTCATTGTGCCTGGTAAAGAGTATTTAATAATCTTCCCTAAATGTTGCTGTGACTTGCACACCACTGGTGGAGTTCATACGCCAAATTTATGTGAGTGTTCCAGACAAAGTATATTATATACTGTTATGGAAGATACGAGAAAACCAATAAGTGAGCAAATGACGGAATCGGATAAGACTAAAATGATGTCGGATTTTTCTAATGGATTAACATTATGGGGCTCAAATAAAGTAGTAAAAAAGTGGTTAAAATATAGAAAGGCATCACTAGAAGGCATGAATCCAGACAACTCATTATTATTGTTAGAAGATATAATTTATGAAATTCGAAAGGATGTTGGACAAAGAAAAAAGTTAGGTAAAGGAGATATGCTGTCTATTTTTATAAATGATGTAGAAAAGATAATAAAGTAAAATTGAGTATGGGTGAATACTATATGAATTGACTAATATATAGCAAAATGCTTTACAAATGCTGTGCCATAGAGTATAATGGTAACATCATAAAGAAAGAGGTGGTATAATGGCTCAAATCAGTTTGCGTATAGAGGATGATGTAAAGAAAAGTGCAGAGCAGGCTTGTGCTGATATTGGAATGTCTTTATCTACAGCCATTAATATTTATCTGAGAAAGCTGGGGCGAGAGAAGCGTATACCATTTGAGGTATCTGTAGACCCATTTTATTCTCCGGAAAACATGGATAGGCTTAGAAAATCTGTGGCACAGATGGAAGCTACAGGAGGGACGGTACATGAGGTGAAGCTGGATGATTAAGTCATGGTCGGATGCCGCATGGGAAGATTTCGAATATTGGATGAAGCAGGATAAGAAGACATTAAAGAGAATTCTTCAACTATTGAAAGACATTGATCGAAACAGGTATGAAGGAATAGGAAAACCAGAAAGGTTAAGCGGTGATTTGGCATCTTATTGGAGCCGGCGAATAGATGATGCAAATCGTATTGTCTATCGCATAGAAGATAATACGATAAAGATTGTTCAATGTGGTTCTCACTATAGAGACAAGTAAAAACGGCAACATATTGGCAACAGAAAATCAGCAAGCTATAATAAATGATGTAATTGAAGTAAAAATAGGCGTGTATTTGCACATAACTTAAATAAATATAGTTAAGAACAACAAAGAACATGCCGAGTTCGAGTAACGGATAAAATCCCGGAAACGCCGATAAATGATATGCTCCCCATATGGTAGACAATGGAAATATCCAAAAACTATCATATGAGGAGCATATTTATGTCTAAAAGAAAATATGGTAAAGAATTTAAGTTAAAGGTACTGAAGGAACATGAGGAAGGAGCCTCTTTTCTATTCGCTTGAGAAAAAGTATGGCATCACATTGGGTTCAGTAAAACGCTGGAACGCTGCTTGCGGAACAGAGCAAAAATCTGACCGTCAAAATGAACGGACAACAAATACAGATTAGCCGCTTGACGGATAAGGTCATGGTACAAAATGATACCATAGACAGGTTGCAGGAAAAAGTGTTTGATTTAAGGTGTTTAGAGCATCATTTAGGCAGAGAACAAGTGCAGTCAATAATAGAACGGTCAAAGGCATTGGAACAGGCAGAACGGATAAATAAACGTCCGAAACGTGCCTTTGAAATGAGCCGATAGGAAAGGGGATTGACAGGATATGATGGATATGGGAAAGAAAGTCATGGTGCGGCTGTGTGCTAAGATTGTGGCAGAAACAGAAGATAGAGAAATCGTTGGAGCGATAAGGAATGTGGGGCGTGGCGGTTGCTGTGCTCTATATTTTTGTGGCAAACAAAAGGTAACAGTGATATAGTCAAAGAAGATATAGACAATCAGGATTGGTTGAACTGGAAAAATAGGGTTTGATGAGAAGATGAAATATAATATAGATAAAGAATTGAAAAAACTCACAAGATATAGAGGTTCTGCAGTAATTCATTTGTACCCCTTATTGAACATTGCCTATCAGATAAATAGCTGCAAGTCAGATGACAGGGTTACAGTAAACAAGTATTCTACTCCCGGATATAATGGCGTGGAACTGTCAACCTTAGTTATCGAACCAAAGCAGTGTGCGAATAAGCTTCCATGCATTGTGTTTTATCATGGCGGCGGTTTTCTATTAAAAGCATCCAAGGCTCATTATCAGATTGCAAAATTGTATGCTGAAAGGGCGAACTGTAAAGTGGTATTAACAGATTACAGGTTGCTCCCTAAATATAGGTATCCGGTTGCGATAGAAGATTGTTATAACACTTATCTTTGGGCAGTACACAATGCTGAACAGATTAATATAAACAGCGATAAGCTCATTGTAGCCGGAGACAGCGCAGGTGGAAACATTGCCGCTGCTGTAGCGATGATGCTGCAGGATAGAAAGCAGCGCTCTCCGAAAGGCGCCTTATTGATATATCCTGTGCTGGATAGAAGCATGAATACAGAATCCATGAAACGATATAAGGATACCCCCATTTGGGATGCCGATTGTACAGAATTGTTCTGGAAGATATACTTAAAGAATCAAGTTCCAAGGCAAATACAGTATGCCTCGCCTTTAGAAGCCTGTTCCCTCAAGAATTTTCCAAAGACCTATGTTGAGGTGGCGGAATTTGACTGCCTTCATGACGAGGGGATAGCTTTTGCGAAAAAGCTGTAATCGGAAGATATTTCTGTTGAACTGCATGAAGTGAAAGGTGCTTGCCATGGTTTTGAGGCAGCAATGGAAAGCACAATAGTTATGGATTCGATAAATAGAAGAATCAAGTGGATTCAATCGGTTTTGGATTAGGTTATGATTCATTCAACTTCCAGTTTGTAGAAAAATTGGGAGTTGCAAAGGGTGTGAACTGGATATGTGTATGGAATGCTATGTTGATGAAAACAGAATAACGCCATTGTTAAATCCGCTGGATTGTTTAAAGAATCATACACAATACATTTGTGGAACTTGTGGGCGTTGTATTTGCATTGAACATGATCCCAATCGTGGATTGCAACGGTGGAATTTTCCTTTTAAGTCGTTAAAAATTACAAAATTGTATTTGCGTACTGCGGATTATAGCATGAAAAAGCTATGTGGTATTTATGAATTGAAAAGTGAAAATGGCAGACTTTCATACAAAATCTTTGCAGACAGAGAGGAATTGCAGTTATATCTAAAAAAGAACAAAGTTATAGAATTAAAAAATCGTAAAATGCAAGTTTGAAAGGAGTTATGTCATGGAAGAATTGAAATCAATTATGGAAAAGTTTGCTGTGTCTGGTTGGGATTTAATATCCATTCCGGCGAAACAATGGTTAAACTGAAAAGCTGATAAAGATACATTAGTATCGACAATCAAGCAGGCAGACAAAGAATGTGGGAATTGTGGCTGTGATTTAGATCCACTTTATAAAAGAGCATTGGAATTGATTTGACAGTACCGCTTTTCGGTATGTGGGGAAAAAATTTTCCTTAGTAGTGGTTTGAACATGTAAATGACAAACACTAATATAGATGTCATAAATGAGGAATATGATAATGTCTAAGCTTATTATATTAAGAGGAAATTCCGGTAGTGGAAAAACTATGGTGTCAAAAATGTTGCAGAAAAAATTTGGGCGGAACACCATGTTAATATCACATGATATGGTACGAATGCAGATATTGCACGCTAAAGATGTAGAAGCATTGCCTTTGATAATGCAGTTGCTCAAGTATGGCAGACAAAATTCAGATGTTACAATTTTGGAAGGGATACTTCCTGCAGAGGTTTATATGCCTTTGTTTGAAATGGCTGTACAAGAATATGGGAAAGATATATTTGCTTTTTATTATGACTTACCATTTGAAGAAACGCTACGGAGACATGAAACAAAGCCTAATAAGGCAGATTTTGGCGAACAAGACATGAGAAGATGGTGGAAAGAAAATGATTTCATTCATATTATTCCTGAAAAGATACTAACCAAAAACTTAAGCGTTTCAGATACGGTTGATATGATATATAATTTCGTATCGTAATTCTTATTTGCTGATGGATGGAAGTTTATAGGATTTTCCTTTTAGTGATATGAAAGACATGGTAAGAACACGTGCGCATTCCACGAGAACAGGATACAGTCAGTGGGGAATGATTGGTACGGAATCCGCCAATGCAAAGCCTTAGGCTGAACCGTTACGATTCCGCAAAAATCGGCAAAGATTCACACTTTCAACTATTTCCGAAAAACCAAATCTCCTTTATAATAAAAATAGACAATATTTATGGGTTTTCATGGGGTAAGGGTGAAAGAGAAAGCTTTCACTCCGTAAGCATGGAGGGATTACTGTGAAAAATAGATTTTTCACAGAGAAATTTGTGCTTATGCCCCAATTTCCGGGTTGTTGGCAAGAATGGAGGTTTATATGCAGTACGGATATTTTGATAATAAAAACAGGGAATATGTGATTGATAAGGTTGACCTTCCCTGTTCATGGACGAATTATCTGGGCGTAGAGGATATGGCGGCAGTGATAAACCACACGGCAGGGGGATATTTGTTTTATAAGACGCCGGAATATCACAGAATCAGCCGTTTTCGTGGAAATGGGGTTCCCATGGACAGGCCGGGATTTTATGTGTATCTGAGGGATAATGACAATGGAGATTACTGGACGGTGTCCTGGCAGCCGGTGGGGAAGTCTCTCGATAAGGCGAAATACCGCTGCCGCCATGGAATGTCCTATACGGTTTATGAATGTGAATATCAGGACATCAAAGCTTCTCAGAAAATGGTGATTCCTAAGGGGGAAGCGGTGCTGCTGTGGGATGTCAGGATTCAGAATACTGGGGAGAAGACGAGAGATTTAAGCGTTTTTTCTTATTTGGAATTTTCCTTCCACCATATTATGATTGATAACCAGAACCACCAGATGAGCCTTTACTGCGCCGGTTCTTCCTATGAAGATGGAATTATAGAAGAAGATTTATTTTATGAGGAGTACGGTTACCAGTTTTTTACGGCTGATTTTGAGCCGGACGGTTTTGACTGTATGAGAGATAAATTTATCGGAACTTACCATTCGGAAAGTGACCCGGCGGCGGTTGCGGCGGGGAAGTGCTTTTCTTCCTTTGAAAAGGGCGGCAATCACTGCGGCAGCTTGCAGAAAAACCTGACGCTTGGGCCCGGCGAAGAAGTGCGCCTTGTTTTTATGCTGGGAGAAGGAAACAGGGCGGAAGGAAGACGCATCCGTAAAAGATACGGCAATAACAAGGCGGTGGACGATGTTTACGCGGATTTAAAGCAGTATTGGGAGGAGAAATGCTCGAAACTACAGATTCAGACGCCCAATGAGGGAATGAATACGCTGATTAATACCTGGACATTGTATCAGTCGGAAATTAATGTCATGTTTTCTCGGTTTGCTTCCTTTATTGAGGTGGGCGGCAGAGTTGGTTTGGGATACCGGGATACGGCGCAGGATGCCATGACAATCCCCCATTCCAATCCGGAGAAATGCAGGGAGCGTATAGAGCAGCTTCTGCGGGGACTGACCAGTGAGGGATATGGTCTGCATCTCTTTGAGCCGGAATGGTTTATGGAAGATACCGGGGTGAAACCGTTCAAGTCGCCCACAGTTATCCCCCAGCCGGATAAGGGCAGCATTATCCACGGACTGAAGGATGTCTGTTCAGATGACGCTCTCTGGCTGGTGGCAGCGGTGACGGAGTACATCAAAGAGACAGGTGACGATGCTTTTGCAGATTTGCAGCTGCCCTATGCGGATACCTTCCTGGAAGGAAAGAAAGAGACAGAAAGCGTTTATGAACATTTGAAGAAAATCCTGGATTTTTCCACGGAGCAGGTGGGGCAGAGCGGGATTTGTAAAGGGCTTCGGGCGGACTGGAACGATTGTTTGAACCTGGGCGGAGGGGAGAGCGCTATGGTGAGCTTTCTCCACTATTGGGCGTTGACACATTTTGTAGGACTGGCGCGGCATCTGGGAAATACGCAGGATGCGGAAATCTATGGGCGGGCAGCGGAGAGGGTCCGGGAGGTGTGCAACAGCCAGCTTTGGGACGGAGAGTGGTTTATCCGGGGGATTACGGCCAATGGCAGGAAAATCGGGTGTCAGGCGGATGTGGAAGGACGGGTTCATTTAGAGTCCAATGCCTGGGCGGTTTTGTCTGGGGCGGCTGATGAAGATAAAGCGGACAAGGCGCTTGAAGCTATCGATAAATACCTCTATACTTCCTACGGGCTTTTGCTCAATACCCCTTCTTATACAAAGCCGGATGACGATATTGGGTTTGTCACCAGAGTGTATCCGGGTGTAAAAGAAAACGGCGCTGTCTTTTCCCATCCCAATCCTTGGGCATGGGCGGCGGCGTGTATGCGGGGAAGGGGGGATTTGGCAATGAAATTTTATAACGCCCTCTGCCCTTACTGGCAGAATGATAAGATTGAAGTCAGGGAAGCGGAACCTTATTCCTATTGTCAGTTTATTATGGGAAAAGACCACAGCGCCTTTGGAAGGGCAAGGCACCCTTTTATGACAGGTTCCGGTGGCTGGTCTTATTTTTCGGCTACCAGATATATGCTGGGAATCCGGCCGGACTATGACAGGCTGGTAATCGACCCCTGTATTCCGTCACAGTGGAAAGGATTTTCAGCAGTCCGCATCTGGCGGGGAGTCCGGTATGAGATTCAGGTAAGGAATCCAGAGGGTGTGATGAAAGGGATAAAAGAAATCCGGGTGGATGGGGCGGCTGTTGCCCAAATTCCGCCTATGGAGGCGGGCAGCTGCCATAGCGTGGAAGTTATAATGGGATGAGAGATGACAGGCAGTGTATGAAGGGATATCTGATGGAGGGAAGGCAAAATGATTCAATTCGGGACAGGCGGATGGAGGGCCATTATCGGGGATGGGTTTACCAGAGAAAATATCCAGATACTTTCAAGGGCGCTCTGCGACAAGATGAAGGAAGAAAAGGTAGCGGAAGATGGAATCGTGCTGGGATATGACAGGAGGTTTTTGTCCAAGGAGGCGATGCAGTGGGCGGCGCAGGTTTTTGCCGCGGAGGGTATTAAGGCTTATCTGATTAACAAGTCCGCTCCTACGCCGCTGATAATGTTTTACGTGATGAAGCATCAATTCCATTATGGAATGATGATTACGGCGAGCCATAATCCTGCCATTTATAATGGCATCAAGGTATTTACTTTTGGAGGCAGGGATGCGGATGAGGTGCAGACTGCGGATATCGAGCATTATATCAATGAGGTGACGGATATCCCGGTGGACGATATTAGCTATGGAGAAGGAGTTGCAGCGGGACTGATTGAAGAAATTTATCCCCTGAATGAATATCTGGACAGTATCATTGACACGATTGATATGAAACGGATAAAGGACAGCCGGCTGAAAGTTGCCTTAGACCCCATGTACGGCGTAAGTGAAACTTCCCTGAAAACGATCCTTATGACGGCGAGATGTGAAGTGGAGACCATACACGAGCGGCACGATACGCTTTTCGGGGGGAAACTTCCCGCTCCTACAGCGGAAACCCTGCGCACCCTGCAGAACTATGTGCTGGACAAAAAATGCAATCTGGGAATTGCCACTGACGGGGACGCGGACAGAATCGGGGTGATTGACGATAAAGGAAATTTTCTGCATCCCAACGATATTCTGGTATTGTTATACTATTATCTGGTAAAATATAAGGGATGGCACGGACCGGCGGTTCGGAATATCTGCACTACCCATCTGCTTGACAGGGTGGCGGAGAGTTTTGGCGAGGAGTGTTATGAGGTTCCGGTAGGTTTCAAACATATTTCAGCAAAAATGTTTGCCACAGATGCCATTATTGGCGGCGAATCCTCGGGCGGTATGGCTGTGAGAGGACATATTAAAGGGAAGGACGGTATTTATGCCTCCGCCCTCCTGGTGGAGATGATTGCGGTAACAGGTATGAAACTGTCGGAAATTATGAAGACGATCCGCAGGGAATACGATGGCATGGCGTTAGAGGAACGGGACTATCGTTTCAGTCCTAAGAAGAAGGAGGATATCCGCAGGCGGCTTCTGGAAGAAAAGGAACTGCCGCAGATTCCTTATGAGGTCTCTGATATATCTTATCTGGACGGATTGAAGATTTACTTAAAGGACGGCGGATGGATTTCGGTGCGTTTCTCGGGGACAGAGCCGCTTTTGCGTATTTTTTGCGAGATGAAAGGCAAAAAGGACGCGGCGGACTTCTGCAGATTATTTGAAGAGTATCTGGGATTGTAGCAGTCAGCTATCTGGCAGTTGCATGAGGAAGTCAAATGTTCATGTAAGCATGGCACTTGACTCATTGCTTGCGGAAATGAATCGGGAAAGACAGTTATGAAAGCGGTTATAAAAAATTTAAAAGAAAGAAATGTTTCAAAAAAATCACTCAGATGGAGCATGGTGCGGATGCTCCTGTTTGGGTGGTTTTTTCCATTGTTAATGTTGATTCTTATTATGTTGTTCCTTGTGACGGATTACAATTATAAACAGGTGAAGAATACGGTCTTGTCCACTATGGACAAGGCAGCGGATATTATGCGGATGCAGCTTGAGGCATGCGAAGTGGCATCCAAAAACGCATCTTATATGGAGGTAATCAGGGAAAGTTACCTGAAATTTTGTCAGGACGGCAATCAAAACGATTTTAAAGACAATGTGGAAAAATTCTTAAAACAGCAGTACAAGTATGATGACAACTGCAGGACGGCGGAGCTGGTGGTGCTGAAAGATCCGGATTCTTGTTATCATGCGCTGAACAATAGTAACGGCGGAACCTATCAGGATATCAAGTTTTTCCAGGCGTATGCGAAAGAGGAAATAGTGAAGGCGGCAAAGGAACTTGATACGGGAACCGCTTTAGTGGGAGTAAAAGGGCGGGTTTATATGGTGAGAAATCTGGTGGATTCCGGGTTTACGCCCTACGCTGTGCTTTGCCTGGAACTGGATGAGGATTCTCTTATGCAAAGTTATGCCGGTGTCTGGGGATATGAGAATGCCGCTTTATACTGGAATGGTGAACTTCTTATGGAGCAAGGGGACGGCGCGGCAAAAATCCTGCCGGAGCGTGCCGCAAAGCGGCTGGAAAACGAGGATGAAGGGTATGCCTACAGTTTTGGAACACCTTCCCATGCTTACCGTAGGAGCAGGATGTATGGAGGAGAATTGACTCTTGTAGTCGATATTAATAATAAGACAACTCACGCAGGAATGGATGTCATGTATCTGATGTTTTTGATTTTGCTGGTGTTTATGGCGCCGCTTGTGATACAGACAATGAATTTCTTTCATCAGAAAGTGACTGTGCCATTGCAGGAGATGATTACTGCCGCAGATATGGTCAGAGATGGGAATCTGGGAATTACGATAGAAAATAAAGAGGATAACGAAGAATTTTATCATATGAAGGAATCTTTTAATCATATGTCCCGGCAGTTAAAGCAGCAGTTTGACAGGATTTATCTGGAGGAGGTTGCGCTGCGGGACGCAAGAATTATGGCGCTGCAGTCGCAGATTAATCCTCATTTTCTGAATAACACCCTGGAAATCATTAACTGGGAAGCGCGGCTGAATGGAAATTATAAGGTTAGCGGGATGATAGAGGCTCTTTCTGTCATGTTAGGAGAGACCATGAACCGGAAGGAGGAGCAGTTTCACTCTCTGGCAGAGGAGCTGGCGTATGCAGACGCCTATCTTTATATTATATCCCAGCGTTTCGGCTCCAAATTCCAGTGCGTGAAGCAGATAGACGAAAATCTGATGGAGACGCAGGTTCCCCGGCTGATTATACAGCCGATTGTGGAAAATGCCGTGGAACACGGCATAGATATCACCGGTAAAGGGCGTTTGGAAATCAGGATTTTTCTTCGGGAGGATGGGTATCTTAGCATCGAGGTGGAGGATAACGGGCATCTGACAAAAGAAAACAGAGAAAAAATAGACAGGCTTTTATCCCAGGAGGCGGAACCGTCAGGGGAAAGGAGGGTGAGCCTTGGCATTCGGAATGTTGACCAAAGAATCAGGATGATATACGGGGAGGATTGTGGACTATTCATAAGGGGAGATGAACAAAATAATACAATAAGCACAATTTTAATCAAAATAGATACGACAACATAGCAAAAACAGACAAAAAAGAACAATCATGACAATTACTTTTCTTTTGCCCGAATAGTATGATGAATACATCAAAGAAAAAGATACCTCATAGGGAAGGGAGGAAAGTGAAATGAAAAAAAGAATGATAGCGATGGCGCTTGCGGGTGTAATGATATTATCCATGACAGCGTGCGGAAACTCTTCGGGCAGCGGAAAATCAGGCAAGGCGGTGGAGCTTACGGTGACTACCACATTTGCTGGTGAGGATACCAACGCCCAAAATTACAAGGATGCCTATACGGCATGGGAAAAGGAAACCGGAAATACCGTGAAGGATACCTCGGCGACTTCCGATGAGACTTTTAAGGCAAGGATTATCACAGACTTTGAGACCGGTTCGGAGCCGGATGTTTTGTTTTTCTTTAACGGGGCCGATGCCAACAGCTTTATTGAAGCGGGGAAGGTGGTTTCCATCGATGATATCCGCAAGGAATATTCGGACTATGCGGGTAATATGAACGATGATTTGATTGAGCCTTCTCTGGTGGACGGAAAGAAATACGCAGTGCCCGTAAATGGCTTCTGGGAGGCAATGTTTGTAAATACTGAGATACTGGATGCGGCAGGCGTATCCATGCCGGATGGCAATTATACCATGGAACAGTTCAAAGCCGACTGCGAGAAGATTAAGGCGGCAGGGTATGTGCCGATAGCAGCGGCGCTTGGTGACATTCCCCATTACTGGTGGGAGTTTGCAATTTATAATCATCAATCTCCGGCAACCCATCTCGATATTCCGGAGAGCGTGGACGATACGAACGGCCAGGCATGGGTGGCAGGCATGAACGATATCAAGGAACTATATGAGCTGGGATATTTCCCTGAAAATACCCTTTCGGCAACAGATGATGAAACTTTTGCAATGTTTACGGAAAGCAAAGCGGCGTTCCTGATAGACGGTTCCTGGAAGGTAGGCGGAATTGTAGGCGCATGCCAGTCCGACCCGGAAGATGCTTCCACATTAGATGAAGCAAAACTGGCGAAATTTGACGTGACCTATGTGCCGGGCAGCGGCGAGCGGAAAGCCAGCGATCTGGTAGGCGGTATCTCCATGGGATACTATATTACGAAAAAGGCATGGGATGACCCTGCTAAGAGAGACGCAGCGGTAAGCTTCGTAAAATACATGACTTCTGACAGCGTGATTCCGGCTTTTGCACAGCATGCGGCTTCCGCTCTCAAGAATGCGCCTGAGGTTGACGAATCCGAGTTCAATGCATTACAGATTAAGGCAATGAGTATGATGGCAGGCACAACTTCCCTGACAGGAGCAGCACAGGATTTGTTCCAGGGAGAATGTAGAGTATCTACCTTTGACGGTATGCCTGAGATTGTAACAGGTAAAGTATCAGCGGAAGATGCAGTGGCAGAAGGACTTGCAGTGTATCATAACCAGTAAGTAAAGAAAGTTCAGGAGAGGGGTGGGGATAACCTTGCCCCTTCTTTTGCAATATCAGAAGAAGTTATCGCGAAAACAGGAGGTGGCTTATGGGCGCGAATATTTATCGAAATAAAAAGCCGGCATTGCTATTTTTATTTCCGGCATTTCTGTTTATGGCGGTGTATCTTTATTATCCTTTTATAAAAAACTTTATCAACAGCTTTATGGACATCAGACAGCTTGGAAGTTCGGGAACCGGCTTCAATACCCCCTGGTATCTGAATTATCAGGAGATGATTCGGGACGAAAATGTGTGGACTTCCGTAAAAAATACGCTGCTGATGATGCTTGTGACGCTGGTGGGCCAGGTGGGGATTGCGATTATCCTGGCGCTTATGGTGGATAATGTAAAGAGAGGAAAGCAGTTTTTCAAGACGGTATTCTTTTTCCCTATTGTCATCTCGGCAACGGCGCTGGGACTTTAATCTGCTCTTTCTGTACGACAAGGGAATGGTGAACCAGATACTGGAGTACTTCGGGAGGACGGAACTGATTGACTGGAAAGCGGAGGGAATCGCCATGTTTACCATGATGCTTCCGGTTATGTGGCAGTATGTGGGGTTTTACTTTGTAATTCTGATTACAGGCTTAAATAATATTTCCGATGAACTGTATGAGGCGGCAAGGATTGACGGCGCGACCACCATGCAGAAAGTACGTTATATTTCACTTCCCCTTCTGCACAATGTTATCTGTACCTGCAGTATCTTGGCGGTGACAGGGGCGCTGAAAGTATTTGACCTGCCATGGACCATGTTCCCTAAGGGGATGCCTCTGAAATCAACGTTCCTGACGGGAACTTATATGTATTACCATACCATGGAGACAAAGAATGTAGATTATGCTTCGGCGCTGGCGGTGATGATTGTGTTGCTGGGGATTGTATTGTCCAAAGCAGTCAACATGATTTTCCGGGAAAAGGATTATTAGGAGGGAACCTATGACGAAAAAGAAAAAAAGTCCGGTTGGTGCGGTTATTGTGTATCTGATCTTGATTTTCTGGTCTCTGACAACCATCTATCCGATTGTATGGGTAGTGCAGAATTCTTTCAAGGCAAAAGATAAGATTCTGGCAGACTCCTTTTCCCTGCCTCTTGGCGAATTGTTCACTATGGCGAATTACAGAAAAGCGTTCAATAACCTGGATATTTTAGGTTCTTACAAAAACAGTATTTTCATTTCCATGACAGTGGCGCTTTTGGTGGTTTTACTTGCCGGTATGGGAGCTTATGCACTTTCCAGATACAAGTTTTTTGGCTCCGGGTTTTTATATTCTCTTGTGATTGCAGGAATGATGTTCCCGGCATCTGCAACGATTATCCCGGTGTTTTCC
>CAJUED010000047.1:22869-30891 GCA_910585075.1 uncultured Lachnospiraceae bacterium
GAAATTGGTTCTTGACAATGTTGTCAGTGATTCTGCCTCAGACGGCGGGAAATCTTTCTTTTGCCATGGTGGTGCTGATTGGCTATATGAAAGGGCTTCCGGTTGAACTGGAGGAAGCGGCTTACATGGAAGGGTGCAGCGCCTACCAGATTTATTTCAAGGTCGTGCTTCCGCTTACAAAGCCTTCTTTTGCAACGGTGGCGATTTTTTCTTTCCTGTGGAGCTATAACGATTTATTTACCCAGTCCTTCTTCATGAGGACGCCGGAGATGTACGGTATTACTATGCTGCTGAATCAACTGACGGCAAAGGAAGGAACCAATTATGGCCTGACGGCAGCGGCGGTGGCACTGGTAATTGTGCCTGTAATTATTGTATACTGTTTTTTACAGAAATATATCATCAAAGGAATGATTGCTGGCGCGGTGAAAGGCTAAAGTGCGGGGGATATCATGTATAAAGTTGTAATTATTGATGACGAGCCGTTGATTGTGGAGGGTCTATCCAGGACAATGGCATGGGAGAATTGGAACTGTACCGTTGCGGGCACTGCTTATGACGGAGCAGAAGGAATGGAAGTGATTCGCAGGGAAAGGCCGGATATTATTATTTCCGATATTAATATGCCGGGACTGGACGGTCTGAAAATGATTGCAGGATTGAAATCAGAATTTCCGGACATGCAGATTGTGATTCTGACTGGTTACCGGGAATTTGAATATGCAAGACGGGCCATAGAGCTGGGAGTGCTGCGGTTTCTGTTAAAACCATCTAAGATGAATGAGCTGGTGGAGGCTGTTGATGCATCGGTAAAGCGGCTTTTGCAGCTTGGTATTACCGGCGAAGCATCGGATACGGAAAGGGAAGCGGAGGCTGAGCCCCAGGACGGGGCAGATACCCGGGAAGGAGCGGAGATTACCGAAGCAAACAGCTTTATTGTGAATCATGCGCTGGATTATATACGGGAACATTCCGCAGAGAAGCTTCGGCTGACGGAGGTGGCGGAACAGGTTTACGTAAGCCAGTGGCATTTGTCGAAGCTGATTGGCAGGCACACAGGCAAGACTTTTTCGGATATTTTAAACGGTGCGCGGATAGAGAAATCCAAAGAATTATTGAAAGACCCATCACTGCGTATCTGCGATGTGGCGGAACTTGTGGGTTTTCAGGACTTGGCACATTTTTCCAGGGTGTTCAAGAAGATGACGGGAATGTCGGCAAATGAGTACCGGAATTCCCATTAGAAAAATAGATTGACAAAGAATGCAGGGGAAGGGTTTCCGGTAAATTTATGGAAAATCTTCCCCTTCTTTTCTGGTGTTGCAGAATATTCGGAGGAGTACAAAACCATTTTATTACCATTCACGTATTTAAAACAAATCGCCAACTTCACAGTCAAAATATTCACATAGCGTTAAGAAAATCTAAAACGCGCTTATTAAAGTCTTTTGCTTCTTCATATACCGCATGACCCAAACCATTATAAATAAATAATTCGCTTCCACTAATTTTATCAGCTATTTCAGAAGCAGCAGTTGTTCCTACAATTTTGTCACAATTCCCTCCAATAACTAATGTCGGGCATTTTATTTTATTTAATTCATTATAAGCATTGTGTTCAACACAAGACATAGCCTGTATTAGAAATCGCTTAAAACTTTTGGGCTTTCCTGTTTTCCCAAGAAAGGGATAAATCAGCCGATATTTTTTTAGGTAACGTTCTGAATATGACTTTTCGGCTGTATCAATCATTAGATTCTTGTAATTTTCCTGCGTTGCCATTTCAACCCAACCGCTAATAACATTTTCTATTACTTTGTTTGGCTTTGCACTTGTTACCGCCAATATAAGTTTATCCACTAAATCAGGAAAATCAATCGCCAAATATTGTGCTATCATACCGCCTTGAGATATACCCAAAATATTTGCTTTTGAGATACCAAGACCGGTCATAACGTCTGCTTGGTCTTTGGCCATTTCTCTTGTAGAATATCCTTCCTGCAAATTTCCTTTCCGACTGAAAACATAGACTGTAAATTTTTTTGCATATATCCTGTACATTATTGAAAAGACAAGTGCCATTCCTTTTACCGTAGATAACCCATCTCCTAATCCGGGCAACATGACAAGATTTTCACTTCCATTACCAAAAGAAACGTAATCCATTTCGGAATTTCCAATACAAACACTTCCATTATGAGAATGATAAAACATAACGCCCTCCTATTTTACAATTCCTACTTTTACAATTTCCATATATTCTCTTAGATTCTTCATATATTCCTGCTCTATTTTTTCAAATTCAATATCTTGTTCTTTGTGTATTTGCATCAAAAAATCATCATTAAACCCTTTTAGAATCCACGTTAATATATCAACAGTTTTTTTCGTATCCCACCGGAATTGGATTGTATCAATATCCTTCATAAACCAATAATATATGGGATGTTTATATGGTAATATATAGGCGCAAAGATAAAAACACAACGCAAGGCAATCTTGCAGAACTATAAAATTATTGTTTTGAAACTATCATGTTACATCTGCTCCAAAGTTCATCTTTATATGAAAAAGCATCTTTATCAATATTTCTTTCAACAAAACCGACTTTTTCATAACATCGTTTCGCTGAAGTATTTTCATTAAAAACATTTAATTGAACTGCTTCCGCTCCGGTTATCTGAAAGGCATATTGCAAAGCCAGATTCAACATTCCCTTACCGTAACCTTCTCCGCGCTTTGTGCTATCAACTATTATAAATTTAAGAAACCCTATATTGCTTTCTGCGTTGACGGAATAACAGAAAAAACCTACCGGCTGTCCGTTGTTTTCTGTTGCCACATAGGCACTGTCTGTCCAATCCATAGAATTTTTCTCTAAAAAATCATGGAAAGATTTTTGTGAAATAGGATATGATAAACGGTTTGCACACCAAAAGGCATGGATTCTTTCATTGTCAATCCATTTTGATATATATTCGTAATCTTTGTTTGGTATATATGGCCGGATTCTCATAAATGAATGTCCTTTCTCAAATTTAATTATAGATTTTTATAGGTAACATAATGTATTATTCCTCTTTTTCCCTTACAATCTTAAAAACCAAACTGAAATTTTTCTCCAGCAAGTCCGCGCGACATACTTGAAAATATAGGTATAAAGAATCGCATTTTACTCCAAATCCATTGTGTAAAATTTTGCCTTGAATGTTTGACTGCCATCAAGTTTTGTATATTCTCCATAATGGTCGAATTTCAATCCACATTTTTCCATAACTTTTCCGGAACGCGGATTATCTACTGCGTGATCCGAACATATTTTTTTAACGCCGAGTTTTCTATATGCAAATTTAATAATAGCCTTCATTGCTTCAGTGCAATATCCCTTGTGCCAATAATCATAATGAAGATTATATCCAATACCCCAATAATCTTTCATCTGATCATTAGGACCTATACTTCCTGTTCCAATTACTTTATTTTCTTCTTTCAAAACAAATGCCCAATTCCATTCTTGTTCATCAACAAGTGTGGAATTTATCCAGTCTATAGATTGACTAATATCAGAATATGTGGAATATACCATATATTTTGTAACTCTTTCGTCGCTGTTCCAACTGAAACAGGCTTCCGCATCATCAAGTGCTATTGGACGTAAAATCAACCTATCTGTTTCGATAATTGGCTCTTTGCTCATTATTAATCCCTCCAATACTGATTTATTAATAATCATACAAACAAGAAATTGTTGACATTCTTAAATTATATTCCTGTGTCCAAAACGTTGCAATAAAATTAAAAGTAAAGCACTGCAAGCAAGTTATTGTTACTTTTTAGCTTTAAGAAACAATCCTTTATCTTTTCTATAAATCTGTACTGCTTTAAATCCGGAATTATAAAAAATTGCCTTTAACTCTTTTGGGCTGTATACTCTCACGTCTCCACTTTTTGAAAAGGGAAACCAAAATTTATTTGCAAAAACCTAAGTAACGCTCCAAAGTTTGGGTCAGCTATATACACTGTACCGTTTTTCTTTAAAACTCTTTTACATTCATTAACAAATCCTTGTGGATTATCAAAATGATGAAATGCACAGCATACCGTTATGATATCAATACTTTCATCGCTCCATTCAAGTGGGTAACAGGGCCGTACCTTAAAATGCATATTAGGATAACGCATTTTTGCAATATGAATCATGTTCTCTGATACATCTAATCCATGTACTTGAATTTTGGCTTTTTTTGATAATTCCTGTAGCAGAGTTCCATTTCCACATCTTGATTCTTCTGTTTTCTTATTCATGTCATTTCTCCAATTTCCGAATTACATTACTAAAAGTATAAGTCTTTTTCCTGGCAGTTACAATTCGTGAAAGGAAAATAGATGTAGAAGGTTAATATACTTACTTGGCACTTGTACTGACAGGTATTGATATTGTGGAAGGGTGCTTATTTATTTTCGCGAGCAATGAGCCAAGTGCCGTGCTTGCACGAGCATAAAATCAGCAAGCTGATTTGACGAATGCCGCGAGGGTATTTGACTTGAAAAGCAGCCTTCAGAAAATCGGAAAACCGGAAAATCTGCTAGTAGTAAACAGAGAATGGGTGTGGTACAATTGAAAAAAGAAAGTACGGAGGTTCATTATGCTGATGAGATAACTTGGGGGATTCTTCCATATGTTCCTATGCAATATGAAGGTTAGTAAGTAATGGCAGCTTTGCTGTTTGGAGGCAAATGATATTGTATTAAACTCTTTGACAAGCAATATCCGGCTGCAAACTCATAGTCATGTAATGTGGGAAGCCATTCGGAAAATATCTTTTCATTTACCCCCTGCAGAGCCTGTGGAAGCGCGCCCTTACAAGGGAAAACCGCCCATGTAAATGCCGGAATTGTTTTGACTACAAAGCCCTTCGGAATATCGATTGCCGGATTATAAATATCCGCGATCAGATACTCAAAACGCTGGTTACCCATTTGGGGATCAATATTGATTCCAAACATTCCGCATACATATTTCCCATTTCCCGACGCATAATGCTCCTGATAAAATAAAGGAATGTCCTGTTTTGCGTTTTGGTAGCTGAACTCCCTTGACACTGCCAACACCGTAAAAGCTTCTTTTTTCGTAATTCTGTAATCCATAGCATAACCACCTTTCAATGATATTGTTAATTGCAGCGGCGCAAAAGCCTTAAGCATTGTCTTATCCCTGCGCACAATGGAAGGTGAATATCCATGAAAACGGGTAAAAGCCTTAGTAAAACTATCGGGTGAATCATATCCGTATTTCATGGCAAGTTCTATAACTGAAATATCTTCCGCAAGCAGTTCCTGGCCTGCAAGTGCAAGTTTGCGGTTTCTGATATATTCTGTTATGGAATATCCGCACAGGATACTGAACCCTTTATGAAAATAAAAGGGAGAAATATGAACATGGTCTGCCACATCATACATGGTAATATCTTCTGTTATATGCTTTTCGACATAGCTGATGGCCTCCCTGATTGCTTCTGTCCATTCCATGTTTATCGGCCTCCTTTGCTGTGATTACAGTATACTGCCCGTATTTTTATATATCCCGATATTACTTGCCCTCTTTTGTCATGTTGTTAAATCGTCGGGCTATTTGATTTTATCACATATCTTTTTATAATGCAGTATCGGGGGCAACAAATATTTGAAAGAGGAATTTGATGAGGTAAAAAATGGAATATTTTAGAGATGAAAACATATTGATAAGGACAATACTGTTTGAAGATGCGCAGATAATATGTGATGAAGAAATAGCACAGGGGTGGAAGCAGACGGTAGATAAGTATATTAACAGAATTAGCGATTTTAATAATGGAAAATGTATTTCATTAATTGCTGAATATAGAGGAGCTGTTGCAGGATATATCAATATTTATCCAAATTCAACATGGGGTGCGTTTGCAAACGAGGGATATAGTGAAATTGTTGATTTTGGTGTTCTTGAAAAGTTTCGTAGAAATGGTATAGGAACAAAACTAATGGACATAGCAGAGAAAATTGCTGCCGAATATTCTGATACTGTTTATCTTGGAGTAGGATTACACAGTGGATATGGTTCCGCACAGCGAATGTATGTTAAAAGAGGTTATATTCCTGATGGTACAGGAGCTTGGTATAATGAAAATATAGCTGTTCCGTATAAAGAATACTGCAATGATGATGATTTCATCATTTACCTGTCAAAAAAATTAGAAAATTTGACCGGGGAATATAAAAAGATAGAGCCGGATTGCCGGGAAGAATTTGAAAGTAATATGATCAAATTCACAAATTGAAAAAGTTTGGAGGGAGAGAAAATAAATATTGAACTTGTGAGATTAAGCAGTGAATATAGGGAGCAGCTATTTGAAATGCTGACAGAATGGAAGAATGATATTATAGTAAATCACACAGATATGTCTCCGTGGAAAATATGGGCAAATGATTTTCATGATTTTGATAAATACTTAAAAAATCTTGACACAAAGGAAGAAACTGAGAATGGCTGGGTTCCTGATACAACTTTATTTTGCCTTGATAAAGATAGAAATATTTTTGTAGGAGCTGTTAATATCCGTCATTATTTAAATGATGAACTTTTGAAAACTGGCGGTCATATAGGTGATGGAATTAGACCCAGTGAAAGAGGAAAAGGTTATGCGACCGCAATGATTGGTTTGGCGTTAGACGAATGTAAAAGACTTGGGATTGAGAAAGTTTTGATATGTTGCGACAAAGACAACATTGGTTCAGCGAAATCAATAATAAATAATGGCGGAGTATTGGAAAATGAAGTTGAGGCAGATGGACATATTGAACAGCGTTATTGGATTCAGTTGTAGCATAGAATTTTATGTTGAAGGATGAATATGGGTGAGAATATTTGTGAAAAAATCAGACTTGTTGATAATGTTTTACAACCAGAGGACTTTATAAAGCTACGAATAGAAACAGGATTTGCTGAGATACCGGTGGAGCATGCCAGAAAAGCTTTGCAGAATGGGTTAATAAATGTTTCAGCAATATATAATGGGGAACTTGTAGGGATGGGTAGACTTGTTGGAGATGGTGCTATGTATTGGTATCTTCAAGAAATAATAATTTTGCCGCCATTTCAGCGAAAAGGTATCGGAACAATGATTGTTGATCACTTAGTTGATTATGCAAAAGCAAATTCTATTACCGGAAAATTTACAACAATCGGGGGTGTTTCAGCCAAAGGGAAAGAACCATTTTACGAAAAAATGGGGTTTGAAGTTATCTCGAATGGAATTAAAAGGATGATAGAAATCGAATAAAAAGAGAGCGTGAAATTATTGTTGATATTCTACATAAGCGAAGATACAAAAATTGAAGCGAACTTTGTCTGTTCAGAAAAGCATAGAGCTTTTTTAGAGAATATATTGGAAGCGGTTTTTCATTCAATGTAGCTTTTCAAAAATGGTTAAAAAACAATACAGGGAAAACTTATAAAGAAGCGATTGCTACAATAGAATGACCACTTCGTGTTTATAGGAATATGCAAATCGTAGAAAGTTGGAGATAAATATGTCGGAATTAACGTCACTGATGAATATTGGTAAAGAAATGGAGAAAAAGCTGATATCTGTTGGTATCGAATCTTCTGAAAAACTTATTGCGCTAGGTGCAAAAGACGCATTTCTTAGATTAAAGCAGAAATATCCGAATGTGTGTCTTGTGCATTTATATACATTAGAGGGAGCAATTCATGATATAGAATATAACAGACTTTCAGAAGATACAAAAAAGGAATTGAAAGAATTTAGCGATTTTCTGAAAAAGTAACAATAACGAAAAACATATTGACAGAAGTGAAAAAATCAATGCATTCGCTTTGAGCGCGATTTACAGTTTTTTTAAGACAAAATTCTTATGAACATTTGACGTATCCACATTAGGACATTCTTTCAAAAAGTCACCATTATGTAGGGACTATCCCAAAGTTTGTGTAAACCTTCAAACTGATGTAAGATAAAATTACTC
>CAJUED010000048.1 GCA_910585075.1 uncultured Lachnospiraceae bacterium
GTAATTTTATCTTACATCAGTTTGAAGGTTTACACAAACTTTGGGATAGTCCCATATTATTTTACCCATACACATTCTATCGTATTATCTTAATATTATTGCAGATGCCATTAAGCGACTTTTAAACTTTACCTCATTTCTGCGCTGTTTTTTGCCCATAGCAGAGTTTGTGAATGCAGCGCAGACACAAACTCTTGAGATGAAAATCTCTGATTTTCATACTTGATTACCGGCTATCTGATGCGCAGGATAAATCCCTGCTTTCTGTCTCGCAACATAAACGCTGATTTTCTCATCATAAGGTGGATAGGAAAAGCCAAGCTCCTGGGCTACCCCGGCTGAAACTTCCCGAAATAAAGCCATACACAGCTCCAGCGATTCCCACATTTGCTCATAGGAATCCATCCGATAGGTAGACAAAAGCCTTTCCCACAGCTCCTGCGAAATATACTTGTCCAGAAACTTATAGTTTTTGCCAAGGCTGAAAGAAAAGCCCCGCTTCGCGCCTACCTGCCAGGAAATCATACGCAGCAGCTCTTTACGCACTATCTCATTCATGTGGTCGATTGCAAACAGGATTTCCCTGCGGCACAATCCTTTCACCACATAGGTTACCGTGTTCCAGAACTCATTGCAACAATCATCATACATCCGCTCGCTGGGGCGCTGTATATGATAATCCACATCCGTAGGCACCGGAAGCTCCTTAATCCTGTTGTCCTTATCCAGCAACACTTTTACCAGCTTATCCCATGTGAAGTATTCCTCCACAAGCTTAAGGGGCAGCAGTGTTAAATCTATTTTCACATCATCGGAAAAAAGCATCAAATAGGAATAGCCATGCTCTACCGCCGGGAACAGCTCCATATCCTCCGGCTTTTGCATGATCAGCCTTTCGCCAAATACATCCAGCCATTTATCCTGCGTCGTAAAGCTTTCCATATCCGTCACGAAAAAGGTGATGTCGAAATCCTGAAATGCATCCGGCGGGATATTCACATTCGTCCGGGATCCCTCCAGGGTTACCATACGAATGCGTTCGTCAGATTTTGCAAAATTTAAAATTGTATCATATACCTGTTTATCAGTTCTCATTTCTGCCTCCTATATTTCTTATAGTTTGCATGCTTAAAAAGCACTCCATTCTCCATATATCGCCAATTTGTAAGAGATTTATAATTAATGAGCGTTAGCAAGGAAAGCATGCTTGCATGTTCGACAAGCAGTGAATGGCGATCATGAATCTACGATTCATGATACAGTAAACGTTCATAATAATTTCTCGTATCAGTGATTTACTATTTATTTCTAAATTCGTTCATTATGTCCATATTAAATTTTGATAAGACTCTGTCCGAATGGTTTTCCCCATATCCAAAAATGTAGGACCGGATCTCTCCATCGCTCATTTCAAATCCCTCTTTCAAAACCTGCTCGTATATCCTGTCATAGGCTTTTGACTTTATGATAATTTCCTGCACATTCCGCTTTAAATCTCTGTGCCTGTTTTTTAAATCAAAAAGCTCTATCTCCCTTTTATCCTTATCATTCAGTCCGTCCTCATCAATGACAATATGAAAGTTCCGGGACTTGCCCTGTAAATAATCCAAATCGAACTTCTCATCAAACTCCGTTCCAAACCGGATGCCGCTTCTCGCGGCCTGATCATATGGATTTGCTATCTCCGCTCTCCGGGAAGTTTTCAACAGGTTACAGACGCCGCATGCCGGAATCAGATTGTAAAGGCACACCGCCAGTTCCGGATACACACTTTTGTTGTAAAAATGATCCAGCTCTCCCCAGTACTTGAATTTTCCATCTTTGTCGTACCCCGCATTGATATGATTTTGATTACAGTAAGGACAGGCAATCACGCCAAGGATCCTTACCACCTTTGGGGCCTGGGAATCTCTGTAATTTTTATACCTTGCCCATAAATAATGCTCTGTCTCTTTTTGCAGCTTTGTCCCTCTTGCATCAATGGCGGATTTAATCTGCTCAAGCTCCTTATCATCCGCCAGAAGAAATTTTTTCAGCGAAAGTGCCGTGTCGTCCTTATCCTTTACGATTACTTTCTTTAGCTCCGTATCATTTTCAATCACCTGAAGGAAATTCCGCAAATGGTATCTGCTCATCCAGTTCCAGTATATGGTTTCCATATCTTTTCTTTGGTTGTCTGATAGTGGTATTTTAATCATTATTTTCTGTACTTCTCAATCTTACATGTATGTTTCTTGGTTTCCGCATCATAGTTAACAGCCACCAGGTAAATATCTCCTCCGTAATTTCGAAATGCATGAGGATAATCTCTGTCTTTTATTTGCTGAATTCCGCTTTCCACAGACTTGTTCCATTTTCAAACAAACCTCTTGAATCACAATTTTTATCGTAATATGCACACAGCATCTGGGCGGTAAACTACTTGCCAAAACGGCGCGGCCTGCTCACACAGGTCAGTTTGTCTTTTGTCCCCAAAGTGCTGTTTATAAAAGCAATCATTTCTGTCTTATCAACATAAATTCCCTTAACGGCCGCAGTAAAGCCCGCATTCCCCACATTTAAATATTTCCCCATATTCTCCATGCTCCATCTGATGCAGATATTTTAACCATTGTTTTCCAGTATCTCCCTGATTCTTTTTATCTTGTCCTCGTCCGTTTCCTGCAAAATTTTTGTTATAATTTCGTTCCTATGGCCTTCCTGCTTTTCGTACAAACGCATCATTTTATTTTTAACTGTCTTCTCCCCGATTCGATCTATCACGGCCTTTATCCACTCAAGCTGTTCCTGTTCAATCTTATCGTTTCCGTTTAAAAGTTCCATAATCCGCTTCAACTGTTTGTAAGAATACTCACCAAAGGTATTTTCCAACATGAAGGAATCCATCAGCAGGTAGTAAATATTGGTGGCAAAAGTATCCTGATTGTGTCTGATTTTCCGAAAGCCCTCTTTGCTTTCAATGGCATACACATTTTCCGGAAGCACATCCGTCACGATAAAAGGGGAATGGCTGGTCAGCACCAGCTGGACTTTTCTGTCCCTGCACCGGTTGATGTTCTCTAAAAGTGTGTCCAAAAACCTTCTTGACAGTTCCGGGTGAAGCGACCTGTCAGGTTCGTCAATTAGCAGCACCAGACTGTCACCGGGATTTATGCTGTAGATAGCGCTTACCGTTTTGGCAATCAGGTCGAGAAATGCTCTGTGACCTTCCGACATCTGGGAAATTTTGATTTCCATAATTTTATCAATGCAGTTGGCGCCGCTGTCATTGTTTCTGATTTTAAAATAAGCGTCATACTGGCGCAACAGCTCCGTTATCCTTTCATCCACCTTTCCCCTGTCGCATCTTATTTCTATCATTCTGTCGCTTTTAAAATAATGCTCCGGCAGGTTCTCCAAAAGTCCGGTTATTTTCAGCACCATTTCTTTATCTCTGCCGTCCACCGAGTTCTTTGCCGCTTCCTCTACCCTGGTTAAAGTATACGCAAGAACAGCCTTCAAATCAATATTTCCTGCCTCATCCGTGTTCCTTTTTATCATATAAAACAGAAAGGCATACTCCTCCTGAAAGCTTTGTAGGTTCCGTTTTGCAATACCTTCAGTATCTTTGCCTTCAGTGCTTTTACCTTCAGTGATTTTATCTTCGACACCTATGGCTGCACCTTTCCCGTTCGTGTTTTTACTTTCCGTACTTTTTTCGCCGGCTCCATACAGGCCATTTATTTCCAGATCCACAAACGCCTCCACAGACAATGGAAAGGGCCTGTCCACATCAATTCTCCTGCCCTCATTTTCATTCCATCCTACAAACTGAACCAAAAAATAATATTCTATCAGCTCCGCTAAAAAAGTTTCCAGGAATTTGACCTTCTTGCTGCGGGTATCCGTTTTCTGCTCCTTCCCTGATATTGCCTCCATCTGTATCTGTATTCTGTCTTTTAAACCAAACACTTCGTCCAGCTCGCCTTTTTTGCCATGCAGATAATTTGCAGTATTTCCCTCTCCCCTGAACAGCTCCGTATCAACATCAATGCTATTTCCAATAAAGATGCTTCTCTCTTGCAACAGCTCATTGTCAATTTCCTTAAGCGCCACAAAGTATTTGTAAAGATACTCATAACTGCTCTCATCGAGATAATAGTTTCTTTCAAATAAAGAGTCGTTCTCTCTATATCTGTTATCTATCCTTCTGTTATAACGGTCTGATGTAAGGTATGCATATTCTATTTGATTTTCTATCCCCTGCTTGTCCATCCACTGAAGAATAACATTATCGCAATACCGAAACACGCCGCTTTCCAGTCTGAAAACCGCTCCCATTGGTAACTTATATAACACACCATTTACAGCTGTCCCCTGCAAATCCATATTTTCAATCCTGCCGCCGCCCTGTAGAAAGCTGTCGTCCACAAACTCAAATCCAAAATAATCATCATGCAGATGGTACAGCATAAAATAAGAGGATTTGATTTTCTGCCATTTGCAATCCTCGCCAATTTCATAGGTGTCCCTGCTTCTGTCGTCCCTTTTCATACCCAATATGTCCAGTAATGTAGACTTTCCCATACCGTTTTGACCTAAGAACAGGACTACATTGTTTACATTTTCACCGTAGTAGTTTTTTATGGCTCCTTCATTTTTGTGTACAGACAAGTGTCCATTTTGAAACGACGCCGTATAGTTGGATGAAAAATTGAATTCTTCGTCTGTAAAAATGGTTTCGTATTTTCTGATGTATAAGTAGATGAGTTCCATTGCTCTAGTCCTTGCTTCTCTTTTCGTTCAGGGTAATATCTATTATTATACAATATTATACAAATTTGTACTGGCGGCTTCAATCAGAAAATGCCGCCGGCTGCATCTCCGTTCGGAGTATGTCCGGTCGGCGGTAATCAATAATCCCATTCTATTTGGCACTTCTATCAATGCTAAAATTTTTCTGAGTTTTATTCGACCCATTTGTTTATGAATACCAAAACTCATAACATTGCGGAAATAATTTATTTTCCATTTACAGCTTATAGTGTATAATGAAAGATAGTTTTAACAAATTATTTAAAAAAATCATAACATTCAGAGACGAAAAGGCGAAAAACAGAGCAGAAATGAGGGAAAATATGCACAAAATAGGAATCCAATCAACAGGAACCATCAGACAGGAAAATATCGAAGAAGGCTGCCGCATGATAAAAGAGGCAGGCTTTGACTGCATAGATTTTAACTTTGATGAATTTTTAAGTGTAAATGATGTGCGGGCGGGAAAAGTCCACGATTTTTTTGACCGGACAATGGATGAAATGTGGGCAGATTTTGAGCCCCACGCTAAGGCGGCGGCAAAATACGGGCTTACCTTTGAGCAGATGCACGCCCCTTTCCCCATGATGCTGCCGGGACGGGAGGACATAAACGATAAAATGTGTCGCATCACCATCAACTGCATGGAGCTCTGTTCCCGGATGGGCGGCCGGTACATTGTGGTGCACCCCACCACCCTTGCCTATGAGTACAGCAGTCAGGAGGAGCACGATTTTAACATTACCATGTATCAAAAATTAATCCCCGCTGCCAAAAAGCTGGGATTGGTGGTTTGTCTGGAAAACATGTTTCAGGAACAGAACGGACATCTGGTGGAAGGCGTCTGCTCCGATTTCAGAGAAGCGGCTGATATGATCGATGAACTCAACAGCCTTGCCGGGGAGGAGCTTTTCGGCTTCTGTTTTGATATAGGACACGCCAATATTCTGGGCAAAAATATGTACCAGTCGGTAGTTACTTTAGGAAACAGGTTAAAAATCCTCCACCTCCATGACAACGACGGCGTGGGCGATTTACATAATATGCCCTTTACATTCGCAAGAAGCTGGTCTCCCATTGCAACCGACTGGGAGGGATTTTTGAGAGGGCTTAAGGAAATCCGTTATCAGGGCGTAATCAATTTTGAAACCTTCCGCTGCATGCAGGGATTTCCCCGGGAACTTCACCCTTCTCTTTTAAAGCTTCAGGCCGATATGGGGCGCTATTTTTCCAAACAGATTTCAACTCTTTAACAACAAAAGATGTCTGCTTTACGAAATGCCTAAGCAGACACCTTATTCTGTCGAACGCCGGCTCGCTCTCAGAGAAACAGCTTATGATATCAAACATTATCTCATTTTGAGGGACAGCCTGCCGGTTCAAATACGGACATTTTACAAAGCCTGACTGTTTTTCATTTCCTTAAGCGACTCTGCAAACGGCGCCCGGGCAATGCCGTGTTCGGTTATAATGGCTGTGATCAGCTCATTATCCGTCACGTCAAAAGCAGGGTTAAATACCTTTACGCCTGCTGGCGCCATAGGCTCCTTATACCACATCTCCGTCACTTCCTTTTCAGGGCGCTGCTCGATTTTAATCTCATTTCCGGAAGGCGTATTTAAATCTATGGTGGAAGTGGGGGCACACACATAAAAGGGCACGCCGTAGCGTTTTGCCACCGTTGCCACCACCGAGGTGCCTATTTTATTTGCCACATCTCCGTTGGCCGCCACCCTGTCGCAGCCTACAAACACAGCGTTCACCCACCCGTTTCTCATGACCATGGCTGACATATTGTCGCAGATTAAAGTGACATCCACTCCGCTGCTGTGCAGCTCATAAGCGGTCAGTCTTGCGCCCTGCAAAAGAGGCCTTGTCTCATCCGCAAACACATGAAAACCATAGCCCCGCTCCTGCCCTAAATAAATGGGGGCCGTTGCCGTCCCATACTTACAGGTGGCCAGCTGTCCCGCATTGCAGTGGGTAAGGATACCGTCCCCGGGCTTTAAAAGGCTTAGGCCGTTTTCGCCGATTGCCTTACATACCCGTATGTCCTCCCCCTTGATTTCCCTTGCTTCCCTGCCAAGGATTTCCACAATCTGCGCTATGCTTTTCCCTTCCTCATGGGCCTTTCTGCACACCCTGTCCATGCGGTTTAAGGCCCAGGACAGATTCACCGCAGTGGGCCTTGCGCTGTCAAGATAATCCTTCTGCTCCTTAAACTCCTTATAAAAGGAATCAAAATCTGTCTCCTTCTCCGCCGCCTGACCGGCCAGCACATAAATCCCAAAAGCCGCCGCTACGCCTATGGCGGGCGCTCCCCTCACCTTCAGCAGATAAATGGCATCCCATATCTCCTTAGCCGTATGAAGCTTTATCAGCTCCGCCTTCCCGGGAAGCTTTGTCTGGTCGAGAATCACCACGCTTTTACTTTCCTCATCCAAATCCACTGTTTCATATTCCATTATATTTTTCGCCATATTCTCTACAAAACCTCCATCTTTTCCTTTGTTTTAACCGCACTGCAATTCAGCCTTTGGCTTTCCCCTCTCGTCACTTTCCTAGGAAATGTTTAAAATGTTTTCCGGCAATTACACCGACTCAACGCAACGATTGTCTTTCATCTCCTGCCAAACATAAGCCGCGCAAATCAGTATGGCAAGCAGGTACACCGTCCTGTCTATCCTTGCATTGATGCGCTGCAGACGCCTTTTCCGTTCTTTGATTCTTTCCTTTTCCTTTTTCTTCCGAATTTTTTCCTGATCCAATGTTTTTACTTTTGCCATACCAATGCTCCATACTGCTGACAGCCCGCAAATTTGGGTTCCATACCTTACCCACAAGCTGTCTTCTATAAAAACTTTATCACATTACCCAGCTTTTTTCCACCTGCATTTCACTTCAACCACATGTTACTTTTTAGAGGTTCACTCAAAGCTTAGCGTTGCATGGACAAATATTCAAGGCGGAACCCTTATAAAAACGCCAGCGCTTAGCGAGGTCTTTCACGAGCTTAGCGTCTGCTGCGTTTTTATAGAGCGAAAGCGCGGTGACAACTGAATATTTGTCCATGCAACGCGGACGGCTGGCATCGGTGTGAAAAGTAACATAGCATACTACTTTTCGTCGATAACACCCCCTGCAATATTGCTTTTTGCTGCAATCAGTGTTATTATTTTAACGAAGTTGTAAACCCGCAGCCCCAGCCATCTATCCGGTGGACCACCGTCTGCGGAATCCAAACAAAATAGAAATAAATTGTAAGAGGTGAAAACAAATGAGCAAAACATTCGCTGATCTGATTGCCAAAGTTAATGAGTGCGGCACAAAAAAAGTAGCCGTTGCCGTAGCTCAGGACTCTGCCGTTCTTGAGGCTGTCAAAGCTGCCAAGGAGAGAAAAATTGCAGATGCCATCTTAGTAGGCAACGAACCGGAAATCAAGGAAATCGCATCTTCCTTAAACATGGATTTAAGCGATTTCGAAATCATTCATGTTGAGGACAAAACCGAGGCGGCTCTTACCGCAGTTAAGTTAGTTCATGACGGAAAGGCCGACATGTACATGAAAGGGCTTATCGACACCAAGGGATTTTTAAAGAGCGTTCTTGACAAGGAAGTCGGGCTCCGTACCGGCAAGCCTTTATCCCATGTATGTGTATTTGACATTGAGGGCATTGACCATCTGCTGTTCCTGACGGATGTGGCATTCATCCCCTATCCCACTTTGGAAGACAAGGTAAATATCATTCACAACACCCTTGAAATCACCAGTGCCTGCGGCATTGAAAATCCCAAGATTGCACCTCTTGCGGCAGTTGAGGTGGTAAACCCCAAGATGCCCGCTACCGTTGAAGCCGGTGAACTTACAAGGATGAATAAGGAAGGGGAAATCACCGGATGTATCGTTGACGGTCCTTTATCCTTAGACCTTGCCATTGACCCGGAGGCTGCCAAGCACAAAGGGGCTACCGACAGAGCCATCCAGGGAGATGCCGACATTTTACTTTTCCCTGACATCCACGCAGGAAATCTGGTTTACAAATGTCTGGTACATACTGCAAAGGTGGTCAACGGAAATATCCTTACAGGAACCAAGGCTCCCGTTATCTTAACTTCACGCTCCGACGATTTTGAAACCAAGGTAAACTCTATCGCTCTTGGCGCCGTAGTTGCGGAGGCAATGTCCAAAAACTAAAAGCAGCGATTACAGCGTTTTCACAGTGGACAGCAACAGTTCTGCCTTCGACTTCACTGTTACGGCAGACTGGCCGCTCCCTGTGGGCGCTGTTACAATTTGATTCATATATTTGGAGGAAAACAAATGTCCATAAAAAGCTTAATTATCAATCCCGGTTCCACCTCCACCAAAATCGGTGTTTTCGAGGATGAAACCCTTTTATTTGAAGAAACCCTTCGCCACTCCACAGAGGAAATCGCCCGGTACGCTTCCATTGTAGACCAGAAGGATTTCCGCAAGCAGATTATTCTTGACCTGTTAAAAGAAAAAGATTTTGACGTTCATTCCCTGCAGGTGGTTGTAGGACGCGGCGGTATGTTAAAGCCCATCCCCGGCGGCACCTATGCTGTCAGCGACGAGCTCCTTGCCGACTTAAAGGTTGGCGTCCAGGGGCAGCATGCTTCCAACTTAGGCGGTATTCTTGCAAGGGAAATCGCAGATTCTATCGGCGTTCCCTCTTATATTGTAGACCCTGTGGTTGTAGATGAGCTTGCACCCATTTCCAGATACTCAGGCGTTCCGGAGCTTCCCCGTACCAGCGTATTCCATGCGCTTAACCAGAAGGCGGTTGCAAAGCGTTACGCAAAAGAGCAGGGCAAAGCTTATGAGAGCCTGAACCTGATTGTAGTACATATGGGCGGCGGCGTTTCCGTAGGCGCTCATGAAAAGGGACGGGTTATCGACGTATTCAACGCTTTGGATGGAGACGGCGCATTCTCCCCTGAAAGAGCGGGAGGCGTTCCCTCAGGCGCGCTGATTAAAATGTGCTTTTCCGGTAAATATACGGAGAAAGAGGTTTATAAGAAGTTTGTAGGAGCCGGCGGCTTCAACGCTTATTCCGGCACAAACGATATGCGTGATGTGGAAAAGATGGTGGAGGGCGGCGATACTGTGGCAGCTGAAGTCCGCGAAGCTTTCATCATGCAGGTTGCCAAGGATATCGGCGCTATGGCATGCGTTCTGAAAGGAAGCATTGACCAGATTATCATCACCGGCGGAATTGCCTATGACAAGGTAGTGGTCGCAGGTCTCAAGGAAAGAGCAGGCTTTATCGCACCTATCACAGTATATCCGGGAGAGGATGAACTTCTTGCCTTAACCCAGGGCGCTCTCCGTGTTATGAACGGCGAAGAAAAGGCCATGGTATACTAATTTTTCGTCCGGGTCTTTGTGGTCATTCTGTTACATATGAAACGAGGCTGTGGCAATAAGAATAATAGATACAAGATATATGGATATCTGACTTTCAGAAATGCAATATCCTGTATACAGTTTTCTTAATGCGACAGCCTCGTTGTTTTATAATGTAAGCGTTCCTTACCTGCCTTCCTCCCCTCCAAGCCAATACTTCATACTCTCCATCAACCTGGGAATATCAAGTGGTTTGGTCAGATGCTCGTTCATCCCCGCCGCACGGCTGGCTGCAATGTCCTCGGCAAATGCATTTGCGGAAAGTGCCAGAATTGGAACCGTCCGGGCATCAGCCCTTGGAAGCTTGCGGATTGCCCTTGCCGCCTCATAGCCATTCATTACCGGCATCTGTATATCCATAAAAATCAAATCATAATATCCTTCCGGCATATCTGCAAAACGGTCAAGGCCCTCCTGTCCATTTTCCGCACACTCCACTAAAGCCCCGGTCTCACCGATGATTTCCATGGCAATCTCCCGATTCAGCTCATTATCCTCCACCAGAAGAATTCTTCTTCCCCGGAAGGGGTCTCTGGAAAAAACAGCCTCGTCCACTGCGGAGGATTTTCCCAGCTTCTTGCCCTGACTCTGCTGCTTTAACAGAAGGGTAACCGTAAATCTGGAGCCGCAACCCCGCTTGCTCTCCACCATAATATGGCCGCCCATGAGGCTGACAATATTTTTCGCAATGGTCATTCCAAGGCCCGTGCCGTCAATTTTACTCACACGGGAATCCTCCGCCCGGCTGAAAGGGTCGAAAATATGGGGTATAAAGTCATCATCCATACCAATACCGTTATCCCTAAACACAAAGCTGTAAGAGCCGCAGCCATACTCCTTGGATTCCTGTTCCGTCACCGTCAGCTCAAGAATGCCTCCCACAGGCGTATATTTCACAGCATTTTCCAGGATATGTAAAAATACCTGCTGAATCCTGACCTGGTCGCCGATCACATACTCATGCTCCACCTTCAAAGGATGTATTTCCAGCTGCAGACCTTTGGCCCTGACGCTGGGCAGTATGATATTTTTCACATTTTCCATCATATCGGGCAGACTGAAAAAATTGGTTTCCAGTTCCACGTTTCCTGACTCTATCTGGCTCATATCCAGCATCTTATTTACCAGAGAAATCAAAAGCGAACTGGAATCATTAATTTTATCCATACAGTCCTGCAGACGCATCTGGTCATCCATATGGCTGTTGGCAATTTGAATCATGCCCACAATGCCGTTCATAGGCGTGCGCAGATCATGGCTCATCCGGGAGAGGAACTCGCTCTTGGACGCATTGGCCCGGTCGGCCGCCTCACAGGCCGCCTGCAGCGCCTGCTGCCCCCGCAGTTCCTTTCGCTTACTTGCGGTAATATCCTGAGCCGCATAGACAAACAGTTTCGCTATACCCTTTTCATCGGTCTGAGCCAGCACCGAAGTGGCCCTCACCCAGTCGTAATTTTCCGCATTTTCAGCGTGTTCGGGCAGCTTACGGTAGGAGAAGGTCACGTAAGGCTCCTCCGGTTTTAAGCTCTTACGCATATTTTCAATTCCAAAAACCTCAAGATATTCTTCCCTGTCGTCGGGGTGAATGAATTTCTCCGCGTATTCACGCAGGCATTCTTCATAGTTGACCCGTTCTCCTAAAACTTTCCCCACTTCCTTAAGCTGGGTCACCGGGCTGAATGTATTCTGCTCCAGATTTCCATAATAAGTGGCAAAAAACATACTGCTTAAGCTACGGATAATGTTGATTCTGGTCTGGTCCGCCTCACGCTGCATCTGCTCCCTTAACTTTTCTCTGGTAATATCCCGGCCCAGTATGTTCACCTGTACATTTTTTCCCTTGCGCATGTAAATCACATGCTGTTCCAGCCACCGTATGGAATCCTCCGTCATTCGGTACTGGCAGATTTCTTCCGTATAATTTTCCGTGTTTTCCGCCAGCCTGCGCATATGGTCCGGGGCAAGTACCGCCTGGAACCGTCCCACATCCTCAGGGTGGACCACAGAAACCATTGCCCGCTTAAAATAGTGGGAGTAATCCCCAATGTAAACCTTTTTCAGGTCCGAATCGTCGCCTATCCAGGTCCGCTCACACTGGCCGTTATTTAAATCCACAGTTGTAATGACCTTAAACCTGGACTTTAATATGGCTGCCATCTGCAGCTCCTGACGGCTGAACTTAATTTCCTGCCGCATCCGCTCATCCACATCCTGCAAGGCCAGCACCGCGTACTTTTTCGCCCACTGCTCCTGGTTAAAATAAGCGCTGACGGATACATAACGGTACTCTCCGTCTTTAAAGCACTGACAGAGCATCTCCGTTTTCCGCTCCCCGGCATCCGCACACCTGCGCAGATTTTCCAGGGAAAACTTCTGCTCAAACACATTCTGATAAGCATAGTGCATTTCCTCGGCAAGGCGGGGGCGCATGGCATCATCCCACAGTAATGACCAGGATGCCCACTCATCATGCATTTTCCCATTTTCCCGTATGGGATTGACCTCTCCGGAATATAAATCTATAGCATATATGCCAAAGTTGATGGTTCCAAGGGAGCGTATAACCTCATGCATACGGATACTGATTTCCTCCCGCTCCAGGCTTTCCCTGAGCACCTCCTGGACATCTTTTATAAAAAGAACGATAACTTGATTTTCTTCACTGTAACCGGCATCCTGAGCCGCCTCTATCATATTCCATCTAAGGCCCTCCGGCGTATGGCGCCGGTAACTGCAGGTCAGGGTCTTATGCTCGGCCATGGCCTTTTGCAGCTTTGCCGGATTGATAAAGTTTAAGAAACGTTCCAAATCGTCCCGGTAAATATAGCCATCATCGCCAAACTGTTTTGTCCAGTCTGAAAAAACACCTTCTTTGCTTTCTCTGACCAGTTTTTCTGCGCTCATCTCCACCATGCTGTAGGTGTCATTGCTTAAATTTACATGAAGTATCTTATGGTAAACCCCGCTGACCGTTTCCTTATGGGGCGACACCGTAATGATAAAGGCGGGAACCCGTTCCTCCCACATGATTCTGGCCGCAGAAATATCCACAACATCCCCAAAGAAACTGCCATTGCTGACGGAGCTGCTTTCATCCTTGTCCCCCATAGTCAACAGAGGACAGTTGGCGCAGCACTCCTTCCACAACTCATGGCAGCACATGCCCGTGCGCACTTGAGGCGTCGCATCCTTCACTCTCCTGTTATAATAAAGAATGTTGTGATTATCCTCACGAATCACATACACTGCCGATGTTGTTATGGCATCCAAAATTCTTGTATAATCTCTGATATCCATAATTTACCTTACCCCAAATATATGTTTTCTTTTTCTTTCCGGTCTGGTCTTTATCCTGATTTTTATTGTATCAAAAAAATGTGTGGCATGCCACACATCTTTTCTTTTTGCTCTTTATTTTTCTTAAAAATTTGTAACAATCGGGCTGTTTTTAATATTCCGGCTCGATCAGCCCATAGGTATTTCCTTTACGCTTATACACCACATTCACCTGATCCGTCTCCGCGTTGCAGAATACATAGAAACTGTGTCCTAAAAGCTCCATCTGAACACAGGCATCCTCCGGATACATGGGTTTGATATCAAACTTCTTTGTACGGATGATTTTCACTTCTTCCTCATCCATATATTCCTTTTCCATAAATTCTTTCTTAAAGTAGTCGGAAGGCTGCTTCTTGTCAATCAGCTTATTTTTATATTTTTTCAGCTGCCTTTCTATAATTTCCTCTACCAGGTCTATGGAAACATACATATCATTGCTCACCTGTTCCGAGCGGATGATGCTGCCCTTTACAGGAATGGTAACCTCAATTTTCTGCCTGTCCTTCTCAACACTGAGGGTTACGTGAATCTCCGTCTCAGATGTGAAATATTTCTCAAGCTTTCCAATTTTTTCTTCCACTGCACTGCGCAGTCCCGGCGTAACATCAATATTTTTACCTACAATTACAAACTTCATACTCATCATCCTTTCCTTGGATTATTTAGTATATTATATCATCCTTGTACCAATTTTGCAACAATTCCTAGATTTTGTTTTGCATCCACAATAATTTTCGGACAATTTGTTCATCTTATCAACACAACAGATTCCTACAATTTCCTTTCTTTCCAACACAATTCACAAAACGCACGTTCTTCGCTTTGATTTTTAAATCCGGTAAATTTCGTTTTTTCGTCTGTGGACAATGTGGATAACCCCGTGTATAACTTAAAAATCCGCCCTTTGGCAGCTTTTTCATGTGGATAACTTTTGGAGTACTTTACTGTTTATCATTCCTTTTTCAGACACATATTTTGATTATTTGTGAAATATGTACAAGCCTGTTTTTGTCAATCATTTTTATTGAGATAATTAATTTCTGACTTTTTAAATAGCAGCGAAAAGCGCCGTATGCGGGTTTTGCCAATGGCGCAGGCGAACTGCGCGCCAAAAAAAGTAACAGTCCGGTGATCCCAAACTGTTACTTTATTTATCCTGTATTTTGTTTTAAAACCCTCTCCCGGAGCACTTTTTAGCGCGCACTAGAAAATCCTTCTTACCGAGAGTACGGAACGATAATTTGCATTGGATATGATGATACCCGTCTTGGATGTGGATGCATGGACAATCTGGCCGTTTCCGATATAAATTCCCACGTGTCCGGAGTAGCATACAATATCACCCGCCTGGGCATTTTCAAGGCCGTTTACCGCAGAGCCCACGCTTCTGTCCGCCGCCGAGGAATGAGGCAGGCTGACACCGAAATTATTGTAAACGCTCATTACGAAACCGGAGCAGTCCGCACCGTTGGTAAGGCTGGTGCCGCCGTATACATAAGGGTTACCCACAAACTGGCATGCATAATTTGCCACTGACTTTCCAAGTTCGCTTCCGCCCCCTGCAACATACCGGTGCAGGAGCTTCCTGAGCAGAAGATGAAGATTTCTTTGACTTCGCCTCCCTGTCTCTTGCCGCTTTAGCTGCCGCTTCCTGAGCTGCCTTTCTCTCCGCTGCTTCTTTTGCCAGTCTGGCTTCTTCCTCGGCCTTAGACTCGGCTTTTACAAATTCCGTTGAAAGGGTGACATAATCGGTGGAGATGTATCCGTCACCTTCCTCAATGTTTACCTTTACCCATCCGTCTAATTCTTCCGTAACCAGAAGCTGGTCGTCAATGGGAATCAGGCCAAGAACCACCGCGTCAAGCCCGGGCTCCTCACGAACCTTCAGGGTCGTGGTTGTAACCGTTGCAATCCTGGTTCCTACTTTCTTTGCAAGTTCTACGGCATCGTCGCCGGTAACACAATACTCTGCTTTCACATAACCGGTCACGCTGCCGGATTCGATTTCATACCAGCCGTCTTTTTCGGAGATAAACTCGCCCACTGACTTATCGTACAGCTTGCCTAAAATTTCTCCTTCCTCGCTGGGCATGCTTCTTACATTTACATAATCATTTACTTTTGCTATTACCAGAGACCGGAAGGATTTTTCCTCACGCTTTGTCTCAAGCTCTCTCTCTAACTGGTTTAAAGTTTTATCCGTGGACGCTTCCACCGTTTCCTCTATCACCATTTCTTCCTTGTCCGGAAGTAAATCTTTCATTGGCGATGCAAGTGCCGCTGCTGCTGCCGACGCAACGCTTGATGCTGCAGGCGACTCTGTTGCTATGGGTGTGGCAGTTGCTTCTGCTGTCTGTGTGGGAGAAGCGCTTTCCTTTTCCTCCTCGTCTTTCTCCTCGCCGGTCTCCAAATCAGGACTGGCAACAGGAGCCGCTTCCTCCTCCTCATCCTTCAGGTTCTTTACGCTGGTAGCGTTAGAAGATAAAAAGTAATCTATTCCTGCCGAAGGGAGCCCGCTTGCTTCCTTCGCAAATACATCCAAGTTCATGCCGGAAAACAAAAGAGCCGCCGATATGGCACAAACCGTAACACGCCCTGCTTTTCTAACATTCTTTATCTGCATGATGACCTCCATTTGTCTTTATCTATTGTAGGTAATATAAATTGTTATGCTTATCATATGAAGTTTGTTACTAAATATTACAAATTTGTTACATCTGTTAATAAATATAACACCAATCATGCAGTCTGTCAACCGTCGGAAGCATTTTCCATGGGTTTTATATCCGGCAATATTTACATTTCACAGGCTGAGCCGCGGACGGATGCATAAACCTACCGGGCCCATTCAAGGGCCTCCTCCAGACTGTCCGCCCCCAAAATATTCAACATAAAATCCACATATCCTTCCCCTTCTTCCGTATCAATGTTACGGAATATCTCTTTTAAAAACTTCTCGGAATGGTCGTACTCATAAATTCCAAAAGATAATCCCTGTGCCATCTCCTCCGGCGCGTCCGTCTGCCGGTTCATAATAAACGCTTCTATGTATGGATTAGCCTCCGTAATATAATAGCAGTATGCAAAAGCCGCCGCCTGCAGTTTCTCCCCGAATTTAGAGGAAAATCCAAGCTCCGTAATTGTAATGCTTCTAACCTGTCCCTCCGTATCCAAATACTCCTCCTGGGCAAGGAAATCGGTCAGTACATTTAAATTCATGATGGAAAGCGTCTCCGCCTCCTGGGTTTTGTCGTATTCCTGAGACCAGTAATTCACACGGGTCAGCGGATTTGGATAAGGATGTATGGCAATTCCCCAGTCATAATTCCCGTGCCTATGGGCCGCCTGATTGATTCCTTCTATCAAATCCTTTGCATTGAAATAAATCCTGTTGTCTCCTCCGTTGCTGTTCCAGTCATGGTCTATACTGAAATACACCTTTGCACCCGCATATCTTCTTTTTGCCGCCTGATAAAAAATGCGGAAGGCCTTTTCAAATTCCTGGGTATAATAGGCCACGTCATTGGTATTCATATAGTTCCAGGTTTTAAACTGATTAATCTCATTGGCGATCACCCAGCTGTACACCATGCCGTGCTCCCCACTGGAATAACGCTCCGCCAGGAAACTGGCCACGGCCTCAAGCTCCTTTACCCCCTCCTCCTCGGCGGTGTTAAACATGTAATAGTTGGCGCCGCTTGTATGGTCCCTTGCCTGCGGATGAATCATCTCAATATGGTTTTCATTCCAGTCATTTAAAACAATTGCGGTGGAGCACATCCCCAAATCCGTCAGATAAGTAAACAGCCCGTCGTAACCATTGATGGCCGCACCGTTAAACAGATAATCGGTTCCCTGATAGCTGTAAGTAATCGTGGGAAATGTTTCGTCTGCGGTTTCTCCCATAATGGCTGATAAAGGAATGTTGTAAATGGCGTGCTTCACTCCCAGGTCGGTTAAATTCTCCGTGCCCAGCATGGTCGGATCAAGCAATAGTCCTTTCTTGGATTCAAGAAACGGATACTCCTCCTGATTATCCGCCAGGGCCCCCGGATTTGACAGATAAACCCCTTCACCCACCGGCACATAATTTCCCTCCACCAGCAGGGCCGGTACAAACTGCTCAAACAGATATTCCTCCTCATAGGGGAAACATATCTCGCACTCTGTTCCCTTCGGCCCAAAAGCCACAGGCTTTTTGTCCGGCATTTCTCCATTTTCATCCTCATAACATGCCCGCGTAAGCAAATACAGATAAGGGTCGTCGCTCTCCGGTATCTGAGGCATTGCAAGGGTATAAACCATCTGCTCCTCCTCCTTTTCATAAGCCAGCAAAAAGTCGGAGCCATATGTTTCAAGCTCTCCTGTCTCCACGTGGATATCTCCCCGGGTAAGACGCTCTTTCTCCTTTTTGGTTAATTGTGTATTATCTTTCTTCTTCGCCGTATTTTCCGATACGGTTTCCTTCTCCTCCACCTCTTTTACGACTTTCACCGTCTCACTGGTCTTTTTTCCACAGCCCCCCAAAAGGCATGCCGGCAAAAAAAAGCCCGCCATAAAGAAAAGTAAAATTTTTTTCATATCCCCATTCCCCCTGCACCTTTAATCTTCCGCTTCATCCGTATTTAGTGTAAAAGATACCTGGGGCTGCTCATCAATTGCATCCGATATGGAAATCTCCCCCATCTTAATTTTCTTATGCACCTCGTCAAACTTCTCCATGGTAAGGGCGCTAAATCTCCATTCCGTGTCAAAAATCGGAATGCCCGTACAGTTATCGCCCATGTCATAGCGCACACTCTGTCCGGCAAATTCCTCTGACCACCTGCATCCTTCCGCATAAAAATCATCCAACGAAATAACCACCGCGCCGGTAATATCCTTTATGGCACTGGTCAAAAACCGTTCCGACAACCCGCTTTGGTCCGTATCCACGCCGATAATAAGGCCGTCCCTCTCCTCCGCTGCCGCCAACACCGACTGATACAAAAAGCCGCCGCAGGCAAATATCACTTCCGTTCCGTCCTCATACCACTTAAGGGCCTTTAGCCGGATTTCCTCACCTGGCTCGAAGGAATCCGCATACCAGTAATTCACCGACACATCCGTAAGTCCCAGAACCTGTACCGCATCCTCAATCCCCTGGAGGTAACCGTAACCGTATCTCATTACCGCATCCGTCTCTTTCCCGCCGATAAATCCCAGCTTCCGGTATCCGTCAAAGACTGTCAGATAGCCGGCCAGATAGCCCGACTCCTCCTCCTTAAAGGATACACAGTGCACATTGTCCTCTATGGCAACTGCGCTTCCAAAGCTGTTAACAGGAACCCCGTCAATCAGAAGAAAACATATCTCCGGATACTCGCTCTGCAAGTTTCCCACCGCTTCATCAAAGCCTTCGCCTCCGCAGACAATCATTTTAGCTTCATTGGAAACTGCCTGGCGAATGACCTCCTCATAGCTTTCCACCGCATTTGCATCCGCAGTATAATAAGAAAAAGAAACCCCTGCGGAAAATGCATACATCCGGATTCCCTCATAAATCGCTTCGTTGTAGCTTTCATCCATGATATTGCCGTCCAGTACAAAAGCAATCTCTCCGCCCTTTTCCTTATAATCTCCGTATATGTCCTCCATCAGCTTATCCTCCGGTCCTCCTTCCGGAGACTTCAGCACGAAAAGCCATCTGTCCATATTTTTTTCCGCTTCTTCTGCCGCCTGCGCAAGCTCAGCCTCTGAAATCTTTTCCTGAACCTCCTCATCGGCCGCATCTCCTTCCTCGGCCGCCGTTTCCTCCCCGGTGCTTTCCACTTCCTCTGATATGGTTTCCTGCTGCCCGCCGCATCCCGCAAGCACGCCCGCAAGTAAAAGACCCGCGAGACAACATATTATTTTCTTCTTCATTTATTCTCTCATTTCCGCGCTGCTTTTTGCACTGCTTTTTCAGTTTTCCAAGTTTGTGGTTCCAGCGCAGACACAAACTTGTATCCTCTTTTTTACAACAATTCCACAGTCCAGTATAGCATGAGAAGTAATAGCCTGTACACCCGAAATATGTTCGTCTTTCTTAATTCTTTCTTATTTCATATAGTTTTTTGTGCAATCCCGCTCTTACCGAAAGCCAAAAGCCATTACAGCGCTTTTCTCACTTATATCTGTTCCCGGACCCATCTGACGGATTTTTTGATTCCCTCCAGTGTGTCCTCATAACCATACAGTTCCACAATCACGTTTCCCTCATAGCTTTTGTCCTTGAGCTGCTCCAAAATCTCCTTTATGTGGATGTATCCACTTCCCACTGTTGTTGTAAAGGCGCTGCTCCCATCATGGCATATGCAGGCGCTATCCCCTTCCATATGGGCGCTGTCACTCCTGTCCTTTAAATGGACCGTACATATCTTGTCGGCAAATCGGTTAAATGCTTTCCTTTCATCCTCTCTGTAGCACACAAAATTCCCTGTGTCAAAGGCGCACTTAAGACCATCAATATTTTCCAGAAAATAAGCAAGACCATCCGCCGAATTATAAGGCGAGAGCATAGAATCATAGTCCTCCATGCATACCGAAATTCCTCTTTCACTGCCGTAGGCCACCGCCTTTTTTACGGCCGCAGCCATGTTCTCAAGCATTTCCCCGCGTTTTTCCTCATCCTCTTTCAAAATCATTCCGGGCACGATCAGACAGTTGGATGCCCCCATCTTAAGGGCTGTCTCAATATACGCTTTATAACTTTCATCCTCCGGGTGGCGGCCAAAGTCAAAATGCTGATGCAGCCCTTCCACCAAAAGATTTTTTTCCTGAAAAAGCGCCGCCAGTTCTTCTTCCCTTCCTTTTAAAGAATCCCATGCAATATAAATCATTTCAAGTCCTTCCGCTTTCAGCTCGTCCAGCGCATCTTTCACGGAAATCCCCTTTTCCTGTGCTCCATAAACAATATTTTCATAAAAAGCTGCTATTTTCATGATCAGGCCCCTCCTTTTATCCTTCCTTTTCTCTGTTCTCAGTGCAGGTTCACTACATTTCCTTCCCCTCCTGCCTTTTTATTATACTTTAGACATTCCGCCGAATCAATGAAGATTTTGTAACAGTCAAGCAAGGTTTTATGATACAAGATTTTCGATAACATAAAGCCCGAAACTTTGCATTTAACATAAAATCCGTAAGAATACGCAGGCTAAGCCCGCGGAGAATTCAAAGAATTTTATTGCGGATAAGGGCCTGATGTGTGATAATAAAAAGTGGAGGAAAATCTTCCTCTTTCAGAGATATAATGTGAAAGACATAAAGAGGTTTTATCATAATGAGCGACTATCAAAACCGGAGCAATGTGGGGGAGCAAATGAAGGAAGCCCTGGCCCAGGCTCTGCGGACAGGCGATTTTAAAGATTTAAACAATCTGGTCAACCAGACCGTGACCAGCACTTTAAACGAGGTTGGAAAGCATATCTCCTTTGAAAATAACGAAAATCAGGCAAAGGATACAAATAATTTTTCCCAATGGGAACAGGACACTTTTCATGCCCACAGGGAGCGGGAGGAGCAAAAGAGGCAAAGGCAGCAACAGCACTGGCAGGAACAGTTACAGCGCACCCAGGAGCATCTTGCCCGGCAAAAGGAACAATTCATGCGGCAGAAGGACCAGTTTCTGCATTCCCAGACTCCCGTAAGGCAAAAAGTTGGCCGGGCTAAGGAAATCACCCTTGCCAAATTCAATAAAGTAGGCGGCGTATCCAATATCCTGTACAAGGTCTTTGGCGGAATCGGTCTCGGTGTTACCGGAATCATGCTCTTTAGCCTGTTTATTCTCTGGGGCGCAGGTTGGCCCGTTAACGCAGCCGGATTTATGGTCAATCTTATTTTTATGCTGATTTTCTTCGGCTTAATCCACATTGGCGTGGGACAAGGCAAACGGTTAAAGCGGGCCCGACGCTATATGGAGCTGTGCGACCGGAGAATGTACATAGAGACGGAAGCCCTGGCAGCGAGCACCGGAAAGAGCAAACGCTATGTGCTGAAGGATCTGCAGAAAATGTTAAAGCTGGGCATCTTCCCGGAAGGCCATCTTGACAGGCAAAAGACCTGCTTCATGCTAAATGATGCGGTCTATAGGCAATATCTGGAAATGGAAGAATATCAAAGGCGCAGAGCCCTTGAACAGCAGAGTCCCACCGGACAGAATCCGCCGGGGGCAGATATGGATTCGGACACAACTGCCTCTGTAAAAGACAAGTCCTCTTACGGGAAGGCGGATTCCAGGAATCGTAATTCTATGAATAATTCTAAGAATCCTGATTCTATGAATCCCGATTCTATGAATTCTGATTCCATGAACAATTCCCAGGGAAATGATTCCCGGGCAAAGGGTTCGGAAAAGACGGAACTTGATACCATGATAGCGGAAGGCGACGAGTGTATCAGCAAATTAAGATACCTAAACGATCAGATTCCCGGGGAGGTTATTTCCGCCAAGCTTTTCCGTCTGGAGAATCTTTTAAAAGAGATTTTTGAAAATTTAAAGGAACACCCCGAGCAGATGCACCGGATGCATAAGCTGATGGACTACTATCTTCCTACCACTTTAAAGTTGGTGGAGGCTTATGAGGATTTTGACAAGATAAGTGTGCCGGGTCCGGAGATTATCGCTGCCAAGGCGGAAATCGAGAATACCCTGGACACCATTAATCAGGCTTTTACGGAACTTTTAAACAACCTGTTTCAGGACACCGTGCTTGACGTCACCACCGACGCCCAGGTGCTTAAGACCATGCTCGCCCGTGAGGGGCTGATGAAAGAAATGGATATCACCAAACTAAACATAGATGGAGGACAGAAGAATGAACAGTGATTTAGATGCATTGGTAAAGGAGGCTCCCACTTTAACGCTCACCCCTTTTACTGAGGAGGAGGCTGTGAGCAGTCCTGTGGTCATAGAGGATGAGACCCCTGAAGTCCCGGAGGCGGTCTTAACCCCCGAGGAGCAGAAAATGGTGGACACCTTTGCCTCACAGATTGACATTACCAATACCCAGATGGTCATGCAGTACGGGGCAGGCAGCCAGAAAAAGATAGCGGATTTCTCCCAGAGCGCCTTAAATAACGTGCGCACCAAAGATATGGGCGAAATAGGCCAGATGCTGACTGATGTGGTTACGGAATTAAAGGAATTTGAGGAACCGGAGGAAAAGAAATTCCTGGGCATCTTCAAAAAGGGCGGCAATAAGCTGGAAAGCATGAAAATAAAGTACGACAAAGCGGAAAATAATATCAACAAAATCTGCAAGGTAATGGAGAATCATCAGGTCACTCTGTTAAAGGACGCGGCCATGCTTGATAAAATGTACGATTTGAACCTGAATTACTTTAAGGAACTGTCCATGTACATTCTTGCCGGCAAGCAGAAGTTAGAGCAGGCCAGAGGCGTCGAGCTGCCCTCCCTGCTTAAAAAGGCGGAGAGAAGCGGACTTCCCGAGGACACCCAGGCCGCCAACGATTACGCCGCCATGTGCGAGCGCTTTGAAAAGAAAATTTACGATTTGGAGCTTACAAGAACCATCTCCATGCAGATGGCCCCTCAGATTCGTTTAATCCAAAGTAATGATACCGCCATGTCCGAAAAGATACAGTCCACTCTTGTCAACACAATTCCTTTATGGAAAAGTCAGATGGTGATTGCCATAGGTCTGGATCATTCCAGCCAGGCCGCTAAGGCTCAAAAGGAAGTGACGGATATGACCAATGCCCTGCTTAAGAAAAATGCGGAAACCTTAAAAACTGCAACCATTGAAACTGCAAGAGAGAGCGAGCGCGGCATTGTGGATATCGAGACCCTGACTGCAACCAATCAGACCCTTATCAGCACTTTAGACGAGGTTCTGAAAATCCAGGAGGACGGACGGGCCAAGAGAAAGAGCGCCGAGGTAGAGCTTAACAGAATCGAAAATGAAATGCGCCAGAAGCTTCTTGCAGTAAGCCGTTCTTCCGCGGGGCAGGCGTAGTACTCTGTCCTGAAAACCCTTGTGCAAATATTTCGGTCTATTTCTCCGATTGCACAAGGACAGAGTACTAGTAGTCCGTTCTGCTGCATACGTGACCTTGACTCGCCGCCCAAAGGTATAAAAACCTGTACGGCTGTCTGTTGTAATTTGAAATGGAGGAAAAAGTGAGCGAAAGGAAAATGAAAAGAAACGTGGATGCAGATTCCACCCATACTCGGAAACGTACCATATATATTGTGGGACACAAGAATCCAGACACGGATTCTATCTGTTCCGCCATCGCCTATGCCTATCTGAAAAATCAAGGGCCTGGTAACAACTCTTATGTACCTGCCAGGGCCGGCCATGTGAGCGCGGAAACCCAGTATGTGTTAAACCGGTTCGGCATGAGCGTGCCTACGCTGCTTGAAAACATTGGTACCCGTGTCAAGGATATGGACATCCGTAAGGTTCCCGGGGTCAGAAGCGATATTTCCCTAAAAAAAGCCTACTCCCTGATGAACACGGAGAGCGTCTTCACCCTTCCCATCACCAATGAAAAAAATCAGCTGGAGGGACTTATCACCATCAATGACATTGCACAGTCCTATATGGATGAGTACGACAGCGCAATCCTCTCTACCGCCGGCACTTCCTACCGAAACATTTTAGAGACCCTGGATGCAGAAATGGTTGTGGGGGATGAAAATGGCTACTTTAATAAAGGAAAGGTAGTAATCGCCGCCGCAAACCCTGACGTTATGGAGGAATACATTGACGAACATGACATGGTGGTTCTCGGCAACCGCTATGAATCCCAGCTCTGCGCCATAGAAATGCAGGCGGGATGTATCGTAGTCTGCCTTGGCTCCCCCGTATCCCGTACCATCAGGCGTTTGGCCGAGGAGCGGAACTGTGCTATTATCATTACCCCTCAGGACACCTATACCGTAGCCCGATTAATCAACCAGAGTATGCCGGTAAGCTTTTTTATGCGCAAGGATAATCTTTTAACCTTCCGGGAATCGGATTATACGGAAGGAATTAAGGAAATTATGTCCCAGAAGCGGTACCGGGATTTTCCTATTTTAAGCAAAACCGGAAAATACGTGGGTATGATTTCCAGACGTAATTTGCTGGGCGTCCATAAGCGCGGCCTGATTTTGGTAGACCACAATGAAGTGTCCCAGGCCGTGGACAATGTGCTGGATGCGGAAATTCTGGAGATCATAGACCATCACAAGCTTGGCTCCTTAGAGACAATGGCGCCTATTTTCTTCCGCAACCAGCCGGTAGGCTGTACCGGTACCATTATTTATCAGATGTATCAGGAACAGGGCGTGGAAGTGCCTACGGCAATTGCAGGTCTCCTGTGCAGCGCTATTCTCTCGGATACGCTGCTGTTCCGCTCTCCCACCTGTACACAGATGGATATCCAGGCCGCAGAGGCGCTGGCTAAAATCGCTGGGATTGAGTGTGAATCCTACGCCAAGCAGATGTTTACCGCCGGGAGCGATTTGAAGACAAAAACAGATGAGGAAATTCTCTATCAGGATTTTAAGCTGTTTGAATTTGGGGATTATAATGTGGGGATCGGGCAGATTACTTCCATGAATGATGAAGAACTTGCCCACGTAAAAGCTACCCTTTATCCCTATATGAATCAGGTCTATCAGGATAAAAATATAGATATGATGTTCTTCATGCTTACAGATATTATAAAGGAAACAACAGAACTTCTCTGCTGCGGCGACAAGGCGGCGGAACTGGTGCAGGAAGCTTTTCAGCGAAAGGTGGAGGATGGGTGCGTTATGCTGCCCGGAATGCTTTCCAGGAAAAAACAGCTGGTGCCTTCCTTTATGATGGCCATTGGAGAGTTGTAAATTTTTTGTTGATTTTAGATGAAATTCTGTCCGGAAAGGAAAAGGACGAACAGGAAGATTGTTAGGATGCAGCACACGGATGTTGCCGCTACGATTTCGCCTGCCAGTTCGCCGTTGCCGCCCATGGCCTGGGCCATTGGAGTGGAGGCTACGGCTGTGGGCGAGGCAAAGATTGCAAGGACGGCTACCAGCGCGTCCCCACGGTAACCTAACAGGATGGCTGTGCCAAGGGCTGCTACCGGTATCAGGATTAATTTTCCGGTGACAGCTGCTGCAAGGTATTTTCTGTGGTTTATGATGCTTCCAAGGGACAGCATTCCGCCCAGGGACATAAGCGCTAAGGGCGTGGCGATATCTCCCAGGGTGGAAAGGGGCTGCTGTAAAAGTGCCGGGAATGGTATGTTAAATACCTTAAAAATGCAGCCCAAAATTCCCGCATCCACCAATGGATTCTTGAAAATATTGATAATCATATGTACCACGTCCAGTTCATTTTCTCTCTTAATCTCAAACAGTACCACCGCAAGAATGTTAAACAGCGGAACCACTAATGCCGCCAGGCCGGCCACCAATGCAAGGCCGCTCTCTCCGCACAGCGACGCAGTAATTACATTTCCAAACAGCACAAAATTGCTTCTGTAAACTCCCTGGATCATAGTTGCACAATCCGGCTTGCTTTTGATGGACTTTGTAAAGACAATCCACGCCACCGTGTACTGCAGAAGGATGAACGCAATAGCAAACAGAAACATATCCGGTCTTACCGCTTCCTCAAGCTCTGCCTCATAGATGTTAAAAAAGAGGGTAAGGGGCATAAAAATGCGGAAAGTCATGCGATTTAAGGCCCTGAACTGCTCCGTGGAAAATATCCCACGTCTTCGTACTAAAAGTCCCACCGTCATATAAATCAAAAGTGGCAGCACCACCTTTACCGCAAGTAAAAAATTTCCCATTATAATGAATCCCTCCGCACAATCAAACCATACCTGCGCCCTGCTTCCGAGTCAAAGCGCCGTTTACACCACAGCCCTTCAGCCAGGTCCGGCCCATCGCCTTTTGTCACAGCATTTCCATATTGTCAAAAACCTCCAAGGCGGAGCAGGTCATCTGCCATATCAGCCCTGGAGGTCTTATTGCTTTTTATTATTTTCTTACCAGATGTTTCGGCACACCGTCTACAAAAATAGGAAGAAGCTCGCCCATGATAAGCGGTCTTGCATATTTCTCATAGCCTTCATTTAAGCCGCAGCCATCCTCTGTAATCCACTCTGCAGGAACAGGTCTCTCCACATTTGCAATTGCATGGATATCATATGCGCTTGTACCGCACTGATAAGGATCATCACCATTTCTGTCAAGAGTGATCATCATACCTGTCTTACCTTCGTTTGCTGCTATAACCGCATCATGTCCAACCTGGAATGCTTCGTTGATATCCGTAAGGGAAGCAAGGTGGGTTGCCGCACGCTGAAGGGTTGAGAACTCAACTGCTCTGGTCTTTAAGCCTGTCTCAGCTGCAATCTGCTGTGCCAGGTATGCTGCCGTACCGGACATCTGCTTATGTCCAAATGCGTCAACTGCAACATTTTCATTTGCCAGCTCACATACGTAACGTCCGTCAGCAATGTGAATACCTTCGGAAACTGCAATTACAACGGAAGACTTGGTTTCTGCCAGATGTTTTACCTTTGCCATGAATGCATCCATGTCAAATACCTTCTCAGGCAGATAGATCGCGTCAGCGCCGCTGCAGTCGTCACCCTTTGCAAGGGCTGCTGCTGCCGTAAGCCAGCCTGCGTTACGGCCCATGATTTCTACGATACAGATGGTAGGCTTCTTAGCGCCGAAAGACTCGTTGTCGCGGATGATTTCTTTTAAGCTGGTTGCAATGTACTTAGCTGCTGAGCCATAGCCCGGGCAGTGGTCCGTAACAGGAAGGTCATTATCAATAGTCTTAGGCACACCCATAAATCTCTGGCTCTTGCCATGTGCTGCCGCGTAATCGGATAACATTTTAACGGTATCCATGGAATCATTTCCGCCTGCATAGAACAGACATTCAATGTTGTGCTTTTCCATGATCTCGAATACCTTCTCGTAAACATCCTCGTGTCCTTCGATCTTAGGCATTTTAAAACGGCAGGAACCTAAGAATGCGGAAGGAGTTCTCTTTAAAAGCTCGATTCCCACAGGGCTGTCCAAATAGTCTTCAAGCTCAATCATCTTGTCCTCTAAAAAACCTTCAATTCCATGAACCATTCCGTAAACATTCTTTACACCCAGTTTCTTTGCTGCGGCGTATACGCCTGCTACAGATGAATTGATGACTGCCGTAGGTCCGCCGGACTGTCCAACAACGATATTACCTTTCATTTTTTCTCTCCTTTATTGTTTTGTACTATAATATTTCTTGGTCATGCCGCACCCATGGGCAGCATAAACAATTTTTACCATTGCAACTAGAAGTATAGCAGATTCCCTTTTTTCTGACAAGGGTCATTGTTATTTTTCGTGCTTATACCATCTGTCCGTATTCATACCGGCCGTCCGCCCTGCTTTCCGGGCGACCTGAGAAGCAAATGTTTATACAAATGACGCAACGCAGTAAATGCCATAGATTGCAAGCAAAGCGATTCCCTGGAGCCTTGAAGATTTCTTCCTTATTATAATAGGCACGATCAAAACTGCCATTACCAGACAGGCCAGGGGCATGTCCACCATCACTGTGGACCGCTCTAAGGGAATGCCTGCAATCGCCGAGGGGATACCGATTACCAGTAGCATGTTAAGAAGGTTCGCTCCGATTACGTTGCCCAGCCCCACATTGCCGTAGCCCTTGATCAAAGACATAACCGAGGTCATCAGCTCCGGAAGGGAGGTTCCAAGGGCAATGAAGGTCACTGCAATTACCCGTTCCGGTACTCCAATCGCCTGGGCAATCAGGATTCCATTGTCCACCAGAAGGTTTGCGCCCACAAACAGAAATACGGCGCAGACCACAAGGGTCACTATCTGCAAGGGGATGGAAACATCTCCCGCCGCTTCTTCTTCCTCATCACTGCCACCCTCGGCTGAAGCACGGATTACGGTTAAGTATGCATAGACAATAAATAACACCAGCAGAGTAATTCCAACCGGACGTGGAAAAGCTCCTGTTAAAAATCCACATACATCCAGTAAAATGAGTACCCCAAAGAAAAACACACTGCGCCATTTCAGGGCTGCAGCCTCCACCTGCTTTGTGGGACGTATGGTCTGGGTCAGCCCGGCTATCAAAGCCGTGTTACAGATAATGGAGCCGAAAGCATTTCCCGCCGCAATGGCCGCCGAACCGTCAAAGGCCGCTGTTGTGGAAACCAGAATCTCCGGCAAGGTCGTGCCAAGACTTACAATAGTAGCTCCCACTACAATCTGTGGGATTCCAAGCTTTTTGGCGATTGCCACCGCGGCGTCCACCAGCCTGTCGCCGCCTAAACAAATAAGAACAAGTCCAACTACAAATAACAAAACTGTCTGTACCATTTTTTTCTCCTTTTCCTCCTTAGTATTCCTCTTTTTGCTTTTCCGTACACCAATTGAATAAATTGAGTAGGAAAAGTTTTTCCCCTACTCGCCGCGCGGGCCGCCTGTCAGCTCTGCTGACAATCTTCCCACGCAAATTTGCGCGTGTGGCCCTGTGCATAAAAAAAGACTTTTGACCCACCTTTTTCAAGTGGTCAAAAGTCTCGTACTTCCATGGCGTCGGAAGTGTCCGGCCACGGTTTATCACCGGAGATTGTTGGCCGAACCCTTTTTACTACTCCCTTTTAACTTAAAAAGAACTTTACCAAAAAAATGCAGATATGTCAAATACTATTTTGGACATATCAGCCTAGATACAAAACGCGGCATAAAGAGGCACCGTCTTTTTCCCATCCTCGAAGCCAAAGTTTTTGGACGAGAGTTTAATCGCATAATCCGGATGATAGGTTTCCATGTAAACCTTTAAACTTTTGGCTTTGGTATTATCAGCCGACTTGACCTCTACAGGAATCAGTCTGCCTTCGCGCTGAATCACAAAATCAACCTCCGCCCCCCGCTCGGACTCCCAGTAATAAGTCTGATAGCCGTTGATGGAAAGCTGTACATGGACATAATTTTCCGTCATACCTCCCTTAAAATCATTTAGCTCCGCCGTCATATAAAGAATATCTTCCGCCCTTAAATCCTTTTTGGCACAAAGCAGCCCCAAGTCGGAAACATAGACCTTGAAGGCGTCAATATCACGATAATTTTCCAAAGGTTTTCGAATCTGCCCTGCCTTGTAGACCTGTGATACAATACCCGACAGGCAAAGCCATTCAATGGCATTTTCAAGCTCTGAAGCCCGTCCCCCTTTCTTAACCAGTTTATACTGAAAGCGGGTATTCTTCCTAGAAAGCTGAA
>CAJUED010000049.1 GCA_910585075.1 uncultured Lachnospiraceae bacterium
AACCGGTGCGTACTGGTGTTGCAGACCATTGCCTTACCGCTTGGCTACTGCGCCATGTAGAACATTTTCTTCAATTTTTTACTGCTTTTTCGTGGTGACATAGATGTTGCAGACCATTGCCTTACCACTTGGCTACTACGCCATACATATAATATATCAAATTAATGGGCCATAGTCAATTCTTTTCTATGGTCATTCATTTGATGACTCCGACGGGAATCGAACCCGTGTTACCGCCGTGAAAGGGCGATGTCTTAACCGCTTGACCACGGAGCCTTATTCTTTCTCCCTTTCCATATCCTGAAATGGATAACTGCCTGTCGGCTGTCAACATTGGGCTGTCATCTTAATGACGACTTGACGAATGTTATCTTATCACAACTTAACCTGTTTGGCAAGCGGAAAATTTATAATTTTTAGTGACAGTTCAGCCAGACCGGCATTTGCCTGGCAAATCATGTTTGCATGAATTTGGCAGACATGTGCCGGTCTGAGGTAACGCCCGTTTAATGAGCAGATTGAGCCCTGCTCAATCAACATGAGCTGCGCAACAGCGCAAAGCGCTGAAAGCGCGTTTTGCGAATGGCGTGGCCTGAACTGTTACAGATTTTCCCCAGCCCCATATTTCTTCAAATACTTCCCCGTCAGGCTGCTTACATCTCTGCAAATCTCCTGAGGTGTCCCACTGGCAATTATCTTTCCACCATGAACGCCGCCTCCCGGCCCCATATCCACCACATAATCCGCATTGTCAATCACATCCAAATCGTGCTCTATCACAATAACAGTCGCCCCATTTTCAATCAATCTCCGAAATACCTGTAAAAGCGTCTCCACATCCAGAGGATGCAGGCCAATGGTAGGCTCATCAAATACAAATACCGCATCTGACTGGCCTTTTCCCATCTCGCTTGCCAGCTTCAGTCTCTGTGCCTCCCCGCCGGACAAGCTTGGGGTTTCTTCTCCCAGCGTCAGATACCCAAGTCCGAGGTCGTGCAGCACCTGAAGCCGCCTCTCCACATTGGGAAGGTCGCCGCAAGCCTCCAGAGCCTCATCAATGCTCATATCCATAAGCTCCGGAAGGGTATAGGCGCTGTCTTTCTTCTTTGAAATTCGCCGAATCAGGCTCGCCGCCCGGGCGTACCGGGAGCCGCCGCAATCCGGACAGGAAATCTCCACATCCGGCAAAAACTGCACGTCAAGGCTGATGGAACCGGTTCCGTCGCAGACCGGACAGCGCAGCTTCCCCGTGTTATAGGAAAAATCCCCTGCCTTATATCCCTTTTCTTTTGCATCCGGCGTTCTTGCATATATCTTGCGCAGCTCGTCATGCACATCCGCATAGGTCGCCACTGTGGAGCGGACATTTATTCCAATCGGCGTGGCGTCAATCAGCTTCACCTGCCTGATACCCTCCGCCGAAATGGAGCGCACATGCCCCGGAAGCTTTTCCTCTTTTATGGAAGCTTCCAATGCGGGAATCAGGCTCTCCAAAATCATTGTAGTCTTCCCGGAACCGGAAACCCCCGTCACCGCAATCAGCCTTCCTTTTGGGAAGGCCACTTCCAGAGGCTTTACCGTATGAATTTCAGAGGTGGACAGTCGGATGGAGCCAAGCGCAAACATCCGCTCCGGCAAAACGGGCTCTCCCACACGAATTACCGACTTTCCTGTAAGGAATCCCCCAATCCGGGAATCCGGATTCCTCTTTACATCCTCTATGCTTCCCTGTGCAATGATTCTGCCGCCTCCCGCGCCGGCCTTGGGCCCAAGCTCTATCATCCAGTCCGCCTCTGAGAGCACATAGACGTCATGATCCACCAAAATAATGGTATTGCCATCTTCCATTAAATCGTGCATGACCCCCTTAAGCCCTTCCATATTAGAAGGGTGCAGACCGATAGACGGTTCGTCCAGCACATACAGCACACCGGTTGTACGGTTTCTCACTGCCCTTGCAAGCTGCATCCTCTGCCGCTCCCCTGTAGACAATGTGGAGGCCGCCCTGTCCAATGTAAGATAGGAAAGTCCTAAATCCATCAGCCGTTTTGCCGCCCCCTGAAAGGACTCGCAGATACTTTTGGCCATAGGCCGCATTTCTTCCGGCAAAGAAGCGGGAACTCCCTCAACCCATTCCGCCAAATCGGAAAGCGTCATGGTGCAGGCCTCGGCCAGGGAAATTCCCCGAAGCCTCGGCGCCCTTGCCTCCTCCGACAGCCTGGTTCCCATACAGTCAGGGCAAATACCCTGTCTCAAAAACTTCTCCACCCGCTTCATCCCCTTTTCATCTTTCACCTTGGACAAAGCATTTTCCACCGTATAGGTTGCATTGAAATAGGTAAAATCCATATCCCCCGCCGCACCGCTGGTTTTGTTCTGGTAGATAATGTTTTTCTTAACCGCCGGCCCGTGGAATACGATATCCCGTTCCTTTTCCGTAAGCTCCTTAAAGGGTATGTCCGTCCGAACCCCCATTTCCCGGGCAATATCCTTCATTAGAGACCACACTAATGTCTGCCAGGGCGCAACAGCCCCCTGGTCAATAGAAAGACTCTCATCAGGCACAAGGGTTGCTTCATCCACTGTCCGGACAATCCCCGTCCCGTCACAGCGCCTGCATGCACCCTGGCTGTTAAAGGCCAGCTCCTCAGCCCCCGGGGCAAAAAAGCTCGCACCGCACTCCGGACAGACAAGGGGCTGCTCAGCCGCAACATTCAAAGACGGCTTCACATAATGCCCGTTAGGGCACCTGTGCTCCGCAAGTCGTGAGTACATCAAACGCAGACTGTTCAAAAGCTCCGTCCCGGTGCCAAAGGTGCTGCGTATTCCAGGAACGCCGGGCCTCTGCCTGAGGGCAAGGGCGGCGGGAACATACATCACTTCATCCACCTGGGCCTTCTGGGCCTGGGTCATGCGCCTTCTGGTATAAGTTGACAGCGCCTCCAGATACCGCCTGGAGCCTTCCGCATATAGAATTCCCAACGCCAGGGAAGACTTCCCCGAACCGGATACCCCCGCTATCCCTACAATCTTATTTAAAGGAATATCCACATCAACATTTTTCAGGTTATGCACCTTTGCGCCCCGCACCTTCATATGCGTCGGTATGTTTACTGCATTCCTCTCCACTTATCTTTGCTCCTGTCCTGATTTTCCTATGGTTAAAATTTTCACAACGCCTCAATTTTACAGGAATGTTCTTTCGTCTTTCTGTTGTAGCCGATTCCCACCCCAAGAATTCTTCCCGTATATTTAGGCTTCTCTCCCATCTTCCCTCTAAAACGCTGGGCATAGTTCTTTTTTCTAATCTGTTCAATCGCATCCGACGGTGTACTGTCCACTTTCAATTCCAGAATCAACGCATCCGCCCCTTTTCTCTCCGGGTAAAAAATAAAGTCCACATATCCCTCTCCAGCCTTATCTTCACGCTCTACACGATACTTGTCCCTAGCGGCAAGATACACCAGATTCACAACAGCCGACAGTTCAATTTCGCTATTGTAGGAAAAAATCGGAGACTCCGTATCATGCGCCAGTTTTAAAATTTCCGCTATTGTCTTGGTATCCCCTGCCAGCGTAGCCCGCAACATCCTTTCCGACTCCTTCGCCAGATTGTAAATATATCCCAGACTCTCATTTGACAATAGCAACTCCTCAAACTTATCCATCAGCTCTTTATTTGGTATAAATACTTTACCGTCCTCATAGGTCAGCAAACCGTACACCACCATCGCTGAAAAAATCTGATTCTTTGTATTCAGCTCCGTGGAAGTAGCCGCATATCCCTGCAATTTGATCCTAATCCTCTCTCCTGCAACCATCATTGCCAAATCGTCACGAACATCCTCAATATTATTGCGAATATAATAAAAAATTTCATCGTAAGGGCCGGAACTGGTCCGGTAATTACTTATTTGATTATCCGCCAGAGAACAAACCACCGAACGGGGATTATACAATCTGCTGCCAGATGCCGTATGATATCCGTCGTACCACTTTCTGAGATCATCACGGGTAATTTTTATGTTTCTTGTAGTTTGCTGGTAAACAGCAAACAAATGATCAACTTCTGAATCTAAAAAGCCAAAATATTCACTGAATTTCTCTTTGGTTGCCATATCATATTCCCTGAACATATTTATCTCAGAGCCGCTGGAATACTTGGCTACAGGCAGGACGCCCGTCATATAAGCAAACTCTACGTAAGCCTGTCCCTTCAATAAATCCCGCATAAATTCAAGGAAATTTTTTTTATCGTTTTCGGAGATAAAGTCCTTATGGAAAATTGCATCCCATTCATCCATCACAAAAATGAATTTTGTTCCGCACTGTTCAAACACTGCCTGCAAATTATCCCAGACCGCTCTGTCTATGTTAAGCTTTACCTCTGTATAGGTATCTATCAAATCCTGATTGATTCCATTCTGGATACGGGAAATATAACTATTATAACAGCTACAGTCCCTTGGCAGACGACTAAAGTCAATATAAATTACATCATAGCCATGCAAATATTCCCGGTAATAATCACTCCCTGCAATTTCAAGATTATCAAACAATTCTCTTTCTTCCGCTATTCTGCCAAAAAAAGCTCCTATCATATTTGCCATAACACTCTTGCCGAAACGTCTTGGCCTGGTAATGCAAAAATATTTCTGCCCATCCATTTTAACATCTGAAATAATTTCCGCAATCAAAGACGACTTATCTACAAAAAATCTGGTTCCCGCAATCTCTTTATATCCCTGGTACGGAGCTGCACTGTTTAAGAACATTCCCATATTCATCTCTCCCTCAGCCGATTCTGTAAAGCAGTATAGCATATAGACAGGTAATTTTCCATTGCAAATCAGCCATAACCGCCTATGCTGTTATGACTGATCCGTTCTCCATCATTCATGCAATTCCAGTGGAAGCCCATCCGGGTCAAAGAAAAATGTCATTTTCTTATTTGTGTACTCATCCGTCCGTATGGGCTCGCATTCAATTCCAAGCTGCTGCAATTCCATAACTGCTGCCTCCACATCGTCAACCCGAAAGCTCAAGTGACGCAGGCCGCAGGCTTCCGGTCTACTCACCCGTTCAGGCGGATTCGGTTCCACAAAAATCTCTAATTCAATCGCATCATGCCCGTCGCCTACCTGCAAATCTATTTTCCAGTCACCACGGTTTTCACGGTAGTTTTCCCGTATCACTTCAAATCCAAGTTTATTCACATAAAAATCCTTTGCCGCTTCATAATCGGACACAATAATTGCAACATGATGTATCGCTGAAAGTTTCATCACAGGTTCTTCCTTTCTTTCTATTCAGCTCTCTGGCAGCAATAAATATTGTCTGCCTTTGCTTCCCGGTCTTTATTCTTTGAAAAGCAGGCAAGCTCTCCTCGCTAAGGCTCATTATATCATATGGGGAAAAACTTCTCAACGCCAGCACTCCATCAGCTGCTTCAACCCGAATCGTTAAACTAGATTATCTGAAAAATTTCCACTCTGCCCTTCCCTTTAATCCGGGCGGTGATTTTACCTTTTTTTACATCTATATCAGTTTCATACGCACCGCATACCAGGCCTTCTTTTGCCGTTATCTCCAAAAGCTCCCCATCAGACAGAAAAGATATCTCTTTCAATTCTTTCCCCACCTTCAGACAGCGGACATCCGCATCCTTACAGGAAAGTTCCTCTTTATCATAAACCTCGGCTGCCTTTTTAACTGCATCTCCACGCTTTGCAACTCCTGCAATTTTCAAAACACCTTTTTCCGTTTCATAGGTGCAGACCGTTCCATAAAGATTCACCACAAAATCTGCGTTTTTTTCCAGAGTAAGCTTAACCTCCACTGCTGCCTCGTCCTTTTGCTCATAAACAATTTGTGCATCCACGTCCTTCCCACATCCGTCTTCTTCAAAGCACTGGTCAAACGCCTTTTCCTTGCAGGTGTCAAACTCATCCACCAGCTTCTGGCGCAAAATATAATCTCCGTCTTTTTCTACCAGAGACAGCTGCCTTGGAATGCCCATCATACTTCTGTAAATCTTTCCTTTATTATCGGTCCGCATCCAGGGAATCATAATCACACGTCCACATCCCCAAAAGGTCTGTGCCGCATAAGGAAGCATAGTCTCATATGCCTTATGGCAAACCCCATCTGTTTCAAAGCGCTCTCCATCAAAATCACCCAGAAAGTAATGACCATCAGCCCCCCAGAACATCCATTTTGAACCGCCGCCCTCAACAGGCACCTCCCTGAAATCCGGGCATTCAATGGTGTGTGGCAGCGTAAGGCGCTGAACCATCACCCACTTTTCCAAATCTGCAGAATGAAAGATTGCATAGTCATTTTCTTCCAAATAAAGAACCATATAATAAAGCCGCCGATTTTCATGCCAATACACTTTAGGATCCCTGTTCTCATCTGCAATATGTTCCAGCACACAGCCTTCTTTTTTTACAAATGTCATACCATGATCTGTACTGTAGGCAATCTTCTGCACAAACTTTTTATCCCTGCTCCATTTGGAAGTATCTCCTGCACAGGTGTAAAAAAAGATTTCCGTATCCTTTTCAAGCCCTAATTTCCCCTGCTCATTTACAATACCGCATCCTGAAAACATAGTGCCATCCTCATCCGGAAAAAGCACATCATCCTTTTGCTCCCAATGCAATAAATCTCTACTAAGAGCATGTCCCCAGCTCATGTTTTCCCATCTTGTATCAAAGGGGTTATGCTGGAAAAACAAATGATAAATTCCCTCATGAAAAATCAGACCATTGGGATCATTCAGCCATCCGGTATTTGGCGTAAAATGGATTACAGGCCGCTTAGATATATTCTCCGGAGCGCTGTCCGATTGGGCAATTGCTTCCATAAAGCTTTCCGGTACATCACCCTCTATCGTGATTTGTCCACTTTTCCATTTCCCTATCGGAACCGCCGCATAATAATGAAATCCATAAATATTCTCATCCCTTTTTATGGGAACTGTCAATTCAAATATTTTTTCTTCCCCACTCCAAATTGACACTTCCTTCGTTTCTTCCTCTACCCTGACTGGAAGCAATAAATAATTCTTATTTACCGTAATTTTTTTCTTCATCTTCTAACCATCCTCTTAATTTTTAGCGGGGCCAGCGCTCTTTTCTTTCCATCAGTTTCCCAAAAGCTTCATGGGGCTCAGCCTGATACCAGTAGGCTACACTTGCCACATCATCCTGTCTCTCAAACAAGCCACCGTGATAAACGCCAATCTGCTGAATTGTAACTTTTAATTCTTTCTCAAATAAAATCGGATCCATAATATGCCAGCGATAAAAGCTGCGCTGAGGCATTTGGTCATCATTGTGGTAATCATTGTGAATAAACGTATCGTGATGTGAATAATATGGGTATCCCATATACGGCGTACAGTAAGTGTTCTCCACAGTACGTCCCTTATCCTGAGTTGCAAAACTCCAGGCACCGCCAAAATAATCCTCCGTTCCCGTCCCACATATGGTGGGGTATTCTTTATCCCCATCCAGATAAAATTTTACTTCTCCTTCTCCATACCAGTAGCGCTCCAAAGTGGTAAGCGCCATATAGGTTCCCACATATTGCCCCCGTCCCTTAACCTTATCCAAAATCACATAATCCTGCCCTTTTTCGGTTAACCTTTGCCGCTGCCATTTCGCGTGAAAATACCCTATATCCATCGGAAGTTCCATCAAACAATAGTCCACCTGATAAAAAAAAGCATTCACATCCTCATCACACTGATTCTCAATGGTAATTTTGGCTTTCCCATAAAAAGGCATAGGAAAAAAAGAGTTAAATCCCCTGGTAGGATTTACAACAATCGGCATGGAATTAACAGGATAAGAAACTCCAAATCCACAACAGAAAAAATCCCCCAAAGGAGTTTCCACAGAAGGAGTCTCCTCTCCGTCCCAATACATACGCAGTACCAAATCCCGCAGAATATAGCGGTTCCTGTCGCTTACCCTGTCCGTAACCGTAATCCAGATATGCTGAATCATCCCCGGACCCTCTATCTTTGCCAACGTAATCGTTTCTCCCGCCTTAATCCGTGGAATACATGGCGAACCTTTCCTGGATGGCCCCAAATCACTGGCTGCCATTCCGCCCTTCCCCTTTTCTCCGGTTCTGTTTTCCCAATTAATACTCCTGCTCTTTCCTCTCTTTAAAAGAGGTAATCCACTCATATCAAACAAATCATTCCCTCCTTTTCCTTTGACCGCCATAAATCTGCGCAGCTACGGCTGAATTTTTATTTGCTAAACGCAGACGGGCAGAAAAAGGAATTCCAAAGCACCGGAATTCCTTCTCCTTAAAAGGCATATCTTTTTACAGCCTGCTCATTATAATATCCCAAATCCAAAATATGCCATCCCTTTATTTACTGTACCAACAATTCAGTATCCGTACAAGTCACTTTTCCATATTCTGTAAAAATTCCAATCGAACCAACACCAATTTCATAACATCTTGAAGCCAGCGCAATATCATTCACATAGACAAGCATAATATTTCCACTCACCACAAGCTTTATTTCCGCGCTGTTTCCTTTAAATGTAACAGGTCTTTCGTCCAGATACTGCTGGTCACCATCCACTCTGTTGTAACGGTCCATCTCAATCCTGCCATGCCGTACCTCCAGCCGCAGCTGGCACCACTGCTTCAAATCCTCATCCGCATGAATCATAAGCCCGACCGCCTGTGTCCCTTCATCCCAGCTCAATCTGGTGCGGAACATGCAGGTTTCCTTCAGCTCCCCAAGCTCTGTCCACCCAAATCCATCTTCCGCGCAGAGCTCTGTTTTTTCCTTATCACTTTCCAAACAGCCCTGTCTTACCACAGCATTTAGGGATAAAGGTGTTTTAAAAGACCGTTCTATTTTCTCCGGCAGTTTCACCCCAAGGCTCCCATCCTCTCTCTGGACAAGCTCATGTACCAGAAGATTTCCGCCCCATAAATGTCTTCCGCTGTCCTTACATCCCTCACGAATGGATTCCCAGCCAACCATATAACGCTTTTCCCCATCCGTCACAGATTTTGCCGCATAATATTCACGCCCGTCAAACATATCATCTTTTTCCGGAACCCTCCATGGGCCCTCAAAACTATCCGCCATGCGATATCTCGTCTCCCACCACCGGGAATAATTGGAAAATGACAGATACCATTTACCACCCATCCGGAAGCAGTCATGACATTCATGTGTGATAAATGTGCGGGGAGCGTACAGGGTTTTATAATGCTCCCAGTTTCTTACATCATCGGAAACATAAACTGCACTGCATCCATTTCGCAAATATGCCCCTTCCTTTTCAGTAGCCGTAATCAGCATACAATATTTCTTGAGCTCTTCGTTCCAGAAAACATGCGGATCCCGCCAGTGAAGATTTCCGTAATACCGGGTATCCGGTTTAAAAAAGAAAGAAGAATCCTTTTCCCAGGTCTTCAAGTCCCTGCTCATCGCACGCATAACTACCTGCTCATTTTTTTCTTCCACTCCATGGTTTGACTCGCAAAATCCCGTATAGTGAAAATAAAAGATTCCCTCATGCTCAAATACGCTGCCTGTCCCGATATGCCAGTCCTGGTCCTCAGGAGACCCATTTGTAAGTACCAGATACGGCTCTCCAAAGGATACAAAATCCTTTGTCTCCACAGCATATACACAATATTTATATAAGTAGAACAGATAAAATGTCCCTTCCCAGAAAAAAGGCATAAAATCTCCGCACATTTCTCCATGGGGCATCCCCGGATACTGGTTTTCCGGTGTATAAAAAATATTTCTGTTTCCTTTCATTCTGCTGCCTTCCTTTAACTATCAAATTAGCCAAATGTTGTGTTATACCATTCGTTTACTTCTTCCGTAATTGTATCACCGCCCAGGCTCTTCCAGTTGCTTACAAATTCATCAAAACTGTCAGCTGGCTGGCTGCCCATAATAATATTCACACAGGTTTCAGCCTGCATCTTATCCAGTGCGGAAAGATTCGTGCTCATTGTAGGTGTGGGGGCCCCGAAAAATACGGACTGCACCAGCTTATCATTTGCCTTATAATCGTTGATGATGGTATTCCAGCTTCCTTCCGGTCCAATAAACTTATAGTAATTCCATCCTAAGGAGTCCTGCCCTTTATCCATTCCATTGTCGATAAAGTTTTTGATAACATTATAGTAACGTGCAGCCTCAGGATGAATCTCATCCACTGTAGATTCCCCATCTAAGGTTGCCTTAATCTCCGCATAATAAGTATTACATTTCTGAATAGCAGGATCCATTGCAAATGCTGCATATTCTGCAAAATTGATTCCTGTACTTGGGTCTACACCAAATGTGTTAAGGGTTTCTTCTGTGGAATCAATGGCATTGATTTTTTCCTGAAATACATTAGCAATTTTCACCAATGCCTCAGGATTTTTACAATTTGCATTGGCCGCATAATACCGGCTAATCCTTACATAAGTAATGGGCTTTGCCGGCTCACTGGTAGCCGATACAATGGGATAGCACTGCCAGTCAGCATCCGGATTATTTTCAATATTACTCTTACATGCGCCCCATGGCATACCCTCTAAGCCATAGAACATACCAACCTTTCCTGCTGCAATATCTTCAGAAAGCTTTACCGTATCCTTTACACCAAACTCGGGGTCAATCAGGCCATCCTCATACATCTGGTTTAACTGTGCCAGAGCGTCCTTCATTCCATCATTGATACCGCTGTAAGTAACCTTGCCGTTCTCATCCTTTATCCATGCGCGTGCATAAGCTCCATAGGCTGCAAAAAATCCTTCAAAGCTTCCCGGGCTTGCTCCATCTTCCTTTACAATATCTTTCTGGAATCCAATCCCCCAGGTATCATCCACTCCATTTCCATCCGGGTCATCATAGCGAAATGCCCTTGCCACCTCAATCAGCTCATCCATAGTAGTAGGAGCCTGTAGTCCAAGATTTTCCAGCCAGTCCGTACGAATCCAGAGCAAATCACAGGTACCATCTGCAGCCGATAACTGAGGAATTCCATAAATCCTGCCATCCACTTTTGCAGATGCAAGCTGGACACCTCCATCCGCTTCAATTGTCTGTTTCAGCAAATCAGATGCATATGTATCATAGCTGTCCGTAAGATCTGCCAACATTCCTGCATTAGCAAGCTCTGAAAATTCCTTTGCGGGAAGATCTATTAAATCCGGCAAATCATTGGAAGCAATAGCCATAGTGAGCTTCTGGGTATAGTCATCCCCCGCTGCCGCAACTGTAAAGTTAAGCTTAATTCCCAGCTCATCCTGATAACAACGGGTATAAACGTTATTGTTGATATCATCATTTCCAACATACTTTTCCGTTCCATTGAGTTTGTGCATATAACTCACTTCAGTCAGTCCGTCCTCATCTTCCGTGTTCCCGCTGTCCCCAGTCTCCGCCTGGGTTTCTTCCTGTCCGCCGACGTTAGAATCGCCGCCTGTCTCTCCGCTTTTCCCACATGCAACTACGGACATCACCATAGCTCCCGTAAGCAACAAAGCCCAAATTTTTTTGTTCCTCATAAAAAATCCTCCATTTCCGCCTTTAACCCATAATTCAGGGTTCCGGCATAAATTTGAAACATGTTAATAATGACTGCAAAACCTTACTCCTTTACACTTCCCATCACCACGCCTGATACAAAATATCTCTGTAAAAAAGGGTAAATCATAAGGATTGGTACCGTACAGAGAAGAATTAAAGCCCCTTTAATTCCCCGTCCCGTCACCTCCGCCAGCTTTGGATTTAACATTAACTGTTCGGAAGTTATCTTGGTTACATCAAACTTTAAAACCACAGACTGCAGATAAGTCATCAGTGGATACTTTTCCGGCAGATTCATGTAAATCAAACCGTCAAACCAGGCATTCCAGTGACTCACAATGATAAACAGCGAGACTGTTGCCAGCGAAGGCTTGGATAATGGCAGATAAATCTGTACCATTGTGACAAACCAGTTGGCCCCATCCACCAGTGCTGCCTCTTCAATTGCTTTAGGTAGTCCCCTGAAGAAATTCATTGTAATCAGCACACAGAACATTGGCATGGCTTCCGGTAAAATAAGCGCCCAGAAGGAATTAATCATATGAAGCTTGCTCACCACCAGATAAGTAGGAATTAAGCCGCCATTAAAAACCATCGTTATTAGAAAAAACCACGTATAATATTTCCTGCACCTAAAAATCCTGGGATCATCCTTTGACAAAGGATATGCAACCAACACAATCAACACCAGATTTATAATCCATCCTAAAAGCACCCTTCCAAGGGTAATTACAAAAGACTGGTAATACTGCTTATTAGACAATATATACTCGTAGGCCGCCGTATTGAATCCTTTAGGCCAGAAAGTAACTGCATTGGCATCCACCATTGCTCTTTGACTGAATGAAATCGCAAACAGATTAATCAAAGGCAGAAGACAGGAAAGTCCTAAAAGGCCAAGAATAATATAGTTTATAACATTAAATACTTTTCTCGAAAAAGATTCTTTTACCTTCACCTTACACCATCCTTCCCCTAAAAGACCTTATAACCGGCCAGCTTATCAGCCAGCTTGTACCCAATCATAATGAGGATAAAAGAAATAGCTGATTTAAAAAGCCCAACAGCAGTTGCCAAATCAAATTTTGCCTCAATCACACCGATACGGAACACATACGTATCAATAATATCTCCTGTAGAGTATACCTGCGGACTATATAAATTGAACACCTGTTCAAATCCTGCCTGTAAAACATTTCCAACGCTCAGTACCATCATAAGCAAAATCATTGGTAAAATAGTTGGAATTGTCACATGCAAAACCTGCTTAAAACGGTTAGCCCCATCTATTTTTGCCGCCTCATAGTAGGTGGGGTCAATCCCTGTGATTGCAGCCAGATAAACAATTGTCCCCCATCCTAACTCTTTCCAAATATCTGTCACCGCTACTGTGTAAGGGAAAACGCTGGAATCCCCCAGAAAAAACACTGACTTTATTCCCAACGCATTCAAAAGCTGATTTACAATCCCACCTGATGGGGAAAGGATATCAATAAAAATTCCAGCAAGAGCTGCCCAGGAAATAAAATGGGGCAGATACAGTACCGTCTGCACCGTTTTCTTAAAATGCTTTTCTCTGACCTCATTTAGTAAAAGCGCAATCACTACCGGAAAAATCAAATTTCCCACCATCTTCATAACCGCAATGAAAACGGTATTCCAAATCACGCTTCCGAATCCGGGTAAAGAAAACAAATACCTGTAGTTATCCAGTCCCACCCACTTCTGGTCAAACATCCCTTTTAACGGCGTATAGCTTTCAAACGCCATAGCAATTCCTACAAATGGAATATACTTGAATATAAAGGTGATAATCACTGCCGGAAGCAGCATGAGATGGAATGGCAGCTCCTTCTGGAACCAATTTTTCTTCTTTTCTTTTACATTCATTTCATCCCCCCATTCCTGCCAGCCCCGCAAGCTCCATGTGTGCAAAGTTTACTATGTATACGCAGTTTACTATGTATACGTAGTTTACTATGTACATACAGTTTACTATTGCCAGCATAAATTTGTTGATTGGTTTCCGTACATTAACTATATCAATACCAAAAGGAGGAAAAAATAATATAATTTTTACTTTGATAGCAAAAAATTTACTCTTTATTTCTACATTCCTGAGGGGAAATACCAAAATGTGCCTTAAATATTTTAATAAAATAGGCCGGGTTTGAATAACCGCACTTTTCTGCAATCTCATAAATTTTCATACGGGAATTTAAAATCAGGCGCTTTGCCATACCCATCCTGCAATTCTCCACATATTCCCTGATGCCAATTCCCTCCGCCTGCTTAAAAACCCTAGACAAATAAATAGGGTTAAACCCCATTTTCTGACCGATTGTCGTCAGAGACAAATCTTCCCCTAAATTAGACAATATATAAGATTTCGTTCTCTCTGTGATACCCCCAATCGTATTTTGACCGGAAAATGCACACAGTTCAAAAATAGCCGCCGTCAACCTGCGTATATAATCCGTTGCCTGCTCCCAGGTCACAAAAGCCCCCGGGTCAAAAAGCTCCATCAACTGGATCTTAGCGGCAAGCTGTGCCCTGATATTGCGCCTGTTGATAAAAGCTATCAGCATATTTGCAATGGAGTAATAAATTTCCAACGCGTACATGGAATGCCGTTTGGCCCTGGACAATATTTTTAAAATTTCCTCCAGTTCCTCCATAAAGGCCTCCCTGTTTTCGCCCAGAAGAAATTCCCTCATGACATGGATTTTTTCCCCAACGGGCACCACTATCTCATCAAAGTCAAATTCTTCACCATTAAAAGAAGCGGTGGCATCATCTTCCACACTTTCCATCATAATACCGTTTTCCTCTATAATCCGTCTCTGCATTTCCGCCCATAGAGACCTGTATTTTTCGGCCAGCTCATTCCATTTTACGCCTTCTCTTGCTATGCCAAAGGACATAGCCTCTCCCAGCTCGCTCTCAATCGTCTTCTGCACATCTGCAAGAGTTACCAGCAAAAGCGCCGGCAGCTCTCCTTCCTCAGTTTCTAACAGCCATACAAAAGATTGCCTGTATATAGCCTTGTGGATATATCCGATTTTGTTGCCATATACTTTCATCAAGCTCTGCTCCATAGCCTCCAGAATCCTCCCCTGAACTACCTGGGTCACCTTATCCTTCACAGAGCCTAAAAGCATAAGAAGGTGTCCCTGCTGGGAAACAGGATACTCCAAATCTGCCATAAGAACTTCAAATTCTTCCTTAGAATTAATATCGCCCTCCAAAAGCTGTCCTAAGGCTTTCTGCTTAAAGGCAGGCGCCATATAAGATATCCTGCTCTGAGCACTTTTGTATTCCTCCATAAGCATATTTTCAGCGTCCAAAAGTTCCACCATCTTTTTCATAGCCGCAAGGATAGTGTCATCCCCCTCTGTTTTCAAAATATAATCGTCCGCATCCTGCTTGATGGCGGAATAAACATAATCAAACTCATCATATCCGGATAAAAACAAAACATGGATATCTTGTCTGACCTTCCGCATTTCCTCAGCCATTTCTATTCCTGTCATTTTAGGCATTCTCACATCACTCACTACCACCTCCGGCAGACGGTATCTAAAAATCTCCAACGCCTTTTTCGGGTGGTAACAATTGTAAACACCAAAAATATCTCCAAAGTTTTCTTCAAACAAATCCTTAAGACCATCCGAAATAATCGGTTCATCATCCACAATCAACATCGTATATTTTTTATCCTTTTTCATAAGCTCCCTCACATTTTAAGATACAAACAGACCATAAGTCCTCCAAGCTCCGACCTGCATACGGTTACAGAATTTTGCTGGTCAAAAAACACATTCAGCCTAAAAGAAATATTTGTCAGTGCGGTGATATCCTCATTTTCTTCCAGTTCTTCAAACTTCTCCCTGATTTTTTCAAGCTGAATATCCTCAATATTTCCTGAGTTTTCCACGCGAATCAAAAGATGTTCCTTTGTCTCCTCATACTTTACTCTAAGAACTACTTCTTCCTCCTCGTCCAGCTCATTTACTACATACTTAATAACATTTTCAATTAAAGGTTGTATAATCAGTCTTGGCACTTCTATATAGCTATACTTTTCCGGCAGTTCGGGGAAATCCATATGCAGGATATTCTGATACCTGAACCCCTGAATCACCCCATAAGAGCGGGCATGAGATATCTCCTCTTCAAGGCTTTTACATTCCCCTGAATCTCTTGTGATATATTTAAAAAATTTACCAAGATTTTCGCAGATTAAAAGGCTTCCTTCTTTATCTCCCTTCTTAATCATCCGATACAACAAAAAATAACTGTTATACATAAAATGTGGATTAATCTGCGCCTGAAGGTGTTTGAAATTCGCCTGATTTACCAGAATCTTCTGCTGTAGCTCCCTTGAAACCAGAGTATCAATCCGCTCCGCCATATAATTAAAATTTTGATATAAATTAGTAAAAACACTTTCCTTTTCCGGTAAAGGAATCCGGTATGCAAAGTGAGATTCCTTGATCTGGGCAAATGCATCTACCAGAAGAATTTCCAAAGGGCGGTAAATTCTTCTGTAAAACAGGATAAAAGCTGCCAGGAGAGTCAACAAAACCACCCCGACAAAAGTAAGTATACTCATAAGCATCCTTTCTCTAATCAGGCGGATAAAGGTCTGATCCTGCATGTAATACAGCCTGAAAAAATATCCCTCGTCCCTGGAACGCATAAGAATATACTCTTCTTCACCCATATGTATTTCACCTGGCACATCATCCACCTTCATTCCCTGCAAATCTATCGGGGCTGTTTTAAAAAACAGTACATCCCCCAGATAATCCGTCATAAAAAGAATATCCCCATCCATCATCTTGGCAAATTGAAGCTCCTTTTGAATCAATTCCGTATTCAGTTCAATCACAAAGATTCCCAGAATATTATCCTGCTCCCATCCCTTTAAATAATTTTTTCTGGCCATTTCCACAATATATGTCTTTCCATCCTTCACGGTAATCCTGTCCTTGTGCAGCTCCGGATCAGCGAATTCATATACATCCTCACCGATTATCTCATAGCCGTTACTGTCAACTTTCAGTCCTCTCTCCGGCAGATAAAAGGCACTGGAAGAAACAAAAGAATTCAAATTGTTTATTTCCAGACAATGCATTTTGATGCTATCCAACAATTCGCTTCTTTCATAGCTGTTAACGAAATCCCATTTACAATACAGCTCGTTCACCACATCTTCCTTTAAAATCATATTGGCGGTAATTTTGAGCCTTACAAATCCGTCCTCAATATTCTTTGAAAGATAATTAATCCTATCCTGTTGCTCCTTTTCAATAATCTCTGAATAATATTTCCTTTCTCTTTGATAGCTAAATACATTAAAAGTAATACTGACTATAATAAACAGAAAAAAAACCAAAATGAGCCACTTATATAAATACCGGATAAAATATCGTTCTCTCCTCATCTTTAGCCTCCTTTTGGGAATTTTGCTACAATATCTTCTTTCACAAATATACCTTACCGAACTTTTGTGCAAAAAAATATAGAAAGAATTTAACTTTTATATCATTAAGTTTACAAAATCAAATACTATATATCAAATATCGGTTCACTTTCCAAACCGGCTTATTGATAAAAATCCCCTGCAATCAACTAATATTTATTGATTACAAGGGGTATCTTTTTTCACATTAAGCCTTATCGCTCTTTGCCCATCAGCTTACAAGTCCTGCCAGTGACAGTTTCTCTTTTGAGATTGCCCTGACTCCACATGTTTTCGTTACTACCCATTGGTAATGGTCATTCAGCATGATGTTAGACAGCAACGGTGGCAAGTTTCCGCCCCGTGGGGTTTCCCGTTCCGTTTAGGGCTTCGTTGCTTAAGGCCAACTTACCCGCCATTTACGCCCTAATATCAAGTTTCTGTTCGTTGGTAGCTACGTCTAAGTAGACCTTCACCACAGAACACGGACATGCCGTCATACCTAAAAAAAACCAGGAATCTGTTTCCAGATTCCTGGTCTATGATTTTGATATCGCAAAATTACTTTTCTTTCTGTCGTTCAACCCCTGACGGATAGTTTAAAAATAGTCCGCATAACGTGCACTGCCCTGCACATTATATCCGCCGTCGGCCGTGTAGCCATTAGCGGCATTTGCCTGAGTAGTCATGTAATAGTCTACCAATGATGCATTGGTAGAAATAGAAGAACCATAGTCTTTGAAGAATGCCTGTACCTTGGACATATCCGAATTTTTAAATACGTCCTCGTCGATCTTCATTCTCCCTTTTCCGTCCACGCTGATTCCAAACTGATTCAGCTTACTTTCATTGTGTGCCGTCTTTTCTCTGATGTAAGACAAATTAGCCACTACGCCGGAATTTGAGCTGGATTCTGCTTTATCAAACATACTGTTATAGCTGTTTACAAAGCTCTTTGCCGCTGCAAAAATTTTATCCGTATCATATTTCTGATTGCCGTCTTTATCTGTTATCTTTTCATACAGCTCATCGGATGCAAGCTTTTTGCTGTTGTCCTTGAGGGAAGCTGCCTCTGCGCCTGTGGTATTACCAGACCCTGCGTCCTCGGTTTTATTTGTGCTGGCGGCTGCGCCTGCAAAACGAAGACGGGATGCAACTATAGAGCCATAGCTCATAATATCCTTAGCAGAAAACAAATCCTGTACCTTGGAAACGCCTGCTGCCTTTAACTTTGCCTCATCAAGCTCAAGAGTTCCGCTTGAATCAACTGTGATACCAATTTCCGCAAGTTTATCCGCATTGGCTGCCGTTCCGCTCATCATGTTGGCCACATATGCCGTTTTGTTGGACAATGTGGAGCCCTTAGCCGCGTTCACTACCTTATTATAATCCGATACAAAGGTCTTCACTGCGGCCACTGTCTTGTCGCCTGCGCTCTGGCCGTTTGCCGTATCCGTAAAAGTATTATCATTCTGCAATGTTGACACGGAAGTCCTTAAATCAGAAAGTCCTGAGGTTAAATTACTGTTTGATTCCTGTACATCCTTGGAAACCTTCGGATTTCTCTTTTCATCAAAAATCCTGTCCAACATGTTGCTCGTGCTGTTGCTTTTCTTGCTGGCCGTTGTTGTACTCGAACTTTGTTTTGTGCCGTAATAAGATGTAAGCAACTTCCTGTAGGAGCCATTCTTTATGGTACTCCTGTCAGAAAGTAAGCCATACAGACTATTCAAACCGCTTCCACTGTTAGAGCCAAATAACGTACCATTTGAATTATAATTCCAGAAATTCATTGACACTGTCATCACTCCTTTTCACAAATAGACTTAAATTTGTTTCTTATTTCTATTTTATACTTTTATTTCCCAAAAGGCAACTACTTCTCCTGACCATTTTTAGTTACTTTATTACAAAAAAGCGGTTTTTCATTTCATTTTACATTTTTTGATGTACAAATCTCTTTTAAATATCAAGTGCCGCGTGATATCCCTGATACACTGCATTGGTAATCGTGGCAACCTTGGCGCAGTCCCCAATCACAGCCACATAAGGCGCACTGTCACGCAGCTCCTCCACCACATCCTTTCGTGCCCGCTGTCCTAAGGCACAAATCACGGATGCACCTTCAACCATCACTTCATTGCCCTCTTTATCCTGGCACAGAACACCGTTTTCACATACCTTTACCGCCTTATGTCCGGTATATACCTCTACGCTTTTCTCAATCTCCTTAAGAAGCAGCGGACGGTGACGGACATTGGCATCGGGAGCAAGCTGATCCCGCATCTCCACCAGACGGACCTTTTTGCCCTCCTGGGCCAAATGAATGGCACATTCGCATCCTGCCAGGCCTCCGCCAAGCACCACAACCTGGTCTCCCACTTTTTCCTTTTCCAGATAATACCGGTTGACAATGGTCACGTTATCTCCGTGAATGCCTTCTATGGGCGGCACCAGCGGCGCAGAACCGGCGGCAACAATCACCGCATCCGGCGCTTCCTTTTCCACGCTCTCTTTTGTGGCTTTCGTGTTCAGCCGAATCTCCACTCCTGCTACCCGGCACTGATCGGCAAAAGTCTGTGCGAGTTGATACATCTCATACTTAAACGGAATAGCCTGCTCGCTTTTGAGAATGCCGCCCAGTTCACTATCCTGCTCCATCAGTATCACCTGATGTCCGCGCAGGGCCGCCGTGTGGGCTGCCTTCAGGCCTCCCGGGCCTCCCCCTGCCACTAACACTTTCTTTTTCTCAGACGCCGGGGTCACTTCACAGCCTTCCATCTCCCGTCCAATCAGCGGATTTACCGTGCAGCGCCGGGTGGCGGTAGCTGCCCGCTCGGCCATACATGTGAAACATCTCAGACAGCGGACGATATCCCCGTCCCGATTCTCCATCACTTTCCGGGGCAGGAAAGGATCCGCCAGAAGCGCCCGCGCCATATAAACCACATCCGCCTTACCCTCCGCGATAATCTGCTCCATCTGAGCAGGGTCATTCAATCCCCCGATGGTAGCCACCGGAACAGAGACATGCTTTTTAATCTCAGCCGCCAAATAAACGTTACAGCCGTGGTCTTTAAACATAGAAGGATGGGTATCCCCAAACCCACGTTGATATGTACCTGCCGAAACGTGAATCATATCCACATAGGGCTCAATCTGCTGTGCAATGCGCACACCTTCCTGCAGATCATAGCCGCCCTCAAACAGCTCGGAACCGCTCATACGAAACTCTATGGGAAAACCAGGACCTACCGCTTCACGTACCGCCTTAAGTACCTGAATGGCAAGACGACAGCGGTTCTCCAAAGAGCCCCCATACTCATCTGTCCGCTTATTGAAATACGGAGAGAAAAACTGATTCAACAGCCATCCATGTCCCCCGTGAATCATCAGCATCTCGAATCCTGCTCTTTTGGCAAGTCCGGCCACCCTCCCATATGCTTCTACAATCTCCGCCAGCATTTCATGGGTCAACGCTTTCACAGGCACGCCGTCCGTGCGCGTGGTATCGCTCGGCCCCCACTGACTCATGGCATGCTGCCTGGACTTATCCGTCATATAGGTGCCTGCATACATACCGGAATGAGACAGCTCCAAACTGGGAATTGCCCCATGACGCCGAATCGCATCTGCCGTATAGGTGGCGGACACCAAAGAATTCAGGATTGTCGTATCCAGGTGATAAGCGTGGGAACCATCTGTTTCCGGGTGAACCATACATTCGCTGACCGTAACGGCACCTGCTCCGCCTTTCCCCCGTAGCTCATAAAATGCGGTGGACTTAGGCCCTATGCATCCGTCATTGGTGATGTCCGTACCTCCCATTGGCGCAGAAAACATACGGTTACGGAAAGTCACATTTCCAATGGTAATAGGACTTGACAAGTAAGGAAATTTTCTTTTCATTCGGTAATCCTCCATTCCGAAGCGTTTATATACCTTTAAAACAATTCATGACGCTCCTGCACAAATTGTCATATGTCCATCTTTGTTAAAAGAATAACATAAAAACAGCACCCCCATCCAATCAACAAAATGGCGGTGCTTATCAACATTATTTTGACGCCCGTATCATATCTCACGGAATGCGCATCCAGTGTACATTTTAACCATGAATAGTAGCATTTTGACACTTATGAAAACATATCTGCAAATTGCCGAAGCATCTTTTCCTTCAGACGGTCCTTACGTATGACCAAAAATATCTTCCACGCAGCAGCGTCACTAAGGGGAATACGTCTTATTCCTTTCAGGTTTAACTCTGTCTGATGAATATCCACATCAATCCCCACTCCCATTCCCTCCCGGCAGAATCGGTAAATCAACTGGCTTTCCATTGTCTTAATCACGATTTGGGGAGAAAAATCAAAGTCTCTGCATCTCTGCACAAAACTGTGATAACAATAAAATTTCTCATTCAGCGTGATAAGGCTTTCCTCCCGCAGTTCTCCAATTGAAATCTCCTCCCGATCGTAAAAGGGATGTCCTTCATAGACAATGGCGTCAGGCTTTTTGCTGTACAATTCCCTTGTCCACAATTCCTTCTCCGCTACCGGCCCGATGACAAATCCCGCATCATAGCCGTCGCCAAGCAGGGACTGCATAATCTCCTCTTTTTCCCCCTCATCCCACCTGACCGGTATATCCAGATGTTTCCGAATCATGTCTATTTTATGGAAAGGGAACACGTTCAGCACGCCGCAGGAAAATCCAATCCGAAATTGTCTGCTCTGCATCCTGATGCGCCGGATATCAGCCTCAAGCTCGTCATACTTCCTCAAAATATCCTGACAATGCCTGTACAGGCAGGTCCCATACTCTGTCGCCGACATCCCCGCCTGGGTGCGCGCAAACAGCGGCACGTCCAATTCTTCCTCCAGTTTTTGAATCACCTTACTCAAACCCTGAGGAGAAATAAAAAGCTGTTTTGCCGCCCGGTTAATGCCCCCTTCTTCATATACCCGGCGGAAATAGTGGAGTTCTTTAATGTCCATTCCAATACCTGCCTTCTTGCCATATTACTATGCACGGCCCGGAGGCGTTCATAATAACAATTCAGGGTCATATTTCCCCTCGCTCTTGTAATTTCCGGTTTGAAAACCTGTAAATATCTCTTTTTATGACCTGAAAATACTCCCGTCCCTTTCATAGAAATGTGTAGAAAAAAACTGCTTCATAGCCTTTATCATATAACAGGTATCTTTTATTCCCGCCGTCTCATATGCGGAATGCATCGCAAGCTGCGGCAGCCCAATATCCACGGCATTCAGAGAAACCTTAGCCGAGGAAATATTTCCCAGTGTGCTTCCCCCTGCCTCATCAGAGCGATTGGCAAAAAACTGTACCGGTACATCCGCTCTCTCACAAACATCCCTGAACAGCGCAATACTCACCGCATCGCTGGTATACTTTTGCCCTGCATGGGACTTTATAACAATCCCCTCATTCATATACACACAATTTTCCACATCTGTCTTTTCCGGATGATTCGGATGTACCGCATGGGCATTGTCCGCACTCAGCATAAAGCTTCCTGCCACCGCCCGGTAGTAATCCTCCTCCGATTTCCCAAGATTCATATTAATCCGCCTGAGAACATCATATAAAAATGTGGAACCCGCTCCCTGCTTTGTGCCGGAGCCTACCTCCTCGTTGTCAAAGCAGGCATATACATTGACGCTCCTCTCCTGCTCTCCTTCCAAAAATCCTTTTAAGGACGCATACGCACACTGCAGGTCATCCAAATGCTGAGAGGATATAAATTCCCCTTCTGCGCCCCACACAGAAGGAGCTTCCCGATTATACAGGTAAATATCGCTGCCGTAAACAGATTCCTCGGAAACACCTGCCGCCTCCGCGATCAATTTTCTGAAATCACCTTTTTTACTCTCCGCTCCGCCAAACAAGGGAAGCATATCCACTTGCTTGTTATATGCATAACCGTCATTTACCGTCCGGTTCATATGAATAGCCATGCTCGGTATCATCACCAGGTCACGGTCAACATTCACAAGCCTTGTGATAAAATGATCCTTCTCTTTCACGATTACTCTGCCTGCCACAGAAAGCGGACGGTCAAACCACGTGGCGCAGAGCATACCGCCATACCCCTCCGTATTCAGCTGTATATATTTTTTCTTTACCTCAATCTCCGCATTTTCTTTTACTTTAAACGTCGGAAAATCACTGTGAGATGCCGCAATATTAAAGCTGTAATCCTCAATCCCGCTTCCAATGCCAAAAGCTATGATACTGGAATCATTTCTCGTCACATAATATTTTCCGCCAGGTCTGATTTCCCATTCCTCATTTTCCCTTAACCGTTTATATCCATTGCTCTCAAGCTCTTTTCCAATCCTTGCCACCGCATGAAATGCAGTGGGACATTCCTTTAAAAAATCTGCCATCTCCTGAGATATTTTTCCGTACATATCTTTGTCGCTCCTATATTTTCATTTTTGCTGTTTAAGAAAGGATATCTTTTCATTTACTCAAAAGATATCCTTTGCTCTTTCCACACTATTTTGCCGAACTTCTCTCCCGTTCTCTCTTTGCAAGACGCGGCATGATCATGCCCAGCGCCGTCAGCACGATTGGAGTAATAATATTCAGTGCCATAGTAAACACATCCTTTGAATACATACCCAGTATACAGCATGCTGCTGTCAATATAAAACACCACGCCCCAAAAAATTTGGCAACCGCCTGATTTTTTACAAACCGGTACTCTGCAGGTATCGTATCATATGCCTTCCTCAGTGCAAGATAGGCAATAAATACCCATAAATAACGAAGGGGCATACACACGGAATTCAGCTTTGTAAGCTGTGCCAGCACAGCAGCCGCTCCCGGTACAAATGACTGAATGAGGATAATACTTCCTGATAATACAATAATCAGTTTAATACCATTCACATAAGCTCCATACTTATTCCTCTTAAGCATTACGCTTGGAACAAATTCTTTTGCATCCTCATTGTCAAGCAGCATACGAAGGGGTGCATCGATACTGACTACCAGCACTGCGAACTGCCCGATCATATTACAAAGCGCATACAGCACCAGCAGAGTATCGCCCAGCCCGTAATACTGTCCAAGCTTCTGAAATGCCCAATAACTGCCGTTCGACACATAGGAATTAAAAGCTTCCTCACTGCCGTTAATAATTGCAGGGTCAAACATCCTTCCCATAGATATTGTTCCCAGAATTGCACATACTACTACCATAGCAGCAAGGGCGATCATACCTTTGGGGAATCCCTTTGCCGGGTCTTTCACCTTATTAACGTATGGAGAAATCTTTTCACATCCGCCTACCGCAAATACAAGAATCGACAACGAGGTAAAATATCCCACATTAAACTGCGGTATCAGGTTTTTAACACTGAAATCTAAGGTAACATATCCTCCATTTGGGTTGATAACCGGAGCTGCAAACATTAACAAAATATATAAAATAGACATGATAAACATACTTGTTCCTGCAATTGTGGCAAGCTTCTTTAAGGGATTTAATCCCCGGCTGGCTACCCAGCAGAAGAATAAAAATACTGCCAGTGTTGCCAACTGCACGCCAATTGTCGGAAATGTGTCATATGTCTCCGCATTGCGGAACACAGCCCAGCTCAGCGCCTTAAGCCCTCCGCTTCCCTTGCTTGCAATATATGTAATGTGACATGCCCAGTAAGTCCATCCTGCATAATATGCAAGCTTTGGCCCCATCGTATTATGAATCCAGGAACTAACGCCGCCTCCCGATGTCTTAAATGCGGAGCCCAGTTCTCCTACCATCAGTGCATAGGGTACAAAGTAAAGTACAAACATCAGAATCCAGCTGAAAATTACCTGGATACCATTAAAATATACAAAACCATTTAATACATTTCCAAATCCCCATACACCTGAAAATGCAATAAATGCCAGGGTATACCAGGTCATCTTTTTTGAATCATTCATTTCTTTCCCTCCGATATAATATTCTTATTCGTTGTTAATTATCAACAACTCACAAATAAATATAACATACAAATCTGCCATTTTCAACAAGACATTTGTTTAAAATCCATGCTCTTTTGGGAATTAACTACAGTAAGATTCCTTATCTACCTTTTATACCCTCTGTCAAAGTGGGAATATTTTCAGGTAAAGTCAGTCTGTCGCTTTAATCCGCTCCACCAGGGAAAACCTTCTGCTATAACGGACCGCGCAGGCTGAGAACACCGTCTGCACCAGGAGCAGCGCGGCTGCAAATGCCAGTACCTGGAGTACCGGGAAATGGTACGTGAGCTTCCCGAACATGCCTGCCATCCTCCTTTGTGTGAACATTCACATAGCCGGTAAAATCCGAAATTTGCCACCTCCTTACTCTACTATCCTACCGTCCTCAATCCTTATGATCCGGTCGGCAAGCTGGGCTATTTCGTTGTTGTGAGTAATCATTACAATGGTCTGGTTAAACTCCATACCGGTGCGCTTTAAAAGCCCCAGCACATCGGCGCTGGTTTTAGAATCCAGGTTCCCGGTCGGCTCATCAGCCAGAATAATAGCCGGTTTGGTAATCAGGGCACGGGCAATGGCAACACGCTGCTGCTGCCCGCCGGAAAGGTTGTTCGGCATATTGTTAAGCTTATCTTCCAGTGCCAGCATCTCCACGATCTCATTCAAGAACCTCTCATCTGCCGTATCCCCGTCCAGTTCCACAGGCAGTACAATATTTTCATAGACATTCAGAATCGGGACAAGGTTATAGTTCTGAAAGATAAAGCCGATATTGCGGCGGCGGAAGATTGTCAATTCCTCATCGTTCTTTTTTGCCAGTTCGTCCCCCCGGACGATGACACTGCCGGAGGTAGGCGTATCCAGCCCGCCCATCATGTTGAGCAGGGTAGACTTGCCGCTGCCGGAGGTTCCCACCACCGCCACAAACTCCCCCTGTTCCACAGACAGGCTGACGCCGTCCAGGGCGCGGGTGATATTTGGCTCGCTGCCATAATACTTTTTCAGGTCGATTGTCTGTAATACATTCATGATCAGATGTTCCTCCTTATCTTTGATAAGGGCATTATAAAACCCAAATGTTACAGAAATGTCCGAAACGGCAGAAAATATCTATTTGGATTGTTACATTTTTAAGACATTTCTCCCGGCATAATAATGGAAGGCTGCATTTCTCCTATTATCTGCAGGGAAGAAAAACAGAAAACGTAGACCCCCTGCCGGCTTCCGAAACCACCTTCATATAGCCGCCCTGCTTCGTGACAATCTCACGGGCAAGATAGAGGCCGATGCCCACCCCCTGTTCATCATGTACTTCTTCTTCCCGGTAAAAGCGCCGGAAAACAGCGGCCTGTCTGCCCTCCGGGATACCCTTGCCGGTATCGGACACATCCAGCCTGACAGACATCTCCCATTGTTCCACCGACACGCAGATCGCCCCTCCTGCCGGAGTGTATTTCACCGCGTTATCCAGCAGATTGAACAAAGCCTCCGCCGTCCACTTACTGTCATGGGAAAGGCGCAGGCCATCCGGGCAGTTTACAGTCACGGAAATGTTCTTTTTTTCCGCCGCATATACAATACCGCTGCAGGCCATTGCCAGCGTATCAATCAATGGGGCATTTTTCTTTTCCAACCGTACCAGCCCGGTTTCCAATCGGGAAGTTTTCACAAGGGCCTGAAAAAGAAACTCCAGCTTTTCCGTCACCATTTTCAGGTTGCTTACCGGAGTTTTTACCTGATGGGAAATATCCGATACCAGCATCTGCAGCTCCTGTCGTTCCCCATCCACCTTCCGTCGGTTCTCCTGCATAATACCGTACAGCCGCCACAGACGGTAGCTGTAGCTGATGCGGGCAAAGAGGGTTTCTGCGTCCTCTGCGCGTACAGGCTCTCCGCTTCCGCTTATCATCCGGTCCATTGTCCGGCACAGCTCCCCGGTAAATAGGGAAAGCCGTTTGCCAAAAACAACCGTCAGAAGGAACATCCAGGCAAGGGCACAGAGCATCAGCAGCCCGCCGCCAATCAGCACCCACCCTTCCCCTGTCATGGCAAAGAGAACCGCACAGATGGCCAGCATGGAAACTGCCATACCGCCACAGCTCAGCAGGAATACCCTTTTTACGGAGATCCGCCATAGATTCATTTTCTCTCGCCTCCCATCCATTGATATCCAGTCCCATAAATCGTCTTGATGTAATTGTCGCCCTCCGCCTCAATCTTACCCCGGATACGGCTGATGGACGTGGTCAGGGTGTGTTCGTCCACATAATTTTCCTCTGCATCCCACAACCTTTCCAAAAGCCGCTGCCTTGTCAGAATCTGTTTTGGATTTTTGCAGAACAGGGACAGCATCTTATACTCCATCGGGGAAAGTGTGAGAGGTTTCCCATTCAGCCAGGCGGACTGCTGCGAAAAGTCTACGGACAGCCTGCCGTCATCATAGAAATCTTTTGTCACTCCCCGGTGTTCCAGCATGGCGAACATTGCCCGTATTTTCCGTAGCAGTGCACCAATAGAAAAAGGCTTGGTAATATAATCCACTGCCCCGGCTTCATAGCCCTTTATCTGGTCGCTCTCCTGGTCATTGGCAGTCAGGAAAATCACCAGCGTGTCGGGACTCTCCGGCTTTATGAGCCTGCACAGGTCATAACCGTTGCCATCCGGCAGATTGACGTCCAGAAGTACCAAGTCATATTCCGTCCGAACCAGCTTGCTCGGCGGCTGTACCTGCATTCAGGGCCGATACGGTATCATAACCCTCGGAAATCAGGTTGTAGGTCAGCGTTTTATTTAAAAGGGCATCGTCCTCCACCAATAAAATCTTTTTCATAGCCATACTCCTTTAAATTTTATACCTTAAAAGACCATCAAGGCATTCGTCGTCCTGCATACCAAAAATTGCTTATGAAAATCTCTCCAATGAAGCTTAAGCATATCCAATGCGATCCATATCAGCAAAATGCAGCAGATTTTATGTATTATATTTTCTCCAACCCATGTTTGATCTGTTTTTACAAAAATAATTTCTATTACTCTAATAATCATTAACAAAATAAACATCATGCTGATAACACTTATTGTCCTTCTTTTTTCCATGTTTCTTTTCCTCCGAATAATTTCGGCAGTTGTCTGTCTTAGTCTTGATTTTTATCCCTGTTCTTAATCAGCAAATTGATTTCCTTTGCTTCTTGTTTCATTATATACTGTCAAATGAATACCAACAATCGTTTCGTAAATAAGTTATAAGGAGCCAGAGGGATTCCGGAATGCTTATCTTTTGGTCTTTGGTTCGGAATAATGTGGCGCTGACTGCATCCGGCCGCAAACCAAAAAGCCTGACAGTAAAATATATCTTATTGAACAATAGCAGTCCAACAAGCATGACCTACTATCAGGCAGTTACAGCCGGAATACTCGAAAACATTACGACCCCGGGTCCATTTTTCGGTTTACACTCACATGCCTGCTTTTTTGCAGCCATGCGATATCTATGGTGCCTCTTTCAAGGACTTTCTTTGAAGCCAAATACCCCGCAGCAAGCTGACGGGGCATCAAGCTTGTTACGCAGCAGAGCTGCGGGGTATTGAACCCTCGCGGCATTCGTCAAATGCTCATGCAAGCACGGCACTTGACTCATTGCTCGCGGGAATAAATAAAACCCGCAAACACTGATGTTTGCGGTGATAAGGAAGTATAGAAACTAACTTATCATTAACGCTGACAGACAGGGTGCAAACAAGAGCAGAGAACATATCACTTTCATTAGTGGTCGGTTCTTTGCTTTTCTATTACGCAATAGAATGTTATTTTTGAGGGCAGACATATAAAACCCTTACCATGTCATTTCAACGTCCGAAAAGCCACATAAATCAAAGACAAAATGCCCCCTACCGCGTAACAATCCCATAATAAATCCAACAAAATAGAAGACATTTTTTTTACTTTAAAATGGCTCGATGTGGAATCGAACCACATCTTTCCCCTTCATAAATACATTTTAACAAATATACTTATGAAGGGGGACGTCCTACCAATGGACTATCGAGCCATAACATACTCAACTAAATATGATATTTGAGATTCTAAATTTTCATCAGTTCTAAATAAAGTATTAATATAAGCAAATATAGCTTTTTCACACCGTTCCAGTTTATATTTTTTCCATTTTGCAATTTGAGATTGTGGAATTTCATTTATGATTTTTATATAATCATACGAAACCAAATTAAACAAATATGTTGCAAG
>CAJUED010000050.1 GCA_910585075.1 uncultured Lachnospiraceae bacterium
CTGCTTAAAAACTCAGACTCCGTAAGCCCTTTCCCTTTAAGAAACTGAATGATGACCACCCTCTTTCCCTGGGATGCCATCATCACGGCCTTTCCAAGTGCCGCCGGTGACTTTCCACGTCCGTCCCCGCTGTATATATACACCAATCCCTGCCCCATAAAAATCCCCCATTCTTGCCAGCAGCCCGCAAACCGGAGCTCCGGAACTTTAACAGTATGCACCGCACATGAATATTTTTACCGGATTCCATCCGACATTTTATCAAATTGCGTTTCACGATATCATAGACAGCATCATAGATAATATCATAAATAATATCATAAAAATGCATAAAAATCAACAAAGACCGATTCTTCCGGGTGGCAGGTATTGATGCCATAGAAACATTTAATGTTTAAATCTTTTATATTGATTCTTCATAGAAATTTATTCTTCCACAAGCTCAAGCTTACTTACGGACACCTCGTAAGCGATCCTTTTTTCCGCATCCTCCTCGGAAATTCTTTTCATATATTCCCGGCTCTGGATTCTGCCCCAGATCTCGCATCTGGTTCCCACGGAAAAATTACTTGCAAACCGGGCGTTCCTCCCCCAGCAGATACAGGGTATGTAGTCACTTTTTCCATAAGGTCTGTTCACAGCCAGCAGTAAGTCCGCAATTTCCCTTCCAAGAGGGGTTTTCCGGTAAATAGGCTCCTTGCATATATATCCATCCAAATATATTTGATTTGTCTTTGAACTCTCCGGCGTCTCATCCACGAATTCAATTTCTCTTGCAAATACGGAAAGCACCAGCCGGTTTTTCCGCTCCTCATGGCGGTTATAGGATCGGAACTGTCCCTGTACCATAATGTTCAGCCCCTTATAATCCTCCTGCACGTCAATCAGACGCTCCGATACCATAAGCGGTATCACATCACAGGAATCGCTCAGCCTGGGCACATTTACATCCACCATGTAAAAACCTTCACCGAAAATCTCATGGCTGAAAACGAAATCGCTGACGATTTCCCCCATAATCACCACCTGATTGTTTTCAATTACCTTATCTGTCATCTTTGTTCTCCCTTCTTACCTTTTAAGAATTTTTTCCTGTCATATATTACTCATTATATAGAAAAAAAACTGAATTAGAACATTTAGTCATCGCGCTCTAACGGTTCAGCCAAATACCGGTCCGACTGAACTGCTACGTTTCATGCTGTTTTCGGGGATTTTTGTATTTACAAGCTATGGAGGTTGGTGCTATACTAAAAAAGTTTGAAATGAAAGGACTGATAAAAAATATGAGACAAAAAAGAGATGATATCAGAAATATAGCAATTATCGCCCATGTTGACCACGGTAAAACCACCCTGGTGGATGAGCTTTTAAAACAAAGCGGCGTATTTCGGGCAGGCCAGGAGGTAGCTGAGCGGGTCATGGACTCCAATGACATTGAGAGGGAGCGCGGAATCACCATTTTATCTAAAAACACCGCCGTCACCTATAAGGGAACCAAAATCAACATCATTGACACCCCGGGCCATGCGGATTTCGGCGGCGAGGTAGAGCGTGTGCTCAAGATGGTCAACGGCGTTATTTTAGTTGTGGACGCCTTTGAGGGAGCCATGCCCCAGACCAAATTCGTCCTGAAAAAGGCGCTGGAGTTAAAGCTCCCCGTAATTGTGTGCGTCAACAAAATCGACAGACCGGAAGCCCGCGCCGAGGAGGTTGTGGATGAGGTTCTGGAGCTATTTCTTGACCTGGATGCGGACGAAGCCCAGCTCGACTGTCCCTTCGTGTTTGCTTCCGCAAAGACAGGTACCGCCACCCTTGATTTAAAGGAGCCCGGCGTCAATATGATGCCTCTTTTTGACACTATTTTAGACTACATCCCCGCACCGGAGGGCGACCCCGATGCAGGCACCCAGGTGTTGATCAGCACCATTGATTATAACGAATATGTAGGCCGGATTGGCGTTGGCAAGGTGGACAACGGCGTCCTTAAAGTAAATCAGGAGGTTGTAATTGTAAACCACCATGACCCCGACACCTTAAGAAAGGTAAAGGTCAGCAGGCTTTATGAATTTGACGGCTTAAACAAAGTGGATGTGACCCAGGCCGGTATCGGCTCCATTGTTGCCATATCGGGCATTTCGGATATCCACATTGGAGATACCCTATGCTCCCCTGAAAACCCGGTTCCCATTCCTTTCCAGAAGATTTCGGAGCCTACCATTGCCATGCATTTTATGATCAATGATTCACCCTTAGCCGGCCAGGAAGGCAAGTATGTTACCAGCCGCCACATAAGAGACCGGTTGTTCAGAGAGCTCAACACGGATGTTTCACTTCGCGTAGAGGAAACCGACACCACCGAGGCATTTAAGGTTTCAGGCCGCGGAGAGCTGCATCTTTCCGTACTCATTGAAAACATGCGCCGGGAAGGCTATGAGTTTGCGGTAAGCAAAGCGGAAGTTCTTTATAAACAGGATGAAAACGGAAAGAAATTAGAGCCTATGGAGCTGTGCTATATTGACGTGCCTGAGGAATTTTCCGGCTCCGTCATTGAAAAGCTCAGCCAGCGTAAGGGAGAACTGCAGAACATGGGAACCGCCTCCTCCGGAGGCTACACCCGTCTTGAATTCTCCATCCCTTCCAGAGGCCTGATTGGTTACCGCGGGGAATTTATGACCGACACCAAGGGCAACGGCATCATGAACAGCGTTTTTGACGGCTACGGCCCTTACAAGGGAGATATCCAGTACCGCAAACAGGGCTCCTTAATTGCCTTTGAAGCGGGGGAAGCCATCACTTACGGCCTTTACAATGCCCAGGAGCGGGGCGCCCTCTTTATCGGCCCCGGCGAAAAGGTTTATTCCGGTATGGTTGTTGGGCAAAATGGAAAAGGGGAAGACATTGAACTGAATGTGTGTAAAAAGAAACAGCTCACCAATACCCGTTCTTCCAGCGCCGACGAGGCCCTTCGCCTGACGCCCCCTAAGGTGCTCAGCTTAGAGCAGGCTCTTGAGTTTATCGATACGGACGAGCTTTTGGAGGTTACCCCCAAATCCCTGCGCATCCGCAAAAAGATTCTTGACCCTACCATGCGCAAACGGGCCGCAATGCGGGCCGCGTCCCTCGCACAGAACCAGTAACTTTTGCGAAGCAGCCACAAGCCGGCTTATCAAATCAAACGCCGCCGCGCTTCGTAAGCCAGCTTATTGAATCAAACGCCGCCGCGCCTCGTGAGCCAATTTATTGAATTAATAAACTCCGCATGATTGATTTCTCAGTCATACGGAGTTTTTAATTCGGTAAAATGGTCCGCGAAGCGCCATAGCCTTTGCTTTACGCGTACATGAATAGTCTTTACGCGATATGCAAAAGATGTGTGGCAATCTGAAAATATACCAGCAAAGACAGCACATCCACAATCGTTGTGATAAACGGGCTTGCCATAACCGCCGGGTCAAAGCCAATCTTCTTGGCCAGCATGGGAAGCATACATCCCACCATCTTGGCAATCAGCACCGCCGCCACCAGCGTCAGGCACACAACAAGTGCTACCGTCAGCCCTACTCTGTCGAGCACCATAAGCTTCACAAAATTAGCCGCCGAAAGCGTGATGCCGCACAGGAAGGCAACCCGTATTTCCTTCCACAGCACCCGCAAAGCATCCTTAAATTCAATCTCGTTCAATGACAATCCACGGATAATGGTAACGCTTGCCTGTCCTCCCGCATTTCCTCCGGTATCCATCAGCATGGGAATATAGGCAATCAGCACCCCGTATGCCATAAGCGCATCCTCAAATGTGGTAAGGATACTCCCTGTAAAGGCCGCCGATATCATCAAGAGTAATAACCATGGCATACGCTTTTTCCAGGTTTCCACCACGCTGGTCTTCATATACGGCTTATCGGAAGGCACGATAGCCGCCATCTTCTCCATATCCTCCGTGGCTTCTTCCTGCAGAATATCCACGATATCGTCTACTGTGATAATCCCTACCAGACGGTTTTCATTGTCCACCACCGGCATGGCGGTAAAGTCATATTTCTGGAATTGTCTGGCAACCTCCTCCTGATCCATCATGGTATTGATGAAAATTACATTCTCATGCATCATCTCACCAATCACCGCATCCCCCGGACTGATCAAAAGGTAACGCAGGGCCACCGTCCCCACCAGCGTCCTTTTCGCATCAAGGACATAGCATATATTGATAGTCTCGCTGTCCATCCCCACCTTCCTGATGCGGGCAATGGCATCCTCAACCGTCATATTTTCCTTTAAATCCACATACTCCACCGTCATAATGCTTCCGGCGGAATCCTCCGGATATCTGAGCAGATGGTTGATATCCCTTCTGGTTTCCGGATTTGCGTTTGCAAGCAGCTTTTTTACCACATTAGCAGGCATTTCCTCAAGCAAATCGGTAGCATCATCGGCCATCAGATTGTCAATAATCCCCGCCGCGTCTTTCTCGGAAAGACTGGTAATGATAAACTGCTGGCTGTCCACCTCCAGATAAGAAAACACATCCGCCGCCATATTCTTAGGCAGAATGCGGAAGACCTTTAAAAGCTCCTCCTCATCCATCTCCTCCAAGATAACTGCAATATCGGCCTCATTCATTTCAGCCATTTTCTGGCGCAGACTGGTATACTGCTTCGTTCCAAGCAGCTCCTTCACCACGTCAAAATCTCTGATTTCTTCCATAGCAATTCTCCTTATATGTGATTTTTATGTTCCGCTCATGAGGAGGCAGATCGTTACTACTGCCAGATATACTTTTCGTCATAAAAACCACCACCTTTCAGAAAATTGCATTTGTAATTTATGGCCTGTCACAGGCTTTTATCATCCTCTTTTACTTTAGCCCAACCTAACTTTTTTGTCAATTAATTTCCTCTCTCGAAGCAACACGTTCGTAACTATTCAGCCTTCGGCTTCATAGTTATGAAATCCGGCTCATTTAAAGTTTGCCTTCGGCAAAGGAGCCGGATTTTTAAGGTCGACACGCTTTCTTACGGACTTTGCAGCAAGTGCAAAGTCCTGGGCTGAACTGTTACACACGTTCATCAGAAAGCCTGGCGTTACATGAACAAGAGACGGGCATCCAAAAATATCTTACGATTCTTCCATATAATAACCTTCACCTGTCACTTCTATCCCTGCCCGGGCGGAGGTGCTCTCGGTAAGGGCCTTCCTTATGCTCTGCTCCTGCTCTGCCGGAATACGGATATCAAATTCCACCTTATCGGTATACCGGGAATCTGTAATCGCCACCCCTCTGTTTCCAAGCAGGTATTGCACCCTCCCCACATCCGTATAATCAACAGAAATCGTGATTTCTATTCCATAACGCATGGTTGCAATCCCTGCATCCTCAATTCCCTGTTTTGCCGCATTCGTGTATGACCTCACCAGACCGCCGGTTCCAAGCAGGGTGCCTCCAAAGTACCTTGTAACCACCACCGCAACATTGGTGACATCCGCTCCAAGAAGCACCTCAAGGATGGGCTTTCCTGCCGTACCACTGGGCTCCCCGTCATCACTGCACCTTGTAATCTCCTTGTTTCTTCCTATTATAAATGCCGTACAATTGTGCCTTGCATCATAATATTTCTTCCTGACAGCTTCAATAAAAGAGGCCGCCTCCTGCTCTGTCGTTACCGGAGCAACGCTTGCAATAAACCTGGACTTTTTCTCCTCATACTCCCCGCTGCCACGGCCATAAACTACTTTATAGGGTAAAAATTCTTTTTGCTCTCCCACTATCTCATTCTCCATTTTCGATAACCTTCCTGAAAACCTTCTCCCTTTGTCATTTTCTATCATTATATACAAGAAAAACTCCTCCCACAAGAAAAATTCTCCTCAATGGTAAATTATGCATAAAATCCCACTAAATAACGAATAATTCTTAATAAACTATAAAAAATCTTTATTTCAGTTTCACATTTTGGTATACTCTAGGTATTGTAAATTTTTAGCAGTGGTTCCTGCCGCCCCATACATTCCCTTTAAGGCGGCGGAGCATAAAAAAGAAATTTGGATTTACATGGAGGCAATATAAATGAACTACAGTAAAAAAGGGATTCACAGTAAACAAAAATCCCTGCATGCTACATCAACCAAGCTGGGAAGGAAATTACTTTTATCCATTTTAAATCTTTCCCTGCTCTGTATTTTGGCCATAGGCATTATCAGCCTTTGCATGGGACTTGGCATTTTTAAAGGCGTAATTGATTCCGCGCCCAGTATTGAAAATGTACAGGTTACCCCTACGGGCTTTTCCACCTTCGTTTATGATTTGGAGGGAAACCAGACTGCCAAACTTATCTCCCAGAACTCCAACCGTATCCCTGTTACCCAGGATATGATTCCCGAGGATCTGGCCCACGCCTTTGTAGCCATAGAGGACGAGCGTTTCTACGAGCACAACGGCATTGATATCAAAGGTATTTTAAGAGCTTTCTATGTGGGCGCCACCAATGGTTTCCATTTCACCGAAGGCGCCAGTACCATAACCCAGCAGCTGCTGAAGAACAACGTCTTCACCGACTGGACAAGTGAAAAGGGATTTGCAGACAGTATGAAGCGGAAGATCCAGGAGCAATACCTGGCTATCGAGCTCACCAAGACCATGTCCAAGGATGATGTGCTTCTAAATTATATGAACACCATTAACCTGGGCCAGAACACTCTGGGCGTGCAGGCCGCTTCCCTGCGCTATTTTAACAAATCCGTAAACAGTCTTACCCTCTCCGAGTGCGCGGTTATCGCCGGGATTACCCAGAATCCTTCCCGCTTTAACCCCATTTCCCACCCGGATGACAATGCGGCCAGAAGGAAAAAAGTTTTGGGAAACATGTTAGAGCAGGAATACATCACCCAGGCCGAATATGACGAGGCCATGGCGGATGATGTTTATTCCCGGATACAGGTGGTCAATGAGGATGCTGAGGAATCCATGGTTAATACATACTTTGTGGACGCATTAACCGATGATGTAATGAATGACCTTTTGGCGGCAGGCTACAATGAAACCCAGGCCTTTACCCTGCTTTACAGCGGCGGCCTTAAGATTTATTCCACTCAGGATCCCCATATTCAGAGTATCTGTGATGAGGTATTTTCCAATGAGGAAAACTATCCTGCCAACACCAGATGGTATCTAAATTATGCCCTGACCGTAAAGAAGGCAAACGGCGATTTTGAAAATCACAGCACGGAAATGTACCGTGCCCATTACAGAGAACTGGATCCTTCTTTTAACCTGATTTACGACTCTCAGGAGGACGCTTACGCCCAGATTGAGGATTACAAAAATTTTGTTTTGAGCGAAGGGGACGAAGTATTTGACGAAAGCGTAGCCCTGACCCCCCAGCCCCAGGTGTCCATCACCGTGGAAGACCAGCACACAGGCTATGTGGTGGCCATGGTAGGCGGACGCGGCGTCAAGGAGGGAAGCAAAACCTTAAACCGGGCCACCGACACTGCCCGTCAGCCGGGTTCTACCTTTAAAATCGTTGCCGCTTATGCTCCGGCCTTAGACAGCGCCGGGCTCACCCTTGCCACTGTGGTAAACGATGCGCCTTTTAATTACGCCAACGGCAGGCCGGTGAGAAACTGGTGGGGTGACAGCTACAGAGGTTTAAATTCACTCCGTCAGGGAATCATTCAGTCCATGAATATCGTTGCGGTAAAGACCCTCACCATGATTACCCCCCAGCTGGGATTTGACTATGTGAAGAACTTCGGTTTCACCACCGTGGTTGACCGGAAAGAAATCACTGTAAATGGTGAGACTAAGATTTTTTCCGATATACAACAGCCCCTTGCCCTTGGAGGACTCACGGAAGGGGTTACCAATGAGGAACTGAACGCCGCTTATGCAGCCATTGCCAACGGCGGCACTTATATCAAGCCAAAGCTTTATACCAGAGTGGTTGACCATGACGGTAATGTAATTTTGGACAACACGGAGCCTGATTCCAGACAGGTTATCAAGGAAACCACCGCATGGCTTCTGACCAGCGCCATGGTGGATGTGGTGACACAGGGTACAGGCAGTTCCGTTAACTTTGGCAATATGGCAATTGCAGGCAAGACAGGTACCACTTCTTCTTACAATGACGTGTGGTTCTCAGGTTATACACCTTACTACACTGCCACCACCTGGACCGGTTACGATAACAATACAAAGCTCCGCAAAGGTGACGAACGGAACCTTGCCAAAAAGCTCTGGCGTGCGGTTATGGCCAGAATACATGAGGATTTACCCAGCGAGGCTTTCCAGATGCCCGCAAGCGGCCTCGTACAAGCAACGGTATGCTCCCGTTCAGGGAAACTCCCCATTGCCGGGCTCTGTGACGGAACCCTGCGGACAGAATATTTTGCCGAAGGAACAGTTCCCACAGAGAGCTGTGATGTGCACTATCAGGGCATGATCTGCCAGTATTGTAACCTTCCCGCAAGCGAACAGTGTCCGTTCAAGGTAGGCGGCGTACTGGAGCTTACCCCTGTAGAACATCCTAACTTGCAGCAAGGCTCCGCTACCATGCAGACGATCACCAATGCGGACGGCTCCGTATCCACCGTAGCCGTTCCCCAGAACCAGTCAGGCACCTGCCCGCACAACGCAGAGTTTTATGCACAGCCTGATGCCCTGGCCATTGAAGAACAACAGCGTAACGAAATTGCCGCCGCCCAGGCAGCCTTACAACAGCCGCCTGCGGAAGCTCCTCCCGAGGGAACCGCTCCTCTGGACGACAGCAACGGCGTAGAAACCGAATAAAATACAAAACATTAAACGCCCCTAAGTCAGCAACAAGCGCTGCCAAAGGGGCGTTTAATGTTTCTTCTTAAATGTTTCCGTCCACACTGTCAGAAAATATATTCGGATGGCCTCTCAGGCAGCATAGAACGCCGCCTAAAAGACGCTAAATGTTTTTACTCTGTCTTTATCAACTTTTTCTCGCTCCACTTGCCGCTTAGATAGCGGATAAAGGAAATCACAAAGTTTGCGCACCATCCCATTGGCACTGCAATCCATACGGCCTGTACGCCCCAGTGAGGCGCCATTGTAAAGGCTATGGTCACCCGGATTCCCAGATTCACCAGATTGGCCAGCGTAAATACAACCACATCTCCTGACCCTCGCAGGACCCCGTCCGTAATGGCCTTAAGGCCGATAAACACAAAGAAAAATGCGATAAAGGATAAGTACGCATTTCCTGTCTCAAAAGCCGCCGGTTCACTGCCCGCCTCCAAAAAGGAGCGGATAATTCCACCGTGGAACAAGGTAAGTATCAGACAGATTCCAATTGCAAACCCGGCAACCATCCTGACTGCGGCCAGGTATCCCCTTTTTACCCGCTCAGGACTGCCCGCGCCTAAGTTCTGGGCCGTAAAGGTTGAAACAGCATTCCCTGAGGCAATCATAGGCACGATACACACGGATTCAATTCTTGTACCGGCCGTATAACCGGCCAGAACCGAGGAGCCAAATCCATTCACCACAGACTGCACCAGAAGCATCCCAATGGAAACAATGGACTGCTGCAACATAGATGGAATCGCTACTTTTATCATGTTTCCAAGCATTTTCACATCAAACAGGTGCCTTTTCTTTTCTTCCTCCATCTCAGCTGCTTTTACGCCTGCATCCTTTGCCGGATTTGTCAAAGCTGCTGCTCCCGACGCGGAATTTTCTTCACTTCCGTAGCCCTTCAGGGTGCCCATCAGGATGCAGAAGGAAATCACCGCCGAAAGTCCCTGGGCAAAAACAGTTGCCACCGCGGCCCCTGCAATGCCAAATCCCAGGCCGCCAACCAGAAGCAGATCCAGCACAATATTCAGCATGGAAGAAAAAATCAGCAAATATAAAGGCGTCTTGGAATTTCCAAGGGCATTGAATATGGACGATAAAATATTATACATAAAAAGAAAGGGCAGCCCTACAAAATAAATATCCAGATAAAGTATGGCGTCATCTAAAATGTTCACCGGGGTATGCAAAGCCGACAAGATATTGGAACTGAAAAACAGCCCGAAAAGCCCCAGCGCAACGCTGACCGTCAGAAAACTTAAGAGCGCCGTATACACGGAAGTTTTCATTTTCCGGTAAATCCCAGCCCCTAAATATTGTGAAGTTATGACGCTGGCACCAATGCCGCCCCCGATTGCAATCATGATAAAAACCGTAGTCAGCGAGTAGGACGCTCCCACCGCCGCTAAGGCGTCCTCCCCCACAAACTGCCCTACAATGATAGAATCCACCGTAGAGTAAAACTGCTGAAAAAGATTTCCCAAAATCATGGGAAGCGCAAAGAAAAACAATGACTTCCCCGGGCTGTCCGTGAGCATATTATATTTTTTCATAATTTTCCTCATTTCTGCGCTGCTTTCTTGCGCGCAAGCATAAATGCCACAAGCATAAATGCCACAAGCATAAATGCTTGGGGAGTTTGTGGATGCAGCGCGGACACAAACTCTTTAAGGTGAAAAAATTATCTTTCACCCTTCCCGTCATGCCGCTTTGGCGGCACAAACAGTCCAATGTGAAGCTTAAAATCGCTTGGCGAAGTATTTTCGAGCTTAGTGATTTCCTTCACACTTTCCACCTCCTACCGAACATACCTTATATAAAGAATATTCCCCAATATTGTTCCAAAAAAATGCCTGTGTACCAGCATCTCATATTCATGCCGGTCCACATAATATTTTTTACCCCAGGAGGAGATTCCAAAATAAGTATTCCCCTGCTCCTCCACAACTTCCGTTATGACAACATAATGGGCCGACACAGTGCACACGCTGCGATACGTCCCGTTTTCTTTTTGGTAAAATCGGATTCCCCGCCCTTTATTTTTCTTTCCAAACAAAAGAGGGATACACAAAATCACTGGTATATCCCCATCCAGCATTTCCACAATCCGCTCATAAATCTTCCCGCCTCGCATCCCCCATCTGGCACGCAGACGCCAATTTTTTTCCCGGGACAGACGGTTAAACCTGCTCTTTAGCCTGAACCCGCTTAAACCTCTCGTTCCCTTCCATATGCCCCCGAGCAGATCGTAAATCAAATTATAGTAAGCCCTGTACTCCTCCTCGGAAAGTATCCTATGTAAAAAATTCTCACTCTCTTTTATCTTGTAATCCTGGCTGCCCCCGCCAAGATAAAGGAGCAAATCTCCAAAGGCTGTGACTCCACATCCCCTCTGACGCTTTCTTTCATCCTCACTACCGACGGGCGAACCCCTGAAAAAATTCTGGTCGCCTCCATAGGTAACCTCACCGCTTTCCTTTCGCTTTACCTGTATGTATTGTCTGCTCAATCCAGCTATCCGGGACATACCGCACCTCAATGGTTTCTGTAATTTTCCGCACTTTCACGTCTGTTACTCATTATAGCAATTACGAGAAAAAAATTCCACTTCATTCTTCTTTCTTTTTTCATTCCATCTTCGAAAAACAGTACGAAACTTATCAGACCTGTGAAAGATTGAGTCAAATACCCCGCAGCAATCTGACAGGCCTCAAACTTGCTATGCAGCAGAGCGCAACATGTCCGACGCTATGGTATCCCGCGGCTATACCGCACATACCTAAAAACCATATATCAATCAATGCTTTGCCCGTATCGTTCAATCTCTGCCACTTAATACGGATATTTCCTTCCACCCTTTCATTCAGCTCCACATGAGCGATATCTTTCAATCCCTGAATAAGTGTTGAGGGTAAAGGCAGACACAGCGCTACAGACAATATCTGACCCTCGCGGAGCTGTGTTTGAATGGCCTGATATGGGTATCCTGTCAGGCGCTGCTAAAACAGTAATCATATCTTTTCCTCCCGCAGAAAAACCGCCAGCATTATGCTGACGGTTACCCTCATAGCAAATTTTTAATACTTACCAAAGAATCATTGGTGGGTGTGCCCCTTCCCACATTTCTTTTGACCCAAGGGGTGCGGAGCAGCACAATCTCTACTTCAACAATTCTTTGGGTAAAGCCTTATATTATATGCAAATTATACAACTTTCATTCTTTTATGTAAAGTAACTGATTTTTTCCAATTAGTTTTCTTAAATTCTTTTCTCTTATACGATAAAATGTCATAACTGAATTTTTTTATCCCTTTTCATCTGTACTAAGATCCAATCTACACACAACATTCAAATTTGTATTTGGCAGTTGCTTTACCATAAACACTGTCCCTGTATGTTTACAATCTTCTATGATATAATCCGGATTTTGTACACTATCCGCACCATATATCTCCCTAAAGACTGCATTTCCATCATAGTCTTTTCCTCTTTTGTGTTTGATGCTTTTATTATAACAGACTTTGAAGCTTTGTCCATATCATCACGGCGGTCCCTTTCGGCCTGCTCCCGTATAGCCCTTTTCTGCCTTGCGTTCCTTTGCCGCCGCACGTTTAGACGCCTTTTCAGCCTTTCCGCCTGCCATTTATATTACTCTGTGAAGGCGCGACACGACCACGCAGGTCGCAATAAATGCGGTAGGTAATTCAAGAACCATAACACGAATATTATGCTCTTTGTAGAATCTCAATTCTTAAAGGGTAGCTTCTTTGTTCCGTCCTAATCAGTCTAACTCTGCGATTATCACACATTTAAACCGAATTATCTTTCAATTCTTCAATCTATCTGATTATATCAAGTATTTTTCTATGGTAAATAATTTCCGATGTCCTTTTTGAAAGTTTTTCATTATCATATAAAAAGAATAATAAAGCATTGGTGTCCAAAAGATACATTATAGATACTCCTTAAAGCATGCTGGTGTTTCATCAAAATCATCCTCAATAGCAATAAAATCATTTGCTAACGGATTTACTGACCTGTGAAATGTAAGTCCATGGTCTGTAAAATGCTCTTTCTGCTTCTTTTCCGATGAATATTTTAAAAACCTTATAAATTCAATCGCCTACTCTATCATATCTTCAGGAAGGTCTTTTACTTCTTTAAGCAATATATCATATGCCATAAAAACACGTCCTTTCAAAATTTACATATCAAAGTATTTCGTTCTACATAAATTAATACTATTTCATCATTTCATTTTATATGCCATTACAGTTAAAGCATAACAAATTAATATGCAAAACAACGATTTCCTGATTTTTAACAATAATTTCATTGTTCTTCAAAATACAGTAGAATCAATGATTTTCACTCATTTATTAAAATAGTATGCTAATAGTATAATTTTTCCAAAAAGACATAAATTTACACTACCAAAACGCAAATGAAAAAGAAAAAAAATCATTTCTTCCAGTAGTATAACAAGAAAAAAAGACTTTTCAAAGTGATATTTCCTTGAAAAGTCTTTTTTTCAACCTTTTTAAAGCTGCTGACGGGAATCGGACCCGTGACCTCCGCACTACCAATGCGACGCTCTACCGACTGAGCCACAGCAGCTTGTAATACATAATTCGCATCACAACTGATAGTCTACCATAATATCCTTTCTTTTGTCAATATTTTTATCAAAAAAATTAGCGCAAAAATTTGACACAAATTAATACAAAAATCCCCGAATACACTGACATATTCGGGGATTTTTTATTTTATCATATCTATACTATATACGATATGTCCGGGATGATATTACAACTCCCATTATAGCCAGTTTGCTCTATCTTCTCCCTGTTCTTGTGCCTAGCCTTTTACCTTCCGTCTTTGTGTCTACGCTTGCGGGGCCAGAATGTAATAATACCCTGCATGAATACCAGACACAGGCCTCCCCACAAAAGAATGGTGGATGCATCTGCGGTTTCAGGTGCTCCTAAAGGCACACCATCGTCCAGAATATATACAAATTCATCCCCTTCAGGGTCCTCAGGGTCCTCAACCTTGATATAAGTTTTCGGAACGCCCTCGTCATCAAGAATTGTAATTTTATCCGGACTACCTGCATCATTCGGGTCAGGTAGTGCTCTTGGCACGTCATCCTCAGGAATATAGGTCCAATCTTCTTCTTCCGAATCCCAAATCTTTACATAAGTACGCGGAACGCCTTCATCATCAATTGTGATGATATCCGGGCTGTCAGGCATACGTGGATCTGGAGTAGGGGTTGTTTCCGGTGTTGCTTCCCCACCTGGCGTTGCCGTCGCTTCAGGACTCGTTGTCACCCCTGGCGTTGCCGTCGCTTCAGGACTCGTTGTCACCCCTGGTGTCGTCGTTGCCTCAGGACTCGTTGTCGCCTCTGGTGTCGTCGTTGCCTCAGGACTTGTTGTCGCCCCTGGTGTTGTCGTTGCCTCAGGACTTGTTGTCGCCCCTGGTGTTGTCGTTGCCTCAGGACTCGTTGTCGCCCCTGGTGTCGTCGTTGCCTGCGGACTCGTTGTTGCCCCTGGTGTCGCCGTTGCCTCAGGACTTGTTGTCACCCCTGGTGTTGTCGTTGCTCCCGGACTTGCCGTTGCTGTAGGTGTCGCCGTAGGTGTGATACGCCCTGAATCCGTAGGGGATGCCGTAGGTGATACTGTCGGGGTTGTTCCCGGAGAAGTTGTTACTCCCGGAGATCCTGTTGGCGTTGCCGAAGGCGTCGCTCCCGGAGATCCTGTAGGCGTTGCCGAAGGTGTTACCCCCGGTGAACTTGTTGCTGTTGCCGAAGGCGTCGCTCCCGGAGATCCTGTGGGTGTTGTCGAAGGTGTCGCTCCCGGAGATCTTGTCGCTGATGCTGTAGGTGTCACTCCTGGGGAACCTGTTGGCGTTCCCGTAGGTGTTACTCTAGGAGAACCTGTGGGTATTCCCGTGGGCGTCACTCCCGGAGATCTTGTTGCTGTTGCCGAAGGCGTCGCTCCCGGAGATCCTGTGGGCATTGTCGAAGGCGTTGCTCCCGGAGACCTTGTCGCTGATGCTGTAGGTGTCGCTTCCGAGGAGCCTGTTGGCGTTCCCGTAGGCGTCACTCCTGGAGAACCCGTTGGTGTTGTTCCAGGTGTTATCGCCGGAGTTCCTGTTGGAACCGGATCAGGTGTCTTGGACGGATTCTCATCATCAGGCGTTTTCGTAGGAGATGCCGTAGGTGATGTTGTTGGCGTTGCCGTGGGCGACGTCGTAGGTGTTGCCGTAGGGGTAGGCGTCGGAGTCGGCTCCTCCGAATTTCTGGTATTAGAGAAAGTAATGATATTTCCTGTTACATTCTTTTTCCCATCCTTCGGGAATACCAAATTAATATTCGAGATTGTGGCATTAAGCACAGAAAGGGTTTTCCCTTCCACTGTAACTTTAACATGCTCCAATTTCACAATCACTTCGTATACGCACTCATCATAAATAATATTTTCCTTATTCCCCGCTTTTTCCACCATGTAATACGTATACTCGCCATCTTCCTCTTCACTGGGAATAAAACTGGGAATAAACAGCACGTAACCGTTTTCATCATTTTTAGCCACAGGCGCCGCCAAATCTCTCTCGTCAATCACCACCTTACCATCTTTTACCGGATTGTTGTTTAACAGGTAAAATTCAAACTCGCCCCCCTCTAGCTCAATTTTTTGATTATCATTATCTGTGAATGATTTGTGGGCGGGCAAACTCCATGAACCTACTTCCCCTCCTTCTCCCATAGTAAGGGTTCCGTTACACATGATACCGCCGCCATTGGTGTTAGAGGTATTTCCTGAAATAGTTACTTTAGCCAAATTTTTCGCCGCTGCTTTATCGGTTGCGGAAGGTTCAGCCTTAAGTGCCATCACTTCTGCTGCTTTTTCACAGGCATCACGCCCCATAAACACTGCTTTCTTATCGACAACACCACTCCAATTGGCACTGCCGCCTCCCAGCATTGCCCCAAAGACAATACTTTCTTTTCTGCCAAAATAATCGTCATATTTGCCGTCTTTATTAAATACTTCCCGATATTCCTCCGGAATAGTATCCGGTTTGAGCGGATTTAATGGATGGTTACTGCCGCTTGCAGTATTTTCATAAATTCCAGGGCCTTTTATAGTCAGAATATTAACCTTACTTGTGGTACATCCGCCTATACCGCCGCCATATCCGCTGGCACTGTTTCCCGTTACCAATGCGTTCTCAACCGTCAGGTTCGCTCCACTGTTAATAAAAATTCCGCCGCCGCCCCAGTCTTCAGTTGTCAGCGTTTTGTTTCCTGTAATGGAACCGCCGGTAATTAGATTTTTCTTAATACTGTCTATTCGTATACCGCCGCCTTCATGGAGATTTGCAGTATTATTGGAGATGCTACCACCTGTCATAGTAAGGCTTCCTTCATACATATTGTTAGCTGTATTTTTACCAGCCACTTCAATACCGCCGCCCGAATATCCTGCCTCATTTTCAAAAATATTACCGCCTGAAATGTTCAACGTACCACCTGCAAAAATACCACCGCCGCCGTGATTTACTCCTCCGGCTTCTCTTTCCGATGTTTTTTCCGTATTCGCAACATTTTTGCTGATGCTACCACCTGTCATTTCCATGGTTCCCCTAAAGAAAACACCACCGCCGCCGCTAACCGGAATTTCTTTTGCGCTACTTGTTAACTTTACGGCAACCTTGTTTCCCGAAATATTACCACCACTTATGGTCAGCTTGCCGCTTGCCACATCCATAAAAATGCCACCACCGCCGGTTCTCATTCCTGTCACGGTACTCGCACTGATTGTTCCTTCAATCGTGTTGTTTGATATATTCCCTCCCAAGATATGAATTTGAGCGCTGCTTCCCATGGCATAAATACCGCCACCGCCAAACATATCATTATCTTTTTTTGTCGCATTCGCTTCCGTTACTTCACCATTAATCTTATTTCCGGAAATGCTTCCTCCCTCAACCGTACAGCTACCGACAGCGTTTAATAAAATGCCACCGCCTAATTTCTGAGCCACATTTTTGTCAATGGCCGCACCTTCTTCAATAGTAAGGCTACCTAAAAGCATGTAAATTCCGCCGCCATTTACCGCCTTATTCTGTTCAATACTGCCGCCGCTTATGGTAACGTTAGTATTTTTATCCGTACAGACTCCGCCGCCGTTATAAAATACTTCATTATTTGCAATAGTGCCACCTGTTATAGTAAGGCTGCCGCTTTCCACATAAACTCCGCCGCCTCTGGCATATGCTTTGTTCTTCTCTATGGTACCTCCTGAAATCTTCACAGTGCCACCTATACAACAAATACCGCCGCCGTTTGCACCTACTCCCTGGTCAGTTTTTCCGTTACCTGTAATGAGGCCATCTTTTATGTTGACATTTCCGCCATTTGCATTAATTCCATGTTTACTGTTTGAGAAGGAAAGTTTACCACCTTCCATGTTCAGCGTACCGCCCTTTACCTCAATAGGCGCATCCAGGCTGACGGTTCCTTCTATACTTCCTCCCGTCCGGACCGTCTCCGGCTTTTCATTTTCCCGGAAGATAGGCAACGGTCCCATAGTTCCCAAAGTTTCCATCAAATTTGCGTGTGGCAAAGTAGTCTGTTTACCTGAGAGAATCGTTTTTCCTCCCCAGGCTCCCGCTCTGTTGCCGCCAAAAAGTCCGATGGATGCGGTAGTCTCACCCACGTCACCGCTAAAGACATCTCTGATTGTCAAATCACCACTGGATGTCACATTAAACAGAGCTGATGTTCCGCTATAAGTAAGGGTATAGCCATTTAAATATAAAATGAGCCCGTAATTAATATCAAATCCTTGTTTTACTTCAAATCCTGCTCCTAAAATAATGGGACTTTTTCCGCTCTCAATCGCACTCCGCAATTCTGCTTCACTCGTCACCAACCCATTTTCGGATGTGAGCAGGACGTCCAGCCGAATATCCGGGAGCTTTTCGAAGTCAATTTCTCCTGCATCCTCAGTTTCCACATCTTCGCCATCCTCGGAATCTGCATTTTCAACGTCCTCTGACTCCGAATTTTCGGTATCTTCCATATCCGCATCCGCATCAAGCGCCGCCTGGTTCACGGCTCCGTCAGCCCGGACAGCCTTAAGGGTAACGATATTTCCTTCCTTTATAGCTCCTCCAAGCTCGCCCTTTTCCACTTCCCAGGTAACATTCATGATTTCTTTTGTCTCATGAACTTCCGCATCCTCTCCGTCTCCCAGGGTTTCAATCCTGACAGCTTCAATCTGCTCAGGCAGATAATCTTCCTCAAGCAGGGAAAGGGTCATTCTCTGCTTCGGCTCTAACAGGGTCATTGTCCACTCTTTACTGGAATCGTACTCTCCTGTGTGCAAATCAGGGTCAGCTGCAGGTACGCTTTCCAGTTCCTGTGCTTTCTCGTCCGCCCAGTTCCAGGCATAGGTGATTTCGGCTTCTTCTTCCTCCGTCTTGCGGCAGGCGTAAACAACTACATAGCATTCATCCCCATGGGTATGTTCTTCCAGACCACAGATTGGCTCACTATTTTCATCAGAAGTATCTTCCCCTTCCAATACGCCGTCATCCTCCGAATCGGATTCATCCCCTGAACCTGCATCTTCGCCTGACTCTATATCTTCTTCTGATTCTGTTGTATTGTCATCAGATTCATGTACAGTATCATTATCTGACGCATCATTATTTGATGTATCATTATTTGATATATCATCATCCTCCGCTGTGACAGCCTTCGGGATTTCACTTAATGGCACAAGCCCATCCATAAGGAGCTCCGTCACCGCATTCCTGCTATCTTCCCCTGCTGCATCTTCGTGATCTGCGTCATTATTGCTGTCATCGCCTGTATTCTCATCCGCAGCTGCGTTTCCGTCCGCGTCCGTATCTTTATCCCCATCTACATCCGTATCCGCATCTGTATCTGTATTATCATTCCCGTCATTTCCCGAATCCGTATCATCCTTTCCTGATTCCTCTGTGGATGAGTCTCCGGAAGAATCCGAGGATGAACCCGTATTCCCGCTATCTGTCGGTTTATCCACATCTTCGGAACCGGTTTCCGTCTTATCGGAAGTATCAGGTGTGGAATCCGGCGTCTGTTCCGGTACCGGTTCAGGTGTGCTTTCCGTATCGTCCACTACAGGAGTCTGTGAAGGCTCCTCAGAACTTTCCGGCGTGGGGCTTTCGCTGGCCGTCGGCTCTATGCTTGGAGTCTGTGAAGCAGAAGGACTTACGGTGGGAGTTGCCGACGCCGAAGGCTCAACCGTAGGCGTTGCGGACCCTTCCGGATTTTTCTCATCCTCCTCATAGCATTCTTCACTGTGTTCGTGTTCTTCCTTTTGACAAGCCAGCACTCTTACCAATGTCTCGGTACACTGGAAGCCATCCTCATTGTGGCTGTGCTCCTCCCCTTCCTCCAGGCCGCAGACAAGCTCCGCCCCTTCCGGATAGGTATAGCACGCAAGGCTGTGGATATGATCTTCTTCCTCCTCCGTGCAGTTCAGCTCATACCCTTCATAGCACGCAAAGCTATGTATATGGCCTGCTCCTTCCATCCATACTTGTTCTTCAGCGGTCAGAAAGTTATCTTCTCCGTCTTCCCGGGCTGCAACATCTTTGTCCTCTACAGCGGCAAATACACCGCTTGTGACATTCACAGGTCCCAGCAATGCTAAAACCATCGTAATTGCCAGACACCGCTTAAATGTTTTCTTGTGAACCCATTTCATAATTGTCTCTTTCCCTCCGAATTTTTATTTTTTATTTAATGCAAAGGTCAAATCCTCGCGAAAAATATAGTTAACGATATAATCAATTGCTCTTTCCGCTCCTGCAAAAGCCATATATGCCAGCTTTTACAAGTCCAAAAAGGTAATTTCTGATGTCGTTGACCATAGATAATTCCATGCAAAAGTCAACAACCCTGCTGTAAAGACAGGACTGCGGGCCCCGCTGCGGCCGTTAACGGCTGAGAACATCAAACACCGCCACGCTCTGCGCGTCAGCTCATCGAATCAAAGGCTTACACCAAAAGGCATCAGCGCAAAAATCCTCTCAGGTATGACCTGGGCTTTCCGCTCGCGGGAATAAAAAAAGACATAAATCCCGATATGGTATAACTGAATTTGCCAATACAATTACACAATAAAAAAAGATTTATGCCATTTCAAATATACCAAAAAAAATAGATAACAGAAATGATATTACTGCTTTTGCCACAAAATTCACCGTTGCTTTTAAGGAAAATTTTGCAGCCCGAATTCTATTTCAAAATATTCACTTTTCAATGTGCGCTTTTCGTCCTGAACACTTACACAAGAAATACCTATACCCGGCCGGACTAAAATATGTACCATTAGACCCCTTTGTTTTACGTCCCATATTTTAAGCCGGGCAGTCATTTTCCTGCAGCCATGAATTTGTATTTTCTATATATTTTATGCCATTCATTGCTTTCCTGTCCGGAGTTATGCGTTTATTTGTAATATATTTACATTCATGAAAATGTTATCATAAATTTCGCCCTGTTGCAATACCGTTTAAGCATTTTTTCTGCGCGCCACCACCACGAATCTTCCATCATCCGTATGATAGCTGCAGGTGGACAATGTCAAAATCTCATCCCCATAATCAGCCTCCACGCCCGTATCATACAGAGCCGCCGCCTTTACCTGCTTTATGTACCGGTTGAAAACTTCTTCACGGCTCAAGTCCGTATACCAATAGTACCGGAACACACCCTCTATATCCTCAGCATATATTTTACTGTAAAAAGCCGCCAGAACTTCGTATTCCTTCTCCTCATAAAGGGTGTCATAGCGGATAACCGGATGCTTCTTTGCATATTCCAAAGATGCATACCCTGGCAGGCTGCCAAACATTGTACCGTTTCTCATATGATGTCCATAAATAATCACGTGGGCGCCCTCCGGCTGGCAATCCTCACCCACAAAAAGGCTTCCGCCGAACGACTTGCTGCCGTCAAAGGCTCTATGCAGGTAGTACTCGGGTTCCTGCGGCGTATACATGACCGGATAATCTATCACCGTATCCTCAACCTTAAGCCAGCCCGCCAAATCCCTGTTCTGTTCCAGCAGCGGCGCATATTGGGCTAAAACCGGCAGTTCTGCCTTATCCTGTTCTTCCGAAAATTCCGCCCCTTCTTCTGCCTGTGCCTCGGGTTCTCCTTCCTGCCTTTCTTCCGCTTTTAAATCCGCCCCTTCTTCCTCTGAAATTTCTCCTAAGGATATTCCTGTGGGTGCTCCTGTGGATGCCTTTGAAGCTCCTTTCAAACCATCTGACCCCTGCTCCGAAGATGCCAGGGCCTCATCCCTTGCCTGCTGCAATAATTTGTTGGCTTCCTCCTCCCGGCCGGCCTGCCGCAAATCCCTGGCCAGCATTATTGCGGATATGGGAAAAAGGATCAGGCATACCAGCAGGCCCACGTGCTGCCAGCTTCTGCGCCAAAACTCATCCGCCTCATTTATCCTTCTAAAATCATACGTGAACCTGCCATATAGGCGGAACGCAGGTCCCAGCGCCAGCAAATCTCCACACACGAAGCACCAGATAGTGCCATACATTCCTACCACAGAATTGAGCAAAAGCAACAGAGGAATATGAAATACCCCCCAGCGCACTATACTTAAAAGCAGGGATTTCTTCTTTTCCCCAAAAGCCTGAAATACATAAGCCAGGAAAAGATTAACAAACAGGAAAGGTCCCCAGAGACATCCGATTCTCAAAAAGACCGTTCCCTGCAGCAGTGCCTGGGGCTCTAATATAACCGCCTGTACAATCCACTCCGCAAATATTTCGTATAAGATGACCCCGGGTATGACAAGCAGCATCCCAAGTTTCAGAGAAGATTTTATGATGTCAAAAGCCCTCTCATAATTCCGGGAAGAATAATGCAAGGCCAGCACAGGCGCTATTCCCTGGCAGATGCCAAGCCCCACATAAAGCGGAAGGCTTCCCATCCTGGCGGCAATACCCGCAGCTCCAAGGGCAATATCCCCATAAGCCGCTATCAGTCTATTAGCTGCAAGATAATCTAAATACAAAAACCCTATTCCGGCCACCGATACAACGCCCACACGGAAAATTGTATCCATATGCTTTTTCTCAGGAAGTCCATTCAAAGTCCACAGGCTCACTGACGTCTTTTTTCTGATAAAATACATCATGTAGAGAAAATAAGCGCACATAATGCAGTTTGCGGTAAGGCTGGCCATTCCGGCTCCCAATACCTCGCTGCCCCCTGGCAAAACTACAAACATGAAAATCGGGTCAAGCACTATGTTGGATATTCCTCCAAGGATAAGCCCAAAGCCTGCCGCCTTCGACGCTCCTATACTGTCAATCAGATGAAACATCATATGAGAAAGAGCCATGGGGATTCCTCCAAGTACAACAGCATAAAAGGCGTATTGCCGTACATATGGAAGCGTATTATCACTGGCTCCAAGGAGCCTGAAAACCGGCTCCATCCCCACAAACACTATGGCGGAAATCAAAACTGCCATAGCTGCAGACAGGCAGAGTCCACAGGAGGATACTTTTTTTATCTCCCCTACTCTTTTTCCCTTGAGAAGCTGTGACAGCAGCGTACCTGTCCCTGTACCTACAACCTCCGCCAGACACAGACACAGGCCAAGCACAGGCAGCACAAGGGAAACGCCTGCTATCATATACGGGTTATTTCCTCTCCCCAGATAGAAGGTATCCGTCCCATGATAAACCCAGACGATAAGCTGACTGATGATTGCAGGCATTGCCGCCCTCTTTACTGCCTCCACAGCAGGCATTGCATTTAAATTTCTCTGATTGTCTTGTTTGGTCATCCTGCTCCTTTCACACCGCCTGGAGCCTGTCGGCTGGGTGCTGTCATAAATCCGTCGTATAAAAATGGAATTCTTCCTATTTATATATATGACTTTATTATATAAGGTATTTTATTTTGCATCAATCAGAAAATTGCCTGCTTATGGAATAGATTCAGGCCGGCTCATAGGCAAACCGGCCTGTTTATTAAAATCTTCTAAACTGCTTCAATCTTCACTTCCTTATCCTCGCATCCATCTGCCTTAAGGGTCACGGTAATCGTACCTTTCTCTCCATTTCCACGAACCGCTGCCCGCAGTCTTCCTTCAAAGGCCTTTGCGGTTTTGTCGAAATAATTTTCTTCACTGGCGGGCGCCCCGCTGCCAAAGCCCTGGATGACGCCTGGCCCTTCAATGGATACGGTCACTGCCTTATCCGCATCAGGATTTAAAATGCCCTCATCATCCACCATACTGATTTCCACATAACAGATATCGCTGGCATCTGCAGCAATCTGAGCCATATCGGCTGCTGCCGCAATTCTCACCTCATCCTTTGCGGTGCTGATTACGTCCCGTCCGGTTTCTTCTCCGTTTTTGTAAACAACCACTTCAACGGCTCCCGGTTCATAAGTGGTCTCAAAGTATGCGATATACTTCCGGGTCTCTCCCACCTTCTTTTTCCCTGCGGACTTACCGTTCACAAGCAGCTCAGCCTCGTCAGCGTCCGTATAGACTTCCACTGTCACCGGTTTTCCCTCATATCCCTTCCAGTTCCAGCTGCGGACGGCGTTGGTCATGCTCCAGTTGGTCATGTTGTGCTGTTTCCCGTGGTGTTCCGGAAGCTGCACCGCTATATAAGGCGCTTTGCGCAGCCCCCAGACAATCTCTCTCCAGTAGGAGATGGGACGTCTGTCGCCAATCAGATTCATATCGCCGCAGTAAGCTGCTTTTTCAGGATAAGGTGCGTAGAACCCAAATCCCTGTTCCCCTTCGTAGGTAATTTTGCCAATTCCGGCCTCTCCAAGATAATCCCATGCGGTCCAGGAGAAATCGCCAATCAGATGAGGATATTTTTCAATCAGTTCCCAGTTCATAGCCAAATCCTTGGGATATGTCTCGGAGCCTACTATGATGCGGTTGGGATAAGTCTCCTTATCTTTCAGATAACGGCAGGTGGCATAATTGTAACCGGCAATGTCCACCTGGGCAAAGGCTTCTTCCGTTGCCTTTCCGGCAAGCTCACTGGCCGTAAGGATCTCCATCATATCACCCATATTGCTCATCAGGCTGTTAATCTCCACATTCTCACCGATTTCCAAACCGGCAGGCATCTCGCCCCCTGTCTGGAGCGCCATCATAAGCTCGCCCATCCTGTCCATAATGCTCAGCATCAGGTTCAAGCTGTTGGTTACAAATCTGGAGTCATCCAGGCTGCGGAATTTATCCGCCAGCTTTTTGCCCCACTGCACATCAAATTTATTTCCCGTCTCGGGAATTTCATTTCCAATGGAATACATGATCACGCAAGGGTGATTGTAATCCTTGTTTACCAGATTGGTCACGTCGTGTTCCCACCACTCCGCCATATGGGTGCCGTAATCGTAATCCACTTTGGTGGATGTCCACACATCCGCGAACTCATCCATCACCAGCATACCAAGCCTGTCGCAGGCCTCAAGCAGTCTGCGGCTCATGGGATAGTGGGAGCTGCGGATAGCATTGTACCCGGCCTCCTTCATGGTCTTTACGCGCAGCCACGCGGCATGAGGGAATTCAGCCGTCCCTGTTACACCGTTGTCGTGATGGATACAGCCGCCCCGCAGGTTCACAACTTTACCGTTAATCCGAAGGCCGTATTTTGTATCCAGCTGGAGCCTGCGGATACCGAAGGTGCCTTCCTCCTCATCCAGAACCTTATCCCCCTCTTTTAAGCAGATATGATAGCTGTAGAGGTAAGGGTCGTCCACATCCCAAAGTCTGGGATTTTCCACATATATCTTCTGACGGTAGACAGCCTTTGAATGCTCCTCTACTGTCACAGGCATACAATCCGCCGCAACTACCGCTCCCTCTGCGTCAAGGAGTTCTACCTGCAGGTGGATGTCCCTGATTCCGGTTCCCGTGTACTCTATGGCCGATTCCACTCGCACTGACGCGTGGCCTTCTTCCACATCCACTGCTGCCAGATGAGCGCCGTCGGGCACCAGATGCATCCTGTCCGCAATCATCAGGTTCACATCACGGTAAATGCCGCAGCCGGTGTACCAACGTCCGCTTGGAATGCCGTTTTTCACTACAACCTTGATGGTGTTTTTCTTATCAAAGCGGACAAATTTCGTTGCGTCTATGTAGAAATTGCCGTAGCCGTAAGGGCACTTTCCTGCATAGGAATTGTTGATGTACACAAAGGCATTCTGATAAACGCCTTCAAACTCCAGCCAGATATTTTTATCCGCATTTTCTGCGTCAAGGCTGAATTCTTTGGTGTAGTGGACTGTCTCCTCACGGAAAAAGCCGTTTCCGCTTCCGCCTGGCTCCTGTGGATTTCTCTCTTTCTCCACAGACGCGTCATGGGGCAGGGTTACCTCTTTTGTTACGGCGCTGCCCCCTGTCAGAGCCTCCAAAGAACTGCCGCCTCCCTCATGGAATGTCCAACCACCATTAAATTTTACCTTTTTCATTTTACTTTTCCCTTCCTTTCCTTATAATGTATTTCCATGTTTATACTTTTTGTATCTATCTTCAATTCCCCTTATCCGAATGGCTTACGCCTGCACTTTGATCACTACTTCCTGACTCCGGCATCCCTCGGCCTCAAACTTCACCTTAATTTCTCCGGGCTGGGTCCCTGCCCGCACCACCGCCATCACATATCCATTGTATGTTTTCCAGGTCGTATTATCGTAGCTTCCGATTGCCCTGGGATCCGCATTTCCAAATCCCTGCAAGGTTCCTGCCCCTTCCACGCTGACCGTAATTTCCTTTTCTGCAAAAAGATTTTCAACCTCGCACTTATCCACAAGTTTGACCGTTATAAATGCAAGATCCTCCCCGTCCGCTTTCAGGATTTCTCCCTCACATGTGACGGAAAGCTCTGCCTCCTCATATGCAGTGTGAAGCATAAACTGTCCGCTTTCCCTGCCATCTACATAGCTTATGGCGAGCAGTTTCCCCGGCTCGTAGGTTATCTCATAGGAAGCGGTAAAACCGCATCCTTCCCCTGCAGGCTTCCTTCCCATGGATTTGCCGTTTAAGAAAAGCTCCACTTCCTCCGCATCACTGTAAATATCCACATTGGCCGGTTTCCCCTCATAACCAGGCCAGGTCCAGCTTGCAATGTTATCCTTTAACATCCATGCTGTCTGAGAATGGGCCATACCGTAGCGATCCACCCGCTCCACTGCAATGTAAGGTTCCTTACGCAGTCCAAACACAATCTCCCGCAGGTAACTGATGGGTCTGCGGTATCCGATAATATCAATGTCCCCTATATAGGCAATTCTGTCCGGGTAAACCCCGTTAAAATTCTGGGTACCATCATAGTAAAAAATACCGCATCCTGCCTCCCCTAAATAATCATACCCTGTCCATGTATAATCGCCCAGCACGTGAGCGTTGTTTTTCACAATATCCCAAAGCCTGACAATATCCGCCGGATAAGTTTCCGTTCCAACCACTGTCTTGTTGGGGTGCAGTTCTTTTTCAAGCTCATGGCGGCCGGTCAGATAATTCAGTCCGGTGATGTCCATTCCCTGACAGGCCTCCTCAATGCACTCCGTCATCAAAGGATGGCTTGCAAAGGCGTCCGCCGCAGGTCCTACCATCAGGGCCATCATACTGTTTAACGCGCTGGCGCCTTCTTCCTTTTTCCCTCCCTCTGCCGATTCCGCACCTGTATCCGCGCTTGTCGTTTCTGCCGATTCCGCACCTGTATCCGCGCTTGTCGTTTCTGCCGAGGCTGCGCCTGTATCTGCACTCGTCGCTTCCGCTGATTCTGCTCCTGCGCCTGTGTCTGAAGAAGCTTCCGCCAGGTCTGCCGGCTGCTGCATCTTACTCATGATGTCGCCAATCACTTCTCCCATCTTAGGCCCTAATGCCAGCATACCGTTCACCGCATTGGTGGTATATCTGGAAGGGTCAAGAGCATGGAAACGGTTACAGAGCATACGGTTAATCTGTGCCCCCCGGGCGGTTCCCAGGTCAGGGATTTCATTGCCCGCGGAATACAAAATCACGCTGGGATGGTTGTAATCTTTCTTTACCATGCGCTCCACTTCCGTGTCCACACAGTCCAGAAAATGCAGGGCAAAGTCATTGGCATTTTTATGGTTGGTCCACATATCGCAAAGCTCGTCCATCACCAGCATGCCCACTCTGTCGCAGGCGTCCAGCATTGCCTTACTCATGGGATGGTGGGCGCTTCTAATACTGTTAAAGCCTGCCTCCTTCATTTGACGGCATCTTCTCTCCTCCGCTTTCTCAAGGGTTGTGGCGCCGATAATGCCATTGTCGTGATGGATACAGGTTCCCCGCAGCTTCACCTGCTCCCCGTTAATGCGAAGGCCCCTCTTAGGGTCAAGCTCCAGTTTCCGAATACCAAAATGTTCCCTTGCCTCATCTAAAAGTTCATCCCCTGCATAAATTTTAACGGTGCAATCATACAGATTCGGACTCTCCGTGCTCCATAGTTTGGGATCTTGCAAGGCAATCCTCTGGTAAACCTGTTCCTCCCCTTCCATAAACATGGTCACGCCCACTTTATCCCTTCCGGCCACAACGCCTTCACAGGAGAGAGTCACTTCCACGGTAACTTTTTCTTTTTTCCGGGTAATATTTTTCACCCCAGTGCACACCTCTACCACTGCACTGTCCTTCGATACCTCCGGTGTAGTAATGGATACGCCGTCCGCAGGAATATGGATCCCGCCGCCAACCAGCAGATTAACATTCCGGTAAATGCCGCTGCCTGAGTACCAGCGGCTGTTTTTTTCCGCTCCGTTATCGGCAACCACGCGGATTTCGTTTTCTTCCCCGTAGTTTAAGTATTTGTCCAGGGTTACATAAAAATTGGAATATCCGTACAGGTTACTTTTCGCCAGATTTCCGTTTACATACACCATAGCTGTGGCGTAAACTCCCTCAAACTCCATCTGCACGGTCTTATCCTGCCACCCCTTTGGCACATCCAGCTTTTTTACATAAGTGTAAAGTCCCCCCGGCCAGTATCCGGTCTGGGTGCCGTTGGCCGTATCCGGCGTGCGCTCCTCGTGGACCATGGCGTCATGAGGCAAATCCACCGATACAAACTGAGGACCGCCCATAAATGCGGACATCATGGACGTGCTGCCCTTTGCAAACTGCCAGCTGCGGTTACATTTTTCACGAATCATTTGCTTCTCTCCTTCTTCTGATTTTCTGATTATTTTTTACTTCCATCTTTATGCGTATTTGTGTATACTGATTAACAGAAATATTTCTTCACAAAATTACATGGCAAAAACCAGCCCTGCCGCCACTTTCTGTCTATTTTAAAGTATAATTCTCATTGCCCGGCGGCTCAATAACGAAAAGCAACTGCCTTTTCTTAAAGCTGTATCCAAATCCAACCTTGGCTTTTTATTGTAAAATCCCTTACTTTGAAAGGAAAATTATATCTTATGAACCATGCGGACAGGCATTTTCAACAGGACAAGCCGGAAACAAAATCTCCTTTTTTTTCGGCTGCAAACTCCCCGGAACAACTTTTGTCCGGAGAAATTCCTTCGGGAGAAAAAACACCGAAAAAGACTTTTTCTGAAAAATATAAAATCATCACCAACTCGGAAAACCACTTTACCGTCAGCAATGACCTTCAGCTTTACGGCATTGAAACCCCCTTTATGATTTTGCTTGAAACCTGCCGGGAGCAGGACCGGCTTTCCAGCATTTTTCAGTTTACCCA
>CAJUED010000051.1 GCA_910585075.1 uncultured Lachnospiraceae bacterium
TTAGAGCGCCGCCCTGTCACGGCGGAGGTCGTGGGTTCGAGTCCCATCCGGGTCGCTTTGGGATCTTAGCTCAGCTGGGAGAGCATCTGCCTTACAAGCAGAGGGTCATAGGTTCGAGCCCTATAGGTCCCACTATCAATTTTATATTGATATGCCGGCGTGGCGGAACTGGCAGACGCACAGGACTTAAAATCCTGCGGGACTAATCTCCCGTACCGGTTCGATTCCGGTCGCCGGCATTTTTTAGTAACAGGGAACGATAGCTTATCGTTCCTTATTTTTTGTTCAATAAGCCTACTCGCGAAGCGTGGCGGCGTTTGATGCACAGGGCCAGCAGACGTTCCGGACGGCGAGCAGGAGAGAAGAACCGCTCCTGAACGATTATATGAAAGAGAGAGGAAAGAAACGTGAACAGTAAATCTTTTGATTACCAAAGAATAGCGCAGGGTTACGCAATGGACAGGCCTTTTCTACACAAACAGGTGATGGAGCTTTTGAGAAAGGATTTGCCGGGAGAGGGGAATTTTCAAAATGGGCTTGACATAGGATGCGGCGCAGGGCTCTCTACCAAGGCACTAAAGCTTCTGTGTGATAAAGTGACCGGGGTGGATATTTCCGGTGAAATGATTATAGCGGCCCGGACTTTATATCAGGAGCCGGCATATACTTTTTTTCAGAGCAGCGCGGAAGAAATAAAGGCGCCGCCCCATTCGTTTGACATTGTAACGGCTGCAGGGGTGGTGAACTGGGTGGACGAAAAAAGTTTTTTGACAAACTTATGGCCGATTATGACAAAAGAAGGCATTCTGGTTGTTTATGATTTTTGGATTACGGACAGAATGAAGGGAAATGAAGCTTACACAGGCTGGTGGCATGACCGGTATTTAAAAGAATTTCCAAAGCCGCCAAGAAAAGAAATCATATGGACACAGGAAATGGTGGGCCCCTGCGGCTTTATCATGGATAAGCAGGCGGCTTACACGCTGGAATATGGTTTTGATAAGGAAGCGTTTATCAAATTCATGATGACCCAGTCAAACGTAAATGCACAGATTGATGAAGGTGGGAAAACTGCCGGCGAAGCTGCCTGCTGGTTTGAGGATACTCTGGGAGAGGTTTTTTCAAAGGAAAAGGAAACATTGATTTTTGAAGGATGGTATTGGAAGCTCATCAAGAATGGAGAATTACTATGAAATTTCAGGAAAAAGAGTTTATCTCAAAAAAGGGAAACAGGTATCTGCTGCGAAGTCCGGAGGAAAAGGACGCGGAAATCATGCTAGAATATCTGAAAGAAACTGCCAGGGAAACGGAGCATGGGCTCAGTTATCCGGAAGAAATGGACATGACAATAGAAGAAGAAATGGAGTTTTTGAAGCATTTTGCAGAGGATGAGAAAAGCATGATGATTTCCGTATTTGATGGCGGACGGCTGGTGGGCGGTGCAAGTCTTACCTGCGTGGGAGAGAAACGCAAAATACGGCACCGGGGCACCCTGGGGATTGCCCTGCTTCGGGAAGTGTGGGGACAGGGAATCGGACGGGCGCTTATGAGAGGGCTGATTGATTTCGCCGGGAAGGCAGGGTATGTACAGATTGAGCTGGAGGTGGTGGCGGACAATACACCGGCCATAAATCTCTATGAATCATTGGGATTTACGACATATGGCAGGCGTCCTAAGTTTTTCAGGCTAAAGGACGGCAGTTATGTGGATGGAATATTGATGGTGTCAGAATTATAGAAAAGAAATTTAAGCGCTCCGAAATGGGAATTTTTATGTCAAAAAATGAATTTTGTTACAAAATGGTAAATAATTTTGCAGAAAAATTATAATATAGAATTGACAAATACACAGGTTTTTTGTTAAAGTGGTAAAGTGTTAGAGTTGTGAAGGGAAGGGACGATGGAGGTTTGGCTTGAAAAACACTATGGTTCTTTCTTTTTAATATTGATTTAAGAGGTGTGAGTATGGCAAAGTATATCGCGAAAAGAATCGGTCTTGCAATTGTCACTATCTGGGCGGTTGCTACCATCACGTTTTTTCTGATGAATATGGTTCCCGGTGGGCCTTTCCTTTCAGAAAAAGCAATCAGCCCTCAGGCAACGGCTGCCCTGGAGGCGAAGTACGGACTGGATAAGCCTTTATTCCAGCGGTACCTGACTTATATGGGGGATGCGTTGCACGGTGACTTCGGTGACAGCTTAAAGCAGCGTGGACGTACCGTAATGGACATCATCACGATGAAATTCCCCGTATCGGCAAGGGTGGGCGGTCTCACCGTCTGCGTGGCTCTGCTGCTTGGGATTCCCCTTGGATGTATTGCAGCCCTTAAGAGAGGGAAGTTCCTGGACAGTTTGATCAGCGTTGTGGCAACCTGCGGTATTGCGGTTCCAAGCTTCGTTATCTGTACATTGCTTTTATATTTCTTTGGCGTCAAATTAAAGCTTCTTCCTACTGTGGGACTCTCATCATGGAAACATTTTGTAATGCCTGTCATGGCTTTATCCTTTTATCCTACGGCTTATATTATGAGACTGATGCGTTCCTCCATGCTGGACGTGTTAGGTCAGGATTACATGCGTACCGCCAAGGCGAAGGGTGTTGCGGGATTCTTCATTCTGTTTAAACATGCTTTAAGGAATGCCATCCTGCCGGTTATTACATATGTGGGCCCCATGCTTGCTTACACGGTGACGGGCAGCTTTGTGGTAGAGAAGATTTTTACCATTCCGGGTCTGGGCGGAGAGTTTATCAGCGCCATCAGCGGACGTGACTATACACTGATCATGGGTACCACGATTTTCCTTGCAACCCTGATCGTCATTATGAATGTGGTGGTTGATATTGTTTATAAGATTGTAGACCCCAGAATTAAATTAAAGTAAGGAGTTTAAGGCGAATATGAAACAGAATCCAATCAGCTTTCAATTAAATCTTAACCCCGAGGATTTTCTACCTGCAACGGAGGAAGAAAAGCAGAGCCAGATTATCATGCGGGAGAGCGTAAGCTTCTGGAAGGACGGTATGCGCCGTCTGGTAAAGAATAAGGTGGCTATGGTAAGTATTGCGGTTATCATTTTGGTCATGATATTTTCCTTTATCGTACCTGCCTTTTACCCTTATACCTATAAGGATCAGATGAAGGGAGCAAACAATCTGGCGCCCATGGAGTATTCTGAGGAAGAACAGGCCAGAATTGATGCGGGCGAGAAGGTTTTCCCCCATATTTTTGGAACCGACAAGATGGGACGTGACTATGCAATCCGTGTTATGATGGGAAGCCGTATTTCCCTTCTGGTAGGTTTGATTGCAACGGGAATCATTCTGATCATCGGTTCGGCTTATGGATCCATTGCAGCGTTTTTCGGCGGCTGGGTGGACCTTGTGATGATGCGTATTGTGGATATTATTTATACGGTGCCGGACATTCTGCTGATCGTTCTTTTATCCTTTGCGCTGAAAGCGCCCCTTGGAAATCTTAAGAATGTGCCGGGATTTGGCTGGGTCGGCGTAGTAGGTGAAAACCTCATCAGTATTTTTATCGTGTTTGCACTTTTGTACTGGGTGGGTATGGCGAGAATGGTCAGAAGCCAGGTGCTGATGTTAAAGGAAAGCGAATATGTCACAGCGGCAAGAGCCCTTGGCGTGGGCAATGGAAAGATTATCAAAAAGCATTTGCTCACCAACTGTATCGGTACTTTGATTGTGACCACCACTTTGCAGATTCCTTCTTCCATTTTTACGGAAAGCTTTTTAAGTTTCCTGGGTATGGGTGTTGCGGTTCCCCTGCCTTCCCTTGGAAGTCTTGCAAGTGATGCGATCAACGGTATGAATACATATCCTTATCTGTTATTTATCCCGGCAATTTTAATCAGCTTGATTATCTTAAGCTTTAACCTGTTAGGGGATGGGCTTCGCGACGCCTTTGACCCTAAACTGAAAAACTAGCAAAATCAATAAAAATCAGGATAGAAAGCACGGCTTTTGTTGTGCGGAAATGAGGAATCTATGTCAGAATATCTTGTTGATATAAAAAATGAACGGCTTTCTTTTTTCACTCCTGTAGGGGAGGTAAAAGCGTTAAATGACGTTTCCATTCATTTAAGGGAAGGGGAAGTACTGGGAATTGTAGGTGAGAGCGGTTCCGGTAAATCCGTAACGGCTTACAGCCTGATGGGCCTTACCGCCCATCCGGGAAAGTTAGTGGGCGGCAGTCTTATGTTCAACGGACATCAGATCGACCAGATGAGTGATAAGGAGATGCGGAAAATCCGCGGAAATGAAATATCCATTATTTTCCAGGATCCCATGACCAGCTTAAACCCGGTTTATACCATTGGAAATCAGATTATGGAGGCAATTTTGCTCCACACAGATAAAAATAAAGCCCAGGCCAGAGAAAGGGCTAAGGAGCTCCTTGAGCTGGTAGGCATCAATGAGCCTTTAAAGAGATTAAAACAGTACCCTCATGAGCTTTCAGGCGGTATGCGGCAGCGTGTAATGATTGCCATAGCCCTTGCCTGCGAGCCCAAGCTTTTGATTGCGGATGAGCCCACCACGGCACTTGACGTTACCATCCAGGCTCAGATTCTGGAGCTGATGATGGAGCTTAAGGATAAGCTTGGCATGGCGATTATCATGATCACCCATGACCTTGGGGTGGTGGCAAGCATGTGTGAGAGAATTGCGGTTATGTATGCCGGTAAGGTGGTGGAATACGGCACGGCGGACGATATTTTTTATAATCCCAGGCATCAGTATACAAAGGGCCTGATTCGCTCCATCCCGAGAATTGACACCAAGGAGCACGAGAGGCTGATTCCCATTGAAGGGACTCCGGTTGACCTTTTAAATCCTCCCAAGGGCTGTCCTTTCGCGCCCAGATGTGAGGAATGTATGAAGATTTGTCTGCGTGAGATGCCCCCTGTCACCAATTTCGGGGAAGTTCATTATACCCAGTGCTGGCTGAATCAGAAGGAAGAAATGGAGAAAGGAGCCGCAAGGAGATGAGTGAAAATTTAGTTCAGGTTGAGCATTTACAACAGTATTTCCCGGCAGGCGGTTATGGAAAAAAGAAGAAATATATTCAGGCTGTGGACGATGTTTCTTTTACCATCCAAAAAGGCGAGACTTTAGGACTGGTAGGGGAGTCAGGCTGTGGAAAGACCACCACAGGACGTACGCTTTTGCGTCTCTATGAGCCTACAGGCGGAAGGTTCGTGTTTGACGGGGATGTTATCTTTGATGTGGAAAAGAAAACTTATGCCCATATGCTTCCTTACCGCAAGAGGATGCAGATAGTATTTCAGGATCCTTATGCAAGCCTTGATCCCCGTATGACAGTCGGTGATATTGTGGGCGAGGCTATTGATGTCCACAAAATGGCATCTAACAAACAGGAAAGATATGAATTGATCATAGAAATGCTGCGGCGTGTGGGTCTTAACTCAGAACATGCAAACCGTTATCCTCATGAGTTTTCCGGCGGTCAGCGCCAGAGGGTTGGGATTGCAAGAGCCCTTGCGGTGAAACCGGAGTTTATCGTCTGCGACGAGCCGATTTCCGCGCTGGATGTTTCCATTCAGGCTCAGGTCATCAATATGTTTGAGGATTTACAGGCGGAGATGGGGCTTACTTATCTTTTCATTGCCCATGACCTTTCTGCCGTAAAACATATTTCCAACAGGATTGGTGTTATGTATCTTGGCAGGATGGTGGAGCTTGCGGACAGTTATGAGCTGATTACCCGCCCCCTGCACCCTTATACAAAGAGTTTGATATCTGCAATCCCCATTGCGGACCCCAAAGTGGCAAAGGCAAGCAAGCGTATCGTGCTTGAGGGAGATGTGCCCAGCCCCTTAAATCCCCCTTCGGGATGCCGGTTCCGCACCAGATGTCCTTATGCGGATGAAAGGTGTGCCCAGGAGGTTCCTGAGTGGAAAGAGGTTGAGAAGAATCACTTTGCGGCCTGCCATCATATTGACAGGGTGTCATAAAACCGCAGCGGTATTATAAAGAGATTATAAACAGTTTATTAGCAATTTAGTAAGTTAAAGCAATTTATATTGACAAGGAAGACGAAATGTGGTAAACCAATATAGACGTTTTAACCAAATAAGTTGTCCGGTGAAGCGTGGCAATGTTTGGCTTGTAATGTCTGTATTTGTTAAATAAAAAAGAAAGAGGAGGAAAAGTTATGAAAAAGAGAGTAATCGCCCTTATGTTGGCAGTTACTATGGTTTTCGGACTGACAGCCTGCGGTGGCGGCAATTCTGATTCCGGCAGCAATGATGCAGCTGAGAGTACAGATGCGGCAGAGAGCACAGAAGCTGGCGACGAGGCAGATGCAGCCGATACCACAGAAGGTGATGAGAGTGCTGAAGCTCCGGCTACAGCAAGTGGAGAGAAGATTCTTTCCGTACAGGTAGGACCTGATCCTGAGACAATTGACCCTGCACTGAACAGTGCAGTAGACGGCGGTAACATGCTGCTTCATTCATTTGAATGTCTTCTGGCAGTAGATGAGAGCGGTCAGTTAATTCCCGGACAGGCAGAAACCTGGGAGACAAGCGAGGATGGTCTTACATGGACTTTCCATTTAAGAGAAGGATTAAAGTGGTCTGACGGTACAGACCTTACAGCAAACGATTTCGTTTACAGCTGGAAGAGAGTATGCGATCCTATGGTAGCTGCTCCTTATGCTGAGACAGTACTCAGCATGGTAGAAGGTTATGACAAGGCAATCGAAGGTGACTTAGATGCACTCCAGGTTGTAGCAGAGGATGACCTGACACTGGTTGTTACTTTAAACGCTCCCTGCTCCTATTTTGGCAGCCTTGCAGCATTTGCTACTTTAAGCCCTGTACAGCAGGCAACTGTTGAAGCAAACGGCGACGCTTGGGCTACATCAGCAGAGACTTATATTTCCAACGGACCTTTCTATGTTTCAGACTGGGTACCGGGATCTTATATCATGATGAGCAAGAACCCTAACTACTGGAATGCAGATGCAATCAAGCTTGACGGTATCAAGTGGAACCTGATTGAGGATGCTAACGCTTCTTACAGCGCGTACCAGACAGGCGAAGTTCTTATGATTAAAGACGTTCCTACGGAAGAAATTCCTTCCTTAGAAGGCAATGCTGATTTCTATGTAGATCCGATTATTGGAACATACTACTTAAGCCTTAACCTTGACAGAGAGCCTTTCAATGATGCAAAGGTTCGTAAGGCATTAAGCCTTGCAATCGACCGTGAATATGTTGCAGGTACTTTGATGCAGGGTACATATTCCGCAGCAAGCAACTTCATGGGACCCGGCTGGATTGACACAGACGGTAGCCAGTTCATGGACAATGCAAACGGCGGACAGCCTTACATTGATGTGACAAACTATGAAGCTAACTTAGAGGAAGCAAAACAGCTTCTTGCTGATGCTGGTTATCCTGACGGCGAAGGTTTACCTTCCATCACATATTCAACCAACGATGCAGGTTACCACAAAGTTGTAGCTGAGTACTTACAGCAGGCTTGGGGCGAGCTGGGTATCGACCTTACAGTAGATATCGTTGAGTGGGCAAGCTTCACACCTATGCGTCGTAACGGCGACTATGATGCATCCCGTAACGGTTGGGTTGGTGACTACAGCGATCCTTCCAACATGTTAGACCTGTTATATTCCACAAACGGAAACAACGACGGTAACTTCAGCAATCCGGATTATGATGCAGCTATGGAGCTTTCCAGAACTACTCTTGATGCAGCTGAGCGTTCCGAAGCGCTTCACACAGCAGAGGACATTCTTATGGAAGAAACAGGATGTATTCCTGTAGCTTACTACAATGACTTCTGGTTACAGAGCGATAAGATTACAGGCTCATGGCATTCACCTTACGGCTACTGGTACTTCATGTATGCAGATATTGCTGAATAATAAGAAATAGTTCTTAAATGCCTGTGCATGCATTTTAAGATATATACAAAAGATAAAAGAAGGCGGATTTCGGTAGAAATACTGAAATCCGCCTTCTTAATTCAGAATCTGATCCGCAAAGCGGTGGGCTGCTGTGCCTGTGATGCAATAAGCTGCTCCAACGGAGCTGCTGTGCCTGATGCAATAAAACGCTCCACAGAGTATGTGGCTATGTTCGATACATTGCGCAGCAACATGAAAAGAATCTTTTCAGATGATTGCTTAGAACATGGGAAGCAGTTGTTTTGTGTGTTTGCATACAAACGGGCAGGGAAAAGAAATTTCCCTGCCCGATTTCCCTAAGTCCGCCGGCAAATCTAAAGAATATATTTTTTCAGAAGTGAGATTACTTCATCAAGGTTAATGGGCTTTGATGCATGGGCGTTCATGCCGCTGTCTAAACACCTCTGTACATCCTCTGAAAAGGCGTCTGCCGTCATGGCAATGATCGGAATCTTCTGAGCGTCCGGATGGTCTGATGCGCGGATTGCTTCTGTGGCCTGTATACCGTTCATAACAGGCATCCGGATATCCATCAGGATTGCACCGTAATATCCGGGCGCTGCCTTTCCAAACATATCCAGACATATTTGTCCGTTTTCAGCCCATTCCAGCTCCATGCCAAACTCGGAGAGCAGTTCATTTAGTATTTCCCAGTTTAAGTCATTGTCCTCGGCAACCAGTATGCGGTGTCCGGCTAAATCCATATCTTTGCCCGTATCACTTTGAGGCTCCGGTATATGCATGTATTTCTTCAGCCCATAGAATAAGGTTGATTTGAAAAGAGGCTTTGAAATAAATCCTGTAATCCCTGCGGTTTTTGCTTCTGTCTCAAATTCACCCCAGTCATAGGCGGAAATCAGAATAATCGGCATATCGGTGATCTGCAGCATTTGTTTGGAAACCGAGATACCATCCTGATCGGGAAGCTTCCAGTCTAAAAGAACGATTTGATATTCCTCTCCAAGCTGATGTTGTTTCTTTACCAGCTCTATGGCGTCAGCCCCGCTTAAAGTCCAGTCAGCCTGTATGCCAATGGATTTCAGTGTATCTACGGCTGTACGGCATAAGGTTTCATCATCATCCACCACCAGCATTTTCCAAGGAGGGAGAACCATATCTTCTTCCTGTTGGGCAGCTTTTTCCAAATCCAGAATCACGTGGAACTCACTGCCTTTATCTAATTCACTCTGTACGGTAATGTTTCCTTCCATGGCATTCACAATATATTTTGTGATGGCCATTCCAAGTCCGGCTCCTTCGGTTTTCTGTACCCGCTTGGAATCTGCTCTGGTATAGGTATCGAAAATGTGCTTCATGAATTCGGGGGTCATACCGATTCCGTTATCCTTCACCCTGATATGGGTTCGGATGAAGGAATCTTTACCCGGCGGCGGGGTATCCTCCTGATACAGGGACAGCTGTATGGAACCGCCTTCCTGCGTATATTTTACCGCATTGGACAGAAGGTTTAAGAGAATCTGATTCAGACGAACACTGTCGCAATACACATCCTCCGCCACAATATTGTCAATATGCACGTTAAAGTTCTGATTTTTGCTTTTCATTTGAGGCTGTACAATGCTGACAATCTCGTCCAGTATTTCGCGGAGAGAAATCCGTTCGGCTGTCAGGGTAAGCTTGCCGCTTTCAATTTTTGACATATCCAGAACATCGTTGATCAGGCCTAACAGATGCTTGCCGGACAGTGCTATCTTCCTTAAGCAGTGCTGTACGTGCTCCATGTCGTCAAGGTGTGAGGTTGCGATTGCCGTCATGCCTACGATTGCATTCATGGGGGTGCGGATATCGTGACTCATATTTGAAAGAAACTCACTTTTTGCCTTTGTAGCCAGTATAGCATCCTGGCGTGCCGCCTCCAGATCAATCAACTGCTTGCAGGACATCTTATAGTAGACATAGAAAATAATCAGCAGCGTGAGAAGTATCAGCACAAAGATAAGCACGGTGGCGGTTGTGGTATTTCGATTTAAATTTTCCACCGTTTGATTTAAGGTGCCAAAGGGTAGTACGATAATCAGATGCCACTCGGAATAGGGCAGCAGTGTGCAGTAGATTTGCTCCCTGCTTCCGCCAAAATCCAGAATGACGGAGTAATCCTCCTTATTTTGCATAGCGGTGGAGAGCTCATCAATATAAGTACTTATCTTTTCGGAGCCATCCTCCTGGTAGCGTTCATACAGGCTGGTAAAGTAATCCGGATAGTCTTTGCTGATATCGCTGGAAATAAAGCTGCCGTCCTTTCGGATAATATGTGTGTATACCAAATCGTCTTCCACACCGGTGTCAAGCATTTCGGTGATATATTCAATAGGAAGGGCGGTAACTAAAGCCATGCTGTTTTCGCCGTTTTTCATGGGATATTCTGCGTTAATGCCGAACAAAACCACTTCATTTCCGGACTCATCTTTGCCGATTGCAATTTTTTTATCTTTATTTCTCAAAGAGGTAAAGAAGGGGTCCGGGTCGGCAAGGTGAATCTGCTCGCCATAGAGCATCTCAAGTTCCCCGTCCCTGGAGCATAGGGCAAGATAGTTAAAATTCCGTATGTGAATCCGGTAAATCAATTCATCATATAATTCATCCATGCTGTTTATATCTGTTGAGACAATCTCAACTACCGTTTCCGCCTGCTCTAACTTAAGATTCATAAGTGTTCGGAAGTGGGCGGAAAGCTGTTTATTTATTCCTGTCATATACAAACTGCCCACGCTGTCAATGGATTCCCTGCTTGTTTTACTCATGTAGGAGCCCAGGCATAAAAATGCGCCGGTGCTGATGACCAGAAGAAGGGTAAAACTTCCAATCAAAAAACGTCTTGTGCGGTTTCCTGTCTTATCCTGGATATCCATGTGTTTTCCTCCTGTAAATCTTTTGCCCTTGGACAATGATAGACTCATACATAATTATATCAGTTTTTCCGGTAAAAACAATTTTATTTTTGTCCAAATTGCTTGACGGGCAATTTCTACCTTATTAAAATGGGGAGAGTGTGACAAATGATAAACACGAAAGACAGAGGCTGGTGGCGGAAAGAGGAGGGCGTATGAAAAAATACTTGCGGTTTTTGACAGTGTTCCTGATGATATTTTTACTGGCAGGATGCGGAGCCTGGAAAGCGGAAACAGGGAATGCCGGAACAGGGAGTGATGCCGGTGAAACAAGTGAGGTTGTAACTTGGGAAGCTGATGATGAAGGGCTTACGGAAGACGCCGTCACAGATGATGAGAGTCCGGGTGAAGGAGAAGGCAGCGCCGCGTGTGAGGTTACGGGAGAGCCTGAAGAAAGCACCGCGGTAAATGAGACTCCGGAAGGGGCTTTGGAGGAGGAAGACGAACATACAAGAGTAAGCGGGGGCTCAGACGGGAGCGAAGCCCATACTGCGGATGGGGATGCTCCAAAGGCAGATAATGCGGACGCTGATGAAGGGGAAAAGAATGATGAAGGCGGAGACAATGTTGAATATGCGCTTTACGAGGATGGAACTTACACCTCCAGGGAGGACGTAGCCCTGTATATTCATTTGTATGGCAAGCTGCCTTCTAATTTCATCACGAAAAAAGAAGCGGAAAGGCTGGGGTGGCCGGGCGGGTCCTTAGAGCCCTATGCGCCGGGAATGTGTATCGGAGGAAGCCGGTTTGGAAATTATGAAGGCCTTTTGCCGGAAAAGGAAGGACGGGTTTACACGGAATGCGATATAGATACGCTGAGGGCGGAAAAACGCGGGGCCAAACGTATTGTATTTTCCAATGACGGATTGATTTATTATACGGAAGACCACTACCAGTCCTTTGAACTTTTGTATGGGGAGCCGGAGTGAGAAGCCGGAATGGCATGCTGTGAAAATACGCAGTTAGAGTTATGAATTTTATGAGTATATGGAACTGCGCTTTTAGAGGGAGGATAGTGTGAAAAATACATCTAAGGCAGCAAAGAACACTGCCTAAGATGTATTAAGTTTCACACAAGAAAAACGCAAAAAACGCGTTTTTCATAACTATTTGAGCCGTCAAAGACGGCATGGGGGATTTATATGCGGATTTGTGTTATTGATGGGAATGAGATTGGAAGCAGAGATATGCTTCACGATGTGCTGAGCGAAGGATTGAATTTGCCAAAATGGTATGGACGGAATTTGGATGCTCTCTATGACTGCCTGACAGATTTAAATGAGGAGGTTGAAATCCGCTTTGAACATGTGGAGGCGCTGGACGAGCACTTAGGTAATTATGGGAAGGCTTTGATGAAGGCGGTTCATATGGCGGCGGAGGATAATGCCAGCATACAGGTAAGATGCGGGAATAATGATAGACAGTCACGTTGCTGGGGTGAACTGACAGAGGAATAGGCCGAAAAATCAAAGATTTATCTACTAACAAATAGGCAGGCTTCTGAAGGAATGGAGGTTATATAAATGAATGAAATTATTAAGGATTTGCATAGAAGAAAGTCGGTGCGTGTTTTTACGCAGCAGGAGATTACCGGGCAGCAAAAGCAGGAGATCTTAAATGCGGCAATGGCGGCACCCACGGCGGGGAATCAGCAGCTGTACACAATTTTGGATATCACGGATGAAGAATTGAAGCGCAAGCTGTCCGTAAGCTGCGACAATCAGCCGTTTATTGCAAAGGCAAAGATGGTGCTTGTTTTCTGTGCGGATTTGCAAAAATGGTATGATGCTTTCCTGGAAGGGGGATGCGCGCCCAGAAAGCCGGGAGTGGGGGATTTGATGCTCGCTGTGTCCGATACAAACATAGCGGCTCAGAATGCGGTTACGGCAGCCCAGAGCATGGGAATTGGCTCCTGCTATATCGGGGATATCATGGAAAACTGTGAGATTCACCGGGAACTGTTACATTTACCTGAATATGTTTTCCCGGCGGCCATGCTGGTGTTTGGGTATCCCACAGACCAGCAGATAGAGCGTCCGAAGCCGCAAAGGTGCCGTCTTGAAGATATTGTGCAGGAAAACGGTTACAGGCGCCGGGATGGGGATGAGCTGCGGCGGATGTTTGATAAGGAGTGTCATACCCTGAGCTTTGAGGAATGGAGCCAGCGTTTCTGTGAAAGAAAATATAATTCGGATTTTGCCAGGGAAATGAGCCGGTCCGTGGGTGTTTACCTGGAAGCATTTAAGGATTGTCAATAAAAGAAATCTGCTGTACAATATTTTAGGTGTTTACCGGGTTTCCTGCTGACAGAAGTGAAAGCCGGGATAAGATTCGGAGGAGGAATCAGGTTGTGGCGATTAACAGAGTGAAGGAATATTTTAAAAAATACGGAATGGAAGAACGCATCTTAGAATTTGAGGTATCCAGCGCGACAGTGGCATTGGCAGCCAGGGCACTTGGCTGTGAACCTCAGAGGATAGCCAAAACCCTTTCATTTCTGGTGGAGGGCCAGGCAATTTTGGTGGTGACGGCAGGCGATGCGAAGATTGACAATGGAAAATATAAAAAGCAGTTCGGAACAAAAGCTAAGATGCTTTCACCTGATGAGGTGGTGGAAATGGTGGGACATGCCGTGGGCGGCGTCTGCCCTTTTGCAGTAAATCCGGGAGTGAAGGTTTATCTGGATGAATCCTTAAAACGTTTTGAAACAGTGTTTCCCGCTTGCGGCAGCAGCAACAGCGCCATAGAGCTTACTATACCGGAGATGGAGAAGTATGCCGGGGAGGAAGGCTGGGTGGATGTGTGTAAACTTGCGGAAGCATAGGCGGAAGGGAGTTTGACGTTATACCGGGACAAAAATCAAGTTACCGGGCATTTTTATGCCTAAGAAGGAGCAGGTATACTGTCATGCCCTGTCGGATAAATCGGAAAAGATGAACAGTGTTGCAAATGACATTTCTCAAAATTATGCAACACAAAATAAAAAGAACGCCTATTTTAAGCGTTCTTTGAGTGCGGATAACAGGACTCGAACCTGCACGGTCACCCAATGGCACCTAAAACCATCGCGTCTGCCAATTCCGCCATATCCGCTTAGCTTGTCCATAAAATTAGGCACTAAAATTTACATGACTTATCTTAACATTCCAAAGATTTACTGTCAACTTCTTCCTAAAAAAACTTGATAGAAAATCAGCCGGCCGAAATGAAAAGTTTATTTCCACTTCGAAGATGGCAAAGTGGATTTTAGATTTTCACATATTGCCGCTTCTACAAATGTTGTTTACCGCCTTTGCAGATGGATGTGGACAAAGCTTCAAAGTCTGCTATAATAAAAGCATCAAATGCTAAAGAGGAAATACAGGTGCATCTGGTCGGAAAGATAAATAGGGATATTTATAAGTGCATAACGGATGATATTGTCACGGACGAGGTAATTATTACTGATGAACGGATTGTGCATATCAAAGAGAGGCATCCGAATGATTATAAAACAGTAGTTGAACATATGGCAGAGGTATTAAGGAATCCTGATTATATTTTGAAAGATGAACGTATTAATACAGGACTTATTATTAAATCTATGCAGCAAGATAATATTCAGGTTGTCTTACGCATCCACACATCAAAAGATGAAGCCGGATATAAAAATTCAATTATTTCCTGTTGGAAAATAAGCGAAAGAAGATTACAAAATTATTTGAGAAATAAAGAAATCCTTTACAGAAAGGAATAGAGGCGGTAATATATTTATATACTATTAGAGCTTTAACCGAATAGTTGTTTGAGGTGGTAAATTTCGTTGCGACCACACGCCGCTGGTATGACAGGGGAAACCCGAGAGATGCAGGAGAGGCGACGCCTGCCAAATAATTATTCGGTTTAGCCAAATAGAGAGTAAAGAGTTTTTTCTTAGATAAATTGTAATTAAAGCCGTCAGTATAAAGCTGGCGGTTTTTGTGTAGCAGAACTTCCAATACCGTCCCGAATCGTTGCTATGAGCGGCCGGAGAGGCCGTTAAATAGTAAATAAGATTCATGCGTTTGTCGTGAGACAGGGTTATTTATTATAGGAAATTATTATGTAAAAAATAAAGTTTTGTTTCCAACACAGATTATTGTAATAAAAGAATTGGAAGGAAAAGCCCATAAATGGCTCAAGGCACTTTCAGGAAGTCTGAAAAAGGAAGATATTTGCGAATTGCTGGATGACAGAGTAAGGATGAGTGAAAAGGCTGATAAGGAGTTTGCTGATTCTGTTCTGGAGATAAGCATTGGAGCTAATAAACAGGTAATTGAAGAATTGATAGGAGATGATGATATGTGTCATGCACTGATGGAGATTATGGAGCCACAGTTACTGTTAAGGGAAAAAGAAGGACGAAAAGAAGGAATAAAAGAAGGGATACGGGGAGCTGTTGATACGCTGAGAGAGTTTGGGCATGGAGATTTAGAAATCAAAAATGCTATTATACAGCGATATGGGCTTTCTATGGAAGAAGCGGAAGAATATTTATGAGTAAAGGCAGGAATCTCGGGATTAGTGAGAATCCTGCATATCTGAATTACATGGCGTCAGAAATCGGAATGCTGATTTCTGGCGTTATTTTTGTGTGAAAAGCATGGTTTTGACTCCCTACAGATTGTTGCAATCGGGAAGAAGCTATATATGCAGCTCTTTTTTTGTGGATATGCATAAGACAGGCCTCGCAAAATTGTATGTTTTTAACAAAATGTTGATTAAAAGTTAAAAGTAGATAGACAATCCAAATAAAGCATGTTATTATAATGTCATAACAATATAATAATTGATTCGAAAAGAAGGAGGATTTGTTATGAAGCTAAAAAGAATTGCGGCTCTGTTACTTTCAGCAGCGGTTGCAGTAGGAGCACTTGCAGGATGCGGCAATAGTGGTGGCGGCAGCACGCAATCTTCAACCACAGAGGATACAAGTACTGACGCAGAGGATACAGGCAGTGAAGCGGCAGATGCTGGTTCGGAAGATGCGGATGCAGGTGAAGAAAGCACAGATGCCGGAGAGGCAGTTGCAGAAGCCGGTACAGTGGAATTTTGGAATGATAAGATGGCTAATACGGAGCAGACCCATCTGGATGCTATCTTTGGGGAAGTAAAGAAAGTATCAGGCTATACCATCGATATGGTTCCTTATCCTGACACAGCTTCTTATCAGACAGCTATGCAGCAGACAATCCGTGACGAGAAGGCACCCGGGCTCTTTACTTGGTGGAGCGGCCCTCAGCTGCAGACACTGGTTGAGAACGGACTGGTTGAGGATTTGACAGACGTATGGAACAACTACATATTTGACGAAGGTGTATCTCAGGGCGTGGCGGATGCGTTTACCTTTGACGGTAAGGTTTATGCGGCACCCTGGAGCGTACTTTACAACGTAGTATTCTACAACAAGACAGTATTTGAACAGTATGGTATTGAAGAACCGGAAACCTTTGATGATTTCCTTGCGGTATGCGAGACATTAAAGTCCAACGGTGTAACACCTATTGCGTTAAAGAGCGATTCATGGGCAGGATTTATCTGGTTCCAGGCATTGCTTGCAGCAAAAGATGTTGAGCTGTACAAAGGTGTTTGTGACGGAAGTATCAAATACACAGATCCCAGAATTGTTGAAGTAATGGAAATCTGGAAAGATATGTTAGATAAAGATTATTTCTCCCTTCCTATAGACTGGGCCGATGTAAGAGCAGGCTTCTCCAACGGTGAAGTGGCTATGATGCTTGAGCCTCATGTGGAATTTACAGGAATGCGCAACGATTATGGTATGGTAGAGGGCGAAGACATTGACTCTTTCGTAGTGCCTTCCATGGATGGCGGAAAGAGAACTATTTTCTTCGAGGCAGCTCCTTTGTGTGTTGCATCTGCAAGCGGCCAGAAAGAGGACGCGTTAAAGGTTCTGGAAACATGGTATAAACCTGACGTACAGAACGCTTTCCACGCACAGAGCGGATATACCAATACCAGCCAGGTTGAGGTTGAGTCCGTAGCAGTTCAAAAGATTCTGGATGAAACGGCAGATGCAGACAATTATCAGCTGGTACTCCGGTTCTATGAGAGCACACCGGATAAGCTGAGAGACTTCGTTCTGGATGAATTGATGAAATTCCAGTTAAAGAATTCTACCGTAGAGGAAATGTTAAATACAATCCAGGCAGAAGCAGATGCAACATTTGGAAACTAATGTATGGGGTAAATGGAGCCGCTAAAGGCGGCTCCACTGCTTTAAAAGAGGAGGTATATTTAAGGAATGACAAAATCCTTTTCCCTAAAAAAATATAAAGATTATCTGTACATAACGCCTGCAGTTTTGTTTGTCACAGTTTTTTTCATCAGTTCCATCCTATATGCGCTTCGGCTCAGCTTTTTTGAATGGGACGGTTTTTCTGAGATGACCTTTGTGGGATTTGACAACTATCTGAAGCTTTTTAAAGATAAAAACTTTTTGACTTCACTTATGAACACGATTATCTGGGTGGCAAGTTCGCTCATATTATCTTTGGCGTTACCGCTTCTGTTTGCCATTCTGATTACCAAAAGCTCCTGGTCGGGAGGATTTAAAAATATTTTTTATTTCCCTTCGGCTCTCTCCGCTACGGTTGGCGGACTTTTGATGACATCCATTCTGTCCATCTATGGTCTCCCGAAAATCGTAGGGATGCTGGGACGCCCCGATCTGGTGAGGGACTGGCTGGCCATTCCTTACGTGAACACATTCGTGATGATTGTATCCGGTATATGGCAGGGGCTGGGGCTTAACATGCTTTTGTTCATCTCAGGGATTAAGAGCATTGATTCATCCCCCATAGAAGCGGCTCAGATAGAAGGGGCAGGAACCATTCAGCTTTACACAAAGGTAATATTCCCCTTGATGAAAAATACAATCGTTGTGGTTTTACTGATGTCTCTTGTAAACAGCTTTAAGGTCTTCGACAATATCTGGATCATGACAAAGGGAGGACCTTACAGAACATCCGAGACACTGGCCCTTACCATGTACGAGGAGTCCTTTATCAGAAATGACTTTGGACGGGGTGCGGCGGTTGCCATTGTTCTGACCATTATCGTTGTCTTTGTTTCTTATTTTAATATCAGGAATTCATTTAAGGAAGATTAGGAAATCATATGGGAAAAACAAGTAAAAAAACGAAAATAATCATAAATAGTATATTGGGTATATTGGCAGTCATATGGGTCACTCCTGTCTTTTTTGCAATCCTTAACATGTTTAAGGGACAGGTGGAGTACAACAAAGGAAGCTTTTGGGCGCTTCCCGTTGGAAATGCCTTTATGGACAACTTAATTTATATCAGGGACAATGCAAAGATCTTTCAGGGAATGTTGAGCAGTCTTCTGTATGCCACATGTGGAGCGGTGTTTGCGGTTATGTTGGGAACTTTGGCGGCGTACGCCATTGCCCATCTTAGAATCAAGCACAGGATGTTCTGGTTTCTGGTGATTTACAGCGGCACAATTTTTCCCTTTCAGATTTATCTGATTCCCATATTTAGAGGCTACGCAAAACTGGGGCTGTATGATACCAGAATGGGCATGATTCTGTTCTATACGGCAATCTGTATTCCCTTTGTAATGTTTGTTATGCGTAATTTCTTTTTGGGTATTTCCAGGGAGCTGAGCGAGTCCGCCAAACTGGACGGAGCAACAGATTTTCAGATTTTGCTGAAGATTTTTACGCCTATGGCTAAGGCGCCTGTTTCCGTGGTGCTGCTGTCTCAGTTTTCTTTCTGCTGGAACGATTTGATGTTTGGATTGACCTTCACAAAATCCAGGGAGATCAAGCCGGTCATGGCTTCACTATCCCTTATGAATACGGGCCACGCGCCGGCTATGCTGATGGCCTGTCTTGCGGCGTCGCTGCCCACGATCATATTCTTTATCTTTTTGAATAAAAACTTCGAAGCAGGATTTGCCTATACTGGGAAATAGATTGAAAAAACAGAAATAAATTTCTGAAGATTTTTCAATCATACAAATTTGTGCTGTCGATAGCATACTTTGTATGCATACAATTTGCGGGCTATTGACAAGAATGGAGATAATTATGGATTTGAAAAAAAATTGGAAGGTATATCTGATTCATCACTCACACACAGACATTGGATATACGGAAAGACAGGATAAAATCATCAGTTATCACTGCGACTTCATTAAGCAGGCCATAGATATTTTGAATGATATACATGAAAACAACAGGGAGCAGTATAAAGGCTTTGTGTGGCAATGCGAGAACTTCTGGCAGGTCAAAAACTTTTATGCCCATGCCTCCGAGGAATATATCAGAGATTTTGAAAAATATGTACACAGCGGAGAGATTGGCCTGTCCGGCAATTATCTGAATATGACAGAGCTGATTTCAAAGGAAGTGTTGGATACAAGGCTTGCTCAGGCCAGGGAATATGGCCAAAAGATTGGTCATCCTGTGATTTCAGGTATGACGGCGGATATCAACGGCTTTGCATGGGGATATGCGGATGCGCTGGCTTCCCACGGGATAAAGCATCTATATTCCTGCCTGCATCCTCACCATGGAATGTTCCCTCTTTACAAAAAGGTGATGCCTTTTTACTGGGAGGGCCCTGAGGGCGGAAAGGTGCTGGTGTGGAATGGTGAGCACTATCATTTCGGAAACGAAATGTTCCTGGTTCCCCACGGGGGAAGCACATATATGACCTATGATGAGTTCCATAAGCCCCTCAGAGAAAACATGGTCTTGATTCATTCCGCTGAGGATACGGATAAGCAGGAAAGGGAGATTAACAGAACCCGCCTTGAGCGTTATCTGGCCAATCTGGAGGAGGAAGGTTATCCTTACGATTTGGCGCCTTTTATGGTTTCCGGAGCCATCACAGATAATGCCCCTCCAAATGTAAAGATTGCGGAGAGAGTGCATGAACTGAATGCCTACTATCAGGGAAAGATAGAATTCCGAATGGTGACTTTGGAGCAGTTTTTTGCGGAAGTGGAAAAGAACTGTGATAACATTGAGACCTATAAGGGGGACTGGAACGACTGGTGGGCAGACGGTGTGGGCTCCACCCCGGCAGCAGTAAAAATCTTCTGTGACGCCAGAAGAAAATACAATATCTGCAATAAGCTGGACAGTGATGGGAAACTGGGTGATGCAGGTTTGATGGATAAGGCGGCGGAAAATCTGATGTTGTATGCGGAGCATACCTGGGGGTATTCATCTTCCGTATCAGAGCCATGGGAGACCCTTGTGGGTGATTTGGAAATGAAAAAGACGGCTTACGCCATCAACGCCAACACGGAGGCAGCAAGGAATCTGGATGAGATTCTTGCGAAAAAGGGCGAGGTGACCATTGCCCAGGACAGACCCCACAGATATAAAATCATCAATCCTCATAATGTGGATTTGAAGACCAAAGTTTATCTTTACATAGAATTCTGGGAATATATAGAGGGAATCAATTACAGCGAAAATATGCCCATTGAGGTGGTGGATGCAGCCACCGGGGAGGTGCTGAAATCCCAGGTGAAGCGAATTGCCCGTGCAACCCAAGTGGAAGTGGTGGTAGAGCTTACGGCAAAAGAAGAAAAGGAAGTCATAATCCGCCTTGCAAAGGATGTAAAGCCGGTGACTGTGAAAAATCATGCCTACATTGGCGCCGAGGGCGTGGAGGATGTGATTGTGCCGGGAAGCTACAGAGTGGATACGGCCCTGGTGGAGACAGATTTCTATAAGGTTATCTTAGACCAGAAAAAGGGTATCGCGGCAATCATTGACAAGAAGGACGGAAAAGATATCATCAGGGAAGATGCACAGTACCCTGCTTTTACCGGAATTTACGAAGTGACAGGTATGGAAGAAGGCGCCTGTGAGAGCCGCAGAAGGATGGGAAGAAACCGCAAGGATACATCCACTATGCGCTATGCCAGCCGCCTTACGGACATCCGAATTGTGGAAAATGGTCCCGTTTATGCGGCGGTACGCCTTGATTATGCACTTAAGGGAACAGGATTTTACAGTATCTTTTTGAAAGTATATAAAGAGCTTCCGAGACTGGAGAGCACTGTGCGGATTCACAAGGACAGTGTTTGGGAGGCGGAAAACCTGTACATTTCCCTTCCGTTTACAGCAGGGAATGAGGAAGTGAAATATCTGGATAAGACGGGCTGCATCATAAGGCCGGGAATTGACCAGCTTCCGGGTACCAACATGGAATTTTACCTTCTGCAGAACGGAATTGTAATGGAAGGTGAAAATAAAACTCTTACACTGGCAATTAAGGACGCTCCCCTTGTGACCTTTGGAAGTCTGGAGGCTCATCCCATTTTGCTGTGCGACGGGAAGAATCAGGAGAAGAACCGGCAGCAGGCATATTCCTGGGTAATGAATAACTTCTGGGAGACCAATTTTAAAGTGGATTTGGGCGGATTCTATGAATTTTCCTATACCATTTCCACAAGGGAGAAATGTCCGGTAGAGGAAGCCATGGAGCTGTGTGTGATTGATAATGAGGGGATTTTGGGCTTTTATGCCTGATGCTCTCATAAAGGCTGCGCTGCCTGGCATGGCCGGAACAATGGAAAAATGGAGGCAAGAATGAACGCTTATCTGATGCTGGACGTAGGCGGAACTAACTTAAAAGCGGGCATTTTGGATGAGAAAGGAGACCTTTTTGGCGGAGAGATTTGCAGCTTTGATGCGAAGGCAAAGGGCTCAAAAGAAGAAATCTTCCAAAACTTTGCCGGGGTCCTGACTTCCCTTTGGGAAAAGCTTCCGGAAGAAGACAACCGGATAAAGGGAATCGGCATGGCATTTCCCGGCCCCTTTGACTATGAGCGCGGGATTAGCCTGATACATGGGCTTGACAAATATGAATCCATATATGGTGTGAGTATTCCTGAGGAGCTGCCCAAATACTTGCCCGGTTTCCGGGCAGCCGGGGAAGAAAACTGCAAGTTCCTTTTCCTCCATGATGTGGAGGCCTTCGCCTTGGGGGAATGCCATTTTGGCAGTGGAAAAGACAGCAGCCGGACTATGTTCCTGTGTATGGGAACAGGCGCAGGTTCCGCTTTTGCTCAAAATAAAAAAATATTGAAAGGCGGGGACGGACAGGTACCGCCCATGGGATGGATTTTCAACACCCCTTTTAAGGAAAGCATTATAGACGACTACCTTTCCGTGCGGGGCCTTGGGGAGCTCTCCCAAAAGTTCTTCGGTCAGCCTAAAAGCGGCCTGGAGCTCTACCAGCTCTGCCAGCAAGATGATCAGACTGCCCTTGCAGTGTACGAAGAATTCGGCAGATGGCTGCGGGATGCAATGGTGCCTTTCTTAGAAAGCTTTAAGCCGGACACGTTTGTTCTGGGTGGCCAATTATCCAAAAGCTTTTGCTATTTCGGGAAAGAATTTGAGGGTGAGTGTGAAAAGAGAAAAATCAAAATCCACCTGACCCAGGATACCTCACAGAGAGCCTTAGAAGGGTTATATGCTACTTTTAATTACTGATGAAAACGGTGCTGAAATCAGCCGATAACATAGTTTATAACATAGTTTTCAACATAGCTTTTCAGTGAACAAATAGTTGCCAGTACATAATACATTAAAAAGCAGTATGCCAATTCATTGTAATTTTCCCCGGCAAATGTTAAAATTATACAAAATAGGGGTGGAAGGTCTTCAAAAGACAAAAATCTGATTGCTTAAAAAGTCGAAATGTTGTATCACAGAGAAATCAGCGGCAGGCAGGGGGTAAAAGATGTTAAACAGAGAAAAAGGCGCGGCGCCACTGTATTCCCAGATAGTGGAGATTATCAAAGGGCAGATTGAGGGTGGAGAGTATGTCAAGGGAGATTTGTTTCCGACGGAAAAAAAGCTTCAGGAAATCTATGAGGTAAGCCGTATTACCGTCAGACAGGCAATCAATGAGCTGGTAGGCGAAGGATATCTGCAGTGTTCCCGGGGAATCGGTACAACCGTAGTCTATGGAAAAAAGATAGATGAGAATTTAAAGAATCTGGTGAGCTTTACGGAGGAAATGAAGCGCCATGGCAAGGTGATGCATACCAGCTATTGCGACATGTCCCTGATCAATGCGGGAAAGGCGGTTGCGGAGCAATTGGAGATTGCGCCTGAGGATGAATGTTACCGTCTGGTGAGAGTGAGAAGCGTAGAGAAAGAAGCGATTGTATATACGATTACCTATCTGAAAAAGATAAGGGAGTATCCCTTAGACACTCAATGTTACATGGAATCCCTTTATCAATTTCTGCGGACCAACTGCGATACAAAGGTGGTGAAGGGGCGGGATACCCTTGAAGCGGTGGCGGCCACAGCTGAGATTGGGAAGTATCTGGCCATTCCGGAAGGCGTTCCGGTGTTTAAAAGGGTGCGGAAGGCTTACGAGGAAAATGGCGATATTGTAGAATATAGCATTTGCTATTATCCGGGAGACCGGTATAAATATTCTGTGGAATTGTAAGAAGGCAACAGGGAGGACAAGATGAATAATTGTTATTTAAAGTATGGCAACTATGATTTACAGCCGTACACAAGAATCAAAGGATATGATAACCATGCAGTAGAAGGTTATGACGATATAATAATAAGACTTAAAGAAGAAATTTCCCGTGGAAAAAGGGTTTTTGTATGTGACTTTTATCCGGGTGTAGACAAGGAAGAAGTTCTGAAGCATTTATCCCTTTTAAATCCGGCACTGGTAATCGAGTCCGAGGACTGCGCCCTTGAGGAAGTAGAATTAAACGAACTGTTCAAGGATTATCTTACAGACGACAGGGTATTTGGTTTTATGTGCCACAAGAAGCTGGAAGACTGCTTTGTGGGTGAAAAGCTGGATGCAGCGCGGAAAAAGATAGGGGAAACAGAGCAGGGAACCATATTGGTAATCGGCGTTGGTGCGTCTCTCATTACACGGGGGGATGTGTACCTGTACTTTGATATGGCAAGATGGGAAATCCAGCTCAGATACAGGGCGGGAATGCCTAACTGGAAATGTACTAACTATGACGCCCCCAACCTGACAAAAATCAAAAGAGGGTTTTTCGTAGAATGGCGTCTTGCGGATAAACACAAAAAACAGCGCTTTGAAGACTTTGACTATGTGGTGGACACCAACAAGAAGGAAAACCCAAAAATGATTACCGGGGAGGCCTTTTGCCAGGCTCTTGCTCAAGTAAGTACCCAGCCTTTCCGCATGCAGCCCTACTTTGACCCGGGGGTTTGGGGCGGACATTGGATGCAGCAGAATTTTGGCCTTGGGGAGGATGAACCTAATTATGCATGGAGCTTTGACGGGGTACCGGAGGAGAACAGCTTAAATCTGATGTTCGGGGATGTTCTGGTGGAAATTCCCAGTATGGATCTGGTGCTTTACAGACCCCGCAGGCTGCTTGGAGAAAAGGTTCACGCACGGTTTGGCCCGGAATTTCCCATCCGCTTTGATATGCTGGACACCATGGGCGGGGGGAATCTTTCCCTGCAGGTGCATCCGCTGACAGAGTACATTCAGGATACCTTTGGCATGAATTATACCCAGGATGAGAGCTATTACATTCTGGACTGTGAGGAAGATTCCTGTGTGTATCTTGGAGTGAAGGAGGGAATCAACCCGGAAGATATGGCGGCGGATTTGAAAAAGGCCGAAAAAGGCGGTTACGAATTCCCAGCTGAAAAATATGTCAATAAGGTGCCAGTGAAAAAGCATGACCATGTGTTGATTCCTGCAGGAACGGTTCACTGTTCGGGGGCCAATACCATGGTGCTGGAAATCAGTGCAACTCCCTATATTTTTACCTTTAAAATGTGGGACTGGGGCAGAGTAGGCCTTGACGGAATCCCAAGACCCATTCATGTGGACCACGGCGTAAAAAATATCCAGTGGGAGAGAACCATGCCCTGGCTTGAGGAAAATCTCATTCATCAGGAAAAGGTGTGCAGGGAAGAAGAAGGCATTCTTGTGGAGCGCACGGGACTGCATCAGAGAGAATTTATAGACACCCACCGTTATATGCTGACGAAGCCGGTAAAATGTCAGATGGATGACAGCGTACACGTGCTGAACCTGGTGGAGGGCGAAAAGGCCCTTATCGAAAGCCCTACGGGCGCTTTCGAGCCCTTTGAGGTGCATTATGCGGAAACCTTTATCATCCCGGCTTATGTGAAGGAATATATTATTAATCCCACAGGAGCTGCGGAGGGGAAAAAGGTAGGAGTGATAGCGGCCTCTGTCAGAGGCTAAAATGAAAAATCAGAGATTTTTCATTTAACAAATTTGAGCTGGGGCTCAAATTTGCGGGTTATCGGCAATCGAAATTAAGCGTATAGCAAAGGCTGTTTCGTGGAGAAGTACTAAGTCTCACGTAAGGAGAATGCCATAAAACGGCATTCTCCGCGCGAACTTGAGCCGGAGCTCAAATTTACGGGTTATTGGCAATCGAAATTAAGCGTATAGCAAAGGCTGTCTCGTGGAGAAGTACTAAATCTCACGTAGGAGAATGTCTCAAAAACGGCATTCTCGGCACGGATTTGAGCTTACGCCCCAATTTATGGGTCGTTGGCAGAATGGAGGAAAAAATGGATTATCAGAAAATAAAAAAAGTGCATGTGGTATATAAGACTCATTTGGATATCGGTTTCACAGATACAGGGAAGAATGTGTTGAAACATTACATGGAGGAGTATATTCCCCATTCCATTAATCTGGCTATGGAACTGAATACGGAGGAGAACAAAAGGTTTATCTGGACCTTGGGTTCCTATCTGATTGACTATTATTTCAGGCATGGGGATGAGGAGTCGTGCAGGAAATTGGAGAGTGCCATCCAAAAGGGATATATCTGCTGGCATGGGCTGCCCTGTACCACTCATACGGAACTGCTTGACAAGGAGCTGTTTCAATATGGTTTAAGTGTGGGAAAACGGCTGGATGAGCGGTTCGGAAGACAGACCATCTGTGCGAAGATGACGGATGTGCCGGGACACAGCATTGCCATAGTGGATGATTTGGCGGATGCAGGTATCAGCTTTTTGCATATCGGCGTAAACGCTTCCTCCAAGGTGCCGGAAGTGCCCGGAACTTTTGTGTGGCGGCATGGAGAGAAGGAAATTATCGTCCAGTATTCCGCTCAGTATGGCGCTCCCGGATATGTGGAGGGCATGGACGAGGTGCTGGAATTTGCACATACCGGAGATAATTTAGGGCCTCAATCCGCGGAGGCGGTGGAAGCGGAAATTGCCCGTATTCAGGCGCTGTATCCTAACGCAGTTGTGGAGGCCTCCACTATGGACGCCTATGCCCGGAAGCTGCTGGAAGTGAAAGATACATTACCGGTGGTAGAGGAAGAAATCGGAGACACATGGATTCATGGAGTTGGCTCGGATCCATGGCGGATTTCCAGGTACAGGGCGCTGGTGGGCCTTAAAAATAAGTGGACGTCTGAGGGAAAGCTTACACCTGACTGTGATTTCTATGATGATTTTATGATGAATCTGTATCTGATAGCGGAGCATACCTGGGGACTGGATTTCAAGAAGTATCTGGGAGATTTCAGGAATTGGACAAAGGCTGATTTCCAAAAAGCCAGAGAAGAAGACGCCACCACCCTGGATTTTCTTACCAACCGGAATGCCCAGATGAGAGCCGTGCTTGATGTGGATATCAAAAACTACAGAGGCGGTGTGTTTACCGGTTCCTATCGGGAGTATGAGGCATCCTGGGCTGAGCAGCGGGAATATCTTGGGCTTGCCACTGCCTGTCTGCCGGAGGATATGAAACGTGAGGCGGAGGAAAGCTTTGCCGCGCTGACACCTTCATGGGAAAAGCCGGAAGGAGAGCACATAGGCCTTGGGAAAAACACGGTAATTGACGGCTGGAGTTTTCAGATTTGTGGGAACGGTGCCATAAGCAGTCTGAAAAAAGACGGCAGGACATGGGTGAAGGATGGGGAGATTGGCCTGTTCCAATACGAAATATTTGACGCTGTGGACTGTGTGAACAATTATTACAGATATAATCGGGACTTTTACGAGAACGGCTGCTGGTCAGAGGGAGATTTCTCCAAGCCCGGGCTGGAATTTGTGGAGGGTTTAAAGCATAGATGCTACGGATACAGCGTGCAGGAAATAGTAAGAAAAGACAATCAGGTTCTCATTGATTTGACTTCGGACGAGGAAGCTTCGGAAGTTTATGGAGCGCCCAGAAGGGCTCAAATCAGATATACATTCGAAAAGGACAGGATACGCTGTGCGCTTAAATGGATGGATAAGGATGCCAATAAGATTCCGGAGGCTTTGTGGTTCGGATTCCGGTTTGACGTGGAAAATCCCAACAGATGGCGGATGAACAAAATGGACACCCTGATTTCTCCTCTGGATGTGGCCAAAGGCGGGAACAGACTGCAACACTGCGTAGAGGCTATGGAATATAGCGGAGCGGACGGCAGAATCAGCGTCAGGAATCTGCATGCACCGCTGGTAAGCGTGGGCGGAAGAAAGCTTTACGGCGATTATACCAACATCCCGGATATGTCGAAAGGATTTAACTTTAACCTGTTCAACAATAAATGGGGGACGAATTTCAGCATGTGGTGTGAGGACGACTGCGCTTTTGAATTTGAAATCTTATTCTGATTCCCGTGCTTCCAATAATTGCTACAAAAATACTTTTTGTCGAAAACAATAATAAAGAGAAGCTGTATCTGCTTAATAGATATGGCTTCTTTTTTTAGAAATATGCCACCGATGTGTGTCGCATTCCTGTGGCCTGGCTTGGAACAGTCAGGCGTAATATATTTGGCTACATGGGAGATTTTCTGACGATATTTTATATTCGTGATATTTAAAGTTACTTTCTCGAATTATTACATTGATATTTACATGAATATTTTGTATACTATGTATAATCATATTTATGGAGGGCGAAATGTACCGGAAAATAATGGATTTTTTAGACGAATGGAAGGAAAGTAAATATCGCAAGCCCCTCATATTGCAGGGAGCAAGGCAGGTGGGCAAAACTTATTCGATTCTGGAGTTTGGACGCACACATTATGAGAATGTGGCATATTTCAATTTTGAAACGAACCCTAAGCTGAATGAAGCTTTTGAGGAAAATATCAGCCCCGATTATCTGGTGCCGCTTTTGTCCCATATTGCAAGGCAGACGGTTGTCAGAGAGAAGACTTTGATTGTGTTTGACGAGGTACAGCTTTGCGAGAGGGCATTGACTTCGCTGAAATATTTCTGTGAGGATGCTCCGGATTATCATATTATTGTGGCGGGCAGTCTGTTGGGAGTTGCGGTCAACAGAGCAAAGTTTTCTTTCCCTGTAGGGAAGGTTGATATGAAAAATCTGTATCCCATGGATTTGGAAGAATTTATGCTGGCTTTTGGGGAGGACGGATTGGTGGAGCGGATAAAAGAAAGCTTCCGGACGGATAAGCCCATGCCTGCAGCGCTTCACCAGGCGGCAATGGAGCTTTACCGCCAGTATCTTGTGATTGGCGGTATGCCCGAGTGTGTGATGCAGTTTACGCAGACAAAAGACTATGTTCTTGTACGCCATACCCAGGATATGATTCTGGCCAGTTATCTGAACGATATGAGTAAATACAATAACCTGAATGAGATTAAAAAGACAAG
>CAJUED010000052.1 GCA_910585075.1 uncultured Lachnospiraceae bacterium
TATATATTAATTCTTTCAGATGAAGTACAACAATTTTGGTTTTGGAGCTCATAGGCTATCCCCGTTACGTTCTTTTTATCATATTATTATGAAGGGCGGGGATTTATGCCATGTTGAAGGAGAAACTTTGTAAATATCAAACACCGCCACGCTTCGCGAGTCGGCTTATTGAATAAAAAGAGAGCCGGATTACGCCGACTCTCTCAAGTATGCATCCGCAAATACATACCCCAATTAATACCTATACTATACATCAAGAACTGAAAAAATGCAAATTTTATATAAAATTTTTCAAAATGTTCATTCGTGCGGATAAATCAGGATGGATTACAATTGCTGCAACATTAGAATTGACAGTCTGTTTGTAATTATTTGTTATTTTCTCAAATTCCCGTATGAAAGCCTTTATTTCTGTCCTGGAAACTTTGAGCAATTTCATATAATAGCACATAAGTATAACATAATCACCTATAGTTTTGAAATTTACATATGGGAGACCGATTTCAAGTTTCAGACACTGCCGCATTGCATTATTCGGATCAATATTGCGAAATCTGGTGTCGAATACCACTGCATTGTGTGCAATTGCATTTCGCAAGTCTTTGAGGGTGTAAATATATTTGTATATTAATTGCCTGTCGGTATCACAGGATATATTCAATCCTAAACGCCGGGAAATATCATCCCGGACATTATATGTAAGACATGATAATAAATATCCGAAATCTCCCATTGTCATAATCTCAAATAAAGCCCATACAGGTACATCCGAATAACCTACATTATTATAAAAATGAGTTATTCTTGGATTATTTTTCTTATAAGCATATGCAAGATTTGCCTGAATAGAATTCTGCAAGTTCAGCTTGTTTTGCTGCATTTTTCTTTTTTGTTCCGTAGTTGCATGTGCAGGCGCATTATTGTATCCACTGACCAACTTATCATATATATCCTGAATAGATTCCGAATTTGCATTTGTTAGTATACTTTCCAATGCGATATTTTTTACAGCAGTTTCAATGTACATCATTTTTCCATACAGTAATGCTTTCAAATCGGAATCATACTGAATGGTTGCATACACTTCATTGTAAGAAACAAATGGTAACCGTCTCTGGGAATTCTCGAAGAAACGGTATCCTTTATATCCATGAAAATATCCTGTATTTATGAGCTGTTGCTTTTGCTTACAACCTTTGATTGCAATTCCACTGTCACGAAGATGCCGCATTAAAGCATCTGTGGTTTTATAACTCATAGGCGTCTCCTGTTGTTTATTCCCGCGGTAATGTGTCAAATGTGTGCTTATTAAGAGCTTTGGGGCTTATAGAATTACGATGAATGTTGCGAGGGGCGCCCCGGTTGCTTACAACTGGGGGCTGACTCATACTGCTATTATAATGTGATTTGCCGGAAAAAACAAGGCAGGCCAATGTTTTAGAGTTACTTGCCTATTGACAAAAGTGCAAAGAGCCTGTTATCATGATACGGAACAAAGGCGTTCTTATAACAGTGGGCACGAACCGCTGGTATAGGGGCGTTTTTTTACTTATATGATATAATACACTCAAAAATTTAGAATTTAAAATTGAGAAAGGGATAAATGCTATGAGAAAGAGTTTTTCAAAAGAAGATATTATGGCCCTTGTAAGGGATGAGGATGTGGAGTTTATCAGGCTGCAATTTACGGATATGTTTGGAAGCCTTAAAAATGTGGCAATCACAGCCAGCCAGCTGGAAAAGGCATTGGACAACAAGTGTATGTTTGATGGCTCCTCCATTGAGGGTTTTGCCCGGATTGAGGAGTCGGATATGTATCTGTATCCGGATCTTAATACAATGGAAATTTTCCCATGGAGACCCCAGCAGGGCAAGGTTGCAAGGCTGATCTGCGATGTGTACCGCCCGGACGGGAGGCCCTTTGAAGGGGACCCCAGATACATCTTAAAGTGCGCCGTGAAAGAAGCGGAAGATATGGGATACAAGTTCGAGGTGGGGCCGGAGTGTGAGTTTTTCTTATTCCACACGGACGAAAACGGTATGCCCACAACCCTTACCCACGAGAAGGCAGGTTATTTTGACCTAGGGCCTTTGGACTTAGGGGAAAATGCAAGGCGGGATATGGTGCTGACCCTGGAGGATATGGGATTCGTGGTGGAAGCCTCCCATCATGAGGTGGCTCCTGCCCAGCATGAGATTGATTTTAAATATGACGAAGCACTGGCTACGGCGGACAATATCATGACCTTTAAGCTGGCCGTTAAGACCATTGCCAAGCGGCATGGGCTTCATGCAACCTTTATGCCCAAGCCCAAGTATGGCGTGAACGGTTCGGGTATGCATATCAATATGTCTCTGTCAAAAGGCGGCAAAAACATATTTGACGACCCTTCTGATAAGCTGGGTTTAAGCAAGGAGGCTTACTGGTTTATCGGCGGTATCATGAAGCACATGAAGGGGATGACGGCAATCACCAATCCTCTTGTAAATTCCTATAAGAGACTGGTGCCCGGCTATGAAGCGCCGGTTTATATTGCATGGAGCGCCACCAACAGAAGTCCTCTGATCCGCATCCCAGCGGTAAGGGGAGAGGGAACCAGAATCGAGCTGCGCTGTCCGGATCCGTCCGCAAATCCTTATCTGGCTCTGGCAGTGTGCCTTAAGGCCGGTCTGGACGGCATTATAAATAAAATTGACCCGCCGGCAAGCGTGGATTGCAATATTTTTGCAATGTCGAAGGCGGAAAAGAAGGAGCTTGGCATTGAGGCCATTCCGGGCACATTGATTGAGGCAGTGTATGCACTTGAGGCAGATGAGTTTGTCCAGGAGACTTTAGGCAGGCATGTATCGGAAAAATATATTGAGGCCAAGAAGGCGGAATGGTCAGATTACCGTTCACAGGTTACGTATTGGGAGATTAATCAGTATTTGAACCAATTTTAAAAAGCTTTTGCATGGAACTTTAATTGGATGAGTGGGCGTTTTTCATTCAACAGGCCGATCCGGGAAGAAAGGTAGAGCTTGATTCCGACTTAAAACACGGGAAAACGGCATATGGAAGCCTGGATTGAAAGCATGGCATATGACAGAGTTTAAGGCAAGGAGGTGTGCACATGACCAGTGTGATTGTAGCCCTCCCTAAAATAGAGGATGCTAAAAATATAAAAAATGTTCTGGTCAGGAATGGAATCCCGGTGGCCGGGGCATGTACAACAGGTGCACAGGTACTTGCGCTGACAGACAGTTTAAACGATGGCATCATTATTTGCGGGTACAAAATGACAGATATGATTTATGCTCAGCTTCGGGAATACCTTCCCTCTGACTTCGAGATACTTGTGCTGGCTTCCAGACAGGTTATAAGTGGGGGCATGGTGGAAGGTGACGTTATGTGTCTGGCCATGCCGCTGAAGGTTCACGAGCTGATTGGTACGGTTGATATGATGGTTCAGGCGGCGGAGCGAAGGAAAAGGAAGAAAAAGGCAGTGCCCAGAGAGCGGAATACCCAGGAGGTGAAGATTATCAGGGAGGCAAAGGAGGTTTTGATGGGGCGTAATCATATGACGGAGGAGGAAGCCCACAGATACATACAAAAGTGCAGTATGGATAGTGGTACTAATATGGTGGAGACAGCGCAGATGGTTTTGCGGATGATGAAGTAGTGGTAATAGTTCAGCCCAGGACTTTGCACTTGCTGCAAAGTCTGTAAGAAAGCGTGGCGGCCTCAAAAATCCAGCTCCTTTGCCGTAGGCAAACTTTTAAATGAGCCGGATTTCGTAACTATGAAGCTGAAGGCTGAATAGTTATGTAGTGGGAAAAGAACCCGATATGTTGCTTGAAGCCGGAGCTTTGGTGTGGTATGATTTTTAGTAATGATTATAAAATGCCGAAGTCTGAAAGGAGGCAACATGAAGGGTTCATTTTTTTTAGGGGCTAGTGCGAGTCCTGAATTTGAAATTCGTGAAATGGAAATAGGAGAATTAGGGGACACGGATGTTCTGGTGCGCAGCAAAGCCTGCGGTATCTGTGGAACGGACGTACATATTTACAAGGGGGAGGCCGGTTCGGCTGAGGTGACACCTCCGGTTGTGTTAGGGCACGAGTTTGCCGGTGTTGTGGAGAAGGTTGGAGCTAAGGTGACCAAGGTAAAGGTGGGCGACCATGTGGCTATGGATCCGAATATGTACTGCGGTAAATGTATGCCCTGCCGTATGGGACATAAGCAGAATTGTGAGCATCTTTATGCACTTGGGGTGAATACCAACGGTGGATTTGCAGAGTACACGGTATGTCCGGAGGAGCAGTGTTTCCAGGTGAATAAGGACATTGACTTTGATGTGGCCGCTATGGCGGAGCCTCTTGCCTGCGTGCTTCATGGCATTGATTTGGCGGGTATTCAGCCGGGGCAGAATGTGTGCGTGATCGGCGGCGGTACCATCGGTCTTTTGATGGTGCAGATGGCAAGAATCTGCGGTGCATCCAAGGTTATTTTAAGTGAGCCTGTGGAAAAGCGGCGTCAGATTGGACTTGAGGTGGGGGCTGATGCGGCTATAGACCCTATTCATGAGAATCTGGAAGAAAGAATCAGGGAAGTTCTGGGCGAGGGTATCATGGATGTGGTGATTGAGTGCGTGGGAAATCCGGGCGCAGCCAAGCAGGCAATCCAAATAGCAGGGCTGGGGGCAACCATTTTGTTTTTTAGCGTACCTCGGGTGGATGCTACTGTGGAACTTCCACTGTTTGATGTATACAAGAAGGAGCTGAAAATAGTAGGCTCCATGATTAACCCGGATACCCATCAGAGAGCGGTAAATTTAATCAATTCCGGCAGGCTTGAAATTAAGAAGCTGATTACTCACAGCTATGATTTAGAGCATTTGGAGGATGGTATCAAGATGCAGATGAGCAGCGAGTCCATCAAAGTGGTAGTGCATCCATAAGCACAAAAAATCTTTGGGCGTGAAGCGCGGTTTTAAGTGCATTATATTATCTACACTCGCAAACCCGCGCTGGCGCGCTCTTTGTCCGATTTCATCGGACGTTTGCTCGTTAATTCCGCAGGAAAAACAAATGCCTGCTTCGCAGTCGCTTGTTTTTCCTGTGCGACTATTATATAGAAGGGAGATTTCTAACATGAAGAAATGGGCAAGAAGCCGTTTTCAGCCGGGGGTTGGATTAGGCGAAAACGGGACAAGAGTGACAGCGTCAAAGGAGCATATTGACCTGTCAAAGCAGGCAGCGAAGGAGGGCATGGTTCTTTTAAAGAATGAGCAGAATGTTCTGCCCCTTGCAAAGGGCAGCAGGGTGGCTCTCTTTGGAAAAGGTACTTTTGATTATGTGAAGGGCGGCGGAGGAAGCGGAGATGTGACCGTATCCTATATCCGGAATTTTTACGAAGGCCTTTCCATGCAGAAGGACTGTGTTGAAATTTTCGACAAGACTGCGGACTTTTACAAAAAAGAAGTGGAAAAGCAGTATGCAGAAGGCATGGAGCCCGGACTCACCATAGAGCCGGAGCTGCCGGATGAGCTGGTGGCAGCAGCGCAGCGCTTTACGGACACTGCAATCATTTCCATCAGCCGTTACTCAGGCGAGGGCTGGGACCGCAAGGCCTACAAGGGAGAAAAGATTGACCTTAAGGGTGAAGGCGAGGACATGGTGGAGAAGTCCGAAAAGGTTTTCGAGGATGGAGATTTCTATCTGACCGCAGCGGAGAAAACTATGGTGGAAAAGGTAAAGAAAGCCTTCCGTAAAGTTGTGGTTGTAATGAATGTAGGCGGTATGGTGGATACGGAATGGTTCCACGAAGACGACAGGATTCAGTCCGTGCTGATGGCATGGCAGGGTGGTATAGAAGGCGGCCTGGCGGCAGCAGAGCTTATTGTGGGCAAGGGAAGTCCCTCCGGTAAGCTTTCGGATACTTTTGCCAAGGAGCTCTCAGATTATCCTTCCACGGAAAATTTCCATGAATCTCAGGATTATATTGATTATATTGAAGATATTTATGTAGGGTATCGTTATTTTGAGACAGTACCGGGCAAAAAGGAGCGGGTAAACTATCCCTTCGGCTTTGGCCTGTCCTATACAAGTTTTGCTCTTTCCGCTCCCGAAGTGACCATGAAGGGTGATGCTCCTGCGGATGGCTGCATTACAGTGGAGACCACCGTGTGCAATACGGGAAAACGGGAAGGCAGAGAAGTGGTACAGGTTTACTACAGCGCTCCTCAGGGCAAGCTGGGCAAACCGGCCCGGGTGCTTGCGGGATATCAGAAGACAAGAGTGCTTCAGCCTGGTGAGAGCCAGAGTGTGTTCATTTCCTTTAAAGTTAAAGATATGGCAAGCTATGACGACCTTGGAAAGGTGGTAAAGTCCGCATGGGTACTGGAAAAGGGAGATTATCATTTCCATGTAGGTACTTCTGTGAGAGACACTGTGGAAGCGGGTTATGTATATAGTTTGAGTGAGGATACGGTAACAGAGCAGCTTTCCGCAAAGATGGTACCTACTTCCTTGAAGAAACGTATGCTGGCGGACGGCAGCTTCGAGGAGCTTCCTCTTACGACGCCAAACGACCCGGATGAGAGTATTTTTGAAAAGCAGAAAGCGGGTTCCGCAGTCTATATGATGCCGGCGGAAAAGCCAAGGGCACCTTATTTCAGGAGAGAAGAAACCGAGCAACCGCAGCTTTTGGATGTTTGTGAAGGAAAAATCACATTAGATGCCTTCGTGGCTGCCCTTCCTGACAAAGAACTGGCGGAGCTTTTGGGTGGTCAGCCTAATCTGGGTGTGGCAAACACCTTTGGATTTGGCAATCTGGCTGAGTATGGGGTTCCCAATATTATGACTGCGGACGGCCCTGCGGGACTGCGTATCATGGAGGAGTGCGGCGTCTGCACAACAGCATGGCCCTGCGCTACTCTCCTTGCCTGCACCTGGGATACGGAAGTGACAGAGAAGATAGGTGTTGCATCCGGTGAGGAAGTGAAGGAGAACAATATAGCCGTTTGGCTTGCTCCGGCAATTAACATCCATAGAAGTCCTCTCTGCGGCAGGAACTTTGAGTACTATTCGGAAGATCCCCTCCTTGCGGCAAAACAGGCGGGCGCTTTGGTTCAGGGAGTTCAATCCAACCATATCGCCACCAGCGTGAAGCATTTCGCGCTGAACAATAAGGAGACCAACCGAAAGGATTCCGATTCAAGGGCTTCCGAGCGGGCTATCCGTGAGATATATCTGAAAGCCTTTGAAATCATTGTGAAGGAGACACAGCCCTGGACAATTATGTCCTCCTACAATATCATCAACGGACACAGAGCCAGCGAGAACAAAGACCTGCTCACCGGAATTCTCCGTGATGAATGGGGATTTGAAGGCATGGTTACCACAGACTGGTGGACCTATGGAGAGCATTACAAGGAAGTGAAGGCCGGAAACGACATGAAGATGGCCTGCGGTTATCCGGAAAAACTTCTGGAAGCTAAGGAAAAAGGCGTTCTTACCAGAGAAGAAATGGAAATCTGCGGGAAGCGGATTCTGGAGTTGATTCTTAAGGTGGATTAAGAAAACGTGACGGAAATAATTTGATGGGATTTGATGCGGACACCGGTTCAGTTTATCTGGGCCGGTATCTGCTTATGAAGGATGGCGTTTCGGATATGCGCAAAAAAGCAGCGCAGAAATGGGGTGGAAAATGAAAATCATGCTGATTGAGGACGACGAAACACTGGCCGGAGAAATCAGCTCTTTTTTGACAAAATGGGGATATGATACGGCTATTGCGGGGAAACCGGACGCAATTTTACAGGAATTTACACAGTTAAGGCCCCATCTGGTACTTCTGGATGTGAATCTGCCCTTTTATGACGGCTTTTACTGGTGCGGACAGATCAGGCAGGTTTCCAATGTGCCGGTTATTTTTATCAGCAGCCGCAGTGATGATAGGGATAAGATTATGGCCATTGCCCAGGGCGGGGACGATTACGTGGAAAAGCCCTTTCAGCTGGATCTGCTGCGGGCAAAGATAGAGGCGGTTTTAAGAAGAACCTATGAGTACAAGGTGAGAGAACAGGTTTTTTTACCGTCAGGCCTGTGTTTTGATAAGGCCGCAGGGATGGCCTTTTTTCAGGGGAAGGAAGTGGAGCTGACCAAGTCCGAGCGGCGGATACTGGCAAAGCTGATAGAGCAAAGGCCGGCTGTGGTGTCCCGGGAGGATTTGATGATGGATTTGTGGAATACGGACGAGTATGTGTCCGACGGAACCCTTACCACAATGGTCAGCAGACTGCGGGGAAAGGTGAAAGCGGCCTGCGGGGAGGATGTTATAGGTACGAAGAAAGGTCAGGGCTACTTTATATTATGAGTTATTTGAAAAGGTGCTGGAAATATTACTTGTTCTGTCTGTCCGTATTTTGTTTTGCAAACATATATTTTATATTTCTGGTGCAAGGTGGGAAAACAGAATATCTTCTATATTTTGATTTGCTTCTGGCGGTATTTTTTCTGATATTTGCCGGGAGCGATTATTTTACTTACAGAAAAGAAAAAGCCCGAAAAGAAGGACTGCTCCGGCAGAATGTTATGATTTGCCAGGTGCTTGCGGATTTTGAAAATAAGGATATAGCGGAGCATGATGCGAGGATTTTGCAGGAAAAAATACAGGAGCAGTTTCAGGAGAGCTGCGAGCTCCAGGACTATGTGGCAAAGTGGTGCCACGAGTTTAAAATTCCCCTGTCCGCCTGTCTTTTGATGGATGAAAAAATTGAGGATGGAAATTTAAGAAGGGATATGCGGGAGCCTTTGGAGAAAATGAATCAGCAGATTAACGCTATGATGCTGGGGTGCAGATTGCAGAGCCCTTTATTTGATTTACAGGTAAAAAAGACCCTTCTGCCCGAATGCGTGAAAGGCGCGGTGCGGAACAATCAGTATTTCCTGATAAGGGAAAAGTTTGCTCTGGATGTGCAGGTGGAGGAGGTGTATGTTTACACGGACCCGGCCTGGCTTGTGTATATTCTGGACCAGCTCATCAGCAATTCTCTAAAGTATACGGAAAAGGAACCCTCGCTCCGCATTTGGAGCGGGAGGGAGGAAAAACGGACGGTACTTTTTGTGGAGGATAACGGGGAGGGAATCAAGGACAGGGATTTGAAACGGATATTTGAAAAGGGATTTACAGGGGATAATTATCACAATGGCAGGTATAAGTCAACGGGAATGGGACTTTATATGGCGGCGAAAATTGCCGGGCAGCTGGAACACGAAATCCGGGTGGAGAGCGAGTATGGGGTTTATACTCGATTTGCTATTGTATTTGGATGAGGCCTGAAGTCAAATATCAAATGTTGAGGCCAGAATAAGCTTTAATGCTTTGGGCTATGCTGTTGATTGAATTCCTATGGATTCTTCCTATGGTTTCTTACAAAAATTGTAAGGTTTCAGGTGGTTTTGTAATACGGATGTAAGGATTTTCGATATTGGTTATCTTATAATGACAGTATCGGAGGATACCAATATGAATAATGTAAATAACAAAAAAGTAGTAGAAGTAAAAAATCTCATCAAAAATTATGGAGCAAAGGATTTTGAGACAAAGGCGCTAAAGGGAATCGACCTGACTGTCTATGAAAATGATTTCATTGCAATCATGGGCCCTTCCGGTTCAGGAAAAACCACGCTTTTAAACATTCTTTCTACCATCGACAAGCCCTCCCTGGGGTCTGTTATTCTGGCTAGCAAGGATATCACGAAGATATCCAACAAGGAGCTGTCGAAGCTGCGCCGGGATAAAATCGGCTTTATTTTTCAGGATTACAACCTGCTTGACACCATGAACTTAGAGGACAACATTGCGCTGCCCCTGGCTTTCGGGGGAGTTTTCCCAAAGGAGTGCATCAGAAAAACTAAGGAGCTTGCCGCCATGTTCGGCCTGTCGGAGCATTTGAAAAAGTACCCCTACCAGCTCTCCGGCGGACAAAAGCAGAGGGGCGCGGCCTGTCGGGCGCTGATTACCGGGCCGGAAATCATATTTGCGGATGAACCCACAGGGGCTCTTGACTCCAAGGCGGGGAGAGAGTTATTGGAGTGTTTAAAAAGAATCAATGAGGAAGGCCGGGCAACTATTTTGATGGTAACCCATGACCCTTTCAGTGCTTCTTATGCCAGGGATGTTTATATTTTAAACGACGGTGTGATAAAATGCAGGTTGAGCAAGGGCGGAGAGCGGAAGGAATTTTATGACAGGATCATAGATGTGCAGACTTCCATGGGAGGTGATTTCCTATGCGAATGATGAAGGTGGTATTTTTAAACTTTAAGAGCAGCTTTCGGAATTATCTGTCCCTGGTGATTGCCCTGTCCTTTACCATATTGATTTTCTTGAATTTCCAGACGATTCTCTGCTCGGAAGACTTTGGGGTGCTGAGCGCAAAGAAGAAAGAGTATGTGGACATGCTTGTGCAGGCGGTTTCCTTTGTGCTGGTGTGCTTTATGTTCTTCTTTGTTTGGTATTCCACCAACGTGTTTTTGACAAAGAGAAAACGGGAAATCGGCGTTTATGTGTTCATGGGGCTGTCCAATGAAAAAATAGGGAAGCTCTATGCCATAGAGACGGCGCTGATTGGCCTGTCCGCACTGGTGTTTGGAATCTTTTTCGGGGTGCTGAGTACGGGCCTGTTCCAGATGATTCTGCTTGCTCTGTCCGAAATGGCGGTGGAAATCCGTTTTCAGTTTCAGCTTAAGCCGATTTTGAACACAGCCGGAATTTATCTGACGGTTTATTTTATTTTTGTAATAAAGGGCTATGTGAATATTGTGAGAAGCAGTGTGCTGAACCTGCTCTCAGGCACAAAACAAAATGAATATGTGAGACAAAGCCGGATTGGACTTTTGCTGAAAGCAGCAGCGGGAACGGGAACGCTGGGAGCAGGATTCTATCTGGCGGTCAGGGAAAGCGGCAACAGTGTAGATGTGCTTGGAAATCTGTTTGCCGCGGTGGTTTTGGTTGTAGCTGGCGTTTATCTTTTATTTGGCGGCCTGATACCCTTGATTTTTCAGGGGCTTGCAGGGAATAAGCGTTTCCTTTACGGGAAACAAAGGTGCCTTTGGATCAATAATGTGATATTTCGGATGAAAAAGAATTACCGTACCTACGCCATGGTGTGTATTCTGGTTCTGTGTTCCGTCACAGCTCTTGCAACAGGCTTTGCCATGAAATACAAATACGAAAATATCAGACATTTTGAGAATATGTACACCTTTCAGGTGCTTGTGGAAGAACCCCTGCCGGAGGAAAAGATAAAGGGTATGATTGAAGAATACACCCCGGTTGCATTCGGTTCGGAAATATCCATGGCAGGATTTAAGGATGGTGTGGTGAAAGCAAATGAAAATTATGGAACCTATGGAATTGTAGCCTGGTCGGAGCTAAAAAAGCTGGCGGAGGATGTGGGCCTTGCCTTTGACTTTGCAGAGCCGAAGGAGGGACAGGTGATTCGGGCTTCCCACCTGTATCTGTTGTCCATGATTACGGACAAATCCAACATTAGCGTGACCATAAACGGGAAAGAATACAGACAGGTGGGAGAGACCAATCTTCCCTATCTGGGTTATCTGCAGGACAAAATCAGTTTTTACGTGGTAAATGATGAAGAATTCCGGAAACTGGCGCCTCTGGGGCAGCAACTTTACGCTTACAATTACCGTATTGAGGATTTGAGCGCATTTGCAGATGTCAGGGAAAACCTCAGAACCTTTAAAGAAAAGGCGGGCGACGCCTATATGGGCATTGTGTCCATGGACCCGGCCCAGGATGAGATGGAATGGATTAAAATCATGTACTCCCTGTGTATCTTTATGTTCATGGTGTTTATCCTGGCAAGCGGATGTATCATGTTTATGAAGCTGTATCACGACTCCTTTGAGGAAAAAGAGCGGTATCTGGTTTTGCGGAAAATGGGGATAAGCGATGAAGCGCTGAAAAAATCCATTGAAAGGGAGCTGGGGATTGCCTATGGACTGCCCTTTGTGGTGATGGGAGTTTCCTCTTATTTTTCCGTCCATGCCCTGGAGCTGATGATGCATGCGGATCTGCTGGCAATCAATGGGGTGAGCGTGTTTACGGTGTTTGTGATATTTTTGCTGTGTTATTGTTTGTCTGTCTCCGTTTATGTCAGGGGACAGGGGATATGAACCTGGGAAAATCAAACGCCGCCGCATCCCACAATATGCCTTATTGAAGTCAGATAAGTCGATAGGCCTGATGCAGGCAACGACAAAAATTTTGAACTGGCGCTCACAAAAATAAAACCGGCCATGTATCCCTATCCTAAGGAAACATGGCCGGTTCTTATATGAAGTTTTGTTATTCGCGCGATTTGGTTACTCGCTTAATTCTTTAAAAAGTGAGTAAGCATCCGGGGAACCATTCAGTAAGAGTAATCCGCAGATCATGTTTAACCGACTTTCCCTGCATACTTTCAGGAATTTCTCCTTGAATGATTCTTTCCTGTTCATTGTTGCGCTTCCATGCAATGCATTTGTTGCCATAACTCGGATCTCCTTTCTGTTTAAATATTTGCAATTTTTATTTCCGCGGACAATAAGCCAAGTGCCCTGCATATAAGATGCGAAGCATCCCTGAGCGTTTGACGAATGCCGCGAAAGTCAATGTTACGTTTGGTACAACGGGATTATTGACTTGCAAATTTATTATACAGTCGTACAAATCGGAAATCCAGGTAGATAATTGACTTTTTTTAAGGCTATATTGACATAAACGCTGTTTATATGCAAAGTATTATTGTGGCTGACAAAATTATGTGATACCATAAATATAGTAAAAATCAAAAAGCTGTAAGAATCAAAATAGCAGTTCAGCCCAGGAACTTGTATTGACTGTAAAGTCCGTATCCGTGAAGCGGAAAGCTGAGCAGTTGTTATGAATCAAATGGTAAAACGGCTTGGAATGGAGGTAGTAAATGGCACTGATACAGGTTAACTTTATGTCTAAATCATTGATGAGAACAGTCCCGATGAATGTGATTTTACCAGTGGATAAACTTAATTTCCCTGGAATGCCTGAAAAGGAAACAGGGAAGTTCAAAACATTATATTTGCTTCACGGTGTCTTTGGAAACTATACGGACTGGCTCTCCGGTACCAGCATCCAGCGCTGGGCGGAGGAAAAGGACCTGGCGGTGGTGATGCCTTCCGGCGACAATATGTTCTATGTGGACCAGCCGGGGGTTCACAACCATTACGGGGAATTTGTGGGAAAAGAGCTAGTGGAGATTACCAGAGAGATGTTCCCCCTTTCCGATAAAAGAGAGGACACCTGTATCGGAGGCCTTTCCATGGGCGGTTACGGAGCAATCCGCAACGGATTAAAATATCATGAAACCTTTGGGCACATTGTGGCGCTTTCCTCTGCGCTTGTCATAGACGGGATTGAAAAAAGAACCAATGACGCGCCTCTTTTTATAGAAGGAAGATCCTATGCGGAGGGTGTTTTCGGAGACCTGGAGCAGCTGAAGGACAGTGATAAGAATCCCAAGTGGCTGGCCAAGACCCTGGCGGAACAGAAAATTGAATTCCCGCACATTTTCATGGCCTGCGGTCTGGAGGATTCCCTCCTTGGCGCCAACAGAGACTTTAAGGAGTATCTTGAGAATTTGGGCATAAAGGTGGACTATGAAGAAGGCCCCGGGGCCCATGAGTGGGATTTCTGGAACCGGTATATCAAAAAGGCGGTAGACTGGCTTCCCCTTGAGGATAATGCAGCGGGATTAAACAGTGGGAATGTGGGAATCTGAGAACCGGCTAAAATGAAAATTGAAATACCAAAGGAGGAATCTTGTGAATCCGGTTTACAAGAATTATTACAGGGACGGCAATACCGTCCCTTTCATTTTGATGAGCTGATTTGCAGAGCGTGGCAGCGTTTTGCCTCACAGCAAAACTATTTTGTTCCAAAAATCCTGTCGCCTGCATCCCCAAGGCCGGGGCAGATATAAGCGTGCTCGTTTAAGCATCTGTCGAGATGCCCTACGTAAATCTGAATGTCAGGATGGGCCTCCCGCAGTCTCTTAAGTCCTTCAGGAGCGGCGATGATACACATGAATTTGATATGTTTCCCCCCGTGCTGTTTGATAAAGTTTACCGCCTCGGCTCCGGAACCGCCGGTAGCCAGCATAGGGTCTACCACCACAATCGTTCGCAGGTCAATGGGTTCAGGAAGCTTGCAATAATATTCATGAGGCTCATGGGTTTCAGGATCCCGGTACAAACCGATATGACCGACTTTAGCGGAAGGCACAAGGGCAAGGATACCGTTTACCATACCAAGCCCGGCCCGGAGGATGGGTACAATGGCCAGTTTCTTACCGGAAATAAAGGGTGTCATACAGGTTTCAATAGGGGTTTTTATTTCCACATCCTCTAAAGGAAGGTCGCGCAGAGCTTCATATCCCATCAGTGTGGCGATTTCTTCAATTAATTTGCGGAATTCGTTTGTCCCGGTGTTCTCGTCGCGGAGACGGGATATTTTGTGCTGGATCAAAGGGTGATCCAGTATAAATACGTTATCCATGTTCTCTAAATGTTCCATAGCAATCCTCCTGTAAATTTGGCTGGTTATATTTATGTTTTGTATTTACTGTTAGGTAAGATTTTAGTGCAACCTGACCAGTTCGTCAACTGATTACGGACATATATTTTACCTTTTTTTACAAAGTTTTCCTTGTAATATACAGGGATACCCATTATACTTGTGAGGATACCAAAATTTAATATACGTCATGCAGGAATTTTCGGGTTTATGTTGCTGCGGAGTGATTACAAGAAGATTAAAATGTCGGAAAATTTTTGCACGTGCATGCTGAAAAATGAGGAGGGAATCATTTATGGCAAAGCAGCAGGAAGCGATTCGTGATGCAAGGACGCTTGGGATGCCCAAGATGCTAATCCTTGGATTGCAGCACATGTTCGCCATGTTTGGCGCAACGATTTTAGTACCAATTCTGGTCAATGTTTATTTCGAGGGAGAAGGACTTTCAATTCAGGTAACTCTTATCTGTGCGGGGCTGGGAACTTTATTTTTCCACATTTGTTCCAAACTGAGGGTACCTGCATTTTTAGGTTCTTCTTTCGCATTCTTAGGAGGTTTTCAGACGGTAGCCCAATTGGATACCGGTATTTTTGCAGGCATGAGCATGGGAGAAAAGCTGCCCTACGCCTGCGGCGGTATTGTGGTGGCAGGACTTTTGTACCTGGTGCTGGCTCTGGTCATCAAGCTGATTGGAGTGAAAAAGGTCATGCGTTTCCTTCCGCCGGTGGTCACAGGCCCGATTATCATCTGTATCGGCTTAAGCCTGGCGCCCTCAGCAGTGTCAAATGCGTCCACTAACTGGCTGCTTGCGATTATTGCCCTGGGAACTATCATTATTTTTAATATCTGGGGAAAAGGCATGTTCAAGATTATTCCTATTCTGATGGGTGTGCTGATTTCCTACGGCGCCGCTCTTATTTTTAATGCGGTGGGCTTCACAAATCCGGATGGCAGCGCCATCTTAAATTTTGCAGGGGTACAGGCTGCAAACTGGGTTGGTCTGCCGCCTTTTCAAATCTGCAAGTTTGATTTGACTGCGATTCTGGTCATGGCGCCCATTGCCCTGGCAACCATGATGGAGCATATCGGCGATATGTCGGCTATCTCGGCGACGGTGGGAGAGAATTTTATTGAGGATCCGGGCCTTCACAGGACGCTGGTGGGCGACGGCCTTGCAACAGCCCTGTCCGCACTCTTTGGCGGTCCTGCAAATACGACCTATGGTGAAAATACAGGGGTGCTTGAGTTGAGCAAGGTTTATGACCCCAAGGTAATCCGCCTTGCCGCGCTTTACGCGGTGGTGCTGAGCTTTATCCCTAAGATGGCGGAAATCATCGGTTCCATTCCTTCCGCAATCATTGGCGGCGTAAGCTTCATGCTTTATGGTATGATCTCGGCAATCGGCGTGCGGAATATCGTAGAAAATAAAGTGGATTTTACAAAGTCCAGAAATCTTATCATAGCGGCGGTGATTCTGGTAAGCGGTTTGGGCTTCAGCAGCGGACTGACCTTTACGGTAGGCGGAACTTCCATTACCCTGACAGGGCTTGCAATCGCGGCGCTGGCGGGAATTATCCTGAATGCAATCCTGCCTGGAAATGATTACGTTTTCGGTGAGAATCCAAAAGGGGACAGAACCAGAGGCGTGGCAATCCGCCCTTAATGAAAATATGGGTAAAATCCGGTTATTGCTGTGCGGCGAGCAGGGGGGAGAACCTTCCCTGCTCGATTTCAATTAAGATGACTCGCGAAGCGTGGCAGCGTTTGATTGGAAAACAAAATTTTTCCAACCCTCTAAAGTCTTTTCAAAATTATCCGATACAAATAGTGTATACAAATACACGTGTTTGAAAAACAATTGTGTTTGATAAACAATTACAAACAGCCAATCATTTATGAAAAGGATTTATGAACAGGCAGTAAGCATCTGAATTGTTAAAATCCATGGAAGGAGGAATACGGATGCGTATAGAAGCTTATACACAGGTTCAGCAGCTGTATAATACGAAGAAGGTAACAAAGACCCAGTCAAAGGCCAGCGCAGGCCGCGCTGACGAGCTTCAGATTTCAGGCTTTGGCCGGGACATACAGATAGCAAAGCAGGCTGTGGCAGGCAGCCAGGATGTGAGAGAGGACGTGACGGCTTCCATCAAGTCACAGATTCAGGCCGGCACATATGATGTTGGAATTGAGAGCTTTGCAGATAAATTAATGAAAAGATACGAAGAAATGAGGTAATCTAAGTGGCAAGTTTAATGGAAAACTTGATTGAAGTATTAGACCTGGAAAGCCAGGAATACGAAAACTTGCTGGGATTATCAATGAAAAAGACGCCGGTCATTGTGGCCGGTGCTCTTGAAGAATTAGCCAAGATCACGGATGAAGAACAAATCGTTGTCGGTAGGATTAACCGTCTGGAACAGAAAAGACAAGAGGTTTTTACTGATATCGCCAATGTAATGAACAAGGATGTTAAAACATTGCTGCTCACGGATTTGATTGAAATGTTAGCGACAAGGCCCGAGGAGCAGCAGAAGCTGGCTAAAGTACATGACAGATTGCGCACCGCCGTTTACGAGGTTAAGAGGGTAAACGGACAGAATAAAGTTTTAATTGAGAATGCTCTGGAAATGGTGGAATTTGACATGAATATGCTGCAGTCCATCTATATGACGCCGGAAACGGCCAATTATAATAAGGGAGCCTATAACACGGGAACCCATATAGGAGCGGATGGAAGCGGCTTTGACGCAAAACAATAATCCTTGCAAAATTACAGGTGATAGACTTAATAATCAGGAGGAACTGATATGTCTTTAATGGGAGGCTTATATGTAGGCTTAAGCGGCCTGCAGATGGGACAGAATGCGCTGAATACTACCGCGCACAACATGGCAAATGTGGACACAGTCGGGTACACCAGGCAGCAGGTGCAGCAGGGTACCCGTATCTATAATACAATTTCTACCAGCGCCTCTGCTGTCGCTTATCAGCAGGTGGGCCTTGGTGTCAATTATTCTCAGGTAAAACAGGTCAGAGATTATTTCCTTGACAGATCATATAGGAGAGAATCGGGAAGAAGCGCCTTTTACGATACTTTTGCGGCGGCTGTTGAAGAAGTGGAAGACATTTTTCAGGAGCTGCAGGGGGAGGCTTTTGCCAAAACTCTGGAAAATTTGTGGACCTCCGTCCAGGAGCTGGCAAAGGAGCCTGCAAACACAGTAAACCAGAGTGTTTTTGTACAGCGCTGTAACGAATTCCTTACCCGGTCCCAGGCGGTTTATCAGGGTCTCTCCGAATATCAGGATGATTTAAATGATAAGATTATCCAGCAGGTTGATACCATGAACGCCTATGGCAAGCGGATAGCGGAGCTGAATCTGGAAATCAGGAAGATTGAGGCAGGCCAGATTGAAAAGGCAAACGACTTAAGAGATGAGAGAAACCAGCTGATAGACGAACTTTCGGCTATGGGACATATAGAGTGCAGGACGGATGCCTCCGGAAACGTGTTGATTCAGTTAGAGGGAAAGGATTTCGTCAGGGCGGAATCTGCCAATGTGATTGGCCTTGACTACGATGAAAACGGTTTTGCAACACCCTACTGGAGCCATCTGGCAAAGACCAAAACAGTAAACGGCGTCAAGACCGTAACCTCCATAGAGGGCGCCAAAGTGTTTAATATGGACAGGATTATTTCCAGCAGCGCCAACACAGATATCGGTTCACTGAAAGCCATGATGTACGCCAGAGGCGATCACCGGGCCACTTTCCGGGATTTGACGGATGGGAAAATCAATTACGACAGAAGCATTTCACAGTCTGTGGTGATGAACGTACAGGCGGAATTTGACCAGCTGGTACATGTGATCACAACAGGCATTAACGATATATTTAAACAGGCGGCGGACAATGCCCGGGTGGATAATCCTAACAGCATGTACATGAGAGACTCCGACGGGAATCCTTACACTATATTTAATGTGCGCTCAGAAGTGTCGGGCACGGATGATGATTTTACGGTGAACAATATCATCATGAACGGGGAAATCAAACAGGCGCCGACCCTGCTTGGGTTTAAAAAGGACGACGGCAAGGTCGATCAGGAGACGGCGGATGCCTTAAAGCAGCTGTTCATGGATGAAAAATATACCATCAATCCAAATGTGAAAACAAAAACCAATTTTATCCATTACTATGACGATATGATTTCACTGGTAGCAAACGACGGCTACGTCCTTCGGGGCATTAGCGAAAATCAGCAGATAACGGTGGACAATGTGGCGTCAGCCAGAGAGCAGATTCTGGGCGTCAGCGCGGACGAGGAAATGAGCAATATGGTCATGTTCCAGAACGCGTACAATGCTGCAAGCCGTTACATCAATGCGGTCAGCGAAATGTTAGAGCACCTGGTGAGCACACTGGGCAGATAATACGATACAAATATATAGCATTTAAGGGTTAAGAAACAGACGTTTTTTATTCGGATTGGACAGCTTTCTCCGCGGCGGCCATTGGTGCATGGGAGGGGCATTTGGACAGACGGATGATTTATGGGAAGGAGTGGGACAGATGCCATCACAATTTTTAGGACTATACATTGCAGGATCAGGACTTCGGGCATCCAATGCATCTTTGAATACGACAGCCAACAATATTGCCAATGCCCAGACGGTAGGCTACAGCAGACAGCAGGCCACCAGGCAGGCGAATGAGGCTCTGCGTGTCCACACCACCTACGGCTGTGTGGGTGCCGGCGTAAACACTCTCGCAATCGAGCGTATCCGGGACAGCTTTTACGATGTGAAATATTGGGATAACAACAGTAAATACGGGGAATATTCCGTAAAGGAATATTACATGAAGCTGATAGAGGATTATTTTGACGACGATAATACCAGCGGGTTCAGAAGCATTTTCAATAAATTTGGCGCAAGCTTACAGTCTGTGACCACCAATGCAAGCAGCGATACCTCCAAAGAGCAGTTTATCTCATCCGCCAAGGCACTGACAGATTATTTTAACAATATGTACGGGAACCTGCAGGAGCTGCAAAAGGACATTAACCTGGAGATCAAGCAGTGTGTGGATGAAATCAATTCCCTTGCGGAAAAGATTGCCAATTTGAACAGGCAGATTAACATGATAGAGCTCTCCGGCCCCAAGGCCAATGAGCTCAGAGACCAGAGGGAGCTGCTGGTGGATGAACTGTCTGAGCTGGTAGACGTAGAGGTGAGGGAAACTCCGCTTTATGATGCAAGCAAAGGTGAGACGGGAGCTAACAGATACATGGTGTGTATTGCAGGGAACCAGCCCCTTGTGGACGGTGTCAGCTTCAAAAGCCTGAAATACGAAGCCAGAGACACCAATGAAAAGGTAAATCAGACAGACGCAGACGGCCTTTATGATATCAAGTGGGGAAATGGAAACGCGTTCAGGCTTACCAATCTGTCCATGGAGGGAAAGCTGAAAGGCCTTGTGGAGCTTCGTGACGGTAACAACAATTCCAACTTTACAGGTAAGGTGACCGGCCTTACCGGCGGCAAACCCTCCGCCAACCCTATGGAAATGACGGTTCAGGTGGATGCTGCTTACCTTGAAAATATGCAGGAATGTATGCTTTCCGATACCGGCGGCGTAATCAGTATAGGGAACACCGTTTGTTATTACAGCAGCTGGAAAGTTGACCCTGCCAACCCTGACATTTATACATTTATAATAAACGAAGATAAATCTCCAAAGATTGGTACGGAAAAAATCGGCAAGGAAGCGAAGACGGAAGCGGCCATCAAGTATCAGGGCATTCCTTATTATATGCAGCAGATGAACACCTGGATACGTGGTTTCTCCGAAAAGGTAAATGAGATATTTACCCGCGGGTATAATACAAATAATGAGCAGGGTGATATTCTTTTTACAGGAACCAAACCTGACGGAACAGCTTATACAAAGAACGATTTTGCAGATGCGGACGGATACTATGAGCTGACAGCAGGGAATTTCGCAATTAATCCGGATTTGCTTGCAGACGCTTCCCTTTTAGGAACCAGAAGCAGTAAAGAAGTTGGCGTTGAAGAATGTGGACAGATAGAAGAAGTGATTGCCCTTCTTGCCAGCAAGGAGAAGTTCAATTACAGAAACGGAACAGCAGGACAGATGCTTGAGAGAATCCTTTCGGACGTAGCATTGAATTCCAGCGACGCCCAGACCTTCTGCAATACCTACGAGGGACTGCGCAACAGTATTGACAACCAGAGAAGCTCCATTTCCAGTGTGGATGAGGACGAGGAAGCGGTAAACCTGGTGAAATTCCAGAACGGATATACGCTGGCATCTAAAATGATTCAGACACTGACAGAGGTTTATGACCAGCTGATTCTGCGGACCGGGGTTTAAATTTTAAGGCATAGACTTGCGCAGACACGCATTTATATGATAGAGATAAGGAGATGACAGGCATGAGAATGACAAACAAAATTATGCAGAATAACTCTCTGTATAATATTAATAATAATAAGATACTACGTGATAAATTGAGCACAATGATGTCAACCCAGAAGAAGATTACAAGGCCTTCCGACGATCCGGTTATCGCCATCCGTGCGCTGCGCCTTAGAACAAGCGTTTCCGAACTGACACAGTATTATGAGAAAAACGCTCCTGATGCGGAGAGCTGGCTTGAGGTTACGGAAGGGGCCTTTAAGACAGTTACCGATGTGCTCACGGAAATGAGCAAACAGGCCAATAAAGGGGCGAATAAAGATTTGCAGCCTGACGAGCTGGATATTATCATAGGACAGCTCAAGGCCCTTAAGGATGAGGTTTATTCCACAGGGAATACGGACTATGCGGGAAGGTATATCTTCACCGGGTACAGGACGGATACCACCTTAAGCTTCCAGGAGGATGTGGAGACCCAGCCTAATGGATATCCTCATTATACGATTACCGAGCAGCTTACCATAAAAGACTTTGACACAATTAATTATACCTATAAAGACGTTCTTGACGGAATTAACAAGGAAAACTATAAAGACGCCCAGTATGATGCGGCTGGTAAGGAAGCAATAGAACAAAATATTCTTAATAACGAAAACAGTACGCTTCACAGGCTCCGTCTTTCTTATGATGTAATTACGGAAGACGATATAGATTTGATGGGCCAGACTGTTAAAAAGGCAAATATAACGGATAAGCCTGACCCCTACAAACAGATATATGATGCAAATGCCGCCGGCACAGAACTTTCTCTTTTTATACCGGAAACAGGCGAGGTCCTTATGAGTAATGCGGCATATAAGAAAATAGAAGGCGGGATCACTACGCCTGATGATGAGATTCGTGTAACTTATCAAAAGGACAGCTGGAAAAAAGGCGACCTTCGTCCGGAACACTATTTTGCCTGTACCGGAACAACGGTAGACAAGGACGGTAAGGAGAAGAAAATAAATTACAACCAGGAATATTTAAGAGGCGAAGGCAAGAAACAGGTCATTGAATATGATGTGGGGTACAATCAGAAAATACAGATAAACACCACCGCGGACGAGGTATTCGGCCACAATATCGACAGGGATATTGATGATTTGGAAAACGCTCTTGCGGATTTGCGCGAAATTGAAGCCATCAGAAATGAACTTGACGGCGTTTTGAAGGGACTTGATGAGGAAAAGGATGCCGATTATGAAGTGGCCTTAAAGAGATATGAAGCGGCTGACAAAGCATACTCTTATATCCGTGACAACATACACAATATGTTCGGCAAAACCATAACCAAAATGCAGGATCACCTGGACAACACTAACCTTGCGGTAACGGACAATGGAACCAGAAGCCAGCGCCTTGACTTGATCAGCAACCGTCTCATGGATCAACGCACCACCTTTGAGACCCTTCAGTCCGAAAATGAAGATATTGATATTGCAGAAGTGGTTGTTAAGCTTACCAGCACGGAGCTCACCTATAATTCAGCTCTTATGGCAACCGGTAAAATTATGCAGACATCACTTATGAATTACATTTAAGAGCGGTTCGGCTTATTTCGGAGGTTGGAGGGCAGCAAGAGGGGGGCACTCTGACAGAGCCCTTGCGATACACCCGACACGCCTTATCCTGAATTGTTAAAATTATGAAAGCGTCCAACACGCAGATAGGAGCATTTATGAGAATTGAAACGAAGGTTTTTGGGGAAATTGAAATAGCGGAAGATAAAATCATAAATTTTCCCTCCGGAATCATCGGATTCCCGGCACTGACGGACTTTACTCTGATACATGATGAGGATAAGGGCATGGGCGCCATCCATTGGCTTCAGTCTGTGCAGGAACCCGGATTTGCAATGCCGGTTATGGACCCTTTGATTGTAGAGTCTAATTATAATCCTTCGGTGGAGGATGAACTGTTAAAGCCCTTAGGAGAACTGAAAGCAGAGGAGATGCTGGTGATGGTAACCGTAACGGTGCCCAAAGACCTGACCCGGATGACGGTAAACCTGCGGGGGCCCATCATCATCAACGCGGCCAATCGGAAAGCCTGCCAGGTGATTGTGGACGGAGAGGAATATCCGGTGAAATTCCCGATTTATGATATATTGAATGCAAGGAAAGCAGGTGAGTAAATGTTAGCTTTATCCAGAAAGAAAAACGAGGCCCTTATTATCAACAATAATATTGAAATTTCCGTACTGGAAATCAAAGGGGAACAGGTAAAGCTGGGCATCAGTGCACCGAAGGAGGTTCCTGTTTACCGGAAAGAAGTATACATGCAGATACAGGAGGCAAATCAGGAATCGGTCAGCATGGATGGAATTGAGGCTTTGAAAAATTTGCTGGGACAATAGGAGATACTTCCGTATCATGGGGTATCTGGACAAAGAACAGTAAAAGAAAATATTCCTATATGAAAAACGGAGGAGAGACCTCCGTTTTTTTATGAAAACAAGTTTTTTTGTTTTACAGTGTTAATTTTTGGACTCTTAATCCGATATATACTTAGAAGACAGGAGAACTCTAAAGTTTTGCATTATTTTAGTACCATAAAATTTTATATCACACGGAGGTGATTGAGATGGCAATTGAACCATTAAGCAGTGCCATGACATACCAGGCACAGACAACACAGCAGGTGAAGCAACAGGCAAAGCCTGTGCAAAAAGTGGCAGAGAACATGGATGTTGCTACACAGGAACAGAGTAATGTATATGATTCCACCACTGTGAAAGTTGCTGAGACCGAGCGGAGCAGTGATCGTGAAAACGACCAGAACAGCACGGATAACGGCGCAGCAAAAGAACGTCAGCAGACGAACACGGACCAAATCAAAAAGGCTGTTGAGCAGCTGAATAAGAACATGTCCAATTCAGAGGCAGTATTTGGAATCCACGAAGGTACCAACCGCCTGACAATTAAGATCATAGACAAGGACAGCAAAGAAGTCTTGAAAGAGCTTCCGCCTGAAAAGATTCTTGACATGATAGCTAAGGCATGGGAGCTTGCTGGAATTATGGTAGATGAGAGAGGATAGGAGGAGATTATAAATGGCTATACGTATGACCGGAATGATGTCCGGACTTGACACAGAAAGTATTATACAGGAACTGGTTGCCGCTAAGAGCAAGAAAGTTGACGTACAGAGAAAGGCCCAGACAAAATTAGAGTGGAAACAGGATGCCTGGAAGGAATTAAACACCAAGCTTAAAAATTTCCAGCAGAAATACCTGTCCAATATGCGTTTTTCCGACGCTTATACAAAGAAAGTTACGAAGGTTTCCAACAGCAATGCGGTCAGCGTTATTACCGGGGAAAATGCGGTGAATGGTGTACAGACTTTGAAAGTTGAGAAGCTTGCCAAGAATGCTTATTTGACCGGCGAGGAAATGAAAAAGGACAGGGATGGGAAGAAGCTGACAGCGCTTTCTAAGGTTGCTGACATCGACGGTTTTACTTTGAATGATGGTGATACTGCAACGATTGAGCTTAAAATAGGCAAAGACTCTAATGCTGCGCCCGTTCAGATTAACATAACGAAGGATACTACGATTTCTGATGTCCTTAATGCACTGAAGAAAGAGGGGCTGAACGCCAGCTTTGATGAAAAATGGCAGAGATTCAGTATCAGTTCAAAGGAATCCGGCGCAGATAACGATTTTACAATAACGGCAACTGGGAATAAGGGCGATAAGGCACTGGAAGCTTTAGGCATTACAGATGAGGCTCTAAAAAATAAGATTGACGGCGAAGACGCTGTCATCTGGTTAAACGGCGCTAAATATGAGCATAGCAACAACAGTTTCGAAATTAATGGCCTGACAATCACGGCATTGGCTGCAAATCCGGACGAGGAAATCACCATCACCACAGAGCAGGATACCGACGGCATCTACGACATGGTGAAAAATTTCCTGAAGGAATACAATGAGCTGGTCAATGAAATGTCCAAGTTGTATAATGCTGATTCCGCCAAAGGATACGAGCCTCTTACGGATGATGAAAAAGCCGCTATGTCCGATAAGGAGGTTGAGAAGTGGGAAACCAAAATAAAGGATTCCATTCTGCGGCGTGATGAAAACATATCCAGTGTTAGCTCAGGCCTGCGTGAGGTTATGTCTGCAGGTATAGATGTTGACGGAAAGACAATGCATTTATTTGACTTCGGTATTGATATGCTGAGCTATTTCGAAGCACCTGAAAATGAAAGATATGCTTACCATATTGACGGGGATGCCGATGACGGATATACTATGAACAAGGATGACAAACTGAAATCCATGATTAAGAATGATCCGGATACAGTTATTTCCTTCTTTACTAAGTTGTCTCAAAATTTGTATGGTAAAATGACGGATATGTCCAAATCAGTAGATGGATACCGTTCTTTTGGCAGCTTCTATGATGATAAGAAAATGAAATCCGATTATGACGATTACAAGACTAAAATCGCTGAACTGGAAGCGAAAGTAAATGCATATGAGGATAAGTGGTATAAAAAATTCAGTAAGATGGAAACGGCGCTTGCAAAAATGCAATCCAATGCCAGCGCGGTAACAGGTTTATTAGGAGGCTGATAACATGGCGTTGCCCAATGCTTTTGCACAATATAATAACAATAAGATTATGACTGCCGCACCTGCGGAGCTTACTTTGATGCTTTATGACGGAGCCATCAAGTTCTGTAATATTGCAATTGACGCGACAGAGAACAAAAACGCTCCCAAGGCGCATGCCAATATTGTCAAGGTTGAAAATATCATAAGCTATCTCAGAAACACTTTGAATATGGATTACCCTGTGGCCAAAGAATATGACAAAATGTATGACTACATCCAAAGACGGCTGGTAGAGGCTAATTTGAAGAAGAATGTGGAAATGTTGAAAGAAATCAATGGTCATCTGCACACGATTCGCGACACTTGGAAAGAAGTAATGCGCATCAATCGTGTAAAGGGAAATCTGTAAACAAAAGGGTTCTTTCAGGCCATAGTTGATGCGGTGCGATAAATGGGGCCGCAGGATGTTAAGAGGTACGGGAATGATTGAAAATTACCTGGGAATATTGGAGAGTAGTCTTGAAAAAAAAGTGGCAGTACTCCATGAAATTGAAGACTACAATGACGAGCAGGAACAGCTTTTGAAACAGGAAAAAGTGTCGATGGAAGAATTAGATGCTAACATGGAAAAAAAGGATGTGCTGATTCAAAAGTTGACCGATTTGGATGAGGGTTTTGAGACTTTGTATGAGAGAATCAGAGAACAGCTTGTTGCCAACAAGGATGCTTATAAAGAGCAGATTAAGCGGATTCAGGGACTGATTACACAGGTGACTGATAAAAGTGTTTCTATCCAGGTTCAGGAAAGCAGGAACAAAAAGCTGATTGAAGATTATTTTCTGAAAGAAAGGTCTCAAATCCGTCAGGGAAGGAAGGCTTCTAAGACAGCTTACAGCTATTACAAGAGCATGAGCAACGTTGATGATGTGTCAAATTCAATTTTAGACCAAAAGAAATAAAAAACAGCCGGTTTGAATATCAAACGCTGTCACGCTCCGCGAGTCAGCTTATTAAATTGAAAATCAGACCGGCTGATAAATTTTTAAGAAAAAATTTGATTGGGTATAAAGTATTTATTTTTTTGCCCGATATATAATGCAAGTAAAGCAGACAATGTGTTATAGCCAATTGAAAACATATGCATAATACACTGCTTTCGAAAATAATTTGTTTCCTGAAATTAAAAAAAGGTATTAAGTATCTGAAAAAGTATCCGATATATAATACGAGTAAATTGAAGCAAGGTAAAACGCTTCAGGAAACAAAAGTTTCTGTATGAAACCATAGGTTTTTACAAACCATAGGTTTCTACGAGACTAATTGTCTCAACATTTACCACAGGTAATGACTCTTGGAAGCACGTACGACTTGCAGGAATCATTACAAAAACAAATCAGCCGCATGGAAGCGGCCTTAAATTCAAGGAGGAATATATTATGGTAGTACAACACAATCTTACAGCAATGAACTCTAACAGAATGTTAGGACTGACAACTAAGACACAGGCTAAGTCAACAGAGAAGTTATCTTCCGGTTACAAAGTAAACCGTGCAGCAGATGATGCAGCAGGTCTGGCAATGTCCGAGAAGATGAGACGTCAGGTAAGAGGTCTTACACAGGCTTCCCTGAATGCACAGGATGGTATTTCCATGGTGCAGACAGCTGAAGGCGCTTTGAATGAAGTACATGACATGTTACAGCGTCTGAACGAGTTGGCAGTTAAGGGTGCAAACGGTACTCTGCAGTCAGAAGACCGTTCCTACATTGACTTGGAAGTACAGCAGCTCATGAGTGAAATTGACCGTGTAGCTTCTACCACAACATTTAATGAGAGAAATCTCTTAAATGGTAGCTGCTCTAAGGGCATCAAGCTTCAGGTTGGTGCAGAAGCATCTCAGTATATCACATTGAGCATTACATCAATGAGCTGTGCATCTCTGAGCCTCAGCGGTAACGCAAAGACACAGAGTGCATCCCAGAACTTGAACAAGAGTGTAAAGGCTGCTATCAAGAACCTGAATAAGCAGAGAGCTAAATTGGGTGCTGTTCAGAACAGACTTGAGCACACAATTAACAACTTGGATAACGTTGTTGAGAACACAACAAGTGCTGAGTCCTCTATCCGTGATACAGATATGGCTACAGAGATGGTTAAGTACTCCAACAACCAGATCCTTGCTCAGGCAGGTCAGGC
>CAJUED010000053.1:0-1236 GCA_910585075.1 uncultured Lachnospiraceae bacterium
CAATACTCCAATCATTCCTCCCAAATTGAAGAAGAATATATGGATTTTTTCAGGCACCGTCCTCTGCACCAACACTCCTGTATTGAAATCATGTGTGTGTTATCCGGTTCCGTCACAAACCATGTGGAGGATCAGATTTTCACCTACGAAGCCGGGCAGTGCTGTATCATGAACAAGAATATCCGTCACTGTGAGGAGTTTACCGGAGATTTTCAGGCAGTGTTCCTTATGATGCAGGATGCATTTATTGCACAGCTGTTGGAAGAATATCGTGAAACCGATATTAACGGTTCCGCACAATCGGAGGAGCATCTGATTTTCCGGCTTTTTGCGGACAGTCAGAATCAATCAGACCTGTTTGACAAAGTGTATCTGGACTGTTTTCCCGTAATCCCCACAAATGATGTGCTGGATAAGCTCTCTCCCCTTTTTAATTTCATCATTTATGAGCTGAGCAATGTGAAACCCGGTTCCCTCTTTTTTATCAAAGGCGCCTTCGCCCGGCTGCTTCAGATTATGGCCGACCCGGAGCTGTTTAGCATCAATCGGATTCATTCCCAGTCGGAGAGCCAGGAGTATCTTTTCAGTAAGCTCACCCACATCATGCGCACCAGCCATGGCCGCTGCACCCGGGAGGAATTATCCTCACAGCTGCACTATAATGCAGAGTATTTAAACCGGATTATGAAAAAGCATACCGGCAAAACCATTCTGGAATACGGCCAAAGCATCTATCTTGAGGAAGCCCGAAAGCTCCTGGCCGACACGGACAGAAGCATTTCTTCCATTATAGAAGACCTTGGATTTTCCAACCGAAGCCACTTTTATCGGCTGTTCGAGAAGCAGTACGGGGATACGCCCTTAAACTATCGCAGAAAACATCAGCTTCTTTAAAGCTGCCTTTTTAAATCATCGTTATAAAAAAGACCGGCTGCCATATCGACTCCGGTCTTTTCCATATATCTTTTAAAATTCATTCCATTATTTCACAGCGTGGGCTGCATCCCAATCCGCATTTGCCTTCTCAACTCTCAGGAAGTACATAATCACTGCAATCAGTGTTACGGATATCATAGGGAACCACAGATACATAAAGTTCAACATGTTCAGCGCAGAGGCAGGCTGCTGGGCTGCATTTGCCACATAGCCGCTGGCTGCCAGGAGCCATCCTGAAATAGCGGAGCCAATACCGCTTCCAAGCTTAATACCCAGGGAGGAACAGGAGAACATAGCGCC
>CAJUED010000053.1:1246-27336 GCA_910585075.1 uncultured Lachnospiraceae bacterium
GTGTAATCGGAAGCCGCTGAAATCAAAGCGTTAATATCCCCTGTTACCGGGCTTGTTCCCAGGCCGGAAAGTGCGGAGCAGGCCAGCATCACAGGGATATTTCCCATATAGCCGCCAATGATAAATCCGATTTTGAAAATCACTGCAAATATGTAACCAAAAAGATTTACCTTATACATTCCCTTAAACTTCTTTACCAGAGCGGGCGTGAACGCAAGACCTATTACCATAGGAAGCATCTGGGCCATGGAGAAAGTTCCCAGCATTGCCGGATTGCCAAGCACATAAGTCATATAGTAAATACCAATCCCTGCAAAGCCGGTCTGAACATACATCAGAATATAAAATCCTGCAATCATCAGGAAATATTTGTTAGCAACAAGCAGCTTAAAGGATTCCAGAAGCCCAATCTTGGTTTCCGCTTCCTGAGAACCTGTTCCTGCATTTCCTGACAGTTCCTCGGGAGATAATTCCTTAACGGAAAGTACGGAAATTGTGTTGACAATCAGCGCAATCACCGCATAAATGATCGCTACCATTCTCCATCCTGCTGCGCCGCCGCCAAAGTTCTGCACAAGTCCAACCGTGATAGATGCAACTACCAGATTGGTTGCCAGGGAAAACATAAAACGGATAGAGCCCATCTGCACACGTTCATTTCCATTCTTGGTGATCAAAGAAGTGAGAGATGCATAGGCAATATTGTTTGCCGTGTAAAATACCGCATTTAACAAGGTATAAGCTATAAAGAAATATGCATACTGGGCTGTCTCGCCCCAGCTCTGGGGAATGGCAAATACTGCCACCAGCAGAACGCAGTTGCCAATCTCCGACCACAACATCCAGGGACGGGCTTTCCCCATCTTCGTGCGGGTTTTATCAATCAACGTGCCAAAAAACACATCCGTGATACCGTCCGAAAACTTGGAAAACATAATAAGTGTTCCGATAATACCTGCGTTTAATCCCACCGTATCCGTCAGGTAAATCATGGCAAAGCTTGTAAGCAGGCCGTAAATACAGTTAGCGGCAAGGTCGCCTGAACCGTATCCCACCTTATTGTACCATTTCAAATATCTTTTTTCTTCCATTGTTCTTCCTTTCCGCATATGGCTTGTAACAGTTCCGCCTTCAGCTTTACTGTTACTGCAGCTTCATAATCTTGTAAAGTATTTATGCCGTGCCTGGCTTGCCTGCACCGGCATCAGATACTTTGTATCTTTGGGAAATTTCCACTTATGCGGCCCAAAGGCCAAATTCATGAACATGTTGTAATGTATTATATATCTTTTCTTTTTTTATCAAAATAACGAAAACCAACCCCTGCCGATTCAAAACTGTATCTGAATCCAACCAAGGCTGGTTTTCGTATTTCATTATTTTACAGTTCTATTTTTGTCCTGCATAAGTCTTCCGCCGCCGCACTGCTGCCCACATAAACGGTATATTCCATATGCTCCAGCTCCCACCTGCGGTAAACCGGGTTATACCATTTCAGTTTTTCAATAGGCGTTGCTATCTCCACGGTCTTTTCTTCCCCGGCTTTCAGGCTCACCCGTGTAAATCCGCGAAGCTGCTTCACCGGTCTGTCCACTGCGGAATTTTCAAATCCCACATAAAGCTGCACAACCTCGTCTCCATCCACTTTGCCGGTGTTCTTCACTTTGGCGGTTACTTTAAGTGTATCATTTTCCACACATGCTTTCGGGTCAGAGATTTCAAAGGTAGTATAGCTGAGTCCAAATCCATAGGGAACTAAGGGTTTCACGCCATTTTTCTCAAGACGGGTGTAGCCGTGGTAGTACTCATAATACTGGTCCGTGGCCTCCCAGTCCACATGGGGAAGGTCCTCCTCGGAATAAGGCACTACATACGGAAGCTTTCCGGAAGGATTTACGTCCCCGTAAATGATCTCCGCAAGGGCAGTGCCGCCCTCCATGCCGGGATAATAAGCCATAATAACGGAATTCACGCAGTCATACCACTCCGTCATCATGATCATATTGCCGCCCACAAGGACTACTGTTGACTTCTCATTTACCGGCCCCACCTGCTTTACAAGCTCGATATCTTCCGGATGGAGCCCTAAGCTTACCTTACGGTCGCCGCCCATGGAGCCTGTGTAATTCTCCGCTTCGTTCTCGGAAATAAACTCACCCTCATCGTCATGGTCATATCCAACCACGAAAATCACAGCGTCCGCCTCGGCCGCCAGCTTTTTCGCGCTCTCTATGTCGGAGCCGTCATTGAAGATCACCTGGCATCCCTCATTTGCCTTCTCAAGCCCCGCCTTCGGCGTTACCACATAGGGAGGACGCACCCAGCTTGAGCCATGGTCTCCAATCACAGCTGTGTCTGCCAGCCTGCCAATCAGGGCAAGCTTCTTTGTCTCACTCCTTTGAAGGGGAAGCACGTTATGATTCTTAATCAGCGTGATGCCCTTTTCCGCCGCTTCCTTTGCCACCGCAATGTGCTCCGGACATCCCACTACGGACATGTCGTACTCTTTATGGTCTTTGTTAAAGGCAATAATCGTGCGGACAATCCGCAGCGCCGCCTCGTTGATTCGCTCCTCGGGCACGAACCCGTCTTTCACCGCTTTCACCAGATTGTCCCCAAAATACTGGGTCCACATCATTTCCATATCCTGTCCGCCGTTGGCTGCTTCCACCGTATCCCGCACGCCCCAGCAGAAATCGGACATCACAAAGCCGTCAAAATCCCATTCCTTCTTGAGCACCTGGCGCAGCAGATAATTGTGATGGCCGCAGTGCACTCCATTGTAGCGGTTGTATGCGCTCATCACGCTAGCCGCCCCTGCGTCAATACAATCCTTGAAATGAGGCAGATAAACCTCCTGCTCTGTCCTCTGATCGCAGGTTACGCTGCACTTAAACCGGGCATTTTCCATATCGTTAAAGGCATAATGCTTCACACATGCCATAATGTCCTCATCCTGAACGCCTCTCACCAGGGCCGCTCCCATCTGGCCAATCTGATAGGTTTCCTCCCCATAAGTCTCCTGGCTGCGCCCCCAGCCCGGGTTATAAGGCATATTGATACAGACACCTGCAAAAAGGTTGCCTCCAAAAGCCCTCACTTCCTTGCCAATACAGTGCCCAACCCTTTCCTCCAATTCCGTGTCAAAAGTTGCCCCTCTTGCCATGGATACCGGGAAACAGGTGCTCTGCCAGTTGCCACACACAACCCCTCTGGGACCGTCTGCAAACAGCATGGGCGGCAGATTCAGCTCCTCTATCCCCCCTGCCGCATAAGGAGTTACATTGTAATGATTTTCATCCCCGGACATTGCCTCCGCCATCTGGGCCATAATCTCCGGGGTCATCTTGGTGATGTCGATATTGCCGCTCATCAGCCATACCTTCTGCTCTAAGGTAAGCTGGTCTACGATTTTCTGCGCCTCCTGGGTCATAGAAAGACGGTATTCCTTGGTTGCTCTCATAAATTTCCTTCCTTTCCTTTCATTCTCCGGCATAGCACGCCACAGTTGTGCAAAATGCCTTCCAATCAATAGTTATAATAGTTACCTGTTGTTTCCGTGTACGTTAACGTTAATCACATTATAAAAACAGATTGTCAATAATGTCAATCTGTTTCTTACATAAATCTTATCTTTAAGCATTATGCATAAATATCATTTTTTCATTCGGATTTCCATCCCCTATAGCAAACCGGTGCATACTTCTGTTTTCAACACTTCTTATTTACTGCCGTAAAACTCCTCCCCATCCTCCTTTTTCACAGATTTTGTGCAATATGTATACTCAAATTCGTATAGCACATCTGCTCCACGGGCGCCTTCCCATAGGCAAGGTACTGAAAAAGAATCTCCAGCGACAGCTCCCCCTGTTTTTCCGGTTCCTGACAAATGGTGGCCGCAATGGTTCCCTGACGCAGCATTTCAACCTGCTCTCCCACCAGGTCGTTGGTGATCATCCGCACCTGCTTCTTCCCATCCGCCTGGGCAATCAACCGGCAAATCTCATAATCTCTGGGATTTACCACATATACAATGTTCACATCCGGGTACTTTCGAAACATCCCCTCCACACAGCGCTTATTTTCTTCCATGCTCTCACTGATAAAAAAACTGTCAAGCGCCTTCATAGCAGGATAGCGCTCCTTCGCCTCCTGATGAAATCCATCCACCCGCTCCTGATGGCTTAAAATGGGCCAGACTCCCTCTGAAAAAATACACACCCTGGCATCCTCCCCGCCTGCAAGGGCGCAAAGCCCTGCCGCAAGAGCACCAGACCTTCTATAATCACAGCCAACATAAGCCAAAAATTCCTGCCCCGGAATATACGTATTATAAAAAACAACAGGTATCTTCCGTCTGTAAGCCTCGTTCAAATAGTCCTTCACCTCCGGTATATCAAGACCAAGCGTGATAATACCGTCCTGTTCGGCCAGTAAATCCCAATAAGCAGTTTCCAGCTCACCAAAGGAAGCCCCGCCTTTTCCCATCTCATAAAAACGCACCGAAACTCCATACTGGGCCAGCTCCTTTGCCTTCTTCCTTGCAGCACGGCCAACATCCTGAAAAAAGGGATGGTTATCCGTCTCCGGAAGAAAAAAGCCAATCTTCAGCTTTTTCTTCATAACTGCAAGCCCCTGGGCTATCTGATTGGGCTGGTAGTCCAGTTCCCTCATCACTGCCAGTACCCGCTCCTTTGTCCCGGCGTTTACCATACCCCGGTTGTGCAGAACCCGGTCCACCGTTCCGATTGATACTCCTGCTTTTTGAGCGATTTCCTTGATTGTCGCCATGATAATCCTCCATACTGCAAATAAACCCGCATATCCGGTCTTGCCCATCTCCCATTTCCCGTCATTCATCCTGCCTGCACAGATTTTATCCGGTTTGGGAGGAGATGTCAAGAACACAGGTTATTTGCGCCCTTCCCCATTCGCCGGCCTTGTATAACAACATATAAAAAGTATTTAAGCATTCCATATATGGAAGCAGTTTTTACTTGCACAGGCCCATTTTTCATGCTATCCTGTATTTAATCAAATGGATTCATCCACACAGCCTATTCCGGGCTTTCAAGTGTGGCAGCTTCGGTAAACTATTTGTCCGAAGCATCAATTCTGGGCTTTTCGCCGGGATTTCAAAATAATTTTATATTTTGTAAGTGTTATGAGGGCGGAAAGACATTCCTTCCGGTCTGGCAGGGTATGCCATATGCACTTACAAAATGTATGCGCTTATCAGACTAAGGAGGAACAACCAACTTCCGATTGTGTATTACGAAGGCAGAGGAAACTGGACCGCAGACCTGCGGCTTCGGGACAGGATTATGCTGAAAGATATTTTGGGAGACTACATACCGGATTTTACCTACCAGGTGGTTAGAATACACGATTACTCCAATGAGGAGCTCCTTGAGCGGAGAGATGAGATGTCTCTCCTTATGATGATCAACAAAGTACAGACGGCAGAGGATATGAGTCGCTTTCTGCAGAGCGAACCGGATAAAATTGCCTACATCATATCCAAAGCGCCTGCACCTGTACTCGATGTTATCGCATCTACCATCTGGAGCCTTTGCATTAAAATAAATATGCCTGTTGATGAAGCTAAAGAATGTGTAAAGAAAGTGAAGGACAGAGATATGGGATATTTGTTTGAAAATATGGAAAAAATGGACATTCAGGCGGAGCGCAGAATGAGACAGGAAGCAGAGCAGAAACTGGAAAATGCTATCAAAAGCTTTATCCAACTGTGCCAGGAGTTTCATATGGAAAAAAGTGAAGTCACACTACGCCTGATAGAAAAATACGATTTGAACCAGGCAGCCGCTGAGGATAAGGTCCGCAAATACTGGGCTTGATTTATCCTCTTTTCTCAAGCTCCCTTTTCTTTTATCGTATCTCTATGCCCTTTTTCTATTGAAGGAATATAAATGCAATTGAAAGACGTTGCAAACCAAAGTACCTATCGCTACACCTTCCTCCCTCATATGCGCCTCCAAAATGCCCGTAAATACAGGAAAGCAGGACTTTTGCCCTGCTTTCTGACCAGATTTTGACGGTCTAAAGAAATTTTATGATTTTTTTACCATTCTTTTTGATATATAATCCAATATTTTATTGCTTGTTTTTTCGTCTTTCTCATTCTTGCTCTACGAGCCGGACAAAACCATCTTCATGCATACCGGTCCCGGTGTCCGGAAAACCCCCGATATTTTCGGAAAAAGCAGCGTCCTCCCGGGCTTTCGTCTCCCCGTAGTCCCTGTAGAACCCTCCCTCAAACCGCCCCATCAGCTCTTTCTTGTGCTGCATGCTGGAATGTACATACAGATTCAAAGTCACCTGTACGCTGCTGTGTCCCAGTATTTCACTGAGGCTCTTTACGTCAAACCCCGTATCTATGCACCGGGTAGCGAAGGCATGGCGCAGCATGTGAAAGTTGAAACTTTTAATCCCACATGCCTCCAGTATTTTTGCAAACCGATACTGGAGAGTGCGCGGCTCCACCCAGGCTTTTTTCCTTCCCTTGATCATATATTCCGTCTCCTGTCCCTGATACTTTTTAAGGAGAGGAGACAGTACCGGCGGAATAGGAATCATCCTAAAGGAAGTGCCTGTTTTCGGCGTCTGCAACAGGATTTCCGTGGTGCTCTCCCCTTCTTTTTTGCTCCTCTGGGCCTTCACTCTCTGCAGATTTTTACGGATGTAAATAATTTCTTCCTCCGGATTCACATTGCCCCAGGTAAGGGCGCAGGCCTCCCCAATACGAATGCCGGTGTAAAATACCGTAAGAATACCAAGGCAGGTACCGTAAGAATCGTCTCCCACATGCTCCGTCAGGTACCGCTCCAATTCTCCCAGCTCCCGCTTCCCGGGAAGCATAACAGGCGCACGCCTTACCGGCATGATCACGTTATCCGGAATGATGATGGCATAATTGTATTTCTTTTTCATATACCGCAGAGCACGCAGCGCAATGCCGCATATGTTCCTTACATGCCTGTCGGAAACCGGCTCATCCCCCGCTTCCAGCCTGATGCTCTCCGCAAAGGCTTCCAGCACCTTTCCATCCACCTTATCCGCCCTTAAGTCCCCCAGCTTTGGGATAATGTATTTGTATGTAATCTGGCGGTAGGTCGCGTGGGTCGTTTTTTTCCATGAAGGCCCCTTCTCTTTCAGCCATGTCTCCATAATATCGGCCATGCTTCCCTTCACCGGTTCCCCCTCGGGCTTTCTTGTGTTCTTCATCAAATCCAGCTTTAATTTCACCTCATTGTAATTTTTTCCGTAAACGGAACTGTATTTCGGGCATCCTTCTTCGGTTCCTTCCTTCACAATTCTACCCTCCCATCTGCCATCCTTCCGCCTGTAAATATTTGCGCCTCTTCTTGACATCACTGACTCCTTTCCATTTGACCAGAAATTTGACGGTCTAAAAAATTTAAGAACAAAAATTAAGGGTAAATATACCATCAGCAGTACATAAAATTTTGTCTTTTGTGAAAAATGAATCAGATTTAATCGAAATAAGGTTAATAAATACAAAATGAAATAGAAGGTTGATATTTTTGATGGTTTTTCGTATAGTTTTTAGCGTTTTTTGTTTTATTTACATTTTTTGCAGTTATTTCTCATTTTTCTTATTTCGTAAATTATGTAATTCTATGAATTTTTTTCACTCTTTATTTATTCTCCCATGTCAGGTATATTTTGTACTATAATAATACAAATTCAGACACGGAACAACCAAATAGCGTTCATGTTGGGTTTCCGCGCCCATACTGTAAAACTAAAATAGCTATCTTAAAAAGGGAAAAAACAGATATAATATACAAAAAGCAGGCAGTGGAATGCCACGCCTGCCAAAGAACTTTTTTCCTATTGAACTCTTTTTTCCCATATTCCTTCAAATACCATTCAAAGGACAGCACCGTTTGATACACGCTCATCAGCCAAAAAACGTGCATTTCTTTCACGCCATAATCCTCGTAACCCTTGCCCCCAGCCGGCTTAAAATCTCATTGGTAATCGTCCCCGCTTCCTGCGCCAGATCGCAGACTGAAATCTCTTTATCTCCCGATTTTCCAATCACCACCGCCACATCCCCGGCTTTTACCCCCGGAATGCCGCTGACATCCACAATGGTCTGGTCCATGCAGATGCGTCCCACAATAGGCGCCCTGCGCCCCTCTATCAAAACGGCTCCCACTCTCCCGGAAAGGCTCCGGGGCAGCCCGTCCCCATAACCGATGGTCAGGGTTGCGATTTTCATATCATTTTTAGCCCGAAACTCCAGGCCATAGCCTGCGCTTTCCCCTGCATATAGATTCCTGACCGACGCAATCCTTGCCTTCAAGGACAGAACCGGCCGCAGCATATCCTTCCACTTTTCCGTATCCTCCCCCGTACTTAATACACCGTACAGTGCAATTCCCACCCGGGCATAATCCTCCGCAAGCTCGGGATAATTGAAAACACCGTAGCTGGACTGCAGATGAATTTTGGGTCTTGGACATCCTTTCTTTTCCAGTTTTTCTATCAGCTCATAAAAATCCTCCGCCTGTGACCTTGTGAATTCTATGTCCTGTTTCTTTAAGGTGTCGTCCGCACTGAGGTGTGTATAGATGCCGTCCACAATCAAATTTTTCATACGGCAGATATTGTATATCCTGTCCACATTTTCGCTACGCTCTCCTAACCGGTGCATTCCTGTGTCCACACCAATATGCACATGGATTTTCTTGCCGTATCGGTTCAAAAGCCCTGCATAAGGAAAATCAACGACAGTCTGTGTCAGCCGGTACCGCTTAAGCAGCGGAAACAGTTTCGGGTGGGTATAGCCTAAAATTAAAATTTCACCCTTGATTCCCCCTTTGCGCAGCTCCACACCCTCTTTCACACTGGCAACACAAAAGGCGTCCACTCCCATCCGGTTTAATGCCCTGCCCAGCAACAGGGCTCCATGTCCATAGCCGTCTGCCTTCAATGCCGGCATCAGCCTGCACTTTTCAGGAAGCCGCTTTCGAAGCTCGTCCACATTGTGCTTAAGGGCTTTTTGATCCAACTCAATCCATGCCCTTCCACAATGAAAATCCTCCTTTTTCCCTTTCTCCATCCGCTTTGCAAGAAAGACCGCTGCAAATGTGGAAAGGGTAATCACTGCCAGGTAGTGCAAAAGACTGTTATCCACCAAAATCCCCGTAAGCCCCAGGACCTTTGCCCCTCCCCTGACCACAACAATCACAGCCGGATGCAGCACATAAATCCACAAAGCAATATCCCGAAGGAACCGGGAAGGCGCAATTTCCCATGACAGAAGCACCCTGTAGAGAAAGACGGCTGTCGGTATCAGGGCAACATACATGCTGTCATGACGCTGCCACCCTAAATATCGCAGCGTAAACGCCTCCGCCGTCATCAGCAGTGCGGAAATTCCAAGCCCTATATAATCCTTGAACAAACCCGGTAGAAAAAATTTCCTTCCCTGCACAGCCTTGCCGCCCTGCTCCGGTACCTCCGTACCTCCTTTTTCTCCGTATGCCTTCACTTTCCCACCTGCGGAAGGTTGCCCATATGCCATTTCAGCTCCCAGAAGCAGAAAAATTGGCGCCATAAACAGGCCGTTTCGTGTATAAGAAAAAATCTGAAATCCCCTCATATATATGTCATACAAAAGGGAACCCTCCCGTACCAGGCCGAAATAGCTGTCCCCTAAAAGCCCCATTGTATAAAGAACCACAGCCGTCCCAAGGCATAGCGTGATTTTTTCCTCCGGCCCTTTATCTGCAGCCTCCTCATTAAGAACCCTTTTCGTAGCATTGCACACAATTTTGTTCGCCCCCCTGCTCATAATCCGGTTCGCAGCCCTGCTCATCAGATACACCAGAATCATACCAATCATACAGGCCGGGAAATACCATAAATGATAAAATGTACCGTCAAAGACCAACATCCGGAAAGCCGCGCCCAAACTTGGTTCCTGGTAATGTCCGGCATAAATACCAATTGGAAGATAAAGCAAAATTGCTATCCCATATAAGCCCGCCGTCTTTTTCAAATACTTTTTTAATTTTTCACCGGCTCTGTTCGGACACAATCCGTCAGGGAAGCTTCCTTTCCCTGCCCCCTGCACAGGCCCCATGCCGCAATGAGGCGAATTTCCCACGCTGTTTTGCGTGTGTGCGGCCCCAGGCGCAAAAAAGCTCCCGGCCACAAACTGCCCCGTCACCATAAAAAAGAAAGGCACCGCAACCCGGCAGATGATCCTTGTCAGAAAAAAATCCCCTGCGTCACTGTAAGATAAAAGCGGCGAGGTGTGGATTGCCGCCACCATCAGGGCCGCAGCGATTCGAAATCTGTCCGGCCCTCCATAACTTCGTCTTGTATCCATCTTCTCTCCATTCCAATATTTTAGTTCCGCGCACATCACACCTTAGCCCCATACTGTGTGATAATAAACCCATCCACATTATTGCCCGAGACCGTATAAGGATAACTTTCCTTTATTGCAAGCACTGTGTCATCCTCCGGCCCGGCTTTCAGATAAGACACAAAGACACCCTTCCCTTCTTTTTCAAAGACATAAGTCTTCTCCCCATAAGGGAAATCTTTGATAAAAGAAATATATTCCTCAAGAGTCAGTTTTTCCCTGACCATAATCATTGCATGGGGTATTCCCACATAGCGAAAATGCCAGGGCTCATAAGCGATTCCCGTAATATCTTCTTTTCCCGAGGGATACCTCTCTATAAATCCATATGCCGGAGCCTTTGTGCGGAACCTTCCACATACGCCCTCAGCCGGGAATTCCGGGCGGATAAAGTCGATATTTTCCTGTTTCAATCCAAGGTCAATGGCAAGCCCTGTCTGATGCTCGCTGTGTCCGGGAATGGCTACATATTTTTCCGTAAAGGCTCTCCCGTTTTCCATAAGAGAATCATCCCAAATCCTTTGCTGTTCCTGCAAAGAGCGCCATCCGCTGACCGGAACAATTCCCTGCCTGCCGTTTATTTTTTCTATCAGTCCGCTTAAAAGCAAAGCCGCCCTGCGCTCCAATAAAATGTGCGGCCCGTCCCTTTGCACCGGCTCTAAATTCCCGTAGGCTTCCTCCACATAACCGTGGGCGGCGTTTACCAGAATCAAATTCCCCACATGTATCCTTTTCCTCTGCAAGATAACTGTTTCCATCCTAATCCCCCATACTGTAGCCAGCCTGTACCTGTCTATCCTCTCACAGGTCTGTGAACTGCCCCTTCAGAAAGCCAGCTCGATTATTTTCTCCAAAACCTCCCCAAAGGAATGCCCTGCCGCCTTCATCATCCCCGGGTATCTGCTGTGCTCGGTAAATCCCGGAATGGTGTTGACCTCATTAAACACGACCTTCCCCTCCGGTGTCAGAAACATGTCCACCCTGGCAAATCCCGAACAGCCCAGAGTTTTATATATCACCTTGGCCGCCTCCTGAATCTCCCGGGCCTTCCCGCCGCTGATTCTTGCAGGCACATGGATGGCTGAGGTTTTCAGTGTGTATTTCTCCGTAAAATCAAAAAATCCTCCGGAAAGCTCAATCTCATCCACCTCACCTACCGTCAGTTCTTCATTCCCAAGCACCGCGCAGCCGACCTCAAACCCTTCTATATTTTCCTCCACAATCACCTGATTGTCGTACAGAAGGGCAAGCTCCACCGCCTCCTTCAAATGAGCCGCCTCTCCCACTTTCGTCACCCCGAAGGAGGAGCCCGCCTTGACCGGTTTTACAAACAGCGGATATCCGATTTTCTCTGCGAAATCGCTTATCTCTCCCATCATCTCCTTTTTCTCTGATGCACGGCTCTTGCTTGTCCCGGCTTCGAATGTCCGTACTTCTGTGGAGACTTCCGCCCTGGCTTCTGATGTCCGGTTTTTGCATCCCCGGGCATCAAATACCCGGGCCTTTGGCACAGATATACCTGCCCCTTCCACAAGCTTATGAGCCCTGTCCTTGTCCATGCAAAGGGCGGAAGCCAAAATCCCGCAGCCGGCTAATGGGATTCCTGCAAGCTCTATCAATCCCTGCACCGTACCGTCCTCCCCGTTCTTTCCGTGGAGAACCGGAAAGGCCACGTCAATTTTCACGATATCCACCTGATTCTCCCTGAAAAGCAAAATCCCGCGGGCCTTTCTGTCAGGGGATAGTGCCGCCGGTATGCAGTTTTTACCCTGCCACGTATCCTTTTCAATCTCCTCCACATCTCCGGTAAAGTAAAGCCATTCCCCTTCCTGTGATATTCCAATCAGCACCGGCAAATATTTATCCCTGTTCAGGTTCTTTATGACGGAACCGGCAGATTGCAGGGATACCTTGTACTCTGACGAACTTCCACCAAAAATAATTGCAACATTTAATTTTCCCATTTTTCCTCCATCCTCGGATTTTTTACCGCGTCTACTATCAGATATCCCCGTAAATATTGCGCCAGGGCAGCGGCCCGGCCGCAGGAAAGGGGGACATCCGTTTTGACTCTTTTATTCTTTCCAGCTTACGCTTTAAATTATATCTGACCGAAAGATTTCATCTTTTTACTTTCTCCTTAGGATAGTTTGAGATTTTATTAGGAAAATCTTTAAAAATATGTATAAAAAATGAATAAATTACTAAGAACCTTCGTAACAGTTCAGCCTTCGGCTTCACTGTTACAGAATCTGCCCATTTAAAGTCGCCTTCGGCGAGGGGCAGATTCTCTCCTGGCCCATTTTATGCATTCTTACGGACTTTGCAGTAAATGCAAAGTCCTGGGCTGAACTGTTACGAAATTTCATACTGAAGCTAAAATTTTACTTGATGAACCGCGTAATACCCTTTATAATAAAAGAGGTGTGCTTCAAGTCAACAACGCCGTCGCGCTCCGCGAGTCGGCTTATTGAATGAAAAAGCCTCGCGGCAGTCGTTAACATTCGGGGAAATCAATGTTTCCCCGTAAACATTGTCTTGTCATGCTGCCCGCGGGAATGAATGGAGGGAAAAAATGGAACGATTGGTAGGAACTGTATCCAGAGGGGTAAGGGCACCCATTATCCGTCAGGGTGACGACCTTGCGGAAATTGTTGTAAATTCTGTTTTAGCGGCAGCTGACAGCGAAGGCTTTGCCCTGCGTGATAAGGACGTGGTGGCCGTAACCGAGGCTGTTGTGGCGCGTGCCCAGGGAAATTATGCAGGAATCGACCAGATTGCAAAGGATGTACATGAGAAATTCGGTGACGACACGGTGGGCATTTTGTTCCCGATTTTAAGCCGCAACCGTTTTGCCATCTGCTTAAAAGGTATTGCAAAGGGTCTTAAGAAAGTTGTGCTGATGCTCAGCTATCCGTCCGATGAGGTGGGCAATCACTTAATCGATGAGGACGATATGGATGAAAAGGGTGTGAATCCCTGGACCGACGTGCTCACAGAGGAAAAATACAGAGAGCTGTTCGGTTATAAAAAGCACGTTTTCACCGGCATAGATTATGTTGATTATTACAAAAATTTGATTCAGGAGGCAGGCGCAGAGGTTGAGATCATCTTTGCAAATCAGCCAAAGGCTATCCTCTCCTACACAAAATCCGTCCTGACCTGTGACATCCACACCCGTTTCAGGACCAAAAACACATTACTGAAAAATGGCGCCGAGAAGGTATACACTCTGGACGAGATTCTCACAAAGAGTGTGGACGGCAGCGGCTACAACGACAGGTTTGGTCTGCTTGGCTCCAACAAGGCAACAGAAGACTCTGTTAAACTTTTCCCCATTCACTGCCAGGAAATGGTGGACAGCATTCAGAAGAAGCTGGTTGAAAAGACAGGGAAGCAAATCGAAGTTATGATTTATGGCGACGGTGCTTTCAAAGACCCCGTAGGGAAAATCTGGGAGCTTGCCGACCCGGTGGTTTCCCCTGCATACACCAAAGGACTTGAGGGAACCCCCAATGAAGTGAAGCTGAAATATCTGGCGGACAACGATTTTGCAAATTTGTCCGGCGAGGAATTAAAGGATGCCATCTCCGATTACATCCGTCAGAAGGATGAGAAGGCAGCCAGCCTGGTGGGCACTATGGTAACCCAGGGCACTACGCCCCGAAGGCTTACCGACTTGATTGGCTCCCTGTGTGATTTGACCAGCGGCAGCGGCGATAAAGGAACTCCTATTATTCTGGTGCAGGGATATTTTGACAACTACACGAAATAAATTCAGGCTGTAAAAAAGGACCCGTGGGAAACATCTTACCGGGTCCTTTTCATTCAACAAACTGACTCGCGAAGCGTAGCTGCGTTTGATTTATTCCTATCTTCTTCTAAGCATTTCTGCGGCGTTCCTCCAGTATCGCCACATTTTTCTCCACCCGCTTTTTATCAAGGGGATAGATAAAGAACAATGCCAGCGCCACAGCCCCCAGCCCAATTGCAGGGATAATACAGGAAAGATTGAAAATCCCCTTTGTGATCACAGGGTCGAAGGCAGTATCCTGGGTATAGCCAATCAGGCTCAGCAGGCCGCCAATCATACCGGAAGAAAGGGCCTGCCCCAGCTTCCGGGCAAAGGAATATACGGAGTAAATGGTACCGTCTTCCCGAACGCCGTTTTTCACTTCCGCATCGTCAATCACGTCCGTAATCATCGCCCAGATAACCGTATTGAAAAATCCAAGCCCCGCATAGGCCAGCGTATAAAATCCCACATACACGTAAGGATTCTTTGGATTCACAATCAGGCACACCACGTATACCGCCGCTCCAAAAGCACAGGATACCACGGACAGTTCTTTTTTTCCAAATTTCTCCGAAAGCTTTGATGCCAGGGGTGCGCAGATCACCAATACCACAAGGCTGCCCACAAGCGCGGAAAGGGACTGGGCCGGCGCCGAACCGTAATAGTTGGGATACACGTACCCTGCCATCCCCTGCATGCCCAGCATACCCAGAAGCAACAGAACCGCCGCCGCAATGATCCCAAGCAGCGGCCGGTTGGTGGCAAGGCTCTTTAGCAGGCCGCCCACGTTAAGCCTTTGATTGTTTGCCGCCACTTCCACCCGCTCACGCACTAGCTGAAAGCAGAGCAGATAACAGACGATTGCCAAAACAGAAAACACTCCGGCAATCACCGTCATCCTGGGCCCGGACAAAACCGTATTGCCGTCCACCACCTCATAGGCCACCACAGGCGTCCCTACGCCAATCACAAGCCCGGCAAGGGTTGCCCCTATGGTACGCCATGTGGAAAGCTCCGCACGGTCCCCGGGGTCTGCGGAAATTGCAGAAGCCATGGAACCGTACGGAATATTAATGGATGTGTAAAAGATAGAGCCCCACAGGATATAGGTAACTACCATCCAGAACACTTTAAAACCATACGCCATATGGGCAAATCCTGACTGATAAATCAGGAAAGAGGCTATTGCAACAGGCCCGCACATTCTCTTGATCCAGGGTTTAAACTTGCCGTCTTTTGTAGGCTTTGAACGGTCAACGATCTGTCCCATGGTCACGTCCGTAACCGCGTCCACAAAACGGGCCGCCATCATCAGAATACCAACCACGCCTGCTGAAATTCCCATAACGTCCGTGTAAAATTTCAACATAAAAGACGAAGATAAAATAAAGGTAAAATCATTGCCGAAGTCACCGAACATATACCCCAGCTTATCTTTCATGCCAAAGGGGGCTGCAGAGCCGCTGTTTTTTTCCATAATTGCTTATACCTGTACCTTTCGTAATCTTACAGGCATCAGGCGTTTGATTTTTCTTTTTTATTTTTTATCGAATCGAATCAGTTTGGCGTTCAGACTCTCTATAAAGCCTTCCGGAGCCAGCGAGCCGGCCATTGCCATGGACCTTTCCAGAGTCATGGCCTTCATCATGTCCCACATACCTTCCCCGGGCTTTACTTTCATATTCATGGTGAGCTTAATAGCTTCCGTGACAACCTCCATTGCCTCCGGACACTTGGAAATTTCTTCCATAGTGTCTTTTACACTGTATTTGCCCTCCGGGAATTCCATAGGTGCTTTTAAGTCCATATCTCCAACCAGACTAAACCAGTTGGCAACACCCTCAGCTCTCTCATTTACCTCGGGAAGCACATAGATAGCGGGCTCTTTCTCAACCTTTTCCAGAGTCATAACATCCTTAAGGTCTCCTGCCGCAGCCACAACCGTATTAAAGCCGTCCTCTAAAGCCACCGTAAATACGAACACCTTATCCGCTGATTTTTCTTCCACCTGTTTGCCGTTTAAGTATAATGTAACCGAAGGCTGGTTGGAATATACACGGATCTCTGTGGTTTCCCCTGCGCGCTGGGCATAACGCCTTCCGCAAAGGTGAACCATGGGCTCTTTGTTCCAGTATGCTTTGTAAATATAATAGCTGTCCTTTTTGGTCTTCCGGTCTATGGTGACAAGGCCCTTATTGTTACGGCCTGCCACGCCGCCCTCGTCACGGGCCGCACAGCCGAAATCAAACATATTCCATACATGGCTGGACCAAATCCATGGACGCTCGTCCAAAACCTTTGCCATATGCTCATGATACAACGCCTGATATTCCTCGCTGTAATCCTTGCAGGCAGGATTGGGGCCGTGATAAGTGATAATACCCTCACAGCCGTACTCGGAAAGGCCAAGACAGATTTCCGGATGAGCCTTGTGGAACATATCAAGCCATGGGCCGTTGTCCTCCATCTTGCCGCCGTACCAGCCAAAATAATGATTATAACTTTCGATATCTGTAATGCCATGCATAGGGCTTTCCACCGGCGTCATGGACACATGGGCTATGGTGGTGAGACGCGTAGGGTCAAGCTCCTTGCAAAGAGCATTTAATTCCACATGATTTTCCACCAGTTTATCGGAAATACCGCCAATCAAAATCTCATTGGACACGCCCCAGAACATGATGGAAGGATGATTATAGTTCTGGATAATCAGCTCCTTCATCTGGCTGATGCAGTTCTGATGCGCATCCGGGTCCTTGTTAAATACACTGATAAAAGGAATCTCCGCCCAAACCGCAAATCCCAGTTCGTCACAGGCGTCATAAAAATCCTGGGAATGCTGATAATGGGCAAGACGAATGGTATTTGCCCCCAGCTCCTTAATAATTCTGGCGTCGTCATAATGCTGCTCTCTGGTCAGGGCATTGCCCACATACAGCCTGTCCTGATGACGGCTTACGCCGCGCAGAGGCGTCTCCACGCCGTTAATAATAAACCCTTTGTCAGGGTCACAGGAAAAGCTTCGAAGGCCAATCCTTGCGGATACTTCGTCATAAGCTTCGTTTCTGCGCTGTAAGGTCGCTGTCACAGTATACAGATAAGGATTGTCGATATCCCATTTAACCGCATCCGGTACATAAACCGTAACCTTGGTATTATCCGCAGGACGTACCGCAGATGCAACCTCTTTACCCTCCGCATCTTTAATGGAATACATAACGGTAAAATTCTCATCCGGGTTCTTTACCCAGGATTCCATGGTAAAAGCTCCGGCGCCGCAGTCACATACCTTGGGTGTTACCTGAAGGCCCGGGCCTCCGTAATAATCCAAATCGAAGTGAGTATCCGGAACACTTAGAAGGTTCACACCCCTGTACAGTCCGCCGTAAAATGTAAAGTCGGCTGACTGGGGATATACGCTTTCCTTCCGCTCATTGCTGCAGGCAACCGCCAGAAGATTATCTTCTCCGTCCTTACACAGGTCTGTCACATCCGCACGGAAAATGGAATAACCCCCTTCATGGTACACCACTTCCTTACCGTTCACATATACCGTTGCCTGTTGCCCGGCTGCCAGAATCTCCACATATACTCTGCCGCCTTTAAGAGGCTGCCTGGGAGTGGCAAAACTCTTAGCATACCAGTACTTTCCACGGTTGTAGCTTCCGTTGCCGTCATGGCCGTCCACAGCATTCCAGGTGTGGGGCAGGTCAATCTTCTCCCAATCCTGTGGTAAGCTTTCCGGCAGGCCCACATCTTTCCCCATAAACCGCCAGTCTTTGTTCAGATTAATCACTTTGCGCATACTTTTACTTTCCTCCTTCATTTTTTTCTTTGCATGAATCTATATAAAATACCTCCCCATAAGTATTCCACTGACCCATGCGTCATTTGAATGTCAAAAAATTCCAAAGACGCATAAGCTTATTATACAATTTCCATAATAAATTGCAATCGCATTTTTTGTCAAACCAATAATTTGAATAATTTTACATCAAAAATATCCTATAATTACACAAAATTTGACAAACACGTGTCAAATACCGTCATTCATCCCGGACGGATTTACCGCATAAAAAAACCAACAGAAGATATGTTTATTTTCTCCTGTTGGTACTTTTATATAATGAACGTTAGCGTGGAAAGCATGCTTGCATGTTTGATGCTTTCCAAAATGATTCCCGGCTTTCATACTGTTCATTGAGCCAGTCCGCCGCCAGCTCCACTCCCTCAGACGAAAAGGGAAATTCCTTTCTCTGCTTTTTTTCTTCCGCAGTCTTTGCGTAGCAATAGGGTTCCGGCCAGATAATTACTTCCAAAACACTTTCTTCACCGGTTTCCTTCTTTTTCAGCATATACCGCATTCCGTCCATGCTGCCGGAATATTCCTCTTTTTTAATATAATTCAGAACATGAAACTTTTCTTTATCTATCATTGTACCGACAGTCCCCCTCCGCCGCCTACTTCTTTTTGTGGCTGTTAAAATAATCCACAAGCCCCTGCAGAGACTGAATCAATATCCCTGCCTCCTGCTGGTCAAACTGGGCCATGGCCGACTGAATCATTTCTTCATGAAACTTCCGGTGATGGGCGTAAGCCTTTTCCCCCTTTTCCGTCAGAGAAAGCAGAACCAGCCTTTTATCCTCATCGCTCCGCTCCCGCAGAACATATCCCGTTCTTGTCAGCCTGTCAATGGATTTGGTAAGGGTTCCCATGGTCACGGAAAGCTTTTTGGCCACCACCGAACTTGGTTTTGGATCCCCGCATTCAATGGCTTCTATCACATGCATATCATTCATGGTGATATCCGTAAATTCCCCACTAATCAGAGCATCCTGCTCAATATTCATAATGTTGCGGAACAAAGTCACAAGCAACGTATTCAGCGTCTGATTCGTTTCCATTACTACCCTCCATAATTTTTCTGACTCATGCGGAGAATGCCCGAACAGGTATTCTTCTAAACATTCAGCACCTCTTAGGCGGCGTCCTCCGACACCTGGGCTGTTCCAAACATTTAGCAACTCTTAGGCGGCGTCCTTTACCGCCTTAGAGTTCCTTAATGTTATATTACCAGGTCAGCACAGCCGCTCCCCAGGTAAGTCCCGCTCCAAAACCGGCCAGCACAATCTTATCGCCTCTTTGCAGTTTTCCGTCTTTGTTTACATGATCCAACAAAATCGGCACACTTGCTGCTGATATATTACCACATTTTTGAAGATTTGTGGGAAACTTTTCCATAGGCTGGCCAATCTTTTTGGCCACCGCCTCTATAATTCTTATGTTTGCCTGATGAAGTACAAAATATTTCACCTCGTCCGGGGAAATTTTTGCTTCCTTAAGCACCTGCAAAATAGCCTGTGGCACCGTCCTTACCGCAAACCGGAAAACTGCCTGCCCGTCCATTTTTAAATAAGAAATCTCATTTTGCAGTTCCCCTCTTGCAAAGGACTCCCTTGTAAAGGGAGTGTTTACCGGCCTGTTCTCACAGGTCAGCGCCTCCCCGCGCCCCCCGTCGGAGCCCTGTACCATATGTAAAATACCGGTTTCTTCCTTCCGCACAACAGCCGCTCCAGCCCCGTCTCCAAAAAGCACGCAGGTACCACGGTCTTTCCAATCCACCATTTTCGATAAAGTTTCCGCTCCCACAATCAAAGCCGTTTTCGCCCTTCCCGACTGGAAATAGGCGTCTGCAATGGTCAGCCCAAAGAGAAAGCCTGCGCAGGCGGCATTCACATCAAAGGCAACCGCGTTCACCATGAGAAGCTCCCTTTGTATTTCACAGGCGGTAGAAGGAAAATGCTTATCTCCGGAAACAGTACCCACAATGATCAAATCAATCTCCGAAGGCTCTACCCCCGCTTCCTTCATGGCTCTCCCGGCAGCCGCTGCCGCCATGGAGGTAGTGGTTTCCTTTACTGCAATATGTCTTTGTCTGATTCCGGTACGGCTCCTAATCCATTCATCCGTAGTGTCCATCATCTGCTCTAACTTTTTATTTGTGACGACCAGTTCGGGAAGGGCGCTTCCCGTCCCAATTATTTTTAACGGCATTTTTATAACCATGCTCCTTTCTACGCGCGCAAATTTGTGCCCGGCGCAAATTTCAGCTGAACTTGTTCAGTATGTTGAAAGAATGCAATTCTTTCAACCTTTCCTCCGTCTTTTCAAATTCCTTTTATACTTTTAGAATTTCCGGAATCTATCATAACGGCTCTGAGCAATCTCCTCGCCGCTCATCCCATCAAACTTTTTCAGGAATCGGGTCATGTGATATTTCAGATACCCTGCAATATCCTCCACCGTATCCGGCCCCGCACTGCCATACTCGGGGACAATCTCCTCAATCACTTTAAGCCTCTTTAAGTCTTCCGCCGTGATTCCCATAACCTGTGCCGCTTCCTGGGCCCGCTTTCCATCCTTCCACAAAATGGATGCAAAGCCCTCGGGAGAGAGAATGGAATAGGTGGAATTTTCCAGCATCCACACCTCATTGGCTAGGGCAAGGCCCAAAGCGCCGCCGCTTCCCCCTTCTCCGATCACAATAGACAGAACCGGAACCTTAAGCCCTGACATTTCGAACAGGTTTCTAGCGATTGCCTCACCCTGGCCTCTCTCCTCGGCTTCCATCCCCGGATAAGCCCCCGATGTATTGATAAAACAGATAACAGGACGGTGGAACTTCTCCGCCTGCTCCATCAGACGAAGGGCCTTCCGATAGCCCTCAGGAGATGTCATTCCATAATTGCGAAGCACGCATTCTTTTACGTCATTCCCCTTTTGCACGCCGATCACCGTGACCGGCTGTCCGTAAAGCCATGCGATACCTCCTACAATGGTCTTGTCATCCCTGAAATTCCTGTCTCCGTGGAGTTCCAAAAAATCATCAAAAATCAAATCAATATACGTAAGGGTGGAAGGTCTTGTAAGGCTTCTTGCCTCCTTAACTTTATCCCATGCACTTTTTATGGGCGCCTTGGCAAGCCGCTCCCTGTCAGGCTCCGTAGGAACGAATTTGGGAATCTCCTGGGTAAAATCGCCAAATGCAGGATTTCTCATGGAAACTCTGTGAGATTTTAAAATATGGTACAGGGTGCTCTTTAATTCATCCCTCTCCACAACGCCATCTGCAAAGCCATGCTCTAACTGAAATTCCGCTCTCTGAAAGCCCGCCGGAAGCTTCTGCCCAATGGTCTGTTCAATCACCCTTGGCCCTGCAAATCCAATCAGCGCGCCGGGCTCAGCCAGAATAATATCCCCCAGCATGGCAAAGCTTGCCGTCACCCCTCCCGTGGTGGGGTCCGTAAGCACACTTACATACAAAAGCCCTGCCTGGGCATGCTTTTTCAGGGCAGCCGAGGTTTTTGCCATCTGCATCAGGGAAATAATTCCCTCCTGCATTCTGGCTCCTCCCGAACAGCAGAACAAAACCACAGGAAGACCTGTCCGGGTAGCCCGTTCCACTGCGCTGGCAATCTTTTCCCCCACCACATGGCCCATACTTCCCATCAGGAATCTGGAATCGCACACACCAAGGCATACCTTTTCCCCAAAGATTCTGCCTTCACCTACCGTAACGCCTTCATGGAGGCCTGTTTTTTCCCTGACACTCTCAAGCTTTTCCTCATAGCCCGGAAAATCCAGGGGATTGCTGGCCGGTAAATCCTCAAACCAGGGCGTAAAGGTTCCCTTATCGCAGACCATGCGGATCCTGTTTTTTGTCCTGACCCTGAAATAACTGCCGCAGGCCGTGCAAATGTAATGATTCACTATAGCGTCGGCCTTGCTTATCTCTTTTCCGCAGTCGGGACACACAATCCATGGGGTGGCCTGTGATGCATCTTTCTCTTTCCCCGGCTTCTCAATCTTCTTTTCCTCATCCGCAATGTTCTTTTTTGATATATCTGTCCCTTTTACATGTATATATTTATTCTTACGAAACAGTGCTGACATTTTTAAACCTCCATATATAGCCACAGTCATCCTGCATCAAGCTTTTCTCATTTTCCGGACCGGCACAGCATTTTCCAAAATTACGAAACCGCGAAAGTAAGCTCCGCCTGCACGGCTATTTTCCCGTCCACCGTGGCGGTTGCCTTTCCCACGCCGATACTTCCCTTTTGCTTGATAATCTCCGTCTCCAGCATAAGTACATCGCCGGGCACCACCTTTTTCTTAAACTTTGCAGACTGAATCGCCGCAAAGTAAGCGGTTTTTCCTTTGTTTTCCTCAAGACTTAAAATTGCCACCGCACCGGCCTGGGCAAGGGCCTCCACAATCAGCACCCCTGGCATCACCGGTTCCCCGGGAAAATGTCCCTGAAAAAAGGGCTCATTGTAAGACACACATTTCTTTGCCACCGTGCGCTTTCCCGGCTCCAATTCCTCCACCGTATCAAGCAGCATAAAAGGCTGCCTGTGGGGGATAATCTCCATAATTTCCTTGGCCGACATTAAAGACATTATTTTTCACTCCTTATATTTTCCAATCAAAAGGCTTGCATTATGTCCCCCAAATCCGAGGGAATTGCTGAGGGCATAGGGAACTTCTTCCTCATAAGCCTCCTTACAGTAATCCAAATCCATCTCCTCATCCGGCGTCTCGTACCCAACTGTCCGGTGAATAAATCCTTCCTCCATCTGCTTTACACAGGCCACAAATTCCACAGCCCCTGCCGCACCAAGCAGATGCCCTATCATGGACTTGGTGGAATTGATATGGATTTTATGAGCATGATCCCCAAAGGCTCCTTTGATGGCTCTGGTCTCAAACAGGTCGTTTAAGTGGGTTCCCGTTCCATGGGCATTGATATAGGTAAGGTCAGAAGGCGCAACTCCTCCGTCTGCAAGAGCAAAGAGCATAGCCTTAGCCGCTCCCATACCATCCTCTGCCGGAGAAGTGATATGATAAGCGTCGCTGGTACTGCCGTAGCCTAACACCTCCGCATAAATATGCGCATTCCGCTTTTTGGCATGCTCTAATTCCTCCAAAATCACCACGCCTGCCCCTTCTCCCATCACAAAACCGCTGCGGTTTTTATCAAAGGGCAAGGAACATTTATCTGGGTCCTCCACAGTAGAAAGAGCTGTCAGAGCGCAGAAACCGCCAATTCCAAGGGGTGTAATGCTGCTTTCCGTTCCTCCTGCCGCCATCACATCCGCTTCCCCGTACTGAATGCTGCGGAAGGCTTCCCCTATGGAGTGGGTTCCCGTAGCGCAGGCTGTAACCACGTTGAGACTCTTACCCTTAAGCCCAAACTGAATGGATACATTTCCTGCTGCCATGTTGGAAATCATCAGCGGCACCATAAGTGGATTGATTCTGGAGGGGCCTTTGCTCATCATTTTGTCGTACTCCCTCTCCATAGCCTGCAGGCTTCCGATTCCGGAGCCAATAGCGCAGCCCACCCGGTAAGGGTCTTCCTCCTCCATATGAATCCCGGCGTCCCCAAAGGCTTCCTTTGCAGCCGCCACCGCATACTGGCTGAAAAGCTCCATACGCTTTGCCGCCTTAAAATCCATGTAGTCTCTGCCTTCAAAGCCCTTCACCTGGGCCGCCACATGACATTTATAATCCGAACTGTCAAATTTGCTGATGGTGTCAAACCCATGCCTGCCTTCCTTCAGCGACTGAAAAAAATCCTTCACATTAAGCCCCACCGGAGTGATGGCTCCCATTCCCGTCACTACCACACGTCTGCTCATTTTTCTTCCTCCATTCTATTAAACGGCCATTCCGCCGTCCACGGAAATTACCTGGCCTGTGATATAATCCGCTTCCTCAGATGCCAAAAATGCCACCACATCCGCAACCTCTTTAGCGCTCCCTGTTCTGCCCAGCAAAATCTGTTTCTTCATTGCTTCCTTCAGGTTCTCAGGAATTACCTCTGTCATTTCCGTCTCAATGAAGCCGGGTGCAACCGCATTTACATTGATACCCCTGCTGCCCAGCTCTCTGGCCACGCTTTTGGTCAGGCCAATGATGCCCGCCTTGGAAGCGCAGTAATTTGCCTGCCCTGCATTTCCCATGATACCTGTGACCGAGGAAATGTTGATAATTTTTCCACTTTTCTGCTTTAAGAGCTGTCTGGAAAGATGCTTCATGGTGTTAAAGCATCCCTTTAAGTTCACATCCACCACCCTGTCAAAATCTTCCTCGGACATTTTCATCAGAAGGTTATCCCGGGTGATCCCCGCATTGTTCACCAGAATATCTATGTGGCCGTACCTGGCAATCAACTCCTTCATCATTTCGCCGCATGCGGTAAAGTCCGCCACATTACAGCCATAAGCCGCCCCGCAGCCCCCTGCTTCCTCAATCAGCTTTACCGTTTCCTCGGCCTTTTCCTTTGAGCCGTTATAATTTACAATCACAAAAGCGCCCTTTGCCGCCAGTGCCTGTGCAATGGCCCTTCCGATTCCTCTGCCTGCGCCGGTCACAAGCGCCACTTTATTTTCCAGCATTTGTAAGCACCTCCACAGCCTTATCCAAATCCTCATACTTGTCAATATTGACCACGGTTACATCCCTGTTTATCTTTTTTACAAAGCTGCTTAAGGTTTTTCCGGGGCCAATCTCCACAAAGATGTCCACTCCGTCCTCTATCATCCGCTCCACAGACTGCTGCCACTTTACCGGAGAGGAAATCTGTTTTTCCAAAAGCTCCCGGATATGCTCTGTTCCTGTCACATAATCTGCCGTCAGATTAGCCACATAAGGAATGGTAAAGTCCATCAGCTGAACATTCAGAAGCTCCTTCGAAAGACGCTCCCCTGCTTCCTTCAGCATAGGAGAGTGAAAGGGTCCGCTGACCTTTAAAGGGAGCACACGCTTTGCCCCTTTTTCCTTAAGAACCTCTCCTGCCCGTGCAACCGCATCCTCCTGTCCCGTAATCACAATCTGTCCGGGACAGTTATAGTTGGCAATGGAAACAATCCCCTCAGTGTTTTCCAAAACCTCCTCTATCACCTTACTGTCAAGGGCAAGAACCGCCGCCATGGCTCCTCCTGTTGGAACCGCCTCCTGCATATAAATTCCCCTTTTTCTCACCACTTTAAAGGCTTCCTCCGAGCTCATCACCCCGGCCGATACCATGGCGCTGTATTCCCCAAGACTAAGGCCCGCCGTCACATCAGGCCGAAATCCCTTTTCTTCCAAAGCTTTCAAAATTGCCACCTCGGTGGCAACCATAGCAATCTGGGTGTACTCTGTGATATTCAGCTTGTCATTTTCTTCAAAGCATAAGGCCGGAATGTCCATTCCCGTAACCTCCCCTGCCATGTCAAAAATTTCCTTAGATACCGCTTCCCGCTCATAAAAATCCTTGCCCATTCCTATGTACTGAGCTCCCTGTCCGGGAAATACAAATGCAATTTTGCCCATAATTTTCCTCTATTCCTTTCCGGGATGCTGTTTTCCGTGAAACTATTTCTCGGGAAACTGTTTCTCGTGATACCGCTTCCCTTCTCACCCGATTCTTCTTCGTGATATACGCCGCCCAACCATATTTACAGCTTCACGTTCAATTTGCCAGTACCTTCGCGCCAACCTGCTTTGCTTCTTCCATAATCTCCTCAATCATTTCCTTACAGGTCTGCTCCTTCTTTACAAGGCCCGCAATCTGTCCTGCCATCAGGGTTCCGTTTACCACATCCCCCTCCACAACCGCTTTCCGAAGGGCCCCTAAAGTCAGGTGCTCCAATTCTTCAAAGGATGCCCCTTCCTTTTCCAGCTTCAGATATTCACGGGTCATGGGGTTCCGCAGCTGTCTCACCGGATGGCCGTGGCTTGTTCCGGTAACCTCCGAATCAATATCCTTAGCCGCAATGATCTTTTTCTTATAATTTTCATGTACGATGGATTCTGCC
>CAJUED010000054.1 GCA_910585075.1 uncultured Lachnospiraceae bacterium
AGCAACCGCTGATAAAAAATCAAAAAAACTTACACATTTAACTTGACAAACCCATTCATATATCTTATATCAGTTTTTTGAGTTTACACAAAACTTGAAACAGCCTCAATTAATAATGGAAAAGTTTGTTATCTGGCCAGCCCGCTTGATTAATATTCGCCTCTACAATCAATGCATTCGCTTTGAGCGCGATTTACAGTTTTTCTAAGACAAAATTCTTCTGAACATTTGACGTATCCACATTAGGACATTCTTTCAAAAAGTCACCATTATGTATTTCGACTATGTTAGTTACACGTAAATGATTCCCATCGTATCCGCTTGTTTTGGGAAAGATAGATTCCCTGACGGTAAAAAGGTAAATGTTTGTCCGTTTTCTAATCTGATAGGTAGTTAATAAATCATATTAAGCTCTCCTTCTAATTGTTTTAATTTCTGCTGGGAATTAGTCCCCATGTCATATTTCTTCCGGAATAGTTCCAGTATGCAATATCTTGTTCAATAAATAACCATTTAATTACTTTTAATATATGTTCAGGTGTCAATCCGTACTCAAAATGCAATGCGGAATACTCGATTTCTGCTACATCCTGGCATTCGAAAACCTTTTTTAGTAAATCGTAAAGCTTCTTGTACATTTCAGGATTTTCTTTTTTCTTTTCTTCTAAATCGATACTAATATCTCTATGAGTAGGTACATTTTTATATGCTCCTTTATGACCATAATCCGCATTTTCAACTCTTATTACAAAGTCGAATCCTTTATTAAGAAATGCCGGACGAGTTAGATATACTCTATTTCCGTCAGCAAGCGTTTCGACATAATAGTTATATTTGGAAGAATCAGAACCAGCTCCTGTACCGGGGGATTCTTCCATAAAACAAGCTATTACACGTTTTCTGACATCATTTCTAGTTCCTTCATTTGAGAACCATTTTTCCATGTATTGTCGTTCCATATGGCATGCTCCTATAATCCCAAGAAATCGAGAGGAATCTCATTAAAGAAAAATCTACAATTCATCCTCTCGATGTATTGTAAAGTATCTTTGTATTTGTCTTTCAAAAACCAATCATTAAAGACATATAAATATTCAACTTGGAAGTTTAAAGGTGCGAACAACTTTTCATATTCTAATTTCTTAAAATGACAACCAGGAAGTTTCTCATCAACAGAGCCTTCACAGTTTTGAAATTTTTTTTCGATTATGTATGCAACTTTATCCTCAAAATGTATGAAGCATTCGTCTGGTAACCATTTTTTGGAATTGTAGAGGGCATAATTGATTCCATTTGGTTCAAGAAAACAAGAGTAAATTTTGTTTTTAGGGACGGTAAGCCCTATCAATTGTCTACCCTCGAAAACTTTAGTACCATATACATAGTATCCGGCATTTTCAAGTGCATCCTCTAAAGAAGTGGTTTGTTCGAAGTAGAGTCCATTAGCATTTGTTCGAGCACCACCACCATAGATATTCGGAGTTCTAGCCATAGTTCTTTTCCTCCTTAAAAAATTCTGTTATTTCAACATCGAGTACATTTGCAATCTGATTCAAGACAGATAAGGATAAGCTTTTTGTGCATCCGGCAGCCTCAATTTTAGAAAGGTAGCTGATGCTAATCCGTGAGTGTTCTGCAAGCTGTACCTGTGTCAATTTTGCTTTTTTTCTATAAAGTTTTATATTTGCGCCTATAGTGTTGTATAGGTCCGTATCATTCATATATGGCATGTGACACCTCTTTCACTATTTATGAATATTATCTCACGAGATAGATGATATATAAATTCACTTATAATGAAAGAAAAGGAAGGCAGACATTTGAAAAGATGTGAGTTAGAATGTAAGAAAATATGGAAAAGTAAATCCATTAGGTTTTTGTATGATGGAATGCTTTTAGCACATGAGTATATTTTGGTATTTCAGAAGTGATTAATTCACAAAGTGTGAAAGCTGTGGTTGTTATTTTGTATGTTTGCAAGTATAATGGATATGTAAAAGATTGTCCTTTTACGGACGTAGAGAAGAGGAATCAGAATGAGTAATTCAGGAGTCGCTCCATTTGTGAAATGGGCTGGTGGAAAACGTCAGTTGCTGCAACAGATAAAAGAGCGTATGCCGGAACAATATAATAATTATTTTGAGCCATTTGTAGGTGGTGGTGCGGTAACATTTGAATTGTTACCTGCAAATGCTCTGATAAATGACATTAACATGGCGCTGATAAACACATATCAACACATTCGTAATATGCCGGAAGCATTTCTAAAAGCTGTAAATAAGTTGGATGAGGAAATGTGGGAGGATGGTAAGGAGTACTATTACTCTCTAAGGGAGTATTACAACGATAAGCTGATGAAAGCAGAATTTGATGTAGAGTTGGCGGCTTTGTTTGTGTTTATTAATAAACATTGCTTTAATGGCTTGTATCGTGTAAATGGTAAGGGATTATTCAATGTTCCGTACAATAATAGCAGAAGGGCATCTGTGGACGAAAAGGCTATAATGGAAACATCAAAGTACCTTCAGGGTGTAACGATTATTAACGGGGACTTTGAGGCAGCATGTGAAAATGCTGGGAAGGGTGATTTTGTATTTATGGATAGTCCTTACGCACCATTGAATCCGACTTCTTTTGAATCCTATACAAAAGAGGGATTTGACATAGAAAGTCATAAACGACTGGCAAAGTTGTTTGATGAATTGACAGTCAGAGGTTGTTACTGTATGCTCACAAATCATAATACTGACTTGATAAATGAATTATATGGTGGCAAAGGCTACAGAATAGACGTTGTAAGCGTCAAGCGTATGATTAATTCGGATGCATCCAATCGGGTTGGTGAGGAAGTCATTATATGCAACTATTAAAGGAGTCGGGATAATGGAGAACTTATTTAAAAAGAAAGTGCCATTATATTTTGAGACGGAAGAATCACAACTGATACCAGGTGATTCTTTTAAAATTCTAACAAAAATGGAACCGGAATCGGTAGATATGATATTTGCAGATCCACCCTACTTTTTAAGCAATGATGGTATTACTTGTCAGGGCGGAAGAATGGTTTCGGTAAATAAAGGCTCATGGGATAAGCTTTCGGAAAGTGGAACCAGCGTCGAAGATAAGCATAAGTTTAACAGAAAGTGGATTAAATTATGTAAGAAAGTACTAAAGCCTAATGGCACGATTTGGATATCGGGAACATTACACAATATATATTCGATTGGTATGGCATTGGAGCAGGAAGGCTTCAAGATAATCAATAACATAACATGGCAGAAAACAAATCCACCACCAAACTTAGCATGTCGATGCTTCACACATTCTACGGAAACCATTTTATGGGCGAAAAAGAATGAAAAGAAGTCTCGGCACTTTTTTGATTACCAGAAGATGAAAGAAATGAATGATGGCAAGCAGATGAAAGATGTGTGGACAGGTGCTTTAACAAAACCTTCGGAGAAAACAGAAGGTAAGCATCCGACACAAAAGCCGGAATATCTGCTTGAGAAAATTGTACTGGCATCTACGGAGGAAGGGCAAGTTATACTGGATCCTTTCTGTGGTTCCGGAACCACCGGAGTGGAGGCTGTGCGATTTGGAAGGAAGTTTATAGGAATTGATGTAAGTGAAGAATATTTGGAGATATCCAGGAAAAGATTGGAGAAGGTAGTAAAGTATATGGGAAAAGGCTAACGGAAAACGACCGTGTCAGAATAGAAAAAATCTTGAAAAAACCTCGACGTGGAATATGGAGATGTTCTTGCATATATGCTGGATGCAGATATAAAAATGGAGCAGGAATGTCTGCTGCCTTGTTTCGGATTCGGGAAGGGATAACAATTTAAGCTGTTGATAGAGTATTGACATTTAGAAAGGATTCATAGGAATGATAATATGGCACTTCGCAGTAATAAGCGAATTGCCATATTTTGAAAATTTATTACCGTTCACGTATTTCAAATAAATCGCCAACTTCACAGTCAAAATATTCACATAGCTTTAATAAAAAATTTGCATCGATTCTTTGAAATTCGTCTCTATAATATCGATTAAAATTTGTACGTTCTATATCTAAAGCAGAACAAACTTTCTTTTTAGACAGACCGTTTTCAGTTAACAATTCTTCTAAACGTAGATGTAAATATTTCATGTGGATACCTCTTTCTTTTGTTCAATTATAGTAGAAGTGTCTTTATAAAATAATTCTTTTATTGGACAGGGTTATATAGAGATGCTATTATAAATATGTTTATATAAGCACATACAAAGGAGAGCGTAGAATATGAGAAAAGACGAAATAATTGATTTGTTAACAGAATATTCAACAAACGAGAGACTTTCAAAACTTGTCATGAAAAATGAAGAATACAAGTCAGCTTTAAAGTATGAGGAAGAACAATATGGTATTTTTGATAAAACGCTTACCGATGAACAAAAAGTATTATTAAATTCTTTTGCAGAAGCAAATGCAAAAACAACAGCAATTTATTTAAAGTTTACATATCAACAGGGATTAAAAGATATGTTTAATCTAAATGAATCGCTGCAAAATGATGTCAAGCTGGTTTATGAAATTATGGAAAAGAAACTGAAAGTTAATTAAATCCTGTTTGCGAGGCAGACAGGATATGCAACGTGCCGCGTAACAATATTTGTAAAAGAGTGTGTGGCGGTTGGTTTTCATATTTCATCCCATAGGATATAATCGACTTAATCTAAAGGCCGATAGATATAGCCAACGACATAATAAATTGTAATTTCCGGTTCCTGCAAAAGCCATATACGTCAGCCTTTGCAAGCCCGAAAAGGCAATTCCTAATGTCATTGAGATAATAAAAAATGGAGATGAAATGATATGAGCTTAGGTACAAATATCAGTTATTTACGAAAACAGAAAAAATTGACCCAGGAGCAATTTGCGGAGAAAATGAATGTTACCAGGCAGACCGTTTCAAGATGGGAATCGGATGAAATAACTCCGGAGCTGCCTAAATTAGTGGATATGACCGAATTGTTTTCCTGCAAACTTGACGATTTGGTTAAGGGAGAATTGTCAGCTCAGAAGGAAATATATTCTTCGATTCAGATTAAGAGAATAAGTGCGTTTAAGATGGCAAGCTATGTGATGATTTCACCTAATCCCGAATCAGATGCGCTTGGTTATATGGAAAGATGGGCAGCGAACAGTGGCCTTAAATCGGCCGTCTCACAGGTAAAATGTATTGGGTGGGATTTTCCTTTCGTGTCCCAGGAACAGCAGAACAGGTTTGGAATGCATGGCTATGTGGCCGCTTGTATCATTCCGGAGGGATTTGAAACGGATTATCCCGGCGTGCGGTATTCGGAAAATAGGGAAGCAGATTATGCGGTCATAACAATCAAGGAACCATTTGTGCAGCCTTTTGAGAGAATACCAAATGCCTATAAATTGATCATGGAATATTTGCAGGCAAATAATTTCAAGGAGAAACAGCAGGACGATATAATAAGCTGCTTTGAGTATGAGTATACAAAGAATGAAGTAAAGTATATGGATGTGTTTGTGCATGTGGACGGAGTGGCTAAGGTTGATGCGTTTTCCAGGTTTGACTAAAGGTGGTTTGTTTTGGAACTAATGAAATAAGCCAAAGGAGGCTTACTGTGTGAGCTGTAAATTATAATAAAGTGATTGACAATAGAATCGAATGATGTTAAATTTATAAAAACTTAAAGGAGAGCATACAAATGAATCAGAACTTATATTCAAATTGGTATATGTACATGTATTATGGACGTACTTAACTGTAAGCTTTGCAGGGGTTGTGCATTAGCTTATAGCCGGTAGGTCTCTTTGTCTAGTGCATAAAACCAGAATGTAAGTGATGTATGATATAATTGCATTTATAATTGGGATTATCGCACCGGACAATGAATGTTTGGTGCGATTTTTTTGTCAGTAAGCCGGTTCGCGAAGCATGGCAGTGTTTGATGTGTAAGGGACACATGCGCAAAATTATGCGGTGAATTTGCTGTTTGGCAGTACGTAGTGAGCATGGAGAGCAGGGAGAAGAATTTTCCTGGTTCAATTGTAAGGGAGGTGCATGGAATGAGTGATTTTGCGGAATTTATTGAATTGAAATTAGTAACAGAAGATGAAGCAGAGTGTCTGTACAGGCTGCAGGTGGAAGCATTTATGCCATTATATGAAAAATATCAGGATGATGACACAAGCCCTGCGAAAGAAAGCCTCGAAAGAGTGAGGGAGAAGATTATTGAGAAGAATTCCGATTTCTACTTCATTATTTTTCATGGAGAAAAAATCGGAGGCGTGAGAGTCAGGCGGCACCAGGGTAAAAGAGTGTATGAAAATGTTAACTGGATATCGCCTGTTTTCGTAATTCCTGAATTTCAAAATAAAGGGATTGCAAGCAAGGTGATAGAACAACTATTTGCTTTATATCCGAATACAATAGAGTGGCGGTTGGATACAATCAAGCAGGAGGCGGGCAATTGTCATTTGTACGAAAAATGCGGTTTTGTGAGGGCTGGAGATGGTATCGTAGTAAATGAAAAGATGACACTGGTTGATTACGTAAAAATTGTACCAGAGGACGAAAAATTAGAAAAATTTAAGGAGGGTGATTTAAAATGATTACAGATGCGTTTGACAAGTCAGAGGTTTTATTTGGACCGAAGGATTTTTATGGTGAGCAGAAGCATTTATGCGATAAGTGTATGGTTGTGTTTTCGGAACAGATATTTGAATATATGCTTGAGACATATACCCATGAGGCAGCAGGCATTATAAGATGTTGCAACGGAATGACTCCGGTTTATATTTTTGAGATGGAAGGGATGAAGATTGCCGGGTACTTAAGCCATATCGGCTCCGCACTGGCCGGAGGGGATGTGATTGATGTGAATTGGTTTACCGGTGCCAGCAAATTTATTATGTTTGGATCCGCCGGTTCTCTGGACAGTGACTTAACGAATGGCAAGTTTGTGATTCCAACGGAAAGCTACCGGGAGGAGGGATTGAGCTACAATTATGCGCCACCGGCGGATTACATAAAGATTAAGAATGCTAAAGTTGTGAAAACAATATTTGATGAACTGCATCTTCCAAATGTTACGGGAAAGGTTTGGACAACGGATGCCATCTACCGGGAAACAAAAGCCAAGCTTGAAGCAAGAAAAGCGGAAGGATGCGTGGCTGTTGAAATGGAGCTTGCAGGCGTACAGGCGGTGTGCGATTTTTACGGATGGGATTTGTATGATTTTCTTGTCACAGGGGATGTACTTGACCAGGCGGTTTATGATGTTTCGGGACTTGCGGATGCGAATCATAATATGGATAAATTGTATATTACTATTGAGATAGCAAAGAGAATTTGAGAGATGGAAAATTCCACTGAAAAGCTGATAAAATCAATGTTTTCCGGTACAATTTTTGAACTGGTGAGGTAGAAGCATTTTTTTAACATTTTGTTTTTGAAGTGCCAGCCTGTCAAGTAATATGGTTGAGGTGCAGGTAGGGATATGTATACGTTCTTTCTTCATCAAAGTTCGTGCTCTTTGGTTTGAACGGTAGTCACGCTCCCCCTTTCTGAATGTGGAGCAACAGAGAAAATTGCATTTTGCTTCTTCCTGTGGCGAAGCCTGTATAATGAAGATAAAACTATCAATACCAATGCGGCTTGAAATAAGATAATCCGCTTTGATATTTGTAATAAATGGATACATATGGGGCATGTATGCATAAAGGGTAAATTCATTGTCCAATGATTCTTTTAAATGAATTAAGGCCTCCAACCGTGGTTTGATCATTTGTTCATACTTAGAAGCTTTCCGTACCTTTTCAAAAGTTATTTTGTCTTCAAGTATTCGCTGGACAAGTTTAGCAGATGTATAGTTTGGAAGGGATATATCTTTCATATACTGAAAGCCTGCCAGATGAGGGTAGTCTTCAAGTGAAAAGGTAAGGATAATTGTATATAGCTTATGCTTGTAGCCATATGTGAACAAATAGCGGTATTCAGTTATTTCTTTCCAGGCTAATGCAGAGTGCTTTAAAAAATCCATGCGTATTAATTCCTTTGTAATATCAAACGCTGTCACGCTTTGCGAGCCAGATTATTGAATAAAGGGCCTTGCTGATGCAAGGCCCTTATAAAGCGTTTTCATTCAGTTCCGAGGAACCTATTCGGTTTGAGGTTATCGCATAACCCAAGGCCAGGCTCCACAATCGGCTGCATGCCGACACAGTCAATTGTTTCAAAGCCGCGATAGCTGGTCAACGCCGCTATCCTCTACAATCATTATAACATAGAATAGCTTATAGTCAATAAAAAACGCATTTTTTGAAACACAGTTTTTACCATGTTCATTGATATTATATGCAGGTAAAAAGAATTTGACAATGGAAAAAATTGTTTTTCTATCTTTTATAGTTATATAGCCCAAATACCTTGTAAAGCTCGAAAATAAAGTATGTAAAAGATATTTATTTTTCGCTACATCTATATATGATAGATTTGATAAAAAGACAAAATTAATAAAAATTAGGAAAGGGAAGTGCTATAATGTAAAATATAAGATAGAATTTAAACAATGATGGGAATCAGTATTTACGGAGACAAAACAAATGAATGAATATATGCGGTACTTAGCGGAACTAATCCCAGAAAAAGACAGTCTGAAGCTTGTCAAAAGCGAGGCGGCGAAATATTATAAGTCCCATTCGCTTGACGATTGTTTTAGCATGGGCATTGAGCTTTATCAGTCGGATAATTTTCAAATTCAGGAAGTTGGCGTTTTCCTTTTAGGATATTCCGCCCATCATAATGCGTCGGCATTAGATTTCTTGAAAAATACGGTAAGCAGGCATGAGAGCTGGAAGGTACAGGAAATCTTAGCCATGGCTTTTGATAACCACTGTAAAATCATTGGATACGAAACAGCCTTACCCTTAATTAAAGAATGGCTGAGCAGTGACTGTGCCAATGTCCGCAGAGCCGCTTCGGAGGGGCTGAGGGTATGGACAAGCCGTCCTTATTTTAAGGATAATCCCCGGATAGCAATAGAGCTGTTATCTGCAAACAGAGAAGATAAAAGTGAGTATGCGAGAAAATCGATTGGAAATGCTCTGAAGGATATCAGCAAAAAATATCCTCAAATGGTTTCGGAAGAACTGCGCTCATGGGATTTATCCTCTAAAGAAATAAAACAAGTATATAAACTGGCGGGTAAATTTTTGGAATTGGATTAAAGCAAAATCAAAAATAGATACTTTACAAAAGCATAAAAGGGGATTCGGAATAGGAGGCGATAATGGGGGACATATTTGGAAAGCTGATAGAGACGCTTGTCGATATATTTAAGAGGAATTATAAAAGACCGAAATTATGGCTTTCGGTAGGAGTATTTATCTTCGTGATCATACTCTTGATTCCCTATATTGATTCCAACTTTTTCTATTTTACAAGAATGGAAAAAAGAATTGATATTCTTGAAAAGGTGATGGCATTAGACAAAGACGTAATAAACAGTAACCAGGCATATATCAATGAGTATCAGAGCATTCTGCAGGAAATAGAACAGCAGAGAGAACGTTCGTTAAATTCGCTGGTGAATAAATTTGTTTATAATGTGAATTATTTTCTGGAAATGGGGAAAGGCGAGGGAAACAGAATCGTTAAGTTTTTAACCGGCGCTCTATGGTTTATCGTGGCTACCGTATATATTCCTTTTATGAACAGATTCAAAAAGAAAAGCGATAAAGCCATAGCTTTTGTTTTGATGGCTGTAATCTCAGCGATAGTAGGGGGTGTTTTTTCTATAATACCTGTAATCATATCTCCAATGGTGAATTATATAGGAATCCCTTTACTGCAGCTTGTGATTATAATGATCATGGTCATGAAAAGTAAGAAAAAGCAGAGGGCCGGTTAGGGCAGTGTTTTGGCCAAAGATGAGGACTGCGAAAATGTGGTTTAATCGAACCAATCTATTGGGGATTGTAAAGGAGATGGTGTTGTGAAAAAATTAAGTCAGGAAGCTGAGAAGATAATGATAGAACGTTTTGGCAAGGATACTGTTCTTGCACTGGCAACAACAGAAAGTGAAGTTCCTTATGTACGGTACGTGAATGCCTATTATGAAGACGGTGCATTTTATATTATCACATATGCGCTTTCAAACAAAATGAAACATATAGTAAAAAATCCTGTCGTTGCAATAGCCGGAGAATGGTTCACGGCCCATGGGAGGGGTGTTAACTTAGGCTGGTTTGGCAAACAGGAAAATGGTGCAATTGCTGCAAAGCTGAGAAATGTTTTTGCCGAATGGATTGATAATGGGCATAATGATTTTTCCGATGAAAACACCATTATTTTGCGTGTGGAATTAACGGACGGGCTATTGCTTTCGCATGGTACAAGGTATGAGTTTTAGAATGGAATTTATTCATAGGAATTTGCAGAGGGGTTTAGTTATGTATGAAAGAATGCTCAATAAACAAGAAATACCGACTATGGAAGAAATGACAAAGTTTTGTGGTGAGAATGCAGAACGCTTTTCTCTGCTGAATGAATGGCTGGCATCTACTTTTCATACGGAACAAAAGATTGTTTTTCCATATGGCAATCAGTATGGCTGGGGTGTTGCGCATAAAAAGAAAAACAAGCTTATATGTAATATTTTTGCTGAAAACAATGCCTTCACGGTTATGATGAGGCTGTCGAATAAGCAATATGAAACCATTTATGACCGGTTGCAGAAATACACGCAGGAATATATAGATAACAAATATCCCTGCGGTGACGGTGGATGGATTCATTATCGTGTCACAGGCGGGGAGCATTTTGATGATATAAAATTATTATTGTCTGTTAAATGTTCCGGATAATTATAGTGCGGAATTTCCACTTAAGGAGATGCTTTATGGGAGAAATATTTGCGAAGCCCTGTGTTGGGGCAATTATAGAAAAGAATATCAATGCACTTAGAAAATATTTGGGGTTAATGAAAGAAACAGGGAGAGCGTGTAAATGAGTATAATTCACAGGATAAAATGTGGAAACGTAAATTGCCATATTATCGAAAACGGAATAAGTGGAATCTTAGTGGATACAGGCAGAAGAAAATATGCAGAGCGGGTAATAGAGGCCTGCAAAGCTTATCATGTAAAGTTGCTTGTTTTGACCCACGGACATTTTGACCATGCGGAAAACGCGGCGCAAATAGCAAATACTCTGTGTATTCCAATTGGAATGAGCGAAAAGGACTGCGACCTAATAAAATCAAATGAAAATCAGGTACTTTCTGCAAAAACTTTTTTGGGGAAAATTGTTTTAGCGGCTTCGCTGAAGGATTTTAAAACCCATGCTGTACAGGAATTTAAACCGGATATACTGCTGAAAAACGGGAACAGTTTATTAGATTATGGAGTGAATGCAAGTATTATTGCACTGCCCGGACACACGGAAGGATCGATTGGTGTTGATGTGGATGGCAGGCATTTGATAGTAGGTGATGCACTGATGAATATGTTTTATCCCACTGTATCAATGCTTTATCATGATAGAAAGTCCATGCTGGAAAGTGCGGAAAAAATCAGCGGTCTTGGCAGCAGGACAATCCATTTTGGCCATGGCGGGCCGAAGGCGAATAGAGGGTGGGTGAGATAAATGGCGGATATGAAAGATATGTATTTCAATCAATTTCGTTTTCCGGAGGAAGGCCTTTTGCAGCGAAGCTCTCTAAAGTTCCTGATTTGTAAATCACCTTCCGCATTCCGCTTCCACAAAATTCATGTGGTATTCTTTTAAATCCCAGCACCTCATAAAATGATTCTTTCCCCTTTTCTGAGATTAGCTGGATACTTGCCCGTCCGCCGGAGGGAGTGTGGACATTCACGTATTCCATCAGCTTATTCAGGATAAATGTACCAATTTTCCGTCCCTGAAAATCAGGATGTATAATTACGTCTACAATCATGTAATATTGTCCGTCACCAATCAGCCGGCCCATGGCAATGGTTTTATCATTTTCAGAAGCAGTCACCGTGTACAGGCTGTTAGCAAGGGCAGTTCGCGCCTGAATTTCTGAGAAATTTTTCCATCCAACGCTTTCACGCAGTCTGTAATAATCTTCATATGATAAATTATTTTCTTTATATTCCATGTGATACCCTCTTAAACCAGATAAGCAAATGCGAGAGGCAAATTCCCTTTTGGATTGATTTACAGGTTCTTATGGACTTTACAGCAAATGCAAAGCCCTGGGTTGAACAATACGATTATATTTCTTTCAGGACGGGAATACAAGGCAATACTGCAAAGTATACATTATTTTTCATATTTGTATACAAAAAGCAGAGACGTCTGAAATATCGCAAGATTTATGAAAGGCCCGGATTGTATTTTTGGTATAATACAAACTATTCTATATCCGGAGGATTATCATGCAGACCCATATCGAAAATGTAATATCCGCAATCAATTACATAGAGGAGCATTTATCTGAAAACCCGTCTTTGGACAGGGTGGCAAATGCGGTGCATTATTCCAAGTACCATCTGCACCGCATGTTTGTAAACGAGACGGGTCTGACGATACACGATTATGTTCAGCGCAGGCAGTTGACAGAGGCGGCAAGGCTTTTGGTTTTTTCCGATAAGCCGATTATGGAAATTGCCCTTGTGGCCGGGTATGGAAGCCAGCAGGCGTTTACAGCCATTTTCAAAGAAATGTACAAAAAAACGCCCAATCAGTATCGGGAGGAGGGAGAATTTTATCCATTACAGCTGAGATATATATTGAATGAAAATCCTGTGAAATGGGAGAGCCCGGATTTCTGGCGGCAGCGGATTGTACCGGCGTCCTTTGAGGATATTCCGGAGTGGATGAATCTGGTGCGTCTTGTCATTGACGGGTTCCCTTATCTGAACGAGGAAGAATACGTTGTTCGGCTGAGGGAATACATTCACTGCAATAGAGCACTGATTTTAAAAGACGCGGGTATGGCAATCGGCATCATGGCTTTTCATGAAGGGACAGGCAGTATCGACTTTTTGGGGGTACATCCGAGGTACAGAAAGCAGGGGATTGTGGAGGCTTTTCTGCAGGAAATGGCGGAAGGAATCGTATATCCTGATTGTGATATAACAGTGACAACTTTTCGAGAAGGGGATAAGGCGGATACAGGTTATCGAAAGGCATTTCAGAAGCTTGGTTTTGCAGAGGGGGAACTGTTGGTTGAATTTGGCTATCCCACCCAGCGTCTTGTTCTTGCGGGTAAAAGGAAAAAGCATATCCCATTGGGTGCAACAGAGTTATTGGATTTGGAGGAGGAAATGAAATGAGCGGACGCAGGCAAGTGACAGAAAATCCGCTGGCACAGGATTTTAATATGAAATCTCTCCTGAAATTTGCGCTGCCAACCATGGTAACAATGCTGTTTTCAGGTTTATATACAATTGTGGACACGGTGTTTGTGGCCCGGCTGGTAAATGCGGATGCATTGGCGGCAATGAATATCGTCTGCCCGGTTATTAATTTTATTGTAGGTCTTGGAACCATGCTTGCCACCGGAGGAAGCGCGATTATAGCGAGGAAGATGGGAGCGGGGGAAGAAAAACGGGCCTCGCAGGATTTCACATTGCTTGTCTGTGCAGGAGCGGTTCTCGGTCTGCTGATTTCCCTTGTGGGAATCATTTTGATTGACCCCATGATTCAAGGGCTGGGAGCAAGTCCGTTACTGTTTCCTTATTGCAGGGAGTATCTGTTGGTTATTCTTATTTTTACCCCGGCAAGCATCCTGCAGGTGCTTTTTCAGAATTTGATTGTCACGGCTGGGCGGCCGGGGCTTGGGATGCTGTTGTCGGTAGGAGCCGGGGCGGCGAATATACTTCTGGATTATATTTTCATGGTTCCGTTTCAAATGGGAATCAGGGGTTCGGCACTTGGAACGGGAATTGGTTATCTCATTCCTGCATTGGTGGGAATGTATTTTTTTAAGGCCCTTCCTTCAAGGGGTGAGGAGTGCCGTAGCGGGAATAGAAGCACTCTGAGATTCCGAAAACCGAAAATGGATTTCAGGGTATTGCTGGAAAGCTGCTCAAATGGTTTTTCAGAGATGGTAAGCCAGATGGCCACGGCGGTCACCACGTTTTTCTTTAACATGATCATGCTGAAACTGTCGGGGGAGGGCGGGGTAGCGGCTGTCACAATTATGATATACACGGAGTTTATGTTGACCACCTTATACATAGGATTTTCAATGGGGGTTGCGCCGATAATCAGCTACCGTTACGGGCGGGGGGACAGGCAGGGGCTTAAGAAAATCGTTAAGATTTGTATTTCTTTTATAGTGACGGTATCCATTGTGATGTTTCTGCTGTCATCCCTGTTTGGAGCGCCGCTTGTCAGTGTATTTTCTCCAAAAGGAACACCGGTTTATGATATTGCGCAGAAAGGATTTCGAATATTTTATTGGGGCTTTTTATTCTGTGGGATGAATATTTTTACCTCCGCATTTTTTACAGCCCTGTCCAATGGAAAGGTGTCAGCGGTTATCTCACTGCTGCGGACATTTGTATTCCTTGTGCTTTTTCAGCTGACGCTGCCGGGGCTGTGGGGAGTGACGGGAGTGTGGCTGGCGGTTCCATTGTCAGAGCTGATAACGGTATTTGTTTCCATTGCTTTTCTTGTAAAAAACAGAGAGAAGTATTATTATTTATAGCAGATGGAAATTGCGCTGAGAAATGGGAGACGGATATGCAGGATTGTGGGTTTGTAAAAGGAAACCGTTGGTTTCGTTACCGGGCGGGAGCGATTATAATTGAAGATGGCTGTGTCCTGTTTGCAGGAAATGAAAATGAGGATTATCTGTATTCTATCGGAGGCGGCGTGCATATGGGCGAGATCGCTCAGGAGGCTGTTGTCAGAGAGGTATACGAAGAAACGGGAGTCCGTTATGAGATAGACCATCTGGCCGTTATCCATGAAAATTTTTTTGATGAGAGCGGTGGAACCTTAAAGGGACTTGACTGCCATGAGATAAGCTTTTACTTTTTGATGAAACCAAGGGGAACAAAGGAGCTCCACAGCAACAGTTATACTTATGGGGCAAAAGAGGAAATGCACTGGATACCAATAGAAGATTTGGACAAGTACAAAGCGTTTCCGAGCTTTTTAAAAGAGTATCTGGGCAGAGAGCATAAGGGAATAGAGCACATTGTTACGGACGAACGGAAGGCGGCAAAAGAGTGAAAACCATATATATAACGGGCGGTACAATGGGCGTTGGAAAAACCACAGTGTGCAGGCTCTTGAATGAAAGACTGAAAAACAGCGTACTGCTTGACGGCGACTGGTGCTGGTATGCAAGCCCCTTTCAGGTTACGGAGGAAACCAAAGGGATGGTACTTAACAACATATGTCATCTGCTGAATAATTTTATAGGGTGTTCAGCGTATGAAAATATTGTTTTTTGCTGGGTGATGCATGAGCAAAGCATAATCGACAGCATCATAAGAAGAATTGATACAAAAGACTGTAAAGTAAAAAAGATTTCACTTGTCTGTGATGAAGCTTCCTTAAAAGAAAGGCTGGAAAGAGACGTAAGAAAAGGCATTCGCACAAAAGATGTGATAGAAAAAAGTATTGCAAGGCTTCCCCTGTATCAAGAGCTGGAAACAGTTAGAATCGACACTTCACATATGTTACCGGAGGATATTGTAAAGAAAATGATTGAAACTTGAGTTTGTGTTCCGGAGCAATTTGTGAAAACGCTCCGGAACTGATTATGGAATGGTATGGAGGGGAATCTATGTCGATAGAGTATAAGAGACTGACGAAAAATGAGCTGGAACTGTTTATAGATATGAGAATTGACCAGCTGCGTGAGGAAGGGGCAAAGGAGGACTTTGACTTAAAGCCAGCCTTGCGGGATTATTATAACCGACATATGGCGGACGGTACCTTTGTCTCCTGGCTGGCAGTTGACGGGGATAAAATTGTGGGGACAAGCGGAATGTCGTTTGTGGAAAAGCCTCCTTATTTTGGCTGTCCCAGCGGAAAAATAGGGTTGCTGTCAAGCATGTTCACATCCGGGGATTACCGCAGGCAGGGAATTGCCAGAGAGCTGCTGGCCAGAGTGATAGAAGAAGCCCGGACGTATGGCTGCGGCACGGTACAGATTACGGCGTCGGATATGGGTGTACTGCTTTATACGGACTTTGGGTTTGTAAAGAATGGAAATTTTATGCAGTATAAACTATGACAGAGAGGCCCCCTTGGCTGTTGTAACCCCGGCGGGGATATCAATTTATGAGGGAAATATTTATGGTCAGAGAAGCAACGAAAACGGATTTAAAAGAAATTTTACAGCTCTATTTGTTTCTTCATGAGACAGAAATACCGGAAGACTCGGAGAGACTGCGGGAAACCTGGAATAAAATAATGAGTGATGAAAACCATCACCTGATTGTCTGTGAGGTGGAGGGCAAAATTGCGGCTTCCTGCGTCTGCGTGATTATCCCCAACCTTACAAGAAACGTGCGGCCCTATGCATTTGTGGAAAATGTGGTAACCCACGGAGACTACCGCAGAAAAGGTTATGGGGCGGCATGCCTGAATTATGCAAAGAAGATTGCGGAGGAAAAAGGCTGCTATAAGATGATGCTGCTCACCGGTTCTAAAGAGGAAAGCACTTTAAATTTCTACCGGAATGCAGGGTACAATAGTGTGGATAAAACGGCATTTATCCGGTGGCTGGATTAAAAAATTAATATATGGCTTCTTTTATCCAATAAACTGGCTTGCAAAGCGTTACAGCGTTTGACTTGCATGCTATTTGGAAAGTAATACCAAAGGTTGCAGAAACGTTTCAATGCTATAGGGAGTCGTTGACATCAGATATGGAGAAAAATATAATATAAGAAAACCAATTAAGAAAGGAGACCGCCTATGCTTATGACGAGTATGGAGATAAAGATTCCGGCAATAGTAAAAGACTATGTACTGGATGATACGACAGAGGAAATAAGAAATGCTCTCTTGCTATATCCCAGCATTGTAAACAATACGATATCACATGGCCGTGCAGCTGAACTGTTGGGAATGCGTAAAATGGAACTGATTGAACTATACAGCAGATTGGGAATTCCTTATCTGGATATGACGGACGAAGAATTTGATGAAGAAGTCCGGACGGTGAAAAGGCTGGTGAATGCAAAGATATGATAGTAATATCAGATACAACTCCAATTCTTTCACTGCTGAAAGCCGGACAGTTGGGATTGCTTGAAAAAATGTATCAGACAATTGTGATACCGGAGGCGGTTTATAACGAATTAACCGGTAATAATAGCTATGAGACGGAGTGGAAGGCGATAGAAAGCTGTCCCTTTCTTTCGGTTGAAAAGGTAGATAATGTGGAATCAGTACAAATTTTAAGAAATGTTACCGGATTAGATGCAGGAGAAAGTGAATCGCTGGTTCTATATGGAGAGAAAAATGCGGATTTACTTGTTATAGATGAGCACAAAGGCAGAAGCGTGGCAAAAAAGATGTCTGTTGAACATATAGGAACTGTTGGTATTCTGATGCTTGCTTATGATAAAGGTATGCTCGCAGCAGAAGAAGTCCGGGAAATATTAGAAATTTTGCTTGCCTGTGATATCAGATTGAGCCGGAAGTTATGCAATAAGGTTTTGGTTTATGTGGGATTGGAAAATCATTTTTAATCTGTGATTCTAAATTGAAATATAAATGTGTCAGGAAAGTGTGAAACTATGACGAATCAAAACATACTACAAACAGCCATGGAGCAGTCCGCTCTTGATATCAACTGCAAAGCATCAGATTTCCTCGAAAGCCGCCATGTGATTGTCCAATCAAATATAAGCCCGGGAGCACGGAAGTATTACAAGGAGCCCATTGCCTGCAACCTGGTTTCCTATGGAAACAATATTGTTGCGTCGGTGCGTGGTGAATACAGAGAAATAGTGGAGGAGTACATCAACAAATTTGAATTCTACCACTGCTTTGAGACCCCCAACATGCACTGGCTGAATGAAAGGCTTATGCAGATGGGCCAGAAGGTGTGCTTTATGGCGGAATACTATCTGCCTGATGTGGAAAAGCTGTATAGCCTGCCCTGCAGGTATGAACTGAAAATAATGGGACAGCCTGATTTTACAGATTTATATAAACAGGAATGGAGCAATGCGCTGTGCGAGGACAGGAAAGAGCTGGATATTCTGGGTGTTGGGGCATATGATGCGGGGAAACTGATTGGGCTTGCGGGCTGCTCTGCGGACTGCGATACTATGTGGCAGATTGGCGTGGATGTGCTGCCTGCATACAGAAGGGAAGGAATTGCGGCGGCTCTTACCAGCCGTCTGGCCGTTGAGATTTTGGAAAGGGGTAAAGTGCCTTTTTACTGCTCCGCCTGGTCGAATATCAGGTCGGTGCGGAATGCGGTCAAAAGCGGATTCATCCCGGCATGGGTGGAAATGACAGCGAAGCTGGAAGGTATTGTTGATGGAATGAATAAATGAGCTGGTATCACAAAGCAATAGCCTTCATGTGTAAATAAAAAATATTTTTTGCCGGGATGATTGAGTGCAGAGGAGTTCACCGAGCGAGTGGTGGGCTCTTTTTTAATGCACAGAGTCGCATGTATGCACAGAGCCGCATGTATGCACAGGGCCGCATATGGAAATTTGCTGCTCTACAGCATGCGGTCTGCACGGTGAGTAGGGGAAGAACCTTCCCTGCTCAATTGCAATAATTGTCAAAAAATAAAAGTTTTTGCACTTGAGAGCATAAAATTTATTTTTAGTCAAAGACTTGACTTAAGTATAACACCGTGTTATCCTAAAATATAACACGGTGTTATACTTATGAAAGGATACTATTTATGGTACAACAAATATCTGATGCTGAACTTGAAATTATGAAGATTGTCTGGGGAAATCCGGAGGATGTGACGCTGTTTTCCCATATCATGGAAGAATTGGCATTAAAGGGAAAGCCATGTCAGAAAAACACATTGATCGTACTTTTGTCACGGCTGGTCAACAAGGGTTTTTTAAAAGCCAAAAAGATTGGGCGGCGCAACGAGTATACCGCGCTGGTTTCGGAAATGGAATACCAGACGGAACAGACCAGAAATTTTATGAACAAGGTTTATGAGGGAAATGTAAAAGAGTTGGTATCCAACCTGATTTTTGGAGATTTACTGGAAGATGAAGAATATGAAGAACTGAGGAGTCTGCTGGAGAAAGGGCGGAAAAAGGACTAAAGGTAGCTATTTAGCCCAGGACCTTGCACTTACTGCAAAGCCTGTAAAAACATGTAAATTGTCGCACGTTAAGAAAGGAGCATGGTTATAAAAATGAATATGATTTTGAAACAATTCCTGACTATGTCCTGCTCCGGTGCTGTACTTATTTTGGCGCTGTTTTTGGGTAAAGGACTTTGGAAAAATAAAATAAGCAGACAGTGGCAGTATTATGTCTGGCTCATTGTGATTATGCGGCTGTTACTCCCTTTTGGGATGGGAATCAATTTGATGGGAAAGACTTATCTGGCCATTGAGCAGGCTGCAATGCTTCAATCCCAGGAAACTTCTCCGCCACAAAAGCACTCCGCAGATGGGATGCAGGATAATGCCATAGCTGATGATTGGGGGTCAGAGGAAACACAGGAAATGACTGTGCGGAAAACGGCTGAACGGCAAATGGATAAGCCCCAAATGGCTGAACAGAAGATGACCGAACAGGAAACATCTGATTCACCGGAGGCTCTGACAACTGCACATCCCTTCCGGGATACCATATTACTACTGGCAAGTCATATCTGGCTGGTTTGGCTGGTAGTTGCACTGGGGATGCTGATACGGAAAATAACGGTCTATCAAAGCTTTGTACAATACATAAATGCCGGCTCGACTCCTGTTTCCGATATGGAAGTTTTAAATCTGCTCTCTGTCACTGCAGAGCAACTGGGAATCAAAAAGCCGGTGGAGCTTTGCACCAATCCGCAGATTGCTTCGCCGCTGTTAAAGGGATTCTTCCATCCATGCATTGTACTGCCGAGTGTAACACTTCAAAGTGCAACATTTCAAGGTGCAACATCTCAAAGTGCAATACTCAGAAGTGCAACGTCTCAAGGTGCAACACTCCAAAACGTGCCGATTCAAAATGAAGGATTTCAAAGTACAATATTGCCAGATAAAACATCTCAAGGCGCGGATATTTCCGAAAAAAATATTCGGTATATTATGGTACACGAGCTGATTCACTATAAGAGAAAGGATATGTTCTATAAATGGCTGGTGCAGATAACCGTCTGCCTGCACTGGTTCAATCCCTTTGTGCATCTGATGAGCAGGGAAATTACCAGGGCATGCGAGTTTTCCTGTGATGAGGCCGTCCTTGTGAAAACGGGATGTATGAGCCCGGAAGATTACGGAAAAACATTGCTTGATGCTATGGCCGCAGTGGGGAAATACAAAGAGTCCCTTGGCGCTGTCACTTTAAGCGAAAACAAAAAAATATTGAAGGAGAGGTTAAAGGCAATTATGAATTATGAGAGAAAATCTAAGACCGTTCGGATTTTAACAGGGGCGCTGACCCTGTGCATAATCTTTGGAGCATCTGCTTTGGGCGTTTATCCTGTTGCGGCGGCGCCAGCGGTATCGGCAGCATCCGGTCGGATGTCAGGGAAACTTTTGATGTTGGGGCTGGAGACGACGGGAGGAGAGGATATACTTTCCCTACAGGGGAGAACACAGACCCATACCGGGACATCCTCGAAGCGCAGCATTTCCTCTCAGGCGGAGCAATATTATGAGGCCGACAGTCCGTCTCTGTTTCAAATTGCATTTTCCCGGCTGAAGGAGAAAGAACAGCTTGCATGGCTGGAAAAACTCTATGATGATGGCGATGCTGCTTTCTTTTCAGTGGCAGTCAGCGTATTGGATGGGGATGCTCCGCTCCTTGCCGGCTTTGCGGAAAAAGCATATGCGGACAGAGAGACCGCGCTTTTCTCCATCACAGTAGACGCATTAGATGGGAACGATTCGCTTCTTGCCGATTTCGCAGAAAGGGCATATACAGAGGAGGAGACTGCTCTTTTTTCTATCCTGACAGACTGCATGGATGAAACAGAGCTGGAGTTATGGCTGGACAGGGCATTGGAGGATGACCGCTGGAGTTTCCAGGCAATATTGTTTGACGAACTGGACATGGAGGATGAAAAGGATGCCCAGGAGGAGAAATGGGAAGAACAGTTGATGGCGGAATATGAGGCTGTGGGTGTAACAAAAAATGGAAAGAATTATTACTATCAGGGACAGCTGCTCAATATTTTCCTGGATATCCGGCCCAATCAATCCTTTTATACTTTGAATACAAATCCGGCAGGTACGGTGAATATTAAGATAATCCGCAGGGAGGATGGGAAAATCACCGGCGTCTCCTATATGGACGAGACGGAAGCGACCGAATTGCTGGGCGATATGGCTGAGCCTGATGATTTCTGATGTGCTCTTGCAGAGTAACAGTTCAGACAAGCTGAACCGTTACTCTGCTGTTGCCGTGGCTGTTGGTGATGGGGTTCAGGCTGTTGTTCTTTTGTGGGGATATATGTTATGATGTAGCAGACAGGCCTGCGTATTTACTGCGCTGACCTGTCTGAACTGCTACCGGCACTTGACTGATTGCTTGCGGGAGTCGCCCGGTTCCTGCAAGCATGACCTTGATCCGTTGGTGGCGGGAAAAAAGGAGGAAACGAAAAATGTATGAATTGGTACAGGTTAGTGAGAAATGCTATTACATAAACTGTCCGGCAAAGATAGGCGTCTATGTCCCGGACAAGGATAATGTCTATCTGATTGACAGCGGGAATGATAAGGATGCGGGGAGGAAGGTCAGGCAGATTCTGGATAAGAACGGCTGGCATCTGACTGCCATACTGAATACCCATTCCAATGCGGACCACATCGGTGGGAACCGTTATCTGCAGGGGCAGACAGGATGCAAGATTTATTCCGGCGGCATAGAGGCGGCTTTCACAAAATATCCGGTTCTGGAGCCGTCTTTCCTTTACGGCGGTTACCCCTGTAAGGATTTGCGGCATAAGTTTCTGATGGCCCAGGACAGTAATGTTTCGGATTTTTCGGATGGGGAATTTCCGAAGGAGATTGAGGTGATACCGCTTCCCGGGCATTTCTTTGATATGGTGGGGTTCCGTATGCCGTATGGCGTGGTGTTCCTTGCGGACTGTATCAGCAGCAGGGAGACGCTTGAAAAGTATGCGGTATCTTTCATTTATGATGTGGGAGCCTATCTGGAAACGCTGGATAAGGTGGAAAGGATGGAAGCTGCCATGTTTGTTCCCGCCCATGCGGAGGCGTCCGCCGATATCAGGGAGCTTGTCCGGTATAATCGGGATAAAGTACATGACATTGCAGACAGGATTTTATCTATCTGTAAGGAGTGGATCTGCTTTGAAAATATTTTGCAGGAGGTGTTCAAGGGCTATGGGCTTGCCATGAATTTTGAGCAGTATGTATTGGTGGGCAGCACGGTGCGTTCTTACCTCTCATGGCTGAAAGACACCGGGAAACTGGCAGTTGTATTTCAGGACAGTATGCTTCTGTGGCAGAGAGTGCAGTAAAACCTACGGTTATTACAATAAAATGTCCGTTCATGGCATGAACGAAACTTTGTCCGTGTGTGCGTCGATATATATGATATATTCGCATAAGGCAGGTGATGAAAATGCTGTCAATAGCGGTATGTGATGATGAAGTCATAGAATGCTGCAACATGGCAAGGAAAATCAAAAATATTCTGGAAGAAATGAAAATACCATGTATCATCCGCCAGTTTCAAAGTGGAGGGGAATTGCTGCGGGCCCCGGAAAGCTTTGACATTGTTTTCCTTGATATCATGATGCAGGCTCCGGATGGAATGAAAACGGCACAGATTTTCCGCAAAAAGGCATCTGATAAAATACTCATTTTTGTATCTTCCAGCAGGGAGTATGTGTTTGAAGCGTATGACGTGGAGGCTTTCCAATACCTGTTAAAGCCGGTGGATGACAGGAAACTGAAAAGCGTGCTGCAGAAAGCCGTCCTCAAAACAGAAAGCCGTTCACAGGAATTTATCATTGTCAGCAGGGAAAGGCAGAAAAAGAAGTTATTTCTTGATGATATATACTATTTCGAGATAAAAGGAAGAATAGTTGATGTTCATGGGCCGGAGGGTATTTTTACTTATTATGAACAGATAGGGGAGCTGGAGAACAAGCTGCAGGATAAAGGCTTTTTCAGATGCCATAAAAGTTATCTTGTAAATCTGAAATACGTGGACGGATATAACAGGCAGGAAGTGATACTGGAAAACGGGGAAAAAATCGTGATTGCAAAAAGAAGGTATGATAAGTTTGTCCTGGAGGTGCTTAAGATTATGCGGGAAAATGGTGGGATAACTATTTGAGCCGCTAAAGGCGGCATGGGAGATTCTATGAAGCAGCTATATAACTGTACGGATATTTTAATTGTAGCGCCATTTTATCTGGGGTATCTGTGGGCAGCGGATAAATTCTGCAAAAAATTTTTAGGGGCTTCAAAATGGAGGGAACGGTTGTTTTTACTCTTATCCTTTTGCGGCTGGCTGTTTGGGAATATTTTAGGCCGGCTCTATCCCGCCCTGTATCCTTTTTCTGTGTTGTCGGGCCCTGTAATCTTTATGGGATTGGTAGTGCTGTTGTTCCGGTCAGACAAGGAGAAAAGGATTCTGGCGGCATCTATGCTTTTGGCAGCCGTAAGGCTGGTATCAGATTTTTGCGCTTCCTTTTTATCCTGTCTGGTACTGTTTTTCCTGCACACAGTAAAAAAGATTCCGGAACCGGTTTCCGGAGATTGGGAAATCGGAGTAATCAGCGGAGTCGGCTATTGCTTTGCCATATTGGCCGTATACCGGATGTCGAAGCATCTTGCGTCTGTTTTTTGCGGCAAAGGGAGAAAATGGTATGTGATATTGGCAGTTCCGTTACTTGTGATGATTGCGGTGTATGATGTGGCGAGCCTGGGTGCCAGTAATGGTATTATGGTCAGAAGCGGCGGCAATATGGGGCTTTATTATGACCAAATGTTCAGCCTTGCCGAATTTTTGGTTTTGGCATTCCTGTCTATGGCGGCGACAGGATTTTATGTGTTTGGGATGAACCGGATTTATCTGGAGCAGGAAAAAAGCGGTTGGTATCATTCGCAGATTGCGTTTTACAAAATGCTGACAGAGCAGTACAGGCAGTCGGAACGGCTGCGGCATGACATGAAAAACCATATCATTGCCCTGGCGGCACTGTCCCGGAATAAAGAATGGGAGAAGATAGATGATTACCTGAAAAATATGGAGGGTGTTGTCTCAGATACCGGTGGAGATGCGACAGGGAATAAGGCGGTGGATGCACTTCTTTACCAGAAGCGGAAAAGGGCTGAAGAAGAAAAGATTAAATGGGAATGTGACGTGCAAATGCCAAGGGAATGCCCTGTCAATGAGTTTGACCTGTGCATATTGTTTGGAAACATACTGGATAATGCGCTGAAAGCGTGTGAAAGGATGCGGTACGGTGAATGTCGTTTTATCCATATTCGGGCAAAAATGGTAAAGAAATGTTTTCTGATTGAAGTAAAGAACAGCATGGACAGGACAGAAAAGCATGGGGATGGATTTACAAATAAAGACAATTGGCAGAAACAGGGAATCGGCCTGCTGAATGTAGGGGACGTGGTGAATAAATATAATGGGGCAATGAATATGGCAGCCGAAAAAGGCGTCTTCGTAATATCCATTTTAATGCCATTCCCAGACGCCGTACATGACATCAAAGCGGCTGTTTGAAACATAAATCTAATACTACATATTCATATCACCGAAAAGTTATATACCTCGCAGCAAGCTGACGGGTTATGGAGGAAATGTGAAAAATCAGCATAAATGCTGTGCAATTGTAAACGCTCCGGAATGGATATTTTTATGCTCTAAAAAGCGGTGATAAGGAGGCTGTGATATGAATACAAAGACAATGGAAGGTCTTGTAGGCGCAAGGACAAATATGAACCTGCTGAATACTCCCATGCGTGTCTATAAGGAAGCAAGACGTAAGGGCGATACGGCAACAATGGAGAGGGCAATGGGGTATGTGGATGAATTTTCCGACAAGGCGGAGGAATATAAGGCGGAAGCCGACAAGGGAATGGAAGAAGACGCACGACAGGCAAGGGAACAGGCAAAATTACTGCGTGAGGAGGCTGTCCGCAAGCGCAGGGAAGAACGCGAAAAAACGGAAAAAGAAATCGCAGAAAAAAGGAATGCGGATGCCAATATGGAGACCAATACGAATACCAATGTGGACACCGATATAAATCTCCGGGAGACAAAGGGATGTCTCCTGGAAATCAGTGAAGAAGGGAAGGTATTGCTAAAGGATAACATAAATCCGGACAGCACAGGCTCCAATGAAATAAAGCCGGATATCCTGAAGGAGCCTGTAACATACACAAAAACAGGAAAGATGGCTGCTTCGGAACAAGGTGCAGGCATTTCGGTTTCTGTTTAACTTATAGTAAACGACATTAGAAATTTCCTTTTTATACATCGGTAAGCAGAGGTGTATTTCGGGCGTGCAGGGTTTCGTTCCACGCATCTATTCTCTCGTAATACAAAAACAGCTCCGCGGGAATTTTTGTGGTGTCCGGAGGAACCGGCGTATCGATTGCACGGCCCTTCAGGGGAAGGCCATGGCTCCCTGTTTCCTGATCGGGCTTAAGGTGCATCATAAGGAAGTGTGAGCTTCCCTGATGTGTTTCCGGGCGGGATGCCAGATATTGCCTTGAATGGAATACCAGGTCATAATTTTTACTGCATTCGTATTCTATTCCGATATAGCACATCCCTTCCGGACAGCACTGTTTCAGCGCGTCATACATATGTTTTCTCATCTCCTCAAGCTGCTCAGGAGAAAACCGCTCCGCCAGCTTTGGATTCTTAAGTTCTTCCTCCGTATTTTTCCATACATCTATCAGTGCAACGCTGTTGACGTGGCACCACACGGTATCTCCCTCATCATCTATGAAAGAAAAAGAGCGGCTCTTTCCCACATGCAAAGTGACGGGTTTTTCAAGTATGTGCCCTATGGAATCAGGGCTGTGGGTTATGGTGATGGGCATTTCCGGTGTGTAATGAGGGAGTTTTTCCATGTCTGCAATACTATTTGTAATATTCAGCGTCACCAACTGCAGGCTGTCCCAATCCGTACCTTTCAGCCACTCGGGAACCCTCCAGCCGGCGCTCATCATGTCGGAAAATAACTGTATGGTTCCATAATCATCAACTGAATATTCCAGGGCGCCGCTTGTGCCGCCCTGTACCTGCAGCCTTTCCTCGCCCAGATAAAAGTCGCTGCAATGTAAATAACTGCAGCTTCTTTTTTTATCCATAAGTCGTCCCGCGGAGCGTGGCGGCGTTGGATTCGTAAGCTGTCCCGCGGAGCGTGACTGCATTTGATGCTCTTTGAGCATCCGCCTGTGGGTGCGGGGGCCTTTTCTGTTTATGGGTTCCCGTTTAACGTATGGCTCTATGATGTAAAGCTTTGCCTCATCGGACAGAGTCATGCCGAGAATGTGGTATTTTTTGTCGTCTCTTTCTATGGTTTTCCCTATTACAAGAATATCCTGCCATTTCTTGTGGCAGTCTGATAAAATAGAAAAATTCATGGCCGCACCTCCGTAAGTTAACGTTATTATATCTTATCCGCAGTGCACGCTCGAAAAACCTTCGGTTTTCCTCGCTCGCGGGCTTCGCCCTA
>CAJUED010000055.1 GCA_910585075.1 uncultured Lachnospiraceae bacterium
ACAGACAGACAGACAGACAGACAGACAGACAGACAGACAGACAGACAGACAGACTAAGTCTGCCCATTTGTCATGTTTTTTTACATATAGAGTTAATAAAAACAAACGCCGTCACGTTTTGCGTGTCGGCTTATTGTATAGGACCGCCGGAAGCGGGGATTTTCAGCAGGGATACTTATGCCTGCTGATGACCCGTTCCCCGGCGGTCTTTTTGCGTGCAGGTTACAAGCAACGTAGTTTTGGGAAAATACTGTCCTGACCGTGCTTGCACGGGGAAGGATTGTATCTTCCTGAAACTATGTGGCGACAGCCACGACTGAGACGGAGCGAAGCGAAGTCGACAGAAAACGCTTTGTAGAAAATCGTTTTGAAGGAAAAGAATCTGGGGATTGGAAATGAGGGAGAAGCTGGGAACGGCAAGCTCCCATGAAGGATAGAGAAGCAGGAGGCAGAAATGAAGAAGATCGGGAAATGGAATAAAAAATATCCATGGAAGAAAGAATTTCCACGGATATTTGCAGTAGTACTTGCAGTGGCCATGTTATTTACCATGCCGGGAACCGCGTCTGTGGCAGTGGCGGAAACTGCGGGGACGGATGATACTTTTGAGACCGGTACAGGGCAGCCGGCAGATGAAGTAACGGAGGAACCGGAAGCGGGAACCAGTGTGGGACAGGAATCGGATGCGGATGACAGCAATTCGGATGAGCCGGAAACCAGGGACGAGGATACGGAGGAAACAGAAACGGGTGAGGAAGAAACTCCGGAAGAAGAATCACCCGATGGCGCACCGGAAGAAAATGAAATGGAAGAAGAACTTTCCACAGAATGTATCTGTGAAATATTATGCACCGGGGACAGCATTAATGAGGACTGCCCTGTGTGCGGTGCGGAAGATGCGGACCTTTCATGCTGTAAGGGCGCGGAAGAAAACGCTGGGGATGACGAGCAGGGAGATATGGAAACGGAAGAAAGCGGCATCCGTGTTATTGAGGACCTGATCGCTGCCCTGCCTGATAAAGTCACAGAGGATAATGGGGAAAAAGTGAGGGAGCAGCTTGACGAAATCCTTGCTCTCTACAGGAAACTGGCCGAAAATGAACAGGAGCAGGTTGATATTTCCCGGTGTCTGGAACTGCAGGCGGAGCTGGATGCCCTGGAGGGTAATGAAGGCGAACATGACCCGGTCCCGGTCCCGGAGGCAGTGTCCTATCGAGTTTGTGACGCAGACGGGAAGAACTGGACAACAGGAACCGTCAGTGAGTACACGGAAATCACAGCCGAAAATGCTCCTGCAAGTTGGACTGGCGGCTGGTATGTCGTAACCGAGGATGTCGCTATCTCCGGCCGCGTCACGGTCAGCGGCGAGGTTCATCTGATCCTGGCAGACGGCTGTTCCCTGACCACCGGCGGCATCACCGTGGAACCCGATAATAGCCTGTCCATCTACGCCCAGGAGGGCGGCACGGGCAGTCTGACGGCCACGACAAGCGACCAGTACGCGGCGGGAATCGGCGGCAGCGCTAAAAAGAAAAATGGTGGGATCATCACCATCTATGGCGGTAATATCACAGCTGCTAATACCAACACTGACAACAACTCCAGCGCGGGAATTGGCGGTGGCAATGGTGCCTCTGGCGGCACCATTACCATACACGGCGGTAATGTGGAGGCAACTGGCAGCGGAATTTTTGGTGTAGGAATCGGTGGACATGAAGCAAATGGTACCACGATCCTGATCACCGGAGGCACGGTCACAGCCAAGGGCGCTTCTTCGCGTTATAACACCAAAGGCACCCTCACTATTACCGGCGGCATCCTCAACGGTGAGGGAGGCTGTACGGTTACGTTTGTGACGAGCGACACATCTGTGACCATCCCCAACCAAACCATTTCTGAGGGCAAGAAGGCGGCACAACCCGAAATAGAGGGTTGGATTCTCACGTTCTTTACGGATACGGGCTATACAATACCTTTTGATTTCGGCACGGCCATCAATGAAAGCATTACAATTTATGTCCTATGCGAAAAAAACACCGACTACATTGTCACCGTGAACGGGACGAACTACACCAGCGTGACAGGCTTCGTGGACGCCATTAAGAAAGCCAGCGGCGAAGTGACGGCCACGCTGTTGAAAGACGTAGATTTGGGCGACACAGGTGGAAATCCGGGGCTGACCGTCCCCAGCGGCGTGACGCTGACGCTGGACTGCGGCGAATTTACCCTCACCGGTTCCGGTGTCCAGACCATTTGGGTCAATGGAACCCTCAATTTTACGAGCGGCACGATATGCAATACAGAAGATCAGGGTAGTGCCGTATACATATTCAATGACGGGAAATTCCGAATGTCTGGCGGGGAGGTTGTCAATATGAGTGCGGAGATGAAAGCCGTATGTACTGTCCTCCAGTCCACCGTCACGATCTTGGGCGGGACCATTGGAGGAGGAGGCCTGGGCCTGACTTATACACCCGCTGGCGGGGACAAAGCCACGCTCTTCGGCGGCACGTACAGCGTCCTCCAGGCGGGGTACTATAGCGACGGCAATACCTATGGGTTCAGGCCCATTTCTGAGATTCTGGCTGAGGGATATGCCCTCAAGGGTGAGAACGGGCTGATCGAAGGGACCGCCACAGGCAGGCAGGAGAACGTCACCGTCGTGAAGTGTACCCACCCCGGACAGACCGCAGACCTGGGCAACGGCACCCACGGCGCGGCAGGCGAGGGCGGCACCTGCATCTACTGCGGCACCGTGATTACGCCAAAGCCTCATACCCTCGATGCAAACAACGTCTGCTCCGATTGCGGCGTGAAGATGGTAGCGAAGGTGGAGACTGACAGCGCCACCACCTATTACACAACTATCGAAAACGCTTGGGATGCAGCAAAGGGCAACATTGCTACCGTTACCCTATTGGACAATGTGGCAATTAGTAAGACACTAAACATAACGGACGGCGATAATATCACTTTTGACGGCGGGGAATATACCCTTACTTATGACAGCCAGAACAGCACATTGTATGTGGATGGCGGCACACTGACCATCATTGGCGGCACGATTACATCTGCATACGTGGCAGAAATCAGTTCCGGCACACTTGCGGTCACTGGCGGTAAAATCATAGCATCACAGCTTGGGATAATGGTCATAAGTGCTAATGCCACCGTCCATCTCAGCGGCGGTACAATCACAGGTGGAAGTCATGCTGTATCTTCCCAAAACAAAAATGTCAAGGTGAGCGACCTCCTGCTGAACTACGGAACCACAAATGAGCTGCACTACGCTTATTATCAAGGTGGCGCTCCGGTCACTTCCGGGCTGGACCAAAACGAACTGCCCGCTGGCACCTACACAGTGAAAGAGTGCAGGCATGACGCCGCAGGTGTAAAACAGTATCAGCACAATGACGGTACAGAAACGCATACGCTGACCTGCCTTGCCTGTGGCTATACCGAGGCGGCTAAGAACTGTTCCTACAGTTTCAGCGGAAATGTCGGAACCTGCCCGGACTGCAAGGATGCGCTCACCGTATCTGTAACTGGTACGGACAGTCTGACTTATAACGGTAATGAAAAAAAGCCCGAAGTGACTGTCATGCGGGACGGAACTGCGCTGGATGCGGCTCAATACACCGTAGCTTACAACGGTAACAAAGACGCTGGCACCAATACAGCCTCCGTTACGGTCATCATTGGGAGCAGCCAGGGGACATACACCGAAAGATTTTCCATTGGAAGGGCCACGCTGACCATCACAGCCATCGACCAGACGATCACATATGGTCAGAGTATCCGGCAAGGGGATGACCAGGTGACTGTTTCCGGACTTTGTGGCAGCGATACGCTTTCAGGAGTAACCATCACTCCCAGCAGCGATCAGGTAACGGTGGAGAACAAAACCGTTGCCCCTTCTGCCGCTGTCATTATGAACAGCAATGACCAGGACGTGACTGCAAACTATGACATTACCTATGTCCCCGGCAAACTGACCATTGGCAGGGCAGAAGGAACACTGACAGTTCCGGAAACATCCATCAGCAAAAGGTTTGGTGATGGGGAGTTTTCCTTAAACTGCTCCACAAACGGGGATGGAAAGATATCCTATGAATCGTCCAATAAGGGTGTGGCCTCTGTTTCCGCAGACGGAAACGTCCTGATAACAGGAGTGGGAGAAACCGTGATCACGGCCACCCTTGCGGAAGGAACGAACCATACCGGCGGCGCAAGTCAGAAGATTACAGTCACAGTAAAAAAAGCAGCCGCACCGGCCATTATGGGCGAAACAAGAAATTATACTTACACAAACGGCTCTAACGGGGCCGTCACCATGGACGTGGCAGGAAGGCTCCCGAAAGACCGTGGCAAGACAGAATACACAGTTGCCACCACAGATGAAAAAGACATCCTTTTTGATGTATCCGTGGATGGGAATGGAAACCTTGTCTATACCGTAGCGGGGAATGGAGCAGAAGGGGACACAGCATCCATCACGGTGAGGGCGGAAATGGCAAATTATGAAATAGCCGCCTTTACTGTTAATATTGTGCTTGTGGAAAAAAAGACAGTGGAACCCCAGGCCGGGGGCAGCGTATCCATAAGCGGCAGCAATACCCTTATTTACGGACAGATGCTCTCAGACCTTACACTCAGCAGTGTGACTTTCGTGGAGCAGGGAACCGACCAAAAGGTGGAAGGAACCCTGGCATGGAAAAACAGTTCCCTTACGCCTGCCGCAGGGACAATAGGGGCAGAATGGGTATTCACGCCAACAAACAGTTCTGAATACGCAGAAATGACCGGGACTGTGCCGGTCACGGTGGCGAAAGCGACACCAGACGCAGACACGCCGACGGCGGGTGCTGTTACCTATGACCCGTCGGGGAAACTGAGCAGCGTGACACTTACCGGTGGAAGCGCCGCATGGACGGTGGGCGGCAGCAGGGTGGACGTGGAAGGTGCATGGAGCTGGAAGGATGGTTCCATATCCCCGGCAGCGGGGAACCGCGGGTACATGGCGGTATTTACGCCGAAGGATACGGGTAACTATAACACCGTTGAGCGTGCGATAACCGTAACAGTAGGAAGGGCAGAGCCGCACATAGAAGGAAAAGTCAGCGCCGCACCGATCACCTACGGGGATTTCTTAAATGCGTCAGCCCTGACCGGCACGGCGCAGTACAGCAGCTTAGACGGCACCGTGGTCACGGGCAGCTTTACATGGAAAGACGGGACGGTAAAGCCCGCCGTATCAGACAGCGGCAGAACAAAATATACGGTGATATTCACCCCGGACGAGGGGACAAATTACAGTAGCGTGGAAACGGAGATCACGCTGGTGGTTGAAAAAGCGGAGAACGCGCCGAATATGCCGTCCGGCACCATGAACGTGCCAAGGCGCTGTGAAAAGGTTGGTGATGTGGAGCTTCCGGCAGGCTGGCAGTGGCGGGAGACGGACAGGGAGAAAGAACTTGAGATTGATGTGCCGCTTTCCGCAACTGCGATTTATGTTGGGACAGATAAGGATAATTATGAAAATACGGAAGTGGCCATCACCATTACAAGATCAAACTGTGACCATGAAAAAACAGAGCTTAAGGATGTGATCCCTGCAACCTGTGAGAAAGAAGGCTACAGCGGGGATATCTGGTGTATAATCTGCGGGGAACTGCTGCAAAAAGGCAGCGTGACGCCGACTATAGACCATAAGGGCGGCGTGGCATCCTGCAGGGAGCAGGCGGTCTGTGAGATGTGCAAAAAGCCATATGGCCCCTATGATGCGAATCGTCATATAAATACAGAGCGGAGGAACGCCATGCCGGCCTCCTGCACCGGGGCAGGAAACACAGGCGACCTTTACTGCACAGCCTGCGGCGCAAAAGTAGAATCGGGCAGAGTGATTCCGGCATCCGGCCATAACTGGCAGGAGAGCGTGATCAAACAACCGACCACTTCAAAAGAAGGACTGCGGCGGTACACCTGTAGGAACTGCGGGGCATCCCGTGAGGAGGCAATCCCCAAGCTGCCCTCAGAGGCCCATACGCACAGCTACAGCGTGACAGAAACAAAAGCGGTTTCCTGCACAGAGGCTGGAATAAAGGTATATAGTTGTTCCTGCGGCGACAGCTATACGGAAAGCACGCCGGCATCCGGCCACAGCTACCATTCGCAGATGACAAAGGCGCCCACGGTCTCGGAGGAAGGGGTCATGACCTATAGCTGTACCCGCTGCGGCCACAGCTATACAGCAGCCATAAGCAGGCTGAAAGCGCCGGCACCGGGGCAGACTCCAGGAATGGGAACCGGAAATATGGTAAAACCGGAAACAGAAAGTACGGAAGAACCGGAAACAGAAAGTACGGAAGGACCGGGAACAGGAAGTACGGAAAATCCGGGGGATGGAACAGGCGCGGCGCAGGAGGGCAGGCCGGATACCGGGATACCATTCATCAAAGATGCTGACGGCAAGATAGGCTGGGATGTGATCCGCGCTGAAGAAGAAAAGGCCCAAGACGGAAATGTCATCAATGTGGACATGAACGGTTCCGTTGTGGTTCCGGGAGATATCTTTGATCGTCTCAAAGGCAGGGATATCACCATCACTTTTGACATGGGGAAGGGCATCCTCTGGAGCGTGGACGGAAAGAGCATCACGCGGGATGCATCCCGGGATAAGGCAGGGGACATTGACTTTTCCGTAAGGACGGGAGTAAGCACCGTCCCCGTGGAAATCGTAAACACCGTTACGGGGGATAGTTACAGCATCCGGATCAGCCTCGCCTATGAAGGAGAGTTCGGATTTACCGCGGTGCTTTCCATAGGCCTCGGAGAAGAAAATGCGGGATATACCGCAAGTCTGTATTACTACAATGAAAGTACCGGAGAGCTGGAATTTATCTGCTCGGATATAGTAGCGGAGGACGGCACGGCGGAACTGGCCTTTACCCATGCGTCGGATTATGTGATCGCGATAGACGGGGATGAGGAAGAAAGCGGCGGGATCACGGAAACCGCAGAGCCGGAAGGCGATGACGGAACCGAGGAAAATGTGCCGCCGGAAAGCCCCAGGACCATGCAGGGCAGGAAAAGTGCATTATGGCCGGTAATGGCAGGAATCCTGGCGCTTGCAGGCATCATCTTTGCAGGAATGTTTGCATGGAAAAAGAAGAAAGAAAAAGACTCCGGAAAAGAAAGAGATAAATAAGGGAAAGCGATACATACATTTTGGAGGGCGTGCTGCGTTTCACGATAGATGTGCTGGATAAGAGCTGTTTTTCGCCCTATGTTTTCCAGGCATTTTGTGGTATGATATCCATGCGGCTGAAAGGAAGGTGGCAAGGCTCCTCATGAATCTTGCGCTGGTTCAGGACGGGTACCTGCCCGCAATCGTCCCGCCAATCCTGCGGAGGGATTATGTGTCTCTGCTGGAGCGGGCGCACGGGGATGATATGGACTTTGTGGAATTTATTGCGGAGCGGGAGTTTGAGTCCCAGAGAGAGATACTGCGGCTGTTCCGGATTCCATTCCCCAGCCAGGGAATGAATCCGTCTCAGACATTACAGTAAGTAAAAATATAAACAGAAGTAAGAAAAACGGCAGGGCGCCGGATGCAGAAATGTGTCCGGTGTTTTTTGTGCCTGTAATTCAGGCGGGATGGCAGGCTGCCATCGCCATATCTAATCGGAGGTGCTTATTATAAACTCAACCAAAAACACAGATACTCCGATATCAGAGCGGTATATTCACGAAATGTTGTAGGTCCGTCCGATGAGCGGGAAGAATTTTGAATTTGATTTGACAGAGTCCTTTTTATGGTACACATCATTCTTTATACTTATAGAAAACGACATAAACCTCATTCAAAAATCATTTTCGGAACAGGGAGGGATAATTTTGGAGAAAACAAAGAAATTCAAAGGCTCAACATTTGTTATCGCTCTGCTGGGAGCTGTGACGTTTTTTTGCATTTTGGGCACTGTATATTGCCAAGACAGAAGAATAAACCGGGCGGAGAATTTGAATTACCGCACCATGGAGCGGGCTTGTGAGCGGGAGCTTAGAGAGCTTCTGGAGGAAAAGGGGTACCGCAACAGTGCCGTCACAATGAACAGCATAACACAGGCGGACGGCGCGCGAAGCTATATCGTAACCATCCACCACAGAAAGATTGAAAGCTTAAATGCCATACAGAAAAATGCGCTTGCCGCAGAGTGCCGCCGTATGGAGGGCTGCGTTGAGAATTGCGACTTTCATTTCAATTGAATGAAATATAGTCATTTGGAAAGATGCATTGAGACAGCGTTTTAGCCCAAAGCTTTGCGCTTTAACGTAAAGTTTATGGCGTACATGAAGACAGGTAAATCCGGCCGGAGAATAATCTTGCAAAAGAAGCATGACAACAGATAAAACTGGGATTATAATTGGTATAGTTGCGCAGAAATATATTTGCGTGCGGATAGGAGGAAAGGACGAAACTATGTCAAATATTCCGGTACCAGGACAGCTTTACAGGCATTTTAAAGGACAGCTTTACAGGATTGTGACTCTGGCCAAACACAGCGAAACCGGTGAGCGGATGGTAGTCTATCAAGCGCTTTACGGTGATTATGAGGTTTATGTGAGACCGCTTTCCATGTTTATGGAAAAGGTAGACAGAAATAAATATCCAAATACAGTGCAGGAATATAGATTTGAACTGCAAAAAGAGCTGATTGGTGCGCCTGTACATGGGAGCGCGCATACAGGATATTTCGAAGAACAGGCGGAAAATGCAGCGGATATAAACGTGCATCCCGAAAACCGGTTTTTGGCAGAGGCTGCGGAAGAAAGATTCGGAGTGAAAAAAGTGACGGAAGAATCCGAAGCCGAGTTAAGACCGGAAGCAGAAAAAGCCTCAGAAATGGAAAAAGCTTCGGAGACAGCAAAAACCTTAGAGGTGGAGACGGCTTCGGAAGCGGAAAACATTTCGGAAATAGGAAAAACTTGGGAAACAGAAGAAGATGTCAATCGGCCGGAGGAAACAGCGGCAGATGACAGCATGGAACAGGAAGAATTAAATATTGACCCGCTGGTGCTGGATTTTTTGGATGCAGGAACTTACAGGGAACGGCTTAACATTCTTTCAGCGCTGCACCATCGCATTACGGACGAAATGATTACCACTATGGCGATAGCTTCTGATTTGGAAGTAGGCGATGGGGATGTGGAGGAGCGCTACGAGGAGCTGCGATCCTGCCTTTTGACTTATGAAAAATATGAGGGCAGACGTATGAGGTAATATTTCCGGCCAGACCTGTTTGAACCGAGTATGCCAGCGTTCACTGTAATAAGCTGTTTTGCGAAGTGTGTCAGAGTTTGTTGCAATAAGCTGTTTCGCGAAGCATGTCAGCGTTTGTTGCAATAAGCTGTTTTGCGAAGCGTGTCAGCGTTTGTTGCAATAAGCTGTTTCGCGAAGCGCAACAGCGTTTGCTTGATAGCGGGAGAGAGGAGTGCATTATGGCATATGATTTGGAGAATAGGTTGGTGATAGGAGTGTCCTCGAGGGCATTGTTTGATTTGACGGAGGAAAATGAAATTTTCCGCACCCAGGGAGTGGAGGCCTACTGCAGGTATCAGGTGGAGAATGAAAAGGAGCTTTTAGCGCCGGGCAATGGTTTCCGGCTGATAGAAGCTCTGCTCAATATCAATAAGATACCTGGCCAGGAGGGGAGAGTTGAGGTTATTATCATGTCCCACAACAGTCCGGATACGTCCCTGAGGGTTTTCAATTCAATTGCCCATTATGGATTAAATATTTCAAGGGCAGTGCTGGCAAGCGGAGCTCCGCTTACCCCATATCTGGAAGCTTTTCACACGGATTTGTATCTGTCGGCAGATGAGACGGATGTGCAGGCGGCTATTGACTGTGGGATTGCAGCGGGAATTATCTGCTGTGATGAGATAAGAGCATATCAGGATGAAAAGGAAATTTCCCAGATACGGATTGCCTTTGATGGGGATGCGGTGCTCTTTTCGGATGAGTCGGAGCAGATTTTTCGGGAAAAGGGACTGGAGGCCTTTGAGGAAAATGAAAGGCTGCAGGCGGAAAATCCTTTAAAGCAGGGCCCTTTTGCCAAATTTTTAAAGACAATTTCCGACATTCAAAGTGAATTTCCTCCGGAACAGGCGCCCATCAGGACAGCCCTTGTGACGGCGAGAAGCGCTCCCGCCCATGAGCGTGTGATCAGAACGCTTCGGGCCTGGAATGTGAGAATTGACGAGGCGTTTTTCCTGGGAGGTATCACGAAGCGCAATGTGTTGAAGGCCTTTGGCGCACATATCTTTTTTGACGACCAGGCAGTACATACCACGCCGGCCTCGGAGGTGGTGCTCTCGGCCAGAGTGCCTTATAAGCAAAATGACAGGTCGGAGCATAAACGGGATCCGTAGTATCTCATAGTCTATGCTGCGGAAAATCCAATATTTAAAGATGCCAAAAGCATTTTTTGTACTTCAAATTTCTTGTGCAGGATTATTTTTTCATTCATTTGCGGAAATAAATTATTAAGAAAACGGTAAGTTACAGAGGGCGCAATGAACTACGGTAATATACGGAAAGGGCGGTTTTTAAGCCGACCCAACAGATTTATAGCATATGTAAATATTGATGGCAAAGACGAGAAGGTTCATGTGAAAAACACCGGACGGTGTGCGGAACTTCTGGTGGAGGGTGCGGAGGTTTATCTGAATAAAAGCGGAAATCCGGACAGAAGCACGGCGTACGATCTGGTAGCGGTTAAAAAGGGCGAGCGGATCATTAACATGGATTCCCAGGCGCCCAATAAGGCTGTGGAGGAATGGCTTGGCCGGGGCGGCCTTTTCCGGGATACCATACACATAAAGCCGGAAACAAAATACCATAATTCCCGATTTGATTTTTATGTGGAGACTCCGGAAAATAAAGTATTTATCGAGGTGAAGGGTGTTACCTTAGAGCAGGAAGATATTGTGCTTTTTCCGGACGCGCCCTCAGAGCGGGCTGTAAAGCATGTAAGAGAGCTGATGGAGGCCGTGGGAGAAGGCTACGAGGCCTATATCATTCTTGTGATTCAGATGGAAAAGGTAAAATATTTTACGCCAAACCGAAGAACCCAGCCGGAATTTGCGGATGTGCTTTTAGAGGCAAGGCAGGCGGGGGTTCGGATACTTGCGTACGACTGTATGGTTACACCGGACTCCATGGAAATCAACTCCCCTGTGCCGGTAAAGCTGTCAGAAATGGAAATTGCGGCTATCCCGTTGCTTGACTGGTATGACAGGGGAAGGCGGATTCTGCCCTGGAGGGAAGATGCGACGCCCTATCATGTGTGGGTGTCGGAAATTATGCTTCAGCAGACAAGGGTTGAGGCTGTAAAGCCCTATTATGACAGGTTTATGAAAGCGTTGCCGGATATCGCCCATTTGGCAAAAGCCGGTGAGGAAGAACTGTTGAAGCTCTGGGAGGGATTGGGCTACTATAACAGGGTAAGGAATTTAAAGAAAGCCGCCTGTCTGATCATGGAAGAATATAACGGCGAAATGCCGAAAGAATACACGGAACTTGTGAAGCTTCCCGGTATAGGCAGCTATACGGCGGGAGCTGTCAGCTCCATTGCTTATGGCAGAAGGGTACCGGCAGTGGACGGCAATGTGCTGCGGGTATTGGCAAGACTTAAGGGAGATGGCAGAGATATCGCACAGCCACAGGTGAAGGCACAGGTGGAGAGAGAGCTGCTTTTGGAGATGCCTGCAGTAAGGCCGGGAGATTTCAATCAGGCACTTATGGAATTGGGAGCGGTGGTTTGCGTCCCTGGCGGTATGCCCCATTGTGAAGAATGTCCATGGGAAAAGTTGTGCGTTGCCCATATGCAGGGGCGGGAACTTGATTTCCCTTTTAAGACGCCGGGGAAGCCAAGAGTGGTGGAGGAAAAGACGGTTTTGATTATCAGGGATGAAACCAGGGCGGCACTTATGAAGCGCTCTGCCCGGGGCCTGCTTGCAGGTATGTATGAATTTCCCTGTCTGGAAGGATATCTGTCAGAGGAGCAGGTGATCGCCTGGCTGAAGGAAGAAGGTCTGTCCATTATTAAAATCGAACCGCTGCCTGCAAGCAAGCATATTTTTACCCATAAAGAATGGCATATGATTGGTTATGAGGTCAAAGTGGATGAACTTTCGGAAAAGAAACATAAAGAGAGTATGATTTTTGCAGAGCCTTCGGAGATAAGGGACAAGTATCCGATTCCATCTGCCTATCGGGCCTATCTTTATAATTTCTTAAGTTGATATCTGATGGCAAATTGGGTATGATAAAATAGGATGAAAAAACAGAAATAAATTTCTGAAGATTTTTCATCCATACAAATTTGTGCTGGCGCCATTGTATACATTACATTTGCAGGCTGTTGGCAACCGGAGGATTATTATGAAGCTTTTATCATTTACAGTGCCCTGCTATAATTCGGCGGCTTATATGGAAAAATGTATAGACTCACTGTTAAAAGGCGGAGAGGATGTGGAAATCATCATTGTAGATGACGGTTCCACGGATGAAACTGCCCGGATTGCCGACAGATATGTAGAAAAGTATCCGTCTATCATAAGGGCAATCCACAAAGAAAACGGTGGCCACGGCTCTGCCGTCAATGCAGGAATAGAAGCGGCCGAAGGTCTGTTTTTTAAGGTGGTGGACAGTGACGATTGGGTGAAAGAGGAGGCCTATGCACAGATTTTAGAGGTTCTGCGAAATCTTGCAGGCGGAGAGAAAATGCTGGACATGCTGGTCAGCAATTTTGTATATGAGAAAGTGGGACAAAACAGACATAAGGTTATGCGCTACAAGCATGCCCTGCCTGTAAACGAGATGTTTACCTGGGAGGATGTGAAGCATTTTCATAAGGGACAGTATATCCTGATGCATTCTGTCATTTTCAGGACAAAACTCCTTCGTGAATGCGGCTTAAAGCTGCCGGAGCATACCTTCTATGTGGACAATCTTTATGTATTTGAGCCCCTTCCCTATGTGAGAAATATGTATTATCTGGATGTGAACTTTTACCGTTATTATATAGGGCGTGCGGACCAGTCGGTAAATGAGGAGATCATGATTGGGCGGATTGACCAGCAGATTACGGTGAATAAGCTGATGATGGATTACATGGTAGAAAATAAGGGCAGAATTACTCCTAATAAAAAGATGTACCAGTACATGACAAGCTATCTGGATATCATAACTACGGTTTCCTCTATTCTATTAATCCGTTCAGGAACAAAAGAAAATCTGGAAAAGAAAAAGGAACTGTGGAGCTATCTGAAGAAAAAGGACTGGCTTTTGTATAAGAAGCTGAGATATGGACTGCTGGGAAGTTGTACAAATCTGCCTGGCAGGAGCGGCAGGAAGATTTCTGTGGAAGGGTATAAGATATGCAGGAGGTTCTTTAATTTTAATTAGAAAATTTCTCAGATTTATGGGGCGGCCGGAAAATATATTTTATACGCAATATATTGTTATACCTAAAAATTAGTCAAACAATATATTGCGTAAATGGTATCATTTTCTGACAGGCTCATAATGAATTATAATTTGCCTGTAAAGCATGTGGTGATATTTACCACTCTGCAATCGATTGATCCGCATGCCGCCACACAGGATTTTTCCAGTGATGCGGCGTACGATTTTCTTCTATAACCAGTTCTTTGTTGATCTCAAAACCAAGCCCTGGCCGGGTTGGAAGTTTAACATAACCCTCCGTAAAAGTAAAATCCTCAGGATTATTTACATAATCAAGAACACTTTTTCCAATATTGTAATGGATTCCCATACTCTGTTCCTGAATAACCGCATTATGGCATGTGGCGTCCACCTGCAGGCAGGCGCACAGGGCGATAGGGCCAAGAGGGCAGTGGGGAGCTAATGCAATATCGTGGGCTTCTGCCATGGAAGCAATTTTTTTCACTTCTGTGATTCCGCCGGCGTGGGATAAGTCAGGCTGGATAATATCAATTCCTCCGGCGGCAAACAGGCGCTTGAAATCCCATTTGGAAAAGAGACGCTCTCCGGTGGCAATAGGGATGTTACAGTTACCTGCAATTTCCTTAAATGCTTCCATGTTTTCACAAAGTACCGGTTCTTCTATAAACATGGGGTCAAATTCTTCCAGCTTTTTGGCAAGTATCTTAGCCATTGGGCGGTGTACACGTCCATGGAAATCAATGGCAATTCCGAAATTTTTCCCAACGCGCTCACGGATGGAGGCAACACGTTCCAGTACGGCGTCAATCTTATCATAACTGTCGATATACTGTAATTCCTCCGTAGCGTTCATCTTGACGGCCTGGAAGCCTGCCTGTTGTCTTTCAAAGGCGGCGTCAGCTACATCAGAAGGCCTGTCGCCTCCAATCCATGAATATACCTTCATTTTACTGCGGCAACTTCCACCCATCAGGTCGTAAACGGGAGCGTTATAGAATTTCCCTTTGATATCCCACAGAGCCTGGTCGATACCGGAGATGGCGCTCATAAGGATAGGACCTCCGCGGTAAAAAGCGGCACGGTAGAGCAGTGACCACAGGTCCTCAATGTTTCGGGCGTCTTTACCGATAAGATATTCTGTCATTTCTTCCACGCATGCTTTTACGGTGGAAGCTTTTCCTTCAATGACAGCTTCGCCCCAGCCGGTGAAGCCCTCATCGGTTTCTATTTCTACGAAGCACCAGCGGGGGCGTACGAGATAAGTATTAATCTTTGTAATTTTCATGATTTTCCTCATTTCTGCGCTGCTTTTTGCGCATAAGGCAATGTTTGTGCAAGCAGCGCGCAGTCACAAACTTGCCGAGTGGAAAATTTATTATTCGCACTTTATCCACTTCAAAGTATTTACAGTATCCGCTCTTTTTTCAGGGAATCCAGAAAGGTCCGGATAGAGGCAGTGATTGCCTTCCAGTTCCTCTTGGCAAAATCTTCGGGAGAAACCAGGGAACTGCCGATACCGGCCCCAATATAGCCGGCCTTAAAGTAAGACAGAGCGTTGGCCGGGGAAACGCCGCCTACGGCAACATATTCCGTGTCGGGAAAGGGCCCTTTTAAGGATTTTACATAGGAAAGGGGCAGATCGCCTGCGGGGAAAAGCTTTAAAGTGCGAAAGCCGTGTTCTAAGCAGATGCTGACGTCGGTTGGACTGAAAACGCCGGGCAAAAACCGGATCTTCTGGTCCGCGCAGTAGGAAAGGACAGGCGGGTTAGTGGAGGGGGACAGCATAAAATCTGCGCCGGCCTGCTGCGCCATTTTTGCATCTTCTACTGTGAGAATCGTTCCTGCGCCAATGAGAAGATCCTTTGGCATGGCCCCCTTAGCACGCCTTAACTGCGCGGGGGCGTCAGGAGCACTGAAGGATATTTCAAAGGAACGCAGTCCCCCTTGGTAAAGGCTTTCTAGATAATCAATCAGCACATCCTCCGGTACATTTCGCAGGATAGCAGTGACGGGATATTTTTCAATAATTGTCTTCATAATTTTACCTTATTTTCTCTCATAATTTTATAAATTTCCAATAAATCAACAAGCAAAGGGTACGGCGCTGCTTATAGTCAGCTAGATGGCATAGACATTTGGCGACTGCCGGAGGGTGTTGACTAAAGACGACAGTGCTTGTGCTTAACGATAAATCGGCGTTTTGTGCTCAAGCAGACAATTTAATTCATCTTTTGTCAGAAGCCCTTCAATATCGCCGTAAGTTTCGGTTGCATGCGCTCCACAGAGAGCGCCTATAGCTCCACATTTGGTGTAAGGCTGATTTTCCAGTATACCGGCAAGAAAACCGGCATTGAAGGCATCACCGGCTCCCACAGGATCAATACAGGAACACTTAGCCGGTGGAATGGGGTGAATGCCCTGGCTGTCGCAAATGTAAGCACCGTTGCCTCCATCCTTTAAAGCGAGGCATTTTAACTGATTGGTAGAAAAGGCTTTGTCGGCAATCTGCTGTATGTCGTCCGTGTGATATAAGAATTTCATTTCTTCAAGTCCGGCTAAAAGATAAGTAGCGTGCCTGATGAAATCCAGCATCAGGGAGGAATAATCCTGCCCCTTCCAGAGCTTTGTGCGTATGTTAGGATCAAAACTGATGGAACAGCAATTGGCCTTGGCAATTTCTATGGTATGGTAAATCATTTCACGGCAGGAATCGCTGAGTATAGGTGTAATTCCTGTAAAATGAAGGAGCTCGGCAGCAGCAATTTCCTTTTCCGGTATATCGTCACAAGACATATGTGAAGCCGCGGAATCACTGCGATAATAATAAACGGAAGTTTCCATCTGGGGCCTTGGCTCTTTGAACATAATACCGGTGGGGTGCTGCGCATCCGTGGTAAGGTAAGCAGTGTTCACTCCCTCGCTGCGGATAGAACGGAGAATGAACTGTCCAAAACTGTCATCCCCTATACGGGATATAAAAGCCGCGGGATGTCCCAGCCGCTGAAGTCCGATTGCTGTGTTGCTCTCGGCACCTGCAATGCGCATTTCAAGGGAAGGTCCGTAGCACAGACGGGATTTTTCCCTGGGGGCAAAAGATACCATAGTTTCGCCAATGGTAATAACCTGATTCAATATCATCACCTCCTAATCATGGATTCTAAATCAAGCTGTTAATGTCCATATCGACATTGTTTAAAATATTTTCAATTTTGCTTTTGGCATCGAACAGCAAGGTCTGAACCAGAGAGGCTTTTTCGTCGGAAAAGCGGAAAATTGGTATGGCCACACTGACGGCAGCGGTTACGCGCCCGTTTTTTCGGATGGGAACTGCGTAACAGCGGATATAGGGAGTGGACTCCTCGATTTCATAGGTATATCCAAGGGTGCGGGCTTCATGAATCTGTTCTACCAGCACATGAAAATCCGTAATCGTGTTAGGAGTCAGCGCCTTTAAGCCGTTTGGGTAGAGTCTTTTCAAATCGTTAATTTCACAGTCCATCAAAAGAGCCTTTCCCAGAGATGTGCCATAAGCAGGCATTCGGGTTCCTACCCGGGATGTCATACGGATAAATTCCGGAGAATCAATCTTTTTTAAATATAAAACATCACTGTCGGCAAGAATAGCAAAGTGAGAGGTTTCCAGACAGATATTGGTTATATTTGTCAATATCTTTTCTACTTCATCCAGAAAATTCAGCTGCGCGAGATAGGTATTGCCGATCTGGTAGGTGGCGTAATCAATCCTATAATGAGAATTGCTGTCAATTGCCAGAAAGTGCCTGGCAGTTAATGTGTATAAAATAGGATACAGACTGCTTTTAGGAGAATTGGTAGCCGTGCAGATATCCGTAAGCGTGTATTGGGACGGATTAGCCGCCACCAGTTCTAAGATATCCAGCACTCTGCTGGTTGCCCGGTGTATATTTTTGTCCTGGTTCATAGTTGCCTCCAAACGTATATAGAATTATTTGTTCGTATATAGGAATCAAATGCATTATAGCATCATATGGAAATTGTGTCAAACGCCGAGATGGATTTTTTGTAACTTTGCCGGACCTGTTGTTATGTTTCAGAGGGCAGGCAGAGCTCCGGCGCCGCATAAGATTGACGAAATAATGCTTTGTTTCTTGGATTCTATCACATAACAAATGAGAAATACAGTTATAAACGGTAATTTTATTCTTTTGCCTTTAAATTAGTAAATACAGGGAAATAAAACTTGAAAATTATAGAAATTATGTAAATGGCCAGAAAATCGGTTTACAAACTTTCAATGTTGTGTTAGTATAATAGCGTAAACGTATATAGAAATATAGTTCGTATATACGAACGATTAAAGCGGAAGAAACAACCGGTCAAAGGAAACAGCAAAGGAAAACAGATATGGTAGGAAGAAACCATTCGGAAGACGTACCGGAAGGAAAACCGCAGAACTTATTAAAAACAGGAGGATACATGTATGAAAAGAAAAATGGCAGCAATGGCTATGACGGCGGCGCTGGTGCTTGGAACACTGGCCGGATGTGGTAAGACGGAAAACGCACAGCCGGAAACTAAGGAGGAGGAAACCGTAGCGGATGACGCCTCCGGGGAGGCGGCAGAGGAAACAGAGACTGCCAAGGAACCGCAGAGCGGAGAAGAAAAGACCATCACAATATGGGCATGGGATGACAATTTTAATGTAGCGGTTATGAAGGAAGCGGCGAATGTGTATGCCCAGAGCAATCCGGATGCCAATGTAAATGTGGATGTAGTGAGTCTTTCTAAAGAAGACGTATATGTGAAGCTGCAGACAGCACTGGCTGGCGGCGGAAGCGGACTTCCCGATATTGTTTTGCTGGAAGATTATGTGTCGGGTAAATACCTGAATACATTCCCGGGCTCCTTTGCAGATTTGACAGAGAAATTTGATTTTTCACAGTTCTTATCTTTTAAGGTAGATGCGGTAACACAGGATGGCAAGACCTATGCGGTACCTTTTGATACCGGAGCAACAGCTTTGTATTACAGATTGGATCTGGTAGAACAGGCCGGTTACACAGAGGAAGATATGCAGGATCTCACATGGGATGAATTTATTGAAATTGGAAAGACAGTTACGGAAAAGACCGGGGTTCAGATGATTGTAGAAATTGCAAATAATAAGACCACCCTGGTGCGGGCTATGATGCAGTCCTGCGGTCTGTGGTATTTCGATAAAGACGGCAATATTAACATTAAAGACAATGAAGCGTTAAAGTCAGCCTTTGATATTATTGTAAGAATGAAGGAAGCAGGCATTTTATATGAAGCGGAGAGCACCGAAGGACGTGCAGGAGCACTGAATAACGGAACGGTGGTATCGGTAGTGAACGCACCTTGGTTCATATCATCCATCCGCCAGGCGGAGGATCAGAGCGGACTTTGGAGAGCCGCAAGGATTCCCAGGATTGCAGAACTGGATTCTTCCATTAACGCTTCCAATGTAGGCGGTTCCAGCTGGTATGTGTTGGAAAAGTCCGAGGTTAAGGATGAGGCAATTGCCTTTTTGCAGGGCGTATGGGAAGGAAACACAGATTTTTATGACACAATCATGTTAAATCAGGGCGCTATGGGATCCTACATTCCGGGGTACGACACAGGCGTATATGACGAGGAAGACGAATTTTTTGGTGGACAGAAGCTGAATGGGCTGTTTGCAGAGATCTTACCGGATGTTATCCCGGTAAATTTCGGCGGCTATGTTGCAGAGGCAAATGATGCGATTACCACAGCGCTGGCTAACCTTTTTGAGGGAAAGGTTACGATTGACGAGGCATTAGAGCAGGCCGAGGCTCAGCTGGCGAATCAGTTAGGCAGATAAAGTCTTAAAAGGCAGGGCTGCGCGTGTTACATTGCGCAGCCCATAAAGTCTCCGAAAGACAGCTAAAGGTAACACGACGTGAGACTGCGGAGAGGGAATACATTTTTATATGGAGGTAAACGGATGAAACGGACAAAGAAGGCGGGGCCTAATTATGACAGATACGGATGGATTTTCATTTCAGCGGCCTTTTTGCTTTACCTTATTTTTACAATTTATCCGGCTGTGGAATCGTTGATGCTGGCGTTTCAGAGCCTGGAAGGGGGAGAATACATCTTCGTAGGTTTGAAAAATTTTAAAAGAATGTTTGGGGATGCTATTTTTCTGCAGTCGCTGAAAAATACATTTTTGTACATGGTGCTTCAGGTTCCGGTTATGCTTATCATGGCATTGGTGATAGCGGTTATGTTAAACAGCAGCTTCCTGAAATTTAAAGGCTTCTTCCGCACATCTATTTTTCTTCCATGTGTAACCTCCCTGGTAGCGTATTCTATTTTGTTTAAAATGATGTTTTCTTTGGATGGAATCATCAATCAGGCTTTGATGCATCTGGGAATTTTAGATGCACCCTATCAGTTTTTACAGAATTCCGGCTGGGCCAGAGCGGTTATTGTGATTGCAATGTTATGGAGATGGACCGGATATAATGTAATTTTTTACCTGTCAGCACTGCAGAATATTCCCAAAGAAACCTTTGAAGCGGCGAAGGTGGACGGCGCCAATGCGGTACAGACCTTTTTCCGTGTAACGGTGCCTCAGCTCAAGCCGATCGTACTTCTTACGGCCATCATGTCCACCAACGGAACGCTGCAGCTGTTTGATGAGACAATGAATATTACCCAGGGCGGGCCGGCCAATTCTACCTTGACGGTATCTCATTATATTTACAATCAATCTTTTGTATATGCGCCGAACTTTGGCTATGCTTCGGCCATCTCATATATGGTTGTCTTTATTATGATTATTCTGGCGATTATTCAATTTAGCGTGGCGGGAAAGGAAGGGTGAAAAGTTGAAAGAATTGCATTCTTTCAACTACAAATTTGTGCGCGGCACAAATTCGCATGTTGAGAAAGGAGTATGGATATAAAAATGGTAAAAGAAAAAATTATGCGAACTGCAAAACGGGTAATTCTGCACCTTTTTTTACTGGCTGCGGTGCTGATCTCTATTTTCCCTTTTTACTGGATGCTCTCCGGCGCTACCAATTCCAGCGTGAATATCACAGGAGGCGCTATGTGGTTTGGCAGCAACCTGAAGGAAAACTGGAGCAATTTACAGGGAACGGCAAACGTATTTCTGATTTTCTGGAATACGATAAAGACCACATTGATTTATACGTTTCTTGCCATTTTGATATGTGCTATGGCGGGATATGGTTTTGAAAAGTATCGCTCAAAAGGGAAAAATGTGGTGTATGCCATGTTTTTACTCTCCATGATGATTCCTTTTTCAGCGCAGATGATACCGCTCTTTAAGATGGCGTCCAAGGCCAATATGCTGGATTCCCATGTGGCAATCATTTTGCCTACCATTGCAATGCCCTTTCTTGTGTTTTTCTTCAGGCAGAGTTTTCAGTCTTATCCTACGGAACTGATTGAGGCGGCCCGTGTAGATGGGGCAAATGAGTTTCGGATTTTCTTTCAGCTGGTGATGCGCCCTATGAAGTCTACCTTTGCAGCGGCTGCAATTTATGCCTTTATGAAGCAGTGGAATAATTATTTATGGCCTTTGATTGTGATACAGAGTAATGAAAAGAAGACCTTTACATTGCTGTTATCCTCTTTATCATCAGCCTACTATGTGGATTACGGGCAGTTGATGCTGGCAATCGTACTGGCTACATTGCCAATAATCATTGTCTTTTTGACCATGCAGAAGCAGTTCGTGGAAGGAATTGTAGGAACCTCAAAATAAAAATCAAAGAATCGACAAACAGTTTTGCGAAACGTGACAACGTTTGATATATTTGAAAAACAGTGCGAAAATGAGGCAGGGAAAATTGAAAGAGCGGTGCAAAAAGCAGCGCGGAAATGAGGATAATATGAGAGAATACGGTCTGGATGCCAGGAACATCAAAAATCCCATTTATCCGGCGCCCATTGACATGGGCGGGTGCGATGATAAGGGAAAGAAGCTGGAGATTGGAAACTATTTTTTGACAATGGATGGAAAACCCTTTTTTGGCATATGCGGAGAAGCTCATTTTTCACGGATGAATGAGCAGCTCTGGGAGGACGAAATCATTAAAATGAAGCTGGGCGGCATCAACATTGTGGCGGGATATATTTTCTGGATTCACCATGAGGAGATTGAGGGAGAGTTTGACTGGAGCGGCAATAAGAACTTGCGCCGTTTTATCACACTGTGTCAGAAAAATGGAATGTATGTGATTTTGCGCATTGGGCCCTTTTCCCATGGGGAATGCCGCAATGGCGGTTTCCCGGACTGGATGTTTGGAAGACCCTTTGACATCAGATGCGACGACCCCCAATATTTGGAATACACGAAACGTTTTTACACGGAGATTTATAAACAGGCAAAAGGGTTTTTGTTTAAGGACGGCGGCCCTGTGATTGGTGTACAGCTGGAAAACGAGCACGAACATGCCTCCTGCCCATGGGAGATGACTACGGAAAACAGCAAAGAATGGGTGGTCAGCGGCAGAGAAGGAAAAGAGCATATGGCTACCTTAAAGAGACTGGCAAAAGAGGTTGGCTTTGATGTACCTCTTTATACGGCAACCGCATGGGGCGGAGCCTGTGCGCCGGAGGATATTGTCTTTCCACTGTGGGGCGGCTATGCGTTCAGGCCCTGGATGTTTTATGATGGCAAGTTAAAGGAGCATCCTGCCACGGCGGAATACCTGTATGGAGATTTTCACTGTAATACGGCGCCGAAATATTATAATTTTGACCCGGAATATCAGGCGGAAGATTTTCCGTACGCCTGCTGTGAGATGGGTGGAGGGATGAACGTTTATTATCCTTATCGTTTTCAGCTGCCTTATGAAAGCGTTGGCGCCCTTGCACAGGTAAAGACAGGGAGCGGATGCAATTTCCTGGGCTACTATATGTACCACGGAGGGACTCATCCCAAAGGGAAAAAGGTTCCCTGGCTGAATGAGTGTGCGGTTCCCAAATTTTCATATGATTATCAGGCGCCGCTTGGAGAATTTGGCCAGGTGCGCAAATCCTTCCATCAACTGAAACTTCAGCATTTATTCTATCAGGAGTTTACAGAGGAAATCACAGCAACAAAAACCGTGCTTTCAAAAGAGGCTGTCTGCCAGGAACCGGAGGATGTGGAAACCCTGCGTTATGTGGCAAGGGTGGATGAGCAGGGCCATGGTTTCCTGTTTTTGAACAATTATCAGGATCATGTGGAGTGTATTGAGCAAAAGGACTTCGCTGTGACGATACAAACAGACAGGGGAACGGTCCGGGTGCCGGAGGAAGGTTCTTTGAATCTGGCGAAGGAGAGCTTTGCTATTTTGCCCATGTGGATGGAAATTCATGGTAGGATGCTGCAATATGCCACGACCCAGCCTGTGACCCGACTGAAAACAGAAGGAAAAGAATACTATTTTTTCACCTTTGCAAGAAATATGCGCGGAGAATATGTGTTTGAGGAAGGCTTTACGCTGCGGGAAGGAGAAGGCTGCAAGGTGACAGGACACAGAGCGGAGCCGTCCGCGGATAGCTGTAGTTATTTTAGCTTTATGGGCACGGACGGGATGGAATGTATTATCTGCACTTTGCCGGAAAAAGAAGCCCTCCGTCTGTGGCAGGTGGAAATGGACGGAGAAAGAAAGCTGTTTTTATCGGATTGTCCGGTACTTTACAAAGATGGCGGACTTGAGCTGGAATATCACTGCAAAGAAGAAATAAGCATAGGAATGTTCCCAGGAGAAGAAGGCAGTATTTGGCTGGATGGAATGGAGCGGAAAGCCTGCGGACAAAAGGGTGTATTTCGAATGTTCGCGCCCTGGCAGCAGGAGAAGGCGCTGCACTTTGAAGTGCAGGACGTGAGCACCGTAAATAAGGAAGGGGACGGAGCTTTGAAGCGCCCTGTGGTGGGGAGCCCATTGACTTCCACAAAGGTGGTAAATGCAAGAGCGATGCTTAAATTTGACCCTGACGTATTTGAGAATGTGAAGCAGGCCATATTGAAGGTATATTATGAAGGAGATGTAGGATATGCCTTTACGGACGGAGAGATGTTCCATGATAATTTCTGTAACGGTGCGGCCTGGGAAATAGATTTGCTGCCCCAGAAGGAAAAGCTTTTAAAACAGGGAATGTATCTATATGTTTCCCCCAAAAAGCGGGGCGCTTATGTGGACAACAGTTCCGCTATGGCGGCGCGGTTTGAAGTGGTGGAGGAGCAGATCGCCAAAATTGAAAGAGTGGAGCTTGAGGCTGTAAAACGCGTAAAATTAAGGATTTAGCAGGAAATTTTGAAATGTTTTGCCCGGAGTCTTCGGGCCTTCGGAGTGTTATATAAACATGCATTAAGCATTACATTATAAAATACCTGAGAGAGTCTTCCATATTTGAGACTCTCTCAGGTATTTTTATTACTTAGTCAGTCAACAACCCCGCTGTAAGCAGCCGCTTGGCTCGTTGTTCACGGGAATAAATCCTGCTGAAAGCAGCGAGGGTGTTGACCTTTGCGGATGGGAATCAAACCCGCCGAACTCTCGGACGCTTTGAATTCTGCCGGCGGTTCTGCCATGCGGCAACAACATCAGCCTGATACACGACCACATACATAACGCCCGCCATCATAAGGCCGGTGATCACATCAAACATAGAGTGCTGTTTGATGAACATGGTAGAAAGAACGATGGAAATACACAATATTAGTGAACCCGCGCACAGCTTCTTGTTTCTGGCAAGAGAGGGTGTGTGCACAATTGCTAGGTGAGCACCAATGGAATTATAAACATGGATGCTTGGCCATAAATTTGTAGGCGTATCCGCCCGGTACAGATGGGCAACTAACGCCGTAAAAATATTGTCTCTGGGCATTGTGTAGGGACGAAGGTGATGTCCGTTGGGCCAGAGGGTGGAAACAACCAGAAATACGGTCATCCCGGTAAAAAGGAACACACATGTTTTGATATATTCCTGTTTGTTCTTAAAAAAGCAATATGCTACGGCGGCAGATACATAAACAAACCATAAAAAATAGGGTATTACAAATATTTCACAAAAAGGTATGGCATCATCAAATTTCATATGGATAATGGTTTCGGGATGGACTACGGTTTTTTCCAGCCAGGCAAACCATGTGCAGTAAATGATGGCATAAATCATAAGCGGTATGGCGTGTTTATACCTTTCATAATATTTTTTCATAATTTTCTCAATTCCTCCTCATTAAAGAACTTATAACTTAAAAACCTATAGCAAAAGCTGCAATTTTTTCTGCTCACAGCTCACAGTGATTGAATTACTTTTCATTCTGACCTCGCCGTCTGTGTGGACCCACAGCGGGGCGGAAGTTTCCAGATGAATTTTGGATGCGGCATAGCGCTCGATTCCCTTAAAACGATAATGATCTCCTGAAAAAGCAGTGGGAAGCGCTATCAGAATCAACCATTTGGGAATATTACCTACGGCGCAGATATCTAAAATCCCGTCGCCGGAATCTGCGCCCGGACAAAACTTAAAGCCGCCGCCCTCATATTGGTGAATCATACTGGCAACAAACAAAAATTTAGGCAGATAAATCTGCCGGTCATCATCTAAGGTGATAGTACATGAAATTTTTCTGGCCAGCAGAAGCTGTTTTAGGGCAATCGAAAGATAAGTAAGCTTCCCCAGTCCTATTTTATTCAGTATATTCTTAAATTTAGAAGCAAGAGCTTCCTCGCATACGGCAGCATCAAAGCCGATACCACTGCTGACGGAAAAATACCGGTTTAAAGCCGGTTCACCCTGGGCCGGCACCTGCTTACCTGTGTCAGCCGTAGAGCCGGAAGACCGTTCACAAGTATGATAAGTAAGACAGCCTAAATCCATAAAAATAGGTTCATGGCAGGATAAAATACGCTCCAGAGTCTTATGGGGCTCTTTGGAAAGCCCTAAATCTCTTGCCATATCATTGCTGGAACCGGTAGGGATATATCCGATTTGCACACGGCTGAAATCAGAAATCCCCTGAAGGGCTTCGTTTAGGGTTCCGTCTCCGCCAAGGATAATAAACCTTAAAACGGAATCAGAATCGGCCTTTAATAAGGAAGTCGATAAATCACGTACCAGCTTGGTGATGTGTTCAACTCCCTTGGAAAAGAAAACTTTGTATGGAATTTCTTTGTGTTCTAAAACCGGCTCAAGCTCAGACCAGATTTTAGCTCCGCGGCCCGATTTAGAGGCCGGGTTTACAATGATATAATACATAGTTTTCAGCCCCTCAAAAATCTTTCATTATTTTAGCAGTATTTTGTATGAGAGTAAAGATGTTTTGCGAGATTTTGTAATTCTTAAGGATTGCTTAGGAATTTTTTCAGAAACCGGCGGCAAGGATTAAAAAACATTAAAAAAGCATAATAGAAAAAGGGACGAAAGGTTTGATTTCCTGAAAGACTGTGCTATAATGGTCAAGATTTCTTTCGGCCATTTCCTTTGGCCGATAACCCTGCTGCAGGCAACAGGTATTCACCAGCCCATTGCGCACAGATATAAAAGCCAGGGCAATGAGTGCACTTTTGGTAACAAAGCTGCCAGCCGGAAATTTGCTGCCGGATACCCGGCGGCTTTGATAGATTAAGTCATTATGATAACAGGAGCATTCCTGTAATTCAGAAATAACGCCAATTGAATAAAAAGAAACCTCGGA
>CAJUED010000056.1 GCA_910585075.1 uncultured Lachnospiraceae bacterium
CTCAACCTTCTTTCTTGGAATTCCCTATACTTGAATTATACAGGAAGCTCCTTTTGGTCATAATGGTGAGCGAGCATTGGATGCCTGTATGCGCCCTTATGGCGGATTTGAAGGAAATGCCCAGACATTTCGTATTTTGACACGACTTGAAAAAAAGGAACTGCCGCCAGATGAAAAATTCTTTTCAGAACAAGGAAAGGATCATCGAGTAGGGCTTAATCTAACAGCTAGAGTATTAGCGTCTTCTTTAAAATACGATCATAAGATTGAAACGGTCAGAAGTTTAGATGCAGATTTAGAGAAAGGATACTATGATTCAGAATCTGAAATTGTTGCAAAAATAAAAGAATGCTTAGGGTGGGAGTCATCAGGTTCTTTTAAAACTATTGAATGTGCAATTATGGATTTGGCTGATGATATTGCATATTCTACATATGATATGGAAGATGCTTTTAAAGCAGGATTTTTAACCCCTTATGATATGCTTGCTGCGAGTGATGATATTTATGATAAGATAGTAGATAAGTTAGGACCCAGTGGTATTAACACAACAAACAAAGAATGTCGAACTGTTCTTTTGGGTGTTTTTAGCGATATTTGGACACCTGCTATTGAATGGCAGAAATCTATTCCTACGGATTCTTCCGAAAATGATTATGAAATTCAAACATTGGAAAGTTTTTTAACATTTTATAGACGCTCTAAAAAAATTGGGACAGATGGTTATTGGCGAACGGCATTAACTTCAAGAATTGTAAACTTATTTATTAATGGTGTACATGTCGAAATTAATGAGGAGAATAGTCGGTTTTCAAAAGTATTTTTTGATGAGGAAACCTTATTGAGAGTAAACATTCTAAAACACTTTTCTTACGTAGCTCTTATAAATTCACCTCGTCTAAAAGTGTCTGAGAGTAGGGGTGGAGAAATAATTACTAAAATGTTTGAAAAATTATCTGGAAAAGAAGGCGAAGTATTATTACCAGAAGACACTAAGGAAATATTCCGTTGGTCTGATACCGAACGTTGGCGTAAACGTGTGATCTGTGATTTTATAGCTGGTATGACAGATCGTTATGCGTTAGAGTTTTATGGAAGGTTATTTTCAGAAAATCCGCAGACGATTTTTAAACCGTTAGATTGAATATTTTTGTATAAAATTACAGGAAAATTATATTATTAAGATTATCATTATATAATACGAACACAAAGGCTGTGCGGGAGATTTTATAAAGAGAAGGATATAGGTACAAAGGGTGTAAGTAGCTGTATGCCTCAAAGGTTTTTAGAAAATTGGAAATATAATTTTGATAAGCTTGATGCAAAAAACAGGAAGAAATCTAAGCATAATGAGATAACTTCCTGTTTTTGGTATTATGTGGCTACATTTTAGATAGTTTTGGATGTGGTAAGATTAACCGGACTGTGAAGGGATTTAAGGACAAAACTTTAAGCTTTGGATGGAAAACAGCAGAAATTGCGGAAAAATGGCGCTTGTTTTGAGTATTCTTTGCAATGTTGTTTGAAAATTTTTCTATTTGACTTTATAACGGTGTGCCGTTATACTGAAATAACCATATTATTTCTGGAGATTCTATTGATAGAAGGAAGGCGAGCTGTATGAATGTGAATAAACTGATGGAGCAGAAAGCTGTCACAAAATATAGACTTTCCCAAAATAGCGGAGTTCCGTATATTACGGTCTGTGATATATGTAATGGGAAGACAAAGCTTGAAAACTGTTCCGTAAAGACAGTCTATAAGATTGCAGAAGCGCTTGGAGTGTCCATGGAATCCCTGTTAGATTTTTCATCCGAAGAGAGGGACAGCTTTGAGCTTTATAAAAGCAGTGTATGCCACCGGGTAAAAGAAATGGGTGACATTGATTTTATCATAGATACGTTGGAGCAGGATGATATCAGGGTGTACTACCAGAGGGGATGGTATCGGGAATGTCTGTATTTGCTGGCAATGCTGGATTATATCAGTCGAATAAACAGTGTCCCAATCTGTACAAGTTATGATGATCTGCGCTGTTGTAAATTAAAGGAGCCGCTTTATTCTTCCGGCATATTGACGGCAGCACTTGTCTCCGGCAGCGATGCACCGAAAATAAAAGCACTACAGGAGGCAATCCCTGAGTTTTTGCAGTTTAACATTGTGGAGAGTGAGGTGCGTAATGTCATCTAAAGGTACGGGTGTATTTACAAAAGAGAACCTTGATACCATGTTGAAAGAATTAGCAAAAGAATTTAAGAAGCGGAATGGCACGGCAGTCCCGGCAGAGATTATTCTGATTGGCGGGGCTGCCGTCCTTATGGGGTATGGGTTCCGTGAAATGACAACGGATGTGGATGCGGTAATCCATGCTTCCTCAGCCATGAAAGAGGCGGTAGGCAAGGTTGGTGACAGATACAATCTTCCTCATGGATGGTTGAATTCTGATTTTATGCGTACGGATTCTTATTCAGCGAAGCTGGAGCAGTTTTCTGTTTATTACAAGACATTTTCAAATGTCCTCCAGATCCGCACGGTGTCAGCGGAATATCTCATCGCCATGAAGCTGCGCTCCGGCAGAAAATATAAGAATGACCTTTCAGATATTATTGGAATCCTTGCGGAACATGAGCGCAGAGATGATCCAATTTCCAAAGACAGGATTGATATAGCAGTGCATAATCTTTATGGAGGTTGGGACGGATTTCCGGCGGATTCGGTTTCTTTTATCCGTGATGCGTTGGAGAGAGGGAACTATGAAACCATTTATGCGGCAGTCACGGAGGAAGAAAAGAATTCCAAAGACATGCTGGTTGAGTTTGGAAAAAAGTATCCTGGTGTCACTACGCAGTCTAATGTGAATGAAATACTTGCGTCTCTGAAAGCAAAGAAGCCATCCGTTATAGGACAACTCCGGGAATTAAGGGAACAACGGGAGATGCCGCTGGAAGGTAAAGAACTATCAGATAATACGGTGCTGCAAGTGGATAATGCTTCTGAGCGACAGTCCTCCAAAAGCAAAAAGGAAACAGAGCGATGATAATCTTATCGTTCGGTTTCCTTTTTGTCTTCTGCACATTTCCTTAAAAGATTTTTCCGTGAATGTAGAAAGAACCTCTATCATGCCGTTGCTTGTGTTAGTCATGGAGAAAATAATAGCGGTATTGCGGACTTATCAATTTGACAATAATTTACCACCAATTTCATTCTAACTTAGCAATAATGAACCACACTCCCCACGAAGTTATGCAGGTTTCAGCGATTTTCAATCAAAAAAAGTGAAAAAAGTTCGTGACATTAACTTGACACACGCGGGGTATGGGGCGATTTGTGTCGAAAATAGTATTCCTATGTAGAATCAGGGAGATTTTTGGAATAATAAGCACTTTATATTATCAGATATTTTGTCGAATTGAGTGTTTGCTATGTATTGTTTGAATCTCATATTTGATAGTTGATAAAGATAGATAAGTATTTTTTAGTAATAGAAAATCACGAATAAAAATCGAACTTACGTTCTGAAAAAGATTGATGAAATGAAAGTAATATGATATACTTTTAATAGTAAAGATTTTGGTTGATACGATATAGGAGAAAAGAATGGCAAAAAGTAAAGTAATTGTAGTACAAAATATTAATATTACTGTGTCTGAAGAAAATTTTGATGATTACATTTGTATAACCGATATCGCTAAAGCGAAAGTTGGTGAGTCAAGAGGAGCAGATGTTGTTAAAAATTGGATGCGTAACAGAACAACATTGGAATTTTTGGGAACATGGGAGCAGATATATAATCCTGCTTTTAAAGTGGTCGAATTCGACCACTTTAAAAGTGAGGCAGGTTTACATACATTTGTGTTAAGCGTTTCAGAGTGGATTGAAAAGACAGAAGCGATAGGATTATTTGTGAAACGTGGAAAATATGGAGGAACTTATGCACATAAAGATATTGCGTTTGAATTTGCTTCGGCAATCAGTCCTGTTTTTAAATTATACTTGATCAAAGAATTCCAAAGATTGAAAGAAGCGGAGAATGATGCGAAGAAAATTGAGTGGGATGCAAAAAGATTTTTGTCTAAAAACAATTATTTGATTCAGACAGACGCAGTCAAAAATTACTTAATTCCATCCGGAAATTATAAAGAAAATTTGGAGTGGCTAGCATATGCAGAGGAAGCGGATATTTTAAATGTTGCATTGTTTGGTTTTACTGCCAAAGCGTGGAGAAATGAGAATCCTGAATTGGCAAAAAAGAATAATGTAAGAGACTTTGCTTCAATTAATGAATTGACGGTTTTATCCAATCTGGAGACACATAATGCGCAAATGATCCGTGAGGGAAGAAGTAAGACAGAAAGATTTCATATTTTAAAAGAGATTGCGGAGTATCAGTTAAAGATTCTTAATACGGCAGAGCGGATAAAATTGATTGAGTGAGGAGTGATTATTAAGAAATGTAGGCGATATACGGAATAAGATAAGTGAAGGTGAAGAATGGATATAAGCAATTTTCAAAAGTCTGATATGGGAGCACAAGCAGCTTGGAAAGGATTTTCATCTCAAACATATTATATTGCTGCCAGACTGATTTCAGATGATCAAGGATATGAATATTATCCGGAAGCTATTGAAGATTTAGTGGTGAAAAAGGATGGAATTATTGTTGAAGCGGTTCAAGTCAAAAATATTTCTGCTGATTTAACGCTCTCAAGTCTTGCATCAGCTAAAACATCTATAGGTGGAGAAGGTTTTTTTAACCGTATGTGTAGTATACATGCACAGAGTCCTCTTTTTAATAATATTAGGATTGTTTACTTTGGAACTTTAGGTACTGAACTTCAAGAAGTTGAAGATAATAAGGAAGATACAAAAATACGTTTATCAAATCGACTTAAGGAGAAACATAATCTTACAGAAGAAGAGGCATTTTGGCTGTTAAACTCTTTGAAGTTTGAAAAAGCAGATGTTGATGAGCTTAAGAAAAATATTTATTCACAAATTAGTAGCTATGTTCCTGTCATGGCAGCACCTGACTTAGCACAGGAGTTATTAATTCAATATATTTCAGAACTTTCTAATACAAAAGGGTTTACGACTTTAGAGATATGGCGGGAAAAAGTACATCAAGTAGGTATTAATGTTGCAGCGTTAAATGGTTTTTACAAGGAATACAATAATTCATTGGTATGTTTGAGTGAACTTCAGATGAATAGCAGTCCAGAACAACTTCAGGATGAGTTTTTTCAAGGTGTATCCGCTCATCCTGAGCATATTCGTTTGGAATTGGACTTTAAACGAAATTATTGGCTTCAAAAAATACATGAGACTCTTGAAAATACCGGAGTTGCTTTAGTCAAAGGAGTTTCAGGGCAGGGAAAATCTACATTGTGCTATCGCTATTTATTAGAAATATATCCCGAGGGAGAAGTATTTTGTGTACGTGCTATAGCGACTGAAGGACAAGCTCAAAATTTAGTTTCAGCTTTAGATGGACTTGGAAAGCATAATAGGAATCTTATTATTTATATTGACGTTCAACCGGGGGAGACACTTTGGGCTTTTTTGCTACAGGAACTACAATCTCGAGGTTTAAAGATTCCTGTACTAATTTCGATTCGTGATGAAGATTATAATGTTACGCCGATAAATGGTAAATCTATTAAATATGACATTATTGAATTAAAGTTGTCCGAAGTGGAGGCGGAGCAAATTTACAATTCACTTACTATGGAGTGCCCTCATTCATTATACAGAACTTTTGATGAGGCATGGAAATCATTTGGAGGAAATGGACCATTAATTGAATTTGTATATCTGCTTACCAATAATCAAACGCTTACTGATCGTCTTCAAAAGCAGATTGGTTTTTTATTGCAAGAGGGAATTTTAGATGAGTGGATAGAATTACTTCAATTAGTCTGTTATGCTGGGCGTCTCGGATGTTCTGTTGATTATTGTGAAGTTAAGAAAGTGATAGCATGTACTTCTATGCAGGCGGCTGTACGACGTTTAGAAGATGAATATTTGATAAGAATTACTGATGATCATAAACTTGAGGCGCTTCATCCAATACGAGCCCAAATAATTTATGATGCCTTATGTAGTCAAACTTATATAAATGTAAAAGATATTGTATTCAAGGTGCTTTCATGTGTATCTTCAAAAAATGTCAGATTGATTCTGATGGATTATTTTGGACAATGTAAGTATACATTAGCTGAGGTTCAGCAACTTGCCCAAATTCATTTTGCTGATTGGGTGGGATATGCAAATGCAATTAAGGCAATGCTTTGGCTAGATGCAAAACGTTATGTTGATAATAATATGGATTTCATTCGAAGCTTTGTTGAGCGGTATGGAAAGGCATGGCTTTGCTTTTTGCCACGAGACCTTTCGGGTATAGAATGTCAAAATGAACTTATAGCAGATAGTATGACAGATATTCCCATGTTTAATAAAGTGGAATTGAAGAAAATAATTGATGAAACAAAAAATTCACTTATATCTTTAACTATCGATTATGAGGCAACAGATGGTTTGATCAAGAATTGTGTGTTTCCTGATTTATTACCTGATTCAGATGAGGAAAGAATGTCATTTGGATATGCCTTATTCTGGATGGCTAAACGCAATATAGAAATAGATTTGTCGTTCAGTTCAACTGAAATAGTAAAAAGTGTATGTACAGGTGAAATACAAAACTGTGCGGATGCCATACGTGGGCTTTTTGAACATCCAGCATTATCGGACAGTTATCAAAATGCAGTGGAAAGAATGGTCAAGCGGCTAATTCCTGAAATGGAAATTCTTTCTTTTTTTGTTACGGATGAAGATGTAAATTGTAAATTTGTACCATCATTTTTGACAGAAGAAAGGGTTTCTGAAAATGGGAATGAGAATCAACATTGGCGAATTAAAATGCTGAATATTTTACAACAAATATATCCTGAGAAAGAATATATTAATATTGAATTGATTGGAGTTGATCTTTTAGCAGAGTTGGGGATTAAGGCTATGGATGATAAATTGCATATCCATAAAAGCAATCGTCATAACAGTTGGACAACCGAGGTTAATGGATGGGTAAAGAATCGTATTGATTATATATTTCGACCAGGTTCGTGGAATCAATATGTCACGGAAATTGATGAAATAAGGTGCAATATTAATGAGCTGATTCTGGAAATAATCAAATTGATTGATGATATTTACAAAAAAGGGTATTTTACGAAAGACAGATGGAAGCGGATTGAGGAACGAATAAAAATTTTCAGAACTCATATATTTTTGGAAAACAGATTGCCATATTTTGCAGTGGATCCATATTGCCTTTATTCAGAGGGGAGTATTAAAAGGCCAATGGTGGAACACCGTCCAATGCAACAGCTGCTTTCCGTTGGAAAATATGAAAAATTTAGAAAACTTTTGAATAGAGTGTATACCTCTTTAGATAATTTCTTTAACCAGTTTGCAGAAGTTTTATTGGTTAGAGTGAATAAGCAGGATATTAATACTGTTAAGAATCCAAGACTTGCAATGTTCAATTTATTTTCAGCGGCAAAAGATATTGTTGATTTTCAAAAGAATTATAATTTATTATTTTCAAAATATACTTCTCTTGGAGAAGCCTATAATCAACAGGAACTTGAAAATATATTGATATTAGTCAATGTCTGGCGACATGTGATTGATAATCGACCCAGGGGATTTGCGATTGCTTATGATGCAAAAAGGAAGTATCGAAGCGGAATTAATTATTTTAATGACTCACTTGCGAAAGTTGCGGTTGAAATGAAAAGTAAACTTGTAAGGTCAGAGCGATACGTGTATTTTATTGATGATTTTGATATTTCATCGGAAGAAACTCTTGAAATTAAATATTTAAATACTGTGCTGCAGATCAGGAACATATTTAGCAGTGCTATTCAGTTATCAAGTGACAGATGGTATGTTGAAAGACAGTCATTGGATTTTGTTTATGTACCTGTTATATCAGGAGCATACTCTTCAGTTGCTTTTACGATTCCATTTTACAAGGTTTTTGATACGGATGAATCACATATAGCGGATTCGATGTTTCCTTGTGAAATTGAAAAGGAGTTGGCAGAGAATATTATATATGGAAAAGCACATGAAGATTGGATAGGGGCAATGCAAAAAGTTGGTGCAATAAAGGCTTATTTGCAATGTTATTCGCAAGTTTTAGAAGTCGCTATTGATGACGAATGTATTGATGGTGTAAATGTATTCAAATTAGCTCTTTTGAAGCGTGTAGAGTTTTTGCGGAAAGAATTAGTTTCGTGCGAAGCTTTGGTAGAGAGGTTTACGAGTGAAGCGGTCGGACAAAATACAGAGCTTTTAAAGGTTATAAAATTATTTTTCGAATCTTTTGATGATATAAACAATTGTATTAAAAGCGACAGTGACCCAAGTGAAGTCATACAGGCAATAGATATGATGTTTATGGTGATGCTTTTATTACAACCATATGTCATAGAACATGATTTTGAAAGACATATAACTTGACAATAATTTACCACCAATTTCATCCCAACTTAGCAATAATGAACCACACTCCCCACGAAGTTATGCGGGTTTCAGCGATTTTCAATCAAAAAAAGTGAAAAAAGTTTGTGACAATAACTTGACACACGCGGGGTATGGGGCGCTTTGTATCGAAAACAGTCTACCCAGATAGAATAGAGTAGATTCAGGGAAATAAGTACTTTGTTTTGACGTATATGGTGTTGAATAATGAGTTTATTATGCGATAAATAAGATAAGCGAATTGGCTTTGCAGCAAAGACAAAATTCTTTGCAATGTTGTTTGAAAATTTTTCTAATTGCCATTATAACGATATTATTTTTGGAGATTCCATTGATAGAAGGAAGGCGAGCTGTATGAATGTGAATAAACTGATGGAGCAGAAAGCTGTCACAAAATATAGACTTTCCCAAAATAGCGGAGTTCCGTATATTACGGTCTGTGATATATGTAATGGGAAGACAAAGCTTGAAAACTGTTCCGTAAAGACAGTCTATAAGATTGCAGAAGCGCTTGGAGTATCTATGGAATCCCTGTTAGATTTTTACTTGAAAATATGTTAATACACAAAAATAAGGAGCTCCCCAAATATGTTATCAGTATATCAAGAATGCAATGAAGGACGAAAGAAAACATTATTTGCTTTTCTGCTCTCTAAAGCCGGTCGATACGATATTAAAGGCAGAAAATATGTGTAGATTATTTTCACTTAGAAAGTATCATACTAACTATACAGAAATATCAAAAGGTGATATGATATGTATAAAAAACAAGAGTATTTACTTACGATTTACTATAAAAAGGATAGCACAGGGTACCAACTAATCCGAAGATTATAGAGTTGGTAGAAACTTATTGCATGTAAAATAAAAAATAAGAGAACCGTTCAAGGCAGCGATATGAGATTGCTTAGGCGGATATGAGGAATATAAATTGAAATATTTGGAATCTATCCAGGAAACAGTATATTTATCTACTGGTAATGCTCCGCAATACAGACGTATTATGCGGATTTTTTTTATGGAATACGAAAAAATGCATTTTCAGTTATATAAAGAAGATGTGTTAGAATTGCTGAGAACGTATCCGGAGTTTTCGGATTATTCCATGGAGCAGCTGAAAGCAGACTTAGAGGCATTAGTTGGCTGGAAGAATCTCACTCCTATTCAGGATCCCAAAAGAGTTTACACAATTGCGGAATATAAAAATAAGCAATACCGATATACCATGTCAGAATATGCTGTAGAGATAGAGCGAATGACGGTAAAGCTTGAGAATCTTTTCTTAGACAGCGGTAATTTGTCCATGAATTATTTTGTACGAATAGAAAATGCTTTGAATGAAATGGCTCAGATAGGTCATCAGGAACCCAAAGCAGTGAATGAGTGGTGGAGCAATTTACAGGAAGATTTTAAAAGATTAAATCGAAATTATCAGGATTATTTGAGGGAGTTTTATTCAGGAAAATCAGATAAGGTTCTTAAATCTATAGAGTTTGTTGTACACAAAGACAGATTTATTTCCTATTTACAGGAGTTTGTGCAGCAGCTTCAGAATAAATCCATACGAATAGAAAATATAATTAAAAGTTTGCCGCAGAAGATGGTTAGTGAGGTGCTGGAACGGGTTATTGAAAGTGAACTGGAAATTCCACATCCGAATTCTGAAATACAGAATTTAAGAGAGAATGCAATAAAGGAAAATATTTATGGGAAATGGCAGAGTCTGACAGATTGGTTTATTTCAACGGAAAGCCATCCAAGCGAATGTCAGAAGGTGATGGATGTTACAGATGAAGTAATTCGTAAAATTATACAGAATGCAGCTTTGATTGTACAATTACAAAATTGGGGAATCAGCCGTAAGGAAGATTATAAGGTATTTATGCAGATGTTTGCGCACTGCGAAAATATGGAAGAAGCGCATAAACTTTCGGCGCATGTATTTGGAATACAGCATGTGCGGCATTTTAAAGTAAACTGTCCACGATCTACTGACAGTATAAACAGCGGTGTTTTTGATGAAATGCCATCAGAATATGAATTGAAGCCTCATACCCGAACATATAAACCACGAATACATAAATCGGGTTTCGAGAGTAAAGCTTTGGAAAAAGCAGAACAGCGGAATCAATATTTGAAAAAGCTGGAAGAAGACAAAAAATTAGTTACAAAATATATCAGGGATAAGCAACTGAATATCAGTCAAATTGACGATTGTATTTCGGTTTCTACCAGAGAAACCCTTCTGCGCTGGATTGCACAGGCAAATCTGACCGTTTCTAAAAGCGGGAGGACAGAATATGGACAGGTATATCATCTGAAAAAGCTGGAGGGCAGGCACACTTTGAAATGCGAGGATGGAGAATTGGTAATGCCCATATATGTATTTCAATTTGAGGATGAATAGTGTGCTGCCGGAGGGCGGCATGGAGGGTTAGAATGGAAGCTGTAAAAGCGTTAATAGAAAATTGTTGGATTGATAAAAAGAAAGATAAAGAATTATATACAAAAGTGCGCAGAGAACTGCCCAAATGTCAAAAATTTTTTCGGGAACAGCTGGGGTGGACAATTATCAATAATGAACAGATATTAAAGGCAGAAAAGATTCCGGCCCATGCAGAAAGTTATATGGGGATTACAGACTTTACGGAAAGCAGGGATTATTGCCTTTTTTGTGCGGTTCTGGCTTTTTTGGAAGATAAAGAAGAACAGGAACAGTTTTTATTATCAGAAATGGTGGATATGCTGGAGCTGCAATTGAAGGATGTGCTTGAAGTGGACTGGACATCATTTACGCAGAGAAAATCCCTTGTAAGAGTTTTGCAGTTTTGTGAAAACATGAGATTGATAGAAGCATATGAGGGCAGCAGCGATAACATTGGCAGCAGTATAAGGCAGGAAATTTTATATGAAAATACAGGGCTTTCCAGATATATGGCGGTAAATTTCGCATATAGTATTGCGGATTTTCGGTCTTGGGAAGATTTTGAAAGACAGCAAATAGAAGAAAGTGAAACGGACAGAGGACATTACAGGATTAATCGTGTATATAGGCAAATTACTGCTGCGCCTGCCCTATACTGGAGTCATGCTGACGATTCGGACAGTATATATCTGAAAAACCAGAGACAGTGGATACAAAGAAATATCAGTGAGTATTTGAGCGGGCAGCTTCATATACATAAAAATGCAGCTTTTTTGGTGATGGATGAGGAAGAATGTTTTGGGGAAAGACATCCCAGAGAGGCTATGCTTCCGGAAATTGTTATGATTTTATGCAGGCTGATCAGGGAAAAAGCGGAAACTGGTATTTGGAAGAAACGGCAAGATGAATGTATCGCGGTTTCACATAAAGAATTTCAGGCAGAACTTTATAATTGCCGTGCCAGATACAAGCAGGCATGGAGTAAAGAATACAGAGAGATGGAAGATACAAAGCTGTTGGTAACAGTTATTTCTTATATGAAATCATGGATGATGATTGCTGAGTGTAATGAGGAGATTGTTATTTATCCGGCAGCAGGAAAGATAATCGGAAACTATCCGGCAGATTTTCAGATAAAGGAGAAAACAGATGAATGAGCGTTGGCATATGAATCGAATAGGATTCGTAAATTTCTGGCTGTATGATGATGAAGTATTTTCTTTTGCAGAGGGCAAATTACTGCTTCGTGGGCAGAATGGTTCGGGGAAATCTATTACAACGCAAAGTTTTATTCCTTTTATACTGGATGGAGACAGGACGCCTAACCGATTGGACCCTTTTGGCTCCAATGACAGGAGAATGGAGTATTATTTTCTGAACGATGGGGAAAAAGAGGAAGCAACCGGGTATTTGTATCTGGAGTTTCAAAAAGGGAACCGCTATCGGACAATTGGAATCGGTCAACAGGCACAAAAGGGTAAATCTATGGGATTTTGGGGCTTTGTTGTGCTGGACGGAAGAAGAATCGGTTATGATTTTAAATTATATCGGGAAGCGGGGAATACAAAGATTGCTTACACAAAGCAGGAACTGAAAAGGGAATTGGGAGAAAACAATCTGTTTACGGAAACACAGAAAGAGTATATGAAACTTGTGAATAAACATATATTTGGATTTCCGAGACTTGAGCAGTATGAGCAGTTTATACGGCTGCTGATAAAAGTCAGAGCACCTAAACTTTCCAAAGAATTTACGCCAAGAAAAGTATATGAGATACTGAATGATTCCTTGCAGACTTTGTCTGATGAGGATTTACGCGCCATGGTGGATGCCATGGAAAAAATGGATGACATGCAGGATGTACTGAATGGTTTAAAAAGATCCTATAAAGATTTGCAGAGTATACGAAATGAATATATAAGGTATAATCAGTACATGTTAGGGCAGAAGGCGGCAGCATATCTGGAAGAAAAAGGATTGGTTGATGAAGCCAGAGGAAGACTTGAAGCGCAGACAGATGAATTAAGGGAAACAAAAGAAAAGTTAGAGGAATCATATAGAAAAATAACCGAGCTCAAAGCGAAAAAAAGTCTGTTGGAACGGGAGCAGGAAGCCATTGGAACAACAGATTTGGATGAAGCGGATGAAAAATTAAGGCAATGCCGGAATCGTCAGGAAGATGCAGAGAAAGAAATTTCCCAATATAGCCAAAGTATTGACCGGCACAGAGATATGATACGGGAGTATGATGCCAAAATACGTGAAATACAAAAGAGTATCAGTGCTTATCAGATGGAAATAGAGCAGTCTGTGAATGGTATGAATGTACTGCAGGAAACGGTCTGCTTTTCAGGACATGAAAGTATCTTAAGATTGTGGAAAAGTTCGGATAGCTATGCAGAATGCAAAAATGTAAAAAGTGAACTTGAAAAATTGCGTAAAAATGTGGAAATGGCATTAGCAGAGCTGAAAAAGTTCCGGGAAGTGCAGATACAATGGGACAAGCTGTCAGAGGAATACAGCAGTTTGGAACAAAAGAAATCCCAGGCAAAACAACAGGTGAACGATGCGGAGTTGATGGAGGATACGTTAAGGGACGATTTGATTGAGGCATATTATGGATTGGAACAACTGAATCAGGAATTTTATTTGTCAAGATCAGAACTGGAACAGATATCAGGACATATCCAGAGGTACCAGGGAATAGCGGATTATGGGAATGTGCGTGATATTTTGGGAAATATATGGGAGACGAAAAATCAAAAGCTGGGAAGCGGACTGTCTGCCCTGAATGTAGAAAAGGAAAAGAAGGCAGAGTCTGTAAAGGTTTGTTTGGAGGAATTGGAAGAACTGGAGAAAGCCCGGGAAATAACGCCCATTCGTAAAGAGATTTTATATAAGACGAGGGAACGTTTATTAGAAAATAATATTTCTTTTACACCATTTTATGAAGCAGTTGATTTTGCTGAGAATGTTTCTGTGCAGGACAGAAATTTATTGGAGTGTCAGTTAGAAGATACAGGGCTTCTGGATGCATTAGTCGTTTCAGAGAAAGATTATGCAAAGGCGATGCAGATTTTAGGTGAGTGGTCAGATAAGATTCTCCGGTTAAAAGGCTCCGGGAAACACGGGTATAATAAACTGTCAGTGGCTGCCAGGGATCCGGAACTGCAGAAGATGACAGAACAGATTTTGTCCAACATCGGAGAAGCGGATGAATGTCAGATTGTGCTAAAATCGAATGGTTATTTCCGGTATGGAGCAGTGGAAGGGTACAGTAAACCTGAAAAAGAAGCATGTTATATTGGAGAAGCCATAAGAAGGGAAAAGAAGAAAGAGCAAATCAGAAGAAAAAAGGAAGAATTGGAGTCCTTGCAGCAGGAACTGGAGATGTTAGGGCAGGAAATTAATATATTAAAGGAAAGACTTGAAATATTGCAGAAAGAATATCATGCCCTTCCTGCATTTGATGAGTTGGATCAGGCGATTGCGCTGAGCAAGGATTTAAGCTGGGAATTTGATAAGTGTTGTGAAGAATGCAGGAAGAAACTGGCGGAAAAAGAAGATTGTGAAGCCAGGAAAAAACAGTCTGCCCAGCGGGTAGTAGTAAGCTGCCGGGAACTGCCCTATGAAAGAAATATTGAGAGCTATGAGGAAATTTTAGAGGCACTTGGAGAGTATAAGAACCATTTAGAATCATTTCAGGTGGCTGCAATGCATTTTTCCGCGGAGCAGAGCAAAGAAGATATGCAGAGTCAGTTGATTGAAAAAGAGGAAGATGCAATTGATACGGAAGATATTTATAAAAAAAGAGCAGAGCAGGAAATTCGGGAACAGAAGCTACAGATAGAAAAGCTGGAAGAATTTCTAAATGCACCTGAAAACCGAGAGAAGGCAGAACGGCTGAAAGCAATTAAGGAGGAGCTGCATCAGAAGGACGAGGAAGAACGGGAATTAGACAGGAATCGGGCCGTATGGGGAAGTAATGTAGAAAATCTGGAGCCGGAAATCGAACGGCAAAAAAATATAGTTATGGAGAAAATGGAGAAAGAGACCCGGCTCAGGAAATATTTTGACGAAGAATTATCGTTAGGGCTTGTATTTGCAAGAGAAAGTAAAACAATACCGGAAGCAGCCAAACAGGCAAAGGAGATACTAAAGGAAAGTGACAGAAATAAGTCAGTAGCGGAAATTGTATCGAATCTGGATCGGATCTTCCATGCGCATGTCGGAAGCCTGGTAAATTATGGGACATTTATGGAGGAATGTTTTGCAGAAGAAACAAAAGATGCAATGGTACTGCGTAAGCGTCATAGGATTGTGTCTTATATGCAGGGACGTAAACTTTATTTTGAAGATTTTTATAGAATAATCAAAGAGAGGATTGACGAAACGGAACTCTTAATCCGACAGAAGGACAGAGAGTTGTTTGAAAATATTTTGTCAGACACTTTGAGCAGAAAGCTGAATATCCGTATTGCGGAAAGCAGGAAATGGATTCAGGATATGTCTTCTCTTATGCGCAAAATGGATACTTCCATGTCGCTCACTTTTTCCTTGGACTGGCGGGCTAAGACTGCGGATGGAGAAGGGGAGCTGGATACGGTGGAACTGGAAAAGCTGCTGAACCGGGACAGAGAATTGATGACCGCAGAGGATATCGAAAAAATTTCTGCGCATTTTAGAAATAAGATTTATACGGTAAAACAGATGGCAGAGGAAAATGGTGAAGTTTTGAGTTATTCCGATTTGGTGAGAGAAGCGCTGGATTATCGGAAGTGGTTTGAATTTAAAATGTTTTACTATCGAAATGATGAGAACAAAAAAGAATTAACCAATGGAGCATTTAACCGCTTCAGTGGAGGTGAAAAGGCAATGGCAATGTATGTTCCGCTGTTTGCAGCGGTGAATGCGCAATATAAAAAGGCGGAGCATGATGATTTGCCAAGAATGATTGCGCTTGATGAGGCATTTGCAGGTGTAGATGATAAAAATATCAGCAGTATGTTTGATCTTGTAAAAAAATTTGATTTTGATTATATTATGAATTCACAGGTATTATGGGGATGTTATGCTTCTGTTCCTTTTTTGCGGATAGCAGAATTGCTCAGACCTGCAAATTCGCAGGTGGTCACAGTGATTTATTATTTGTGGAATGGAAAACAGAGAATAATTGAGGAGCAGTGATGTGGAAAGGAATACTTTAGAAGAATGCGCTTGTTATTTCAGAAAAAATGAAGCATATAGTCGTATGTTTTCGGAAATGAAGAAGAAATATACAAAATATGGAAAACTTTCCGGGAAAATTTCCCTGAGGAATTTATCGGAAGCAGAATGCGAAGCATTGGGCGCAGTTTTTGGGAAAAGTCTGTTGCCTGGTGATTTTATCTTTTCTATTTCAGAGTTACAGATTGCATTAAATGAGACAAGGTACCACGGTATCGAAGTGGAAAAACTTGTAGAAGTGTATTTTAAGGAAAGGATACTGTCAAATAGCCAAAAGAAGGAAGAAAAGATTGAGTCTGAAAAGCGATTCTGGGAGATATTTTTGAATGAGGTGACAGAGCGGTTTGGCCCTGAATCCAAAGGTACTCTTTGGCTGGAGGCTGCATGGAGGCAGCGAAGATACGGCTACCAGCTTATCATGAAGGAAAGGGAAAAATCGGAGAGCCTTATAAAAGAAATGCTTATGGAAGTATGCAGGACATTGGAATATCTGGCTGAAGAAAACGGAAATGAAAGAGTCAGGCTGGCTGTGTTAGGGGCAAAAATGACAAAGAATCCTCATTATTTTGACAGGCAGAATGCTGCGGGGCGTTTATTGATTAACGCTCTGGGTTTTATTAATCATGTAGAGGAGCCAAAGGGACAGGAGGATATACTGGCATTGTATTATTTGTCAGGAATTTATCCTGATGATATTTCCAGCTACACGACATGTTATGGAATCCATTTTTATGAGGGTGATAGTGAGCATGAGGCCTATCGGCACTTTATTGAAAAAGGTGAAAAATATGTCCTGACACTATCAAATTTGAGCAGACTGACAGGGGCGGGGAGCAGCGGAAAGAAAGTATTTATTATCGAAAATCAGATGGTTTTTTCTCAAATCTGTGAAGAATTAGCAGGAGAAGAATATTCTGTTATGTGTACTTCCGGCCAGCTAAAAACAGCTTCCTTATTTTTGATAGATATGCTGTTAAAGTCTGGCTGTAAATTATATTATTGTGGCGATATTGATCCGGAAGGGATTGAGATAGCGGACAGAGTACTGGCAAGAGGACCGGAACAGATTTTTCTCTGGAGAATGACAGAGGAGGACTATTATCGTTCATTGTCAGATGAAAAGCTTACAGAGAACCGTTTAAAGAAGCTGGATAAAATTGTAGATATTAAACTAAGGCAGCTTTCCGAATTTTTGAAGAAAGAAAGGAAAGCCGGATATCAGGAGCATTTGATTGATTTGATGGTGTGGGATATTAAAACAGTAAAGTAGGATATGTTCTATTTGAATAAGTTGTGGATAATATAACAATTGTGCACTACAACTTGACACACGCGGGGTACAGGGAAACTACAGACTGTTATGTTATCTTCTTAAATGGAGGGATTTTTATGTCGATACGAATTCTACTTGTTGAGGATGATGATCATATCTGCAATACGGTAAGGGCGTTTTTGGTTGAAGCAGGATATCAGGTGGATGCCTGCGCAGATGGAAATGAGGCACACACCAAGTTCTACGAAAACACCTATCAACTGGCTATTCTTGATATTATGCTGCCCGGTATGAACGGGTATGAACTTTTGCGTGAATTTCGTGCACAAAATGATACCCCTATTCTGATGATGACAGCCCTGTCGGATGAGGAAAACCAAATCCGGGCGTTTGATGCAGAGGCAGACGACTATGTAACAAAGCCATTCAAGATGCAGATTTTACTAAAGCGGGTGGAAGCCCTGCTGCGGCGCAGCGGTGCGCTGGCAAAGGAAATCCGTGTCGGCAGGCTGACACTTCTGCCGGAGGATTTCACGGTACTTTGTGACGGTACGGAGCTGCCCCTGACACGAAAAGAATTTGAAATCCTTTTGCTGCTGGTGCAGAACAAAGGCAGAACCTTAACGCATGAAATCATTTTGTCACGTATATGGGGATATGACTTTGAGGGTGATGGCAGCACAGTCCACACTCATATCAAAAATTTGCGGGCCAAGCTGCCGGAAAATATCATCAAAACCATCCGCGGTGTAGGGTACCGATTGGAGGAATCGTAATAATGGAAAGAAAAGGGATTTTCATTAAGGTTTTTTCCTATACAATCGTTGTCCTGCTATTGCTTGTGGGTGTGACGGCAATACTGTTTGCACAGCAATTTGTGTCTTATTTCAGAGCGATGGAAGCACAGCAAACAGTAAAATCCTATCAGCCATTGGTGGAACTGATTCAGAATAGCGATAGGTTTGATATTCGAGAGATGGCAGAGCTGTTTCACTACAATAACCAATCCTTTGAGTTTTATATTGAAGATAAAGAGGGAAACGTACTCTATGCCACACCGAATGCCGATACATCAAATAGTGTTAGGCCCGACTTTCTTTATGTGGTACATAAAGATGATAAAATTTCGATTGTTGCTCAAAGCAAGGCAGGTGTGGAACTGCTTTATCAAGGGCTGACGATTCGGGGAATTGTTATGATTGCGATAATGGTTGTATTCAGCCTTTTATGCGCGTATATCTTTGCGCGGCAAATGACAACGCCGATCAAGGCCTTAGCGGACAGTGCGAATAAAATGGCAAACCTGAAAGATGTACCGCCGCCGCTGGAACGAAAGGATGAGCTTGGCGCACTGGCTCATGATATGCATTCCATGTATGTCAGGCTGAAAGAAACCATCGCAAGGCTGGAGGACGAAATCGCAAGGGAACATGAGTTGGAGGAAACACAGCGATATTTCTTTGCGGCAGCCTCCCATGAGCTGAAAACGCCCATCGCGGCTACAAGCGTTCTGCTGGAGGGAATGCTTGAAAATATCGGTGACTACAAAGACCATTCCAAGTATCTGCGCGAATGCATCAAAATGATGGACAGGCAGGGCAAAATCATTTCCGAAATACTGGAGCTTGTCAGCCTGAACGATGGGAGAATCGTATCAATAGCCGAACCGCTGGACATAGGGCGCACGGTTGCCGGGCTGCTGCCCGATTTTCAAACCTTAGCAGAGGCAAACAACCAGCAGTTCGTCACAGATATTCCAGCGGGGCAAATTGTCCTGTCAGATCCGAGGCTGCTCCAAAAGGCGCTATCCAATGTCATATTGAATGCGGTTCAGAACACGCCGCAGGGAGGTGAGGTACGGATATGGAGTGAGCTTGGTGCTGAAAAATGCCGTCTTTTTGTTTTGAACATGGGCGTTCACATTGATGATACTGCGCTTTCAAAGCTGTTCATCCCATTCTATCGCGTTGATCAGGCGCGAAGCAGAAAAAGCGGGCGAAGCGGCTTGGGGCTTGCCATCGTACAAAAAACGCTGGATGCCATGGGTCTCCAATATGCGCTGGAAAACACCTCGGACGGCGTTTTGTTCTGGCTGGATTTACCGACCACATCAACATTGTAAATATTTAAAACTTAAATGATTTTGACCGACAGGTATAACCCTGCCGGTCTTTTTGTTACAATAAGCTGGCTCGTGGGGCGTGACAGCGTTTGTTAACATAAGGATAGTTCGCGGAGTGTGCTGTCCGTTACTTTTCGCTGCTACAGGAAAACTACAGATTGGCTACAGGGAAAGTACAGATACGCTTGCCATAATAACAATCGTACCAGCCACAAATCGTAGTTTTATTGCAAAGGAGGCATTCTATCAAATGGAAAAATGTAACTATCATTCCAATACGAGTCATCACAAACGGCATATGAAACAATCCGTGGAAAAACGGGCTTTTCTATGGGCGTTCCTTATTTCGTTCACAGTCTGCACGTTGTTTTTGGGGTGGAGACTGGCTTCCGTATCGGAAGCAGCACAGCTACCGCTTATCCCTGCAACGTATACAGACAGTAGCACTGGCGTAGTGGAAAATCCGGAGGAAAACGCTCTCGTCACCGTTAAAGAACAGGGAGATGAACGGGAATGGAGCCTGATTTTAGTGAACAGGCAGAACCCCATCCCCGCACAGTACGATGTGGAGCTTGAGCAGCTATCAAATGGTGAGCGGATAGACATTCGGATTTCTCCCTACCTCCAAGATTTGTTTGATGCCGCAAGAGCTGATGGAGTTTACCCGATTGTCGCATCCGGATACCGGACAACAGAAAAACAGCAAGAAATCATGGATGAAAAAATCGCCGAATACAAGGTGAAAGGCTACACCTCTGCACAGGCTAAAGCGGAAGCAGAAACTTGGGTGGCTGTGCCGGGAACGAGCGAGCACCAGCTTGGTATTGCCGTGGATATCAATGCGGATGGGATTCATTCAACCGGCAACGAGGTTTACGGATGGCTGGATGAAAACAGTTATCGCTTTGGTTTTATTCGCCGCTACCCGCCGGACAAGACAGAGATAACCGGTGTGAGCAACGAGCCGTGGCATTACCGATATGTTGGCATCGAAGCTGCTACGGAGATGTACCACCAAGGGGTTTGCCTTGAGGAATATTTAAACACCGAAAAATGAGAAAAGGATGTTATGCTATGGACAGAAAAAGATTGACACAACGTTTTCCGTTCCTGCTTCCAATGAGACGGGCGCAGAGAAAAATATGCTTTTATGGGGGAATGAGATTTGACATGATATACCAAGAAAACAAGGTGTTCAACTTAAAGCTGGCGGCAAAGACCTTAAACGGTTTATTGATAAGACCGGGGGAAACCTTTTCTTTCTGGTGGCTGGTACGCCATGCGGACAAAGATACCCCTTATAAAGACGGCCTTACGGTGACCAATGGTAAACTCACCACCATGTCGGGCGGCGGTATGTGCCAGATGAGCAATTTACTATTTTGGATGTTCCTGCATACGCCATTGACAATTATCCAGCGAAGCGGTCACGAAGTAAAGGAGTTTCCAGAGCCAAACAGTGACGAGATCAAAGGGGTGGATGCAACCATTTCAGAGGGCTGGATTGATTTAAAAGTGCGAAACGATACCGACTGCACCTACCAAAGATGGGTGACCTTAGATGATGAGAAAATCATCGGTCAGGTGTTCGCCGACAAAGAGCCCCAAGCATTATACAAAATTACAAACGGCAGTATCCAGTATGTTCGTGAAAACGGCGGGATTTATGAATATGCCAGGGTTGAACGGATGCAAATTGCCGCAGATACCGGGAGAATAATAGATTGCAGGCTGCTTTATACAAACAAATGCAAAATTTGCTATCCCCTCCCGGAAAATGTAGATATTCAGGAGGTGAATCAATGAGAAAAAGTATGGGCATTACTGTTTTTGGATGCGGGCAGGATGAGGCAAATGCTTTCCGCACCTTATCGCCGGATTTTCATATTATCCCTACGCTGATCAGCGATGCGATATCGGCAGACAACGCAAAATTGGCCGCTGGTAATCAATGTGTTAGCGTAGGCCATAAGTCCGAGGTTTCCGAGGCAATCATTCTTGCGCTGAGAAAGGTCGGAGTAAAATACATTTCTACCCGCAGCATCGGCTGCGATCACATTGATACGACTGCCGCCGAGAGAATGGGAATCTCGGTTGGCACGGTTGCGTATTCGCCGGACAGCGTTGCGGATTATGCTTTGATGCTGATGCTGATGGTCATACGGGGTGCAAAACCCACCATGCACGCCGTGGCGCAACAAGATTTCAGATTGGATCGTATCCGGGGGAAAGAACTGGGGGATATGACTGTGGGAGTTATTGGAACCGGCCATATCGGGCAAGCGGTCGTCAAAAGGCTGCGGGGATTTGGATGCCATGTGCTGGCCTATGATAACAGCCGAAAAATGGATGCAGATTATGTCCAGCTTGATGAGCTTCTAAAAAACAGCGATATTGTTACGCTCCATGTGCCGCTTTGTGCGGATACCCGTCATCTGATCGGTCAGAAGCAAATCGGAGAGATGAAGCAAGGCGCATTTTTAATCAACACCGGGCGCGGGGCGCTTGTCGATACCGGGGCGCTGGTGGAGGCGTTGGAAAGCGGAAAGCTGGGTGGTGCGGCACTGGATGTGTTGGAGGGCGAGGATCAGTTTGTTTATACCGATTGCTCGCAGAAAGTGCTTGACCATCCCTTCTTGTCGCAGCTCCTGAGGATGCCGAATGTGATTATCACACCCCATACGGCGTACTACACCGAGCGTGTGCTGCGGGATACCACAGAAAAAACAATCAGGAATTGTCTCAATTTTGAAAGGAGTTTACAGCATGAATAGAATAAAAGTCGCAATCATCTTTGGCGGTTGCTCGGAGGAACATGATGTGTCGGTAAAATCCGCAATAGAAATTGCTGCGAACATTGATACGGAAAAATTCGATCCGCACTACATCGGAATTACAAAAAACGGTGTATGGAAGCTATGCAAGAAGCCATGTACGGAATGGGAAGCCGACAGTCTCCCCGCCATACTCTCCCCGGATAGGAAAACGCATGGGCTGCTTGTCATGAAAGAAAGCGAATACGAAACACGGCGTATTGATGTGGCTTTCCCTGTTTTGCATGGCAAATGCGGGGAGGATGGTGCGATACAGGGTCTGTTTGAATTGTCTGGTATCCCCTATGTGGGCTGCGATATTCAAAGCTCCGCAGCTTGCATGGACAAATCACTGGCCTACATTCTTACAAAAAATGCGGGCATCGCCGTTCCCGAATTTCAAATGATTGATAAAGGTGACAAGCCGGAGGCGGGTGCGCTTACCTACCCTGTCTTTGTGAAGCCGGCACGGTCAGGTTCGTCCTTTGGCGTAACCAAAGTAAACGGTACGGAAGAACTTAACGCTGCGATAGAAGCGGCAGGACAATATGATGGAAAAATCTTAATTGAGCAAGCGATTTCGGGCTGTGAGGTCGGGTGTGCGGTCATGGGGGACGAGGATGATTTGATTGTCGGCGAAGTGGATCAAATCCGGCTGAGCCACGGTATCTTCCGCATCCATCAGGAAAACGAGCCGGAAAAAGGCTCAGAAAATGCGATGATTACAGTTCCCGCAGACATTCCGGTCGAGGAACGAAATCGGGTGCAGGAAACGGCAAAGAAAGTATATCGGGTGCTTGGATGCAGAGGGCTTGCCCGTGTTGATCTTTTTTTGCAGGAGGATGGCGGCATCGTTCTAAATGAGGTCAATACCCTGCCCGGTTTTACATCGTACAGCCGCTATCCACGCATGGTGGCCGCCGCAGGAATCACGCTTCCTGCACTGATTGACAGCCTGATTACATTGGCGTTAAAGAGGTGATAAGTATGGAAAATGGTTTTTTGTTTTTAGATGAAATGTTGCATGGCGTCCGTTGGGATGCCAAGTACGCCACATGGGATAACTTCACAGGAAAACCGGTGGATGGGTATGAGGTGAATCGCATCATCGGCACAAAGGCCGTGGCGTTTGCTCTGCGCGAGGCACAAATCCATGCGGCTGAGCTTGGCTATGGCTTGCTTTTATGGGATGGATATCGGCCAAGAACTGCGGTGGACTGCTTCCTGCGTTGGGCAGCGCAACCGGAGGACAAGCTCACAAAAGAAAAATTTTACCCCAATATAGAGCGAGCCGAGTTGATTACAAAGGGTTATGTGGCCTCACAATCCAGCCATAGCCGTGGAAGCGCAATTGATCTTACGCTCTACCACTTGGATACAGGGGAACTTGTTTCAATGGGAAGTAACTTCGATTTTATGGACGAACGGTCGCATCATACAGCAAAAGGGATAGGGGATGCAGAGGCACAAAATCGAAGATGCTTGCGTAAAATCATGGAAAGCAGCGGATTTCAGTCTTATCGCTTTGAATGGTGGCACTATAAGTTGATTGATGAGCCATATCCCGATACCTATTTTAATTTTGCCGTTTCATAATGAAAGTATTTGATTTTCTAATTATGTATAAGTTGGCTACAAATTACTTAGTATTTCATCAGACCAAAGAACCGCGGGGAAGGGTGCAGCAGGCACAGCATAGAGGAAAGTGCGCTGAAGGAGATCATCTGTGAGAGCATCCGGAAGTTTGCAAATTCCTTCCTGAAAGAAAAGGAACTCTTTGACCGGGCTGTGCGGTATGAGACGAACTTTGAAGCAGTTGCCCGATATGACAAGGAGATTGAGCGGCTGAAAAAAGAGCAGGATAAATATTATTCCCTCTGTTCCGGCTTATATGAGGATTTGAGGGAGGGTGTTGTCACAAAGGAGGAATTTGAACGCCTGCACAGCGGTTTTACGCAGAAAGGGAAAGGACTGGAGGCTGCCATGCAGAAACAGGAGCAGCTCATTAAAAGCATGTTCAAAAAGGGAGTGCTTTCTGCGGGGCGCCTGAAAACCTTCCAGGACTGTGTGGAACTGAGGGAGATAGACCGGCACACTTTGAGCAGCCTTATCAGGCGGATCTATGTTTATGAAAATAAACAGATTGTGATTGATTTTTATTTTATGGATGAATTCCGTATCATGGAAGGTCTTGGCCGGAAGATTCTGGAGGACAGGGAAGAAGAAAAGCGGAAAGCGGGAAGGAGCGCATAGCATGGGGAGAGTGTCAAAGAGGACTTCCGCCCCTGCTGTGGCGGTAAAAGAAGCAAAAATATGTTATAAAGCAGGCATTTACGCAAGGCTCTCATCCGACCAGGACAACAAAACCTTGAAAGGACACAAGGTTTCAAAGAATGAATCTGTTGAAGTTCAGGTGAAGATTGCGGAAAAATATATCGAAGATTTTAACAGGGAAGGGACAGAGCGGATAGAGATTGCAGACCGCTATGTTGACCTGGGAAAAACAGGAAGCAACTTCAACCGTGATGAGTTCCAGAGGCTTATGCAGGATATAAGGCTAGGAAGCATTGACTGTGTGGTGGTCAAAGACCTTTCCCGGTTTGGCAGGAACTATCTGGA
>CAJUED010000057.1 GCA_910585075.1 uncultured Lachnospiraceae bacterium
AGTCCGCTTCCCCGGCGTTCCATATATTTCATCCTGTGAAACAGATCAGCAATCACCGAATTTCATCGTACAGAACCAATAGTTTCAATATCACATTCCTGTACAGGCATTCCTTCAAACATTCCTCCCGGAGACTGAATTTCTATCCTGTCATCATACATATTTATATGGATTTCACTGCCTAATACAATGTAATCCCGATGTATAAGTGCATTAACGAGAGCCTCTGTCACAGCCCTTTCCGCATAATCCGGCTTATCGACACGATATCTGGCTTCTTTCACAAACCGGACTTTTGAGTTATTTCGCACAAAATCACATCCGCTTTGTAACAAATAGATTAAATTTCCCTCATACCAGCTCACGCGCTGGATAACGGCAAGGATAGCGGCTTCAATCTTCGCTGTGGGGATATAGTGCATGGTACAGTCGCGGGTAAGCTGGCGGTAGCCGGAACAGATAAAAGCGTCCTCAATCCATTTCCCTTGCACAAGGTTGTAGCGGTGTGTTAGCTTAGAACCACAATCAGCGCAATAGAGAAGCCCGGTCAAGCGGTTCGGGGTGTTTTGCCGCTTGGGTGCGCGGCGCACCGTTTCGCGTATCTTCTGAACGGTCTGCCATGTTTCCTCATCCACAATGGCGGGGATTGCACCCTCGAAAACGTGCTGTTCCTCCGGCGCGGTCTTGCGGGTGCTTTTGGTCTTGTAGTTCTCACACACGGTCTTTCCCAATACCTTGCGCCCTGTGTATTCCGGGCGTTTCAGTATGTAGCCGATTGTGGCCGCTGACCATGCGTAGGGGTCTGCGTATTTTGCCGCCCGTACCGGCTCGCCTGTCCTTTTCCAATTCTCGGACGGGATAGGGATTTTCTCGGCGCGGAGTTTCCTTGCGATATTGGCTACGGTTTCCCCAGCAAGGACGCTGTGAAAGATGCGGCGCACAACGGCGGCGGCTTCCTCGTCGATTACCCACTCGCCCTTGTCCTCTTTGGAAGCGCGGTAGCCATAGCAGACACTCCCGGAACAGCGCAAGCCCTTTTCCATTCTCGACTTGAAAACGGTCTTGATTTTGCGGCTGGTGTCTGCAACGTACCACTCGTTTATCAAATCATGGAAGATTGACATAATATCAAAACCGTTGGCGGTGTCAAGGTTGTCATTGGCGGTGATAAAACGCACATGGTACTCATCAAAGGTGCGCTTCAGAAGCCCAACCTCAACCACGCCACGCCCGATTCTGCTCTGGCCTTTGATGATGACCGTTGCCACATTCCCCGCCCGGATTCCGTCCAGCATAGCGTCAAGCCCCGGACGCTTGAATGTCGTTCCCCGGATTCCGTCGTCGGTAAAGTGCCGGATATTGGTAAAGCCGTTCTTTCTTGCGTAGTCCTCTAAAATCCGCTTTTGGTTCTCAATGCTTACGGATTCCCCCGTCCGCTCGTCATCGTGAGATAGCCTTTCGTAAAGGGCTATGAGTTTGTCTTTCTCTGTCTGTTTCCTCATATTGTGTAACCTCCTTTTTTGAGAATACCTACTTCTCTCAACCCTTATTGTAGTTATCCATTCGGATCAGTGGTCACGAAGCTGACATTGGAAGGCATCTGCATAAGCTGCGGTTTAACATAGAACCTTGTCTTCCCGGAACCGGAACCGCCCGATTCTGTCAATATAACACTAAAAAATTTTTTAAAAAAATATCCAAGCCATCTCCAGCCTGGATATCATCATAATTTATTCTATTTCTCAGCTTAATCTTCTTGTTCGACCATAGGAGGAATGTCATCTGCCTTCAATTCCATAAGATCATCACGGCTTGGCTTGCTAATTCTATTTACACGTCTGGCATGATTCATTACAATATCTTCATACAGATTTCTTACAAGTCTACCGTTAGCAAATTCTTCTCCTTTATTCGCCACATTATAGGCTATAATGTTTTTTATCTTCTCAACTGCATTCTTCGATAAAACATAGTCATTCTTCTTGCACATCATATTCATGATACCATCCAGTTCTTCCTCATCATAGTCATCAAACTCAATAAAGGTATTGAATCTGGATTTCAATCCTGGATTAGATTCAAAGAATAATTTCATCGGTTCTGTATAACCAGCAACAATGACCACCAAATCCTCCCTATAATCCTCCAATGCTTTTGTCAGTTCTGTTAAACATTCCCGACCATAGGAATCAGAATGATCATTTTCAGTAATACTGTATGCCTCATCTATGAAAAGCACGCCTCCTTTTGCACGTTCTATAACCCCTTTAACTTTCAAGGCAGTCTGCCCTTGATATCCAGCAATCAGATCCGTCCTGGACACTTCTAAAAAATGCCCTTTTGAAAGGAGACCAATCTGTTTATATATGCGACCGACAATACGAGCAACTGTTGTTTTTCCTGTGCCGGGATTTCCTGTAAATGCAAGATGAAGCGTACTCTTTTGAGAAAATAAGCCTTCCTTTTCTCTTAATTTTTGTACTTTCTGATAAGCTATAAGGTCATTTACAGTGGCTTTCACCTTCTTAAGCCCCACTAACTCGTCAAGTTCATTCAATAATTCGTCAAGAGACTTTTCTTCTTCAACAGACCAAAACTTTTTATCATTGCAGATTTCTTTTACTCTAATATATCCATAATAGCTTACAATTTCATCTTTCACGGCTTGAGCTACCTGTACAATTTGCTTAATTTCATTTTTGGCAAATTCAGAAATTTTCTTACACAATTCCACCGTTGCTGAATCATCTTTATCCTCGACTATAGAAAATGCCAATTTAGTTATTTCTCCATCGCTGTTTGTGATAGCATCCAATTTTGAAACCATATTCATGAGACTTTTTTCTCTTTTGTTCTCCATCACAAAATACCTACCAGTTGTAAAATAAATTGAACAACAGCCAATGCTATGGCTCCGCCTGCAACAATATAAGCCGTATTAATTTTATTTTTTAATTGCACATTTTCGTCTTCAGCCCTTTGCAATCTTTCTCGGTATTCTTGTATGTTCTTTTCCACCGTAAGAATTTTATTGTCTGTTGCCTCTATATTTTTAATCAGCCCGTGCGAAAATTCCCATTCTACATCTATATCATCAAAATGCTCTATCCCCTGGATACCATTGATGAAATGACTTACATCAGATAACTCTTTGTCTATCCTCTTTTGTGTTTCTTCATATCTGCTAATTAATTCAGAGTAAATCCCAACCTTCTTTTGAACTTCTTGCAACCCTTCCCAGATGTTATCTATGTCTCCAAAATGACTTTGCCCTTTTGCAAATTCCACAACCGTGGTTATTTCCGACTCAGCTTTTTTTATTCGCTTCTCAAAATTATCTGACAGGCTGGAAATTTTTTCCTGAAGTTTTTTAGTATCCTCCCAAATTGAGTCAATATCTTTGATATGCTCTGCTTTTTCAATTTCTTCCTTAAAAGCAAGCATATCATTTATCTTTTCAGTCAGCTGTTTTGATAGTCCATCCAATTTTCTTGAAAGACCACCTATGTCCTCTCCCTGATTTTTTACATTGTTCCATATTGAGTCAATATCATTTAAGTGCCTGATTTTCTCAATCCGTTCCTTAAGCTGTTCTAATATGGAAACTTTTTTATCAAGAGCAGCACCCCGAGTTTTTAATTTCGCAGAGACACTCTCTAATTCCATTTCAAATCGTTTTATATCACACCAAATATCATCAATATCTTTAAGATGTGCATATCGGTTTATTTCACCCTTAAATTCCTTCAGTTTATTTATGGTAATCTGAAGTGCCTTTATTGTGTCATTTATATCCTTTTGAGCATCCTTTGCCTCTTGACTTGCCTTCTCTGCGGACTTTACACCAATCAGAATACCTTGGATATATCCCTTATCAAGAGCTTCAAAGGTCTCATATACTTGACCAAATTCTTTGATTACCTTTCTGTCACGCTCATTTATTTCCGCAAAACAGCTCTGCAGTTTTGTGACAAGGCTATTCATCTCTTCTCCTGTTACTTTATGACCGCTTAATACACCAATCAGTCCACCACCAAAAAAATCTGACCACTGACCGTCCGTGCTAAACTTATCTAACACTGTACTTGTAGCAGGCTGTTCGGCAAAATCCTTCAGCTCTTTCTTTTGTTTTTCAAAATCAGCTTTTTGTATGCTATATTCCGGCACAATCTTCATCCTTCCTGTTAAATATTGTCAAGGTCTTCAAACATCTTCTTTTTGACTTCCTCATTTTTTGTCTCTTCACTTCCAGCACCATTAAAGATGTTATCGACCGATTTTCTCATTTCCCTTTGTGCTTCTTCGTGCCGTTCTCTCATCGTTTCTGCTGCATCAGCTTTTACATTATTAAGAGCAGATTGATCCTCGTCTTCTGTAGCACTTGTATGTGTTACAGCATCTGTGCTTTTCTTTTCATCACGCTCTGACTCTTCAGATGATTTGTTGGACTCATCTCTTGTCACAAAATATATAATTCCTCCTACAACAATAACCGCACCTATAATTCCTAATACCACCTTGTAATTCATAAGCCTCTCCTTTCTATATCTGGTCTAATACCGCTTTCATATCTGCAAGCCGCTCAGCGTTATCATTCTTCTCAGTGAAAATATTTTTTGTTGCTTCTCGCATCACCTCAGCTGCTGCCTCATGTCTCGCTTTAATACTTTCACCAGTTTTTGCTTTCGTCCTACGTAATTGCTCCTGGTTTACTGCAATGACTTGTGCCTGTTTTGCAAGGACTTCATTCCCTTTGTTTATTTGCCTTTCAGTAATTTCCCGTTTCTGTTTCTTTGCTATAAGCCTGTCAATGAGATTCATAACAAGCGCACCAGCAATTCCTGCAACAACAGCACCAAGGAAAATACCGATTATATTTGCGAGACTGCCTATTAGGGGGATTTCAGCCGCAAATACAGGAAATGCCATCAGAGCTTTTTCAATCACTTCTCCCAAAACTAAAGCTCCCATTGCTGTCAGCCCCGTCATAACAATTTTTCCAATCTCAAACATGAGAACACCGAAAGATTTCCCTCGATTTTCTGGTGCCTTTACATAATCAATAGCTTCTTTTACCGATTTCCCGCCTTGTTTAATCAGTGCCCATATCTTTTGGATTGCGCTTACAACGGGACCAAATATTGCACTTAGAACAGTTGATGCAACTGTCGTTCCTGCTGTAAGCAGATTTTGTTTTATATTTCTCAAAAATGTATCAATTGCCTCCTTAACTTGTCCAAGAAATGTTTTCAAGCTTTTTTCTTTTGACTTAAGCCAAGAAACCAATTTGCTTATAATATTTCTCACCAATTCAGCAAGAAGCCCCATAACTGCAGCTCTTAAAGCTTTCTCACCTATTCTGAAAGCCTCTTTTTTTTGAGACTTTTTCCCTGCCTCAATAGAACGCTGTTCGCCCTCTTTCTTAACCTTATCATACTCTTCACGAGCTTCGGCATCTTTCTTGCGAAGTTCTTCTTCATCAATATTAAATCGTTCAGCAGGTTTTTTGCCATCTCTCTCGCTATCTAAAAATTCTGTCATTGTCGAATCGCCCTTAGATTGGTTTGCTGCTGAATCCATTGGATTCAAATTTTTATCACTATTATCAAAAGCTACTAATTCATCTTTAGTCAAATGTGCATTTGCGGCAGGATCACGCAACTGTTCTGCAACTGATATAACTTCATCGATATTTTCCTGGACAGAACCTTTAGGCCTATTCCTATCAAATGGTTCTCGTGCATTATAGTTCGTATTATATTTTTCACCATTAGGATCTTTTTTTCTATCCCTTACACGAAGAACAGCTTTCATCTCACCTGTTCGAGGATCTTTCCGCATTCGAATGCTTCCATCCTCGTTTCTCTGAAAATTAGATTGCCAATCATCATATCTTTGCTGATAATCTATTTCCGTATTATGTGATGCAATCTTTCCATTAGCAAAGTTTTCTGTTGTTTGAATATGCGCTTCATCACGTAAATCAAGACGCATCCCTCGATTTTCTTTGATGAAATCTTCGCCTGCAACAGCTCCAATCTGGATTACAAACTGATCCCATATAACACCCATAACAGCATTTCCCAAATTTTCTGGATTACTGATTTTTACCTTATCCTCTCCTAAAAATTTAAGCTCAGACAGACTATCTTCCAGTCCTTCCTCCAGCTGTCTTTCAAGTTCATCAAAATCAAACTCTTCACTTTGAGCTTCAACCTCTTCATCTTCCAAAAGTGCATTTTTTTTATCATTCATAAGGAATATCTCCTTTTCTTATTATTCCTTTACAACCATTATAACAGCCAAGAACGACACATACTGTCATCCCCAATATCATTTTACTTTTTTCGCCAATCTTTATAAATTCCTGTCTTTACCCTTTTATCATCTGGTCTTTCAGCGTCTGACGGAATTGCCCATGATCTTCCGAATCTTGACACTCCGTCTATTTTATTATCAGCGCACATTATTTGAACTGTACGCTTGTTAATGCTCCATTTTTCAGCTGCTTCACTTACTGTCATATAACCTTCAATCATACTTACCTCAATTCAGATAAAAAGAGTATTCAGACCCTGTCATGAAATGGATTTCATATAACCATACATTTTATATTGTATTCACCAATGCGAAAACTGTCAATGGAATTATCGGACAATTTAACAAAGGCACCCAGAATTCACTCCCAGGTGCCTCATCTGCCCTTGTCAATCAAAATTCCAGTGTAACTCCAGCCTCTGACCTGGATAAACAATCGCATCTTTGACGAACTGTTCCCAGATCTCATGGTCATTGCCGTTATATCCAGAAATGACTTTGCTACCACCATCTTATCTGCTTTGTCTTCAGCCAATGTTTCAGCCGTAACTGTATCGGATATCTTCCGCTCTAACGTCTCGATATCTCTATCACAGGCTACTTTCTGTTCTTTGAAAGTCTCCCGATCCATTTTTCTATCTACCAGTTTCTCAAAAAGCTTCTGCTTTGCCTGCTTCACCGCTTCCAATGCTACTTTCAAGCTCTCCACGCTATCCCCTACTACTGGTGTGCCTTTATTTGATAATCGGCGCATCCACATATTCACTTTTTACAGTATGGAATCCCACCTTTTCCAGTTTGTCAGGCGTCTGGTTGGCAGATACGATTCCTACGTAGTCAGCCTCTATTACATGGCCCGCATCAGCAAAGCTGACCGTAAACGCTCCTCGCTTTTTGATATTCTGAGTTGTTTTATGTCCGTCGCTCAGGCAAAGCACCACCTGATCCGATTCATAAATACCGCCCCATGCCGCATTCATGGCATCCGGTACCCCGTTCTCATCATAAGAACCGATAATCAGTACCGGCAGGGGATACATCCACGGCTTCTTTCCAAAATTCTTTCTCATTGCAAAACCTCCATTTCCTTTGCTTTCCGTTACTCTTTATACATATTGTAAAGGAAACAAAAGTCCTATGGAAGTTTCAATTAGTTCATCAGTTTATACCTGCAGGTTATAACCTACTCATCCATTGCCCTTCTTGCCCAGTCTGCATCTTTGAATAATGCCCGTCCTACGCCAATCATATCTGCTTTTCCTTCCATAAGGAGATTTTCAGCCTGTGCCGCTGTGGTGATGCCGCCGGTAAGAAGGACAGGCACATCCACCGCTTCCTTAACTGCCTTACTGCTCTCCCAGAAATATCCGGGATTCTGGTCATGGGGATTCATGGTGCCGCAGATACCGCCGGAGATATCCATGAAATCACACCCGGCTTCCACCATCAGGCAGGCTGCCTTTACACAATCTTCAATCGTACTGCCGCCATCCATATAATCACATCCGCCCAGGCGCACCGCAACAGGATAGTCTTTACCTACTTTGCTGCGTATCTTCCGTATTGTTTCCGTAAAAATACGGGCACGGTTTTCCACAGTATCGCAGCCATATTCGTCATGGCGATGGTTCATCAGCGGCGAGAAAAACTGATTATACAGATATCCGTGGGCTCCGTGGATTTCCACGCCGTCATACCCGGCAGCCTTTGAACGGACAGCTGCAGCTGCATAGTCGTCTTCGATTTTATGTATTTCCTCTACGGTAAGCGCCCTGGGCAGCCGGGCATCTTTTTTTGCCCGTGGAGAAAGAACCTCACTGGGGGCCACCGGGTCACAGCCTGTGATTTCTTTCAGTGCCGCCGCACCGGCATGATTAATCTGTGAAAAAGTTCTGCTTCCGGCGGCATGAATCGCCCCGACAAGCATTTTATGTCCCTCTATATCGGAATCATCTGCCAGAGACAGCTGTACCAAAGTAGCACGGCCCTGCTGCGATACATAGCTGAATTCAGTAATAATCAGGCCTACGCAGCCGTCGGCTGCCCTGCGTACATAATATTCACAAAGCTCCGGTGTAACCTTTCCGTCCGGGCACTTTCCGGTGTGCATCGGCGGAAGCACCAGCCGGTTGGAGATTTCCAGTTCCTTGATTTTAATTGGTTGTTTGAGAAGCATAACAATTTTCCTTTCTTAATTATTAAGATTTTCCCTGCAGGATATTGGGTTGTAAGCTTAATTTCCAGACGCAACCACGGAACGCAAAAGATAATTCTTTAATATTCTGGTAACTTCATTCTGCAGATCATATTCCCCATCACACAGGCACCAGTCAAACAGCACTCCCTTTTCCAGAACACTCATATCATAAATCAGCTGTTCAATGTCGCAATCCTCCGCAAGCTGCCCTTTTTCCTTAGCGGTGCGCAAAATGCGGTCAACCGTCCGGGTCAGGGGTACATGACTTTTTGTACCCAGCAGATAATTCCGGCGGGAATAAAGCCCTTTGTTGGTGTTTGTATAGAAGTTGCGGATAAAGTCAAAGCCCTGGTCCAACAGGAACGCATTGTACAGGCGGTAATATTCCAGTAAATCTTCCACTACATTTCCGTTTCCAATGTTTTCAAACTCATCGGCCCTGCGGTCGAAAGCATCAATAAGATAATGTGACAGCAGCTCATCCTTGCTGCCAAAATGATGGTAAAAGCTGCCCACCGAAACTCCGGCAGATTTACAGATATTAGCTACCGTAACACAATCCGTACCGTATTCCCTGATGATATCTGTGGTAGCTGCCATAATGTCATTTTTGACCTTCTCCGTACGCAGTTGCCGGGGAGTTTTCATGTCATGGCTCATATTATCCCTCCTTCTTCCAGTTCATATTGTAACAGAATTTTCTACATTGTCAATCATATTCTAGAATTTATTCTAATTTTAATCAAGTCAATATACATTTCCAATTCCTGCTCTGTTACTATAAAAAAAATGACCATACAAAGAATATGGCTCCATCAGGGCGGCAAACCTTGTATCGGAGGATGTTTTGGATATTGCGCTTGTAAATATGGATTTTATGATCATAGCTTTTCTAAGATTTTCCCAATATCATCATTGATACAGATAGATTTCTCCCGGATTTCATCCAATGTAAAGGCCTCTCCATAATTCAGGCTGGCATAAACAGCATCCGGCCATTCATGTGTCATGCGCATAAAAGGTATTTTTACTATCATTGGCGTATTTGCTCCTGTTCCCAGGTCCAGAAAGAGTGTTTTCATGTTCTTATGGCGCCGAAGAAAATCATTATAATATCCGGCATGGATATTCCATCCATTATCCTCCACAAAAGTGTTATCACTTCGCAGATTGGTTGTCATCAACTTTCCGCATTTTGGACAACGCGGGAGCATTTCCGTGGGAATAGACATTTTAAGCGCCACTCCCTCCAAAGCAGCCAATGCTCCGTCCTCACCAATGAAAAATCCCTGTGCCTTAAGCATCCTGCGGATGACCTCCTCATTATCATAGGTTTCCTGATGGCAGGGCTGGCTGCACTGAAATAATCCATAATCTCCTTGTGTATAGAACATTCTTTGCTTGTCAAATCCTGCCTTTTGAAACTGGTGATCTACGTTTGTCGTAATTACAAAGTAGTCCTTATCTTTTACCAATTCCAAAAGACGGTCATAAACCGGTCTGGGAGCTTTCATATAGCGATTGATCCAAATATGACGGCTCCACCATCCCCAGAATTCTTCCATAGTTTCAAAAGGATAAAACCCACCGGAATATATATCCTGAATTGGATATTTGGTGGCAAAATCGCTGAAATAAGTCTCAAATCGTTCTCCGGTATAAGCGAAACCTGCGGAGGTTGAAAGGCCCGCTCCTGCACCGATAACAACAGCCTCAGCCTGTCCAAGCGCCTCCCGCAATTTCTCAATGCCATTCTCCGTATCAGAAGCTTTATACATCCTTCCGCCCTCCTTTAATCCCTACAGTCCACTTTCAGTTCCGAAACAAATGCTTCCGTCCCGATATCCACAAATATGCCCACCGAACCTTTTTTACCGACGCCATGCTTCATATCCTCAACCACCAGCACTGGCTCCTTACCCTGATTTAAGTAAAATTCCGCATGTTCATCCTCAATGACAGCTTTCAGCGTAATCCACTCATTTAAGTCCGTATCCGCTTCCGCTTCATATTTTGTAATGCCGTATTCCCGGAAATAACTGAACGTATAGCCCGGGTAGGAAAAATACTGACAGCCATGCGCCTTCCTGACAGCATCCGTGCAGCTCCGCCCGTTTGTGGGCCTTACATAAAAGGCTTCAAACTCGGAATCGTCCGCATCCGCCCTGTACACAATGCCAATAAATCCTCTTGCAAAATCCGGCGCATCCGGCAACAGGCGGGAAAACAGCTTTACTTCTATAACACCGTTATGGAACCGCAGACCGTCCACTTTCGCATAAGTATTTTCATCATAAAGGTCAATTTTATCTTTCTTTACCACACGCAAAACAGGCTGCCCCTCAAATACCGCATCCTCCGCCAGTACGTGAACCGCCGTAAAATTCTTTTCGCACACACTGATTTCTTTCATTTTCTCACAACCTCCTTATAATTTTTTCCGCCACTGCGGGTCCGCGTCATAAAAATCCCCATGGGCCCCGCCGGCCACTGCCGGATATCCCCGGCGCCATGCCTTCAATTCACATTTGAAACATTTTTAAACTTATCATACTCCCGGTACTGCTCCATCCGGCACACCCATACATCTGCCGGACGGTCTTTGAATACATTGGATAAATACATTATAAGACATATATGATGCCGGAAAAAGTACGCACTTTTTTATTACCCAGTTACTTTTTTGTAACCTGCCCCTCTGCATCTGCTTGACCATACTTATATATTAGATTATAATTCGCATGTAACATTCAAATTTGAACTTTTATGGAGATAAAGCAATGCTGACAAAAGAAGAATTACCGGTATGTCCGGTGGCGACGACAGTGGAACTAATTGGGAACAAATGGAAGCTCCTGATTATCCGCAACCTCCTGGCCCGCCCCTGGCGTTTTAACGAACTGAGAAAAGACCTGGCTGGAATCAGCCAGAAAGTATTGACTGACAATCTGCGCTCCCTGGAATCAGACGGTATCATCACACGAACCGTTTTCCCGGAAGTTCCACCAAGGGTAGAATATGCCCTGAGCGAACTTGGCGAAACCCTGCGCCCCATTCTGGATTCTATGGAAGCATGGGGAAAAACCTATAAAGCAAACCTGGAAGATACATAGACAACGGTACCCATTATCTTTTTCTACGCATTAAAATACACGCAAAACATAACATCTAACACAAAAAGACTTGTACGAAACTTCTAAGCCGCCCCCTTTCCTGTCAAGGGTCTTAAATGCGGCCGAAGTTCGCCAAGTCTTGAAACCTACTATCATATATGTAAAAACCTAAAAATATATGCTGATGCTGGATTTTACAGGTTATCAATGCGGAAATTTCCTTTGATGATATTGCTTTGATAAAATTTCCGTGTGCATTTTCTCCATCTTCTCTGCTATGATCATATTTCCTCTGCCATGCGCATCCCGTAAGGCACGCCTTTTTTGTCCAGCGCATCCGTCACCTGGTCTATCGCTGTATCTTCATCTATTGCAAACACTTTTTCATGGTATATTTCCCTGTCATCCTTTTCTGAAAATACTGTTACTTCATAGATAGGCGGCATATCTTTTTACACTCCTTTTCCTTTGTGACCGTAGTTCCCTCATAATCCTCTGTTTCTATTTTGCAGGACATAATTTTAAAATCATTTCCTGGTAAAGCAGTTCCGTTTCCCTATCAAAAGCCACCAGGTAAACTTCATATTCATCCCCAAATCCCTTTGTTTCTTCCAAAATCGTCTTTACCGCCGCCTCTGCCGCTTCCTTTTTGGGATAACCGTAAATCCCTGTGGAAATAGCAGGAAAGGCAATAGTTTTCAGGTTATTTTCTTTCCAAAGGGCAAGGGAATTTTTATAGCAGCTCACAAGAAGTTCCCGCTCTCCGTTACTGCCGCCCCGCCATACCGGACCGACCGTATGGATCACATATTTTGCCGGCAGTCCGTATCCCTTTGTCATCTTTGCCTCCCCGGTCTTCGCTCCGTGCAGATTCCGGCACTCCTCTAACAATCCCGGCCCTGCCGCTCTGTGGATGGCGCCATCCACCCCTCCACCGCCAAGCAGGGAACTGTTTGCCGCGTTCACAATGGCATCGACCTCTAACTTTGTAATATCGCCTTTATACACCTTTAAATGCATGTTGCCAGCCTCCCATCTACTAATATAACTCTTTTAATATCAGCTCGGTTATCCCCTCATTATCCCCCATCACAACCCGTTTTACTTTCGGTTCCCTGCCATAGCTGAATTCTTCCCTGATCGCTGTACGGATACGAACGCCCCCGCGATAGCCATGAATGATGCGCACCCTGTATGTGCCGTTTCCTGCCCGCTCCACTTTTCTCTGTACCGCTTTTATAGCTTCCTCCACGTTTAACCCATGGACATCTATCTCTATAATTGGATCATTTATCATCATAAGCCTTTCATGCTTCCCTTTCTGTTTCTATAATTATCATACCTCTTTTATCCGGTATTTGTATAGATTTATTTTCTTCTTATCTTTCATATGATGCAGCCCTATCTTCTTCTATCCGGACGATACTGTTGGTTTTGGAATCGCACCAAATCCTGACTTGAACCTACGCCAAGTCCTGCGTTTTCACGCTCGCGGACTATACCGCCAATCGGGAATTTCACCCTGCCCTGAAGATACCAGTATTAAGTTGTCAAAAATCTATCTATACCGTTTCATAGGAAACCAGCTCTCCCATCGGGATGCGGGTCTGTGAGTGCCGTTTTGGATCAGCCAGTTTCTCCGGCAGACCAAACTCCCTTCTTATCACATCCGGCTTGAAATAACATATCCTGACGGAGCCAAGCCCGAACTCCGGGCAGTAGACAGGGAAGTTTTTTAACTCTGTATCTGCCCGTATCTGTAATCTTGTTTTGTTTTGACAAATAGGACAGTGTATCTATTCCGTCACTATTACACCTGCCTTTAACTGCAATATGCAACAATAGCCTGTTTGACAAAATCAGCGGTGCCTTCTCCACCAGCTTTGTCAATGTTGTTCTTGAAGCGTTCATCACATACATACATTTCACCCAATCCACTAAGGATTTCATTTGTACATGCATAGTAGTTATCCGTTATAAATTTCTGTAATGCAGAAATTTTCTTTTGTACTTCATCGGCATTAGGAGTTAAATGTTTTAACTCCCCTAATTCAGAAAACATTGTCATTAGTTCGTCTGCAATTTTGCTGTAATTATCTTTATTTCGGGCAGTATCCTTTTGTTTGTATTCTTGATACGCTTTCGTATTGCCCCATTTTGCTTTAACTTCCTCCTCATACTGTTCAATTTCACTTTTGTTGAAAATATCAAAATTTATTGTTGTCACTCCTTTATTTTGAATTTCACGAGTAAAGGCAATAAGCTCCTCTATATGTTTATATTGTAATTCTAGCAGCTTAATTTGCTGGGCAATTACTTCTGATGGATCAAAATCAGGGCTGTCAAGAATTACTTTGATTTCTTTTAAGGGAAACTCTAATTCACGAAATAATAAAATAGTTTGCAGACGGCTAAGTGCTGCATCGTCATACATTCGATAGCCTGCTTCGGTTACTTTCGAGGTTTCAAAAGTCCAATTTCATCGTAATAATGAAGTGTGCGGGCGGTGATACCAGTCAATTTAGCAACTTCATGGACAGACATAGATTTTTTAATCATTCCAAAAGTCCTCCGTCTTTTCCAAAATTTCACTTGCGGGTAACAAGGTTGCTTCTATAACATTTTTCCCTGTTTTTTTCAAATAGTGTTTTACCAAATGATAGCCGCAGGCATAGCCCGCACAATAGGGCAAACCAACAGGCGGATAATTCTGCAACGCCGCCATTTCATCACCATACAGATATGCATTCAAATTTTCAAGCCCCTGCACACCCAGCCCGTCATGTATGATTGGCTTGATATACTCATTCAAGGTTTCCATATCTGTCTTTGTAACCCACGGTCCGGCTTTATCCTCACCAAACAGGTAGGTAGCAAAGTTCTCTGCCAGCCCCTCACTGACCATCATTTCGCCAAGCGTAATATCATTTCTCCACTTGATAAACTGGAAACGCACGTTATGATTTGTTTCGTGGGCAAGCGCAACAGGCAGACGAGCCATCGTATATTCATTGGGAACAAGCCACGCCAAAATATAGCCGGGAATGCCACCGTCCCCGCAGTAGCCGTCATTCATAATTGTATAGGGACTTTCCGGGTTCGCCAGAAGAATGCTAAACACATATTCCTGTACCGGCAATTCCACCCCATAATCTTCAAAGCATTTCAAAGCCTTTTTAACCGATTGCTCACAGGCATTCCAAAGAGCTTTGTCTGACAGCAATTTGATACTCTCATACTGTGTTTTATCAACATTTGTCGGCTCTATCAACCCAAGCATTTTGCTTGCCATGATAATATCAAAACCATTAGGCTTAACGGCTTTGATAGGGATATGGCAGTAACTCCATTTATTTTCAAATGACATCATTAGCTCATAACGGTAAATGTCATTTTTCTTTTCCAGTGGCGCATCCATAATTTTTGAATAAACACTGTCTGAATGTATAGCAGATATCTTCATATCTTTTGCTCCTTTCTTAATTTCTTATATAATACACTATGACGTAACGTGAAGGTCAAGAGATAATCCAAAAAAGTCGTTATTTTTGGTGTGATATTTTGCTAACTTATAGAATTTTCTATAACATGAATACAAATTTCCCATGACATCACCTTCTTCAAGACTTCCATTTTTTTGCTGCAATTACTTGCATAACACAATTTCTTTCGCTTCCTGGGCTGCCAGTGTCTCAAAGCGTTCCGTCACATCCTTAAGGAGCATTTCCATGTTTTCCTCCGCCTTTTCCATCCTGACCGTGCCTGCATCCAGCCTGGCTATTTTTAAGAGCGTATAAACCACATCCTCCACCCGGCGTATTTCCCGCAGGGATTTCTGGCTGAATGCCTGGATGGCCTCCCTATCCATCCCCTCCTGGGCCATGATCTCATCATACATTTTAAGCGCTGCCAAGGGCGTCTTTAACTGGTGGGAAACATCCGAGATCATATCCTGTAAAAATATCCGCGTCTGTTTTTCATGCTCTGCCTGGGCAGAGAGGATAGCGGCAAGCTCATTGATCCTGTGGAACAGGCTGTACCAGTTCCCGGTTTCCTCACTGTCAATCCTCTGTCCCGTATCCCCTGAAAGGAACTGGGTAATCACAATATCTGCCTTTTCTATCGCTTTGCTTTGTTTCCGGATGTAAATCCAGACCGTCAGGAAAACAGCCAGGAAAAATGCCATCTTCTTATAAAACATATACCAAAGTATAAAAACCGGAAACAATGCGCATACAGCCATCATTCCCGCATCTATCATTACAAACATACCGAAGAATGATTTCTGTCTGCCCTCAATACTTCCAATTTTATTCACTTCCAACATATCCCTAATACAACTACAGTTTCCACAGCCATCAGGACCAGCATTGCATATAGTAATAGTGGCCAGGCAGAAGCGGCTCCGGCAAGCAGCAGCATTACCGCCGGAACCACATATTTCCGCGGATGGTGCCACAGGTCGCTTTCAATCTTCCAGTCATGGATGGGATAAAACCACTCCAGCAGCACAGACAGCACCGCACTCTGCAAGGCAAAGAAAACTACCCCACAAGCCATAAGGGCAGTGCCCCCGCCGTTTTGTGTCTGCCAGCTTATGAGAAATATCGTATCTGCCATCATATTACACAGGAAAATGAACAGGCAGTACGGAATGCAAAAACGCCGTTTCTGTCCAGGCAGGAAGCGGACCGCCTGCTCCAGATCACGGTCACAGGACAGCAGGATACAGATGGGCGTATTCAAAGATAATACCGCAAAGCCAATCGGGACAACAGACAGCCCGGCTATTTCTTTCAAAAAATAAGGCATTACAAGAGCAACGCACCACATCACAGCGGTATTGAACAGGTAATTTTTGTGGCAAGTGAGATATCTGAAAAAATACCGCCACAAGGAAGCCCTTTTCTTCTGCCTGACAGCATAACTTCTCTTACTCTCCCACTGATAAAAAGCATATCCGTCTGCCCTCCACAGGAACAGAACGGCCAACAACCCATTTGCAGGCAACAGCAGACTTATCCATGTCCTGCTTCCGTAAAGAAGAATGGCAGCCACCACGATGGCAGTCCAAAGAATATCCGCATACCAGTATTTTCTCAGGGAATAAACAGCAGCCGCCAGAAGGACAGCATGAAGCATACAGAGCACAATTCCGATGATTTCTATCATCTTCCATTCCGAAACGGCCAGCAAAACCGCCAGAAGCAGCCCTGTCTTTGTAAGGATTGCATAAACTCCCAGCGCGGCCACATAGGAGAAAACAAATTCCCGATGCCGGAAAGGCAGCATCAGCATAGCCTTAAGTTCCTCCGCATTATCTTTGGAAGAAAGAGCCTGCCACATCACGCCGGCCGTAAAGGCGCTTACCATCAGAACCCGGACAGAGGACGCAATCTGCACCTGAAAGCCTGCGATATACAGCCCCCAAAATACAATGATGTCAATCAAAAGCGTCCGGGGCAGGCGCTCGTATTTTGCTCCAAACAGCTTTTTGGCGAAGGCTTTATCTGTCATTTTCATCATGCAAAGCCTCCCGGATATCTGCGGCATTGATCTGACCGTGCTCAAATGTCTGCCGGATTTTCCCATCCTCCAGGACAAATACCCGGTCAGAAGTCAGCGTGATACTCTCCAGGATGTGGGAGGAAAACAGAACAGTCCCATGCTCCTTGTATCCGGCAATCTGCTGGTACAGATATTCCGTACTCTGGAAATCCAGCCCATTCACCGGCTCGTCCAGAAGAAGCAGTCTGGGCTTCAGGGCAAAAGCCGTGATCAGAAACGCCTTTTTCCGGTTCCCGGTTGACAGCTCCCGCAACAGGGTATCCGCATACGCTTCAAAATGAAAACCCCGTATCAACTCTGACACGGCCGGAACCACCTTCCCATAAGCGCTGCATACATAGGCCATATATTCCCGGAACGTAAAATACGAAAATGAATTGTCTTCGGCAAACACCGTATAGCGGCACAGCTTAAAATCCTGTTTCCTGAAATCTACAGAGGAACCGCAAAAACAGATACCATCAGAACGAAAAGCAGGGTGCAGACCGGAAAGCACCTTCAGGAATGTAGTTTTTCCGGCCCCGTTCAGCCCAATCAATCCTGCCACTTCATGTTCGGCCAATTCAAAAGAAAATTCCGAAAGTACCATTTTCTCATTATTGTACCATGCGTTCAGATTTTTCACGGTCAGGAGCGCTTCTTCCATATTACCTGCCCCCTTTGTCATTCTTTTCTTTTTTCCATGCCGCATATGCGGAATATAGAAATACACCTGCTAAAACCAGATAAAGACCCGCCATCGGGAAGCTGCCGGATACCACGCATACAATGGCCGCAATCAGCCAAATGAGTCCAATCAGTCCACGAATATAAATATGACGCATTCTCTTTTCCTCCTTCACTTCGCCTCTTGCGATTCGTAATTGATATATAGAATATAGTTATCTATCAGATTATACGCTTCTTTGGAAAACGTGTATAATCTGTTGCCCGTCTGCTCGATAAAATATTCTCCCTCATCTTCATAGACGAATAACCTGCTTATCACATCTCCGTTCCCGATAAAGTCTACGCTAATAATGTTTTCCACACGGACAGGCGTACCTATTTCACCGCTTTTTGTGGTAGGTTTTATGCCTTTCAGAATACCCATTATTTTTTCTACATCATCTTTGCTGTTTATCACGATTGGACTATCAGAATTCTTTTTGAGGGATATCTCTTCTACCACATCGGTGTCTGGCAGCTCAAGCTCATAAGCCAGTTCTTTTACTTCTGTAAAATTGGGAATGACCGGGTTTCCTTTTTCCTCGAATTTTACATTATAAAATTTGTCTGTTTTTTCATCATAAAGCAGTATATTGTTATAATTACAGATTGGCGAATCCTGTTCTTTTTCTGTTGTTAATGTTTCATCTATCTGACCCGGCCGGACAGTATACTCATCTATAGAAATCCCATAGATGATATATTCAGGAATATATGTCGTTACCAGCATTTGCGTATCAGAGACTTTCAGAGAATATGCACCGTTGTCTTTTATGTTCATGTCCGTATAATGGGATACCGCTTCGTTTAGGCATTTAATAATCATTTGCTTAGCAGGCTTACTTTTTGGCCAAGCCCAAACACATGCAATTCCCACCAATATGATACCCGTTATAACGATCAACAGTTTCTTTTTCATAGCTGCCCTCCAAAAATTTGTTTCCCCAGTTCCTTTAAATCATTCATACAAACCCTCCTTAGATTTGAAACAAAACTATACATTCAGCATTTGCTCATATAAGTTCACAATGATACCTGCCTGTACCAACCAGATTACCAGCATTGACAGGAATACTCCATAAAGCAGCCCAAATAATCTTTTTTTCGCCGGAACCGCTGCCAATAGCGAAAAAGTCATTCCTATATAGACAATCAATAATAACAGCTTATCTTCCACCGTAAGATACCATTCCCTGAAAACCGTTAAATACCATTCCGTAAAAAACAGAGCAAAAGGCAGTGAAGCAATCCAATTGGCATAATGCTTCTTTTTATGTACATGCCATATCAGGAAACCGCAAAACGGAGTGACCATAGCGACCGTTCCCCACAAAATCATCTGCGATTTCGGAAAAAATCCCAAAAATAAAACCGTATATCCATAATATGCAATCAGCATTCCGGCAAAAAACGCCGGGGAACGGGCCGCTGCAAGTAAAGGTGTCCTGGAGCGAATCGCTATCAGGGCCGCTGCCCAGACCCATATGCCGAACCGTCCCATGATATCGGCAAGTATCGGAAAATAGTATATGACTTCACGCCCATCCGCAAATTTCGCAGTTATCCCCAAAGCAACACCTGCAATAAATGGCGATATAAGCATACGTGTGTTTATCCGATTGAACAAGTCCATTCTTCTGCTTTCTTGAGTATGTTCACAATAAAATCATGCTTGCCATTTGTATATGCCCCTCTGTCATTTGGATACTGATTCGCAAGCTCTTCTTTCAATCTCGAATACTTCATTGCATCATCTTCATGTGTATTCAAATAATCCCGCAAATTTAAGTAATCAGTCCATGCTTTTGCCCCGTATATCACCGCATGAATATGGTGAGTACGTATATCTCGCTGAAAATCTCCGCAGACATACAGATGCTGATCAGCATGATCCTGCCCGCGATATATAATCCCATGTTCCAGCAAGATATCATTACTGTTCATCAGCTTCTCAAAGCTGAACACTCCAACCACAATATCTATAATCGGTTTCGCCGGAACAGTTTTTATAGAAGTACTTCCGATATGCTGCGCATCAACAAGAACATCTTTTAGAATATTCTTCAATAACTCAATCATTCCCAAAGCAGATATCTCCCACTCTATGCTGTGCGGTTCTAAAGACACATAACCTCTCTGCAATCCCAGCGACATACCTCATTACCTCCCTAATTCCCGATTTTCGTTGCTGTTACCTGATATTAATTTTCGACTTTTCCACATTGGACAGCCTTCCATCTTTTCCTGTAGCATATCGTGATAATAGAAAAAGATAACATTTGGCCAATCATAATTCGTATAATCTGCATACGATCGGCTTCACCATTTGAAATCACATGCAACAGATTCGTTACGATAACATTATTAAACAAGTGGTCTCCAAGCCCCATCCACAATGCCCCTGTCATTTTATACAGGAGCGACCATTTTACACTCATAATCCCGGCCAATACAAGATAACCAATACCCATGATCAGGAAACCCGCAAACGATATATTCCCCTGCACATAATCTCGGAGCGGCATAACCCAATGCCAGATTCCAAATAAAAAAGCGATAAGAAGTACGGCACGGATAAAGGATAGCTTTTCAGCAAGAATTTTCATAAATACGCCGCGAAATACGCCTTCCTCCATCCATACATTTACGATGTTCAGTACAATACATAAAAACAGGAAAAGAGAACCGTCATGCCTTATCGCTTCTCCATTTAGTGTAAATCCACTTATATAAAAGTCTAACGATACATTCTGATTGGTTTGGTAAAGCATCAGGCATTCCATCGACCAGGCCACAAAAAAGCAGCAGCCTCCTAACAGAAAACCTTTCAGAATATCAGATACTGTTTTACCCTTTACAAATCCAATGCTTTTCCAGGTATTGCCACGAGAATGAAGGACAATCGCTAAAATGGCAATTCCAAAAGCTTTGTGCAGAAAATTTTCCGCAAAAATCGTTTCATCCGCCTTTATCACAAAATATTCTATTATCCTGGCTAATCCACATATCGCAAACAGGATTACGCAGCTTAATACCGGCTTCTTTTCTTCAATATTTTTCATCGTATCTACCCTGAAAATTCTGGTTTTCCGCCTTTTTATACTCTTTAATTTTTCTCTGGGGCCTTTCCCGACTCTGATTCACTGATTTCTGCCTTTAATTTATCCTGTAATTTCTTTTCTTCTATTTTTTTACAGGCTTCTATGATTCCGTTTTTTACCGCCCATTTGATTACAAAATATAGCGCAACCAGAACAACAATTGCCGTTCCCGCGCTGATGCCCAGTTCTTGCCACAGTCTGGCAATCCCTTCACTCATCCCGAATTTTTTCCATAAGTCCACGTCATGTTCCTCCTGATATCTTCCGAATATCTGGTCTTCAATTTCAATAAACATCCTGAAATCGCAAACACCTATTCATCAATACCAATCATTCGTTTATATACACCCGAAGATTTTTCATCAATCATAACTGCGTCCACACATTTTTATAGAAATCAAAAGCGGATTTTGCAGGCCATCCTGTTATCGCACATGCATAGTCAAGCTCCTGCACAGATTCCAGAGACTTTAACAGTAAGATTTTCCTATCCCCTTTTCTTTCCTTCAAATTCCAATTTTATCATTCTCAAAACAGCGAAACAATCTATTCGCCGTAGATAGTTTTCTTAATGACGTGAAATGTCTGGGTATTCTAAAATCCGACTAAAAGAAGGTCGAATCTTTATAGTACCCAGACATCTCAAAAGTTTATGGATACAATTTACATTGCAGGGGCGCTCTGCCATCGTTTTCATTTCTCAGACTGATAATCTGCAACCTGCGTTTCATTCCTCCAAAGAACCTAGAGATTTTTTGTTATAAACACCCATCAGAGATACCCACTCTATCAATTCACGGATCCTCCGCCGGCTCTCCCACCCGAGCAGAGCTAAAATCATTTTTATTACTTCATCAGTCTCTTTTTCTTAGCATAACCACAAATGAAAGAAGCAAGTGCAAATATCAACAATATAAAGATAGACAGCATATCCCATACGTCAAAAATAGGCTCCTCTATCATTTTTGATAGCATTACATTGACAATAATCACGAATGGAATAGCTAACAAAAAAGTTGTTCCTAAAGCGATTAACTTCCTTGTTTTCCCTATACGGTTAAAAGTTGCAACTATTATCCATAAAAAAACGATTGAAGTCACCGCCACTACTGCGCCAACTGAAAATACTTCTTTCACTTTTATTAAATTGCCTAACAAAAACAAATAGGGAATGATAAAAACACTTAATGATACTAAACTTACAACAACCCCTCTTTTCCCCAATATAATACTTGGAAAAGATATAGCCCATGCAAAAACAATGGAACTGGCTGGTATCAGTGACCATGTAACATTACCAGCTATTGCAATATTGCAAACAAGGCATACCATAATTCCTATCAAAAGTGTTACCGAAAAAAGAATTGAAATAGTCACATTCTTTGTCATGTTATTTTCATCTTTTCTTTTCAAAGCAATCAAATTTTCATCAGTCCTTTTTTCATAACTTTCCATGTCAATTTCCTCCCCGCTTAACAGCCCATTTACCGTGATTCCCAGTATCTCGCACAATTCTAATATTATCGAAGCGTCCGGCATACTTTTTCCTGTTTCCCATTTAGATACAGCTCTATCCGTAATGTTCAGTTTTTCTGCCAACTGCGCTTGTGTTATTTTTTTCTTTGCGACACTTGGCAATAAATTTTCCAATCTCTGTCTGATTCATCATATTTTCTCCTTGAACAATACACTTGATTGTATCTTTTTTACACGAACCAATAGTTGGATTGGGGAGATTCAATCATTGGTTGGAAAGCGGAATAGCTGGTGGTGGACCAGATACATGATCAGATCATTTTTCCGCCGTTCGGCCATGAGCATGTCACTTTTCTGCAAGATTATCCTGTTCTTTGTCAGGTTCATTTTTCTCTCAATGGGAGTCAGCTGCAGTTCCTTTCCAAGGAGAAAGCACTTATGGCTGTCCCTGTTGACTACCAGTCCCCGTATAACATACTCATACACCGCATCCTCCTGTTTTGGAATGGAATTGTAATTTATTTGCTACAGAATCCCGCCCTGATTCTCTGGAATGATTAACTGCACATACAGGACACTTGTCAGTCAACCTTATGAAAACGAACTGTTTGCTCTTTCATGAATATTGAAAAAACACGGTAATAAACATAAGGATCCCTACCACTATGGCAGCTATACCCCAAAAAAAGCTTCTCCTGTTTCCGTTCTTTCCATCAGCAATCCAAATCAGGCCACGCAGTATAAGAAACAATCCTACAAAAATCGGAATAAACTTTTTAACAGATTCTGTCATAACTCTTCTTTTCCTCTCTGCCCTTTCCTTTTCTTAAAGACACAGGCAGCTGTATTGATGATGCACAGCAACACAAAAAGGCTTGTAAAGTTTATCCAGATATCCCTGTATGCTGTTTTCGCCAAAGGTTCCCGCAATCCGCTTAAAGCTACATATGCGAACGCCAGCAGCTGAGAGGGAATATATGCAATCAAATACCTGAGAGCTAAAGGCCTGACAGGCAGATTCGTACACAGTTCAAATGCCGCTATTCCAATCAGAAGGATCATGGCCCTGTCTAATTCATGCCAGTTGCCGCTTGGATCTTCATAAATCCCATTACAGAGATACAAAACACTGCTCAACAGGGTTATGAATGTGTATATCATGGAATAAACTGACACGATACGGACCCATTTTTTCTTATTCATTTTTGCTCCTTTAACTGCCTCTATAATGACTGCTTCTATATAGAAACAGAAATATTTGCAGCTGGTTCCAGTTTTGAATATTATCCCTCTTGGGAGCCACCAGTTTCCCGCTTGAGAGCCACCGAAAAA
>CAJUED010000058.1 GCA_910585075.1 uncultured Lachnospiraceae bacterium
CTCCGTCACAGGCCCATCCCCGTAATCCATCTCCACAGGCACAATCACAGAGCAGGCGTTAATCTCATCCGATTCCTCCATGTCCTGCAGCTTCCCGTCCTTTTTCAATTTACGCATGGCCATCAGGGCCAAATCCATCAGACAGACAAACTTATCGTCCCTGCCTGCAAAAATTTCACTTCTGGTATCTAAATAGCTCTGATAAGTGGTCTCAAGAGGCGCCTTATAATATCCGTCCTTAAACTCAATATTTTTAAGCTCCGTGGAAAAAGTGGTGTGGCGGCAGTGATCCGACCAGTAGGTATCCAGCACCCGGATTTCCGTCATAGTAGGATCTCTGTGTTCCTCCCCCTTAAAATAATTCTGAATATGTTCAAAGTCTTTGAAAGTCATTGCCAGCTCCAGACTTTCATACAGCTCCCGAAGCTTCTCCTGCGGCATAGCCTGAAAACCGTTGAAAACCGCAACGTCCTCCGGCTCCTCATACTCCGTAACCAGCGTATCCGGCTTATCCATACCGGTTTCCCGGGAGTCCACCGGGTTAATGCAGTAGGCTTTTATTCTCTCCATCTCATCAGGGGAAACGTCGCCTACGATAAGGTAAGTAACCGCCGTCTTTATGATAGGATCTTCGTCTTCCTTTAAAAACCTGATGCACTGCATGGCTGAATCCGCCCGCTGGTCAAACTGTCCCGGAAGAAATTCCACCCCAAATACCTGCCCGCCCTCCGGGATTTCAATTCCTTCCCTGTAAAGAATATCCACCGGAGGCTCTGAAAATACGCTTGTTGCCGCACGTTCAAAGGTTTCCTCTGAGATATTTTCCACGTCGTAGCGGATAAATACCCGCACATCCTTAACGCCGGATATACCCAGATAACTGCTGATTTCTTCCTTCAGTTCCTTTGCCTTTACTGCGAAAGGCGCTTTCTTTTCTACGTAGATGCGTTTTACATTTCCCATGTGAAATTGCTCATCCTCCATTTAGTTATTTGTAATTAATTGTTCGCATAGATTTGTTTATATATATTTATTTACATTTAAGTGCCTGCGTATCATTGTCTGCGCTTAAGTGTTTGTACCTGATTTTAGGCGGTTAATATTCCTCACCAATCAGCCCCTGCATGACATAAAGGATTTCCCGGTCTACTGCGGACTCCTGAATCCCCCGGGTTTGAGAAGCAATTTTAAGGCCCTCAAGAACATACATAATGTTTCTGGCGGCTCCCCTTGGATCCTCACAGTAAAATTCTCCGCTTTCATTTCCCTCCTGTATGAGCCTCTCAATCACGTACACCGCCGCGTCAAACTGCTTTTTTAAAAGGTTATCCTTAGAAGATTCGTTATGGCCGAAAAAATACTCGTAAACTGCCATATTTAAGGACGGTTTCAGACAGAGCAGCTCCTTTTTCTGCTCTTTTAAAAATAAGGCAAGAATTTCCGAAGGGCTCGCACCCTCAGGAATGCTTTCCTCAAACACATCATCCCCTTCCTCCTGTTCAAGACGAAGTACCTCCTCAAACAGCTCATCCGTATTTTGAAAATAAAGATAAAGGCCCCCTCTGCTGATCTCGCAGGCTTCCACGATATCTTTCATGGTGACTGCCTTAAAGCCTTTCTCCATGAATACCTTCCGGGCCCTTTCTACAATGTATTTTTTCTTCTGTACCGACTTTTCACTCATCCTAATGTCTCCGCATATTATTCCTGCGTGTTCTCCTCATGCTCCTGATACTGCCTTACCTGCCCGGCCCACTCTGGGTTCTGTCCCAGAAATCCAACAATTTTTTGATTTTCTTAAGGCCCGCAAGGAAAACGCCATTCTCCACGGCCGTTGACCAGAGAATCCCCTTAGTCAGGCCACCCAGCACATATTTAGCCATCACGCCGAATATATTCTCTATATCTTCAAGCTCTGCGTTCTCAATCAGCCTGAGCTCATCCTTCACAGTTTTAATGCCATTGCGGGAATATATGTATACATAATTGCGGTCCATAAGCCCCGTCCTCTGCATTTCCTTCACAAAGGAAAGAAGGGTGCTGTCATATACCGGGATTTGGATTGTGTGGGATAACTTGTCGTTTCCCTCATAGCCCTGGACCATCTTCCCTCCCGACTTTTCCTCCAGCCACGGAATATACCGGAACGCATTTCCCAGTTTCCGGCGGTATTCGTCTATTTTGTCCTGCCTGTAAATATTTTCGTTCTCCACTCATTCTCTCCTTCAAATTCCCCTAGGCAAAAAACTGCCGCTCCACTTTTTATGATTCGCACATGTTTCTTAACATGTTTTATCTTAACATATTTTATTTTAACATACAAGCCGCCAACTCTCAGAGCCCGCTGCGTTTTTATAGTCCACTGCTTTCTAAAAGTTTGTCAGGAACCTAGCGCGGCATGAACAAATATTCAAGGAGAAGCCCTTATAAAAACGCCAGCGCTTAGCGAAGTACTTTTGAGCTTAGCGTCTGCTGCGTTTTTATAGAGCGAAAGCGCGGCGACGACTGAATATTTGTTCATACCGCGCGGGCTGCCATCTACCACATAGAAATTACCAATCGTTCCTATTCCCTGTCAAAAATTTATCTTTTTTGTCGAATTTTGAGAAATATAGCCGTGTACGCTAATATAATGTTAATATAAAGTAATATACTTGTAGATTTTCGCTTTTTGAAGCAATATACTAAAAAGCGAAGTTGATTAACGGAAGTCAACTTTGCTAATTAGCAATTCCGGAAAAATTCCCCTTTTACACAAGCAAAAAGCCCTGAATGATTTCAGGGCTTTTTGTGTTGCATTTTTAATAATACTTCCCACGCATTTGCGTATGGGCAGCCCTGTGCATAAAAAAGAGTGCCAGATTTTCTTGACACTCTCTAAAGGTTTATTACTTATTCACTTACAAGCGGCGGCTTTTGATATAATTTCCTTTCAATCTGTCTCCGCTCCATTGCTATTTGCTTTAATACCGCTTCATCATTTGTTACAGCTTCAATTCTTTCTAAAATTGATAACTGGTCAAACAAATAACCATTATATTCTTTTTCATTATTAGGCATTCATTTTACCTCCCTTCTTTTAAAAGAAAAGTGTTCTGCTATGCCTATTATACCACATATAATATATATTTCCTATGTATGTTATACTACTTTGAACATATTCTTTTTAAAGCTCTGTCTTTCTTTTCTTGTAAGCAGGGGCAGTAGGAATCGAACCCACATCGACGGTTTTGGAGACCGCTGTTCTACCTTTGAACTATGCCCCTATGTCAGTGATTCTCAAATCACTGAAAGTTATTATAACCCACCTACCTGCCATCTGTCAATCATTTTTGACATAAAATCTACTAATACATGAGATAATCTTTCGTTTTTTCTTCTATAATCTGGCTGTACTCCTTCACTTCCCTGGAAGGCTCATAATCTTCTTCCCCATAGAGGATTTCATGCAGCTTTTTCACATTGTCCTCCAATGAGGTCGGCACCACGCAGGAACCCTCGGAGCCTATGATACCGCCGTTTCTCATATCGCTGAAAGGAAACCCATCGCTCTCTGTCACTTTATAATCTCCAACCATACTAAGGACAGGAAGGATATCCCCCACATCAAGGGAGGTCCGCACGTTGGGCAGCACCGCATTCATAGCATCCGTCAAAGTGCCCAGAGATGCCTTCTTGCTCTTTTCTATCATGGCGACTAGCACGTCACGCTGACGCTGTGCCCGTCTGAAATCATCGCCGCCGCCGTATCTGATCCTGCAATATGCAGTTGCCTGCAAACCGTTTAAAACCTGCAGTCCCGGCTTTGTCACCGGCGTATACTCAATCTGCATCTCCTCCGCCATTGTACTTTGATAATTATTTAAATGAGTGATCTCCGTCTCTGTGATTTCCATTTCGATACCGCCTAAGGCATCTATCGCCTCTTTCAGTCCCTCGAAGCCCACTGTTATATAATCTGTCACATACATATCGGTGTTCATGTTGATCATGCCGATAGCCTGTTCCGGCCCTCCCTGGGCGTAGGCTGTGTTACACTTCTTGTATGAGTCGTTTCCAAGATTCAAAAAAGTATCCCTGTATATAGATACCAGACGTATCTCATGGGTATCCATATTAATAGAACAAATCATGATGGTGTCGCTTCTGTTTCCCTTGCCAAGACTTCCATCCCTGGCGTCTACTCCAAAAAAGGCCAGATTGAAAATTCCGGTATATTTGCTCTTTTCCCCCTCTGCCTGCACTGTCTCCTCAATTTTCTCTTTCACTTCTTCATTGACGGCAATGTTTTCTTCTTTCAGAATATCCTTCTCCGCCCCGGTTTTACTGTCCGTAGCCCGCAGCGTAACATACAAAATGCCAACTGCTATAACCAGTACCACAAGTTCTATTATAAATAAAGGAATATGTTTTACCCATTTCTTCTTTTCCATTTTTCCTCCGTCCCGAAGCATTTTATCCTGAAACGTGCCGTCAGATATTCTCCTGCCCGCAAAAATCACCCCGTCCGCACTGCGGCCAGGGATATACTACTTCAGTCTCTTACCATCAATCTTTCATCTCAAAAGGCGTTTAGACAAAATCCGATTATATTTTACCACAATATGGTGTGTTTGGACAATAGTTTTTATCAATATTGTTAATTTCTCAATGAGTTTTGTAATAATTTCGTCACAAATACGCGATAGCGTCTCCCACATTTTTTACATAAATCACTTTGATTCCCTTAACCTCTTTCAGACTTTCCCGGCACACGGAAGGGACGATACAGCTTGTAAAACCAAGCTTTTGGGCTTCCTGGACTCTGGCCTGGATCATGCTCACGGCCCGCACCTCGCCGCTTAATCCCACTTCCCCTATGGCAATCATTTTATCGTCTACGGCCCTGTTTTTGAAGCTGGAGACAATTGCCATGGCAATCCCCAAATCCACCGCAGGCTCCTGAATCTTGATGCCTCCGGCAATGTTAACGTAAGCGTCGCAGTTTCCAAGAGAAATACCCAGCCGCTTTTCCAGAACGGCAATCAAAAGGTTCACCCGGTTAAAATCCGTTCCGATGGTCTGCCGCCTTGGTATGCCAAAATTGGAATGGCAGACAAGAGCCTGAATCTCAATCAGCATAGGACGGGTTCCTTCCATAGAACAGACCACAATAGATCCGCTTGCCCCCTCAGGCTTTCCACTCAGCATAAATTCCGAAGGGTTCAGGACTTCCCTAAGCCCTGAGGTTTCCATCTCAAAAACGCCGATCTCATTGGTAGAGCCAAAGCGGTTTTTCACTCCCCGCAAAATTCGGTAGGAGGCATGCCTGTCCCCCTCAAAATACAATACCGTATCCACCATATGCTCTAATACCCTAGGCCCTGCCACGGTGCCTTCTTTGGTCACATGCCCTACAATAAAAATGGAAATGTTGAGTCCCTTTGCCAGTTGAAGAAGCACGCCGGTCGCCTCCCTGACCTGGGAGATACTTCCCGGCGCTGAAGATACATCTTCCCTGTACATGGTCTGTATGGAGTCAATCACCACCACGTCAGGGCTGGTGCTGCGTATGATTTCTCCGATAGCTTCTAAGCTTGTCTCGCACAGAAGCTTTAAGCACCCGTTGAAATCCCCGATACGGTTGGCCCTTATTTTAATCTGTTTTAAAGATTCTTCTCCTGATACATAAAGTACTTCCCGGTTGTCCAAAGCAAAATTACGGCACACCTGCAAAAGCAGCGTTGACTTTCCTATACCCGGATCTCCACCCACCAGGGTAAGGGATCCCTTAACAAGCCCGCCTCCCAACACCCTGTCAAGCTCCTGCATATGGGTGCTGATTCGGTCTTCCTCCTCCAGAGAAATTTCTGAAAGGGCCGCAGGCTTATTTTCTGCACGCCGGGCCATCTTTATACTGTTTCCCGCGGTTTTCGTTACCGCCGGTTCCTCCACAAAGGTATTCCACTGCCGGCATCCCGGACATTGTCCCATCCACTTACCGGACTCATACCCGCAGCTCTGACAGAAAAATACCGTAGCATTTTTCCCTTTTGCCATCTTATCCTCATTCTTGCTATAGCAAGCGACATTCAATCAGGCTGCTGCAAAACAAAATCCCTTTTACAGCAGCCTGTCATATTGCCAAATCCTGTTTTTTTCGCACTGCGGCTGTACTTCGCCGCAAAAGCGCCGTCATTTACGGCTATAGCGTTCCCGTACCTTTATCTGCGCCTCTATTTCGCGATTCGTATCTTTGCCTCGCCAACCTCCGCAAGCTGAGCGCTGATGTTCAACTTGCCGCTTAAGTTGGTCTTCATTTTGCCAATGCTTTCGTCATTTACAAAAACCTCGTACTCCGCATCCTCATCCAATCCCACGGTAATCTGTGCGTCCTCATTTCCTTCCACCAGGAAACGGGTCTCTTTAGCGCTTTCCGCGAAATTAAGCACGCTGGTGCCCGGCACTGACTCATAAGCGAACATTCCGTTCTTTTCTAATCTGGTCATTGTCTTATAAGTCTTAACCTTATACAAATCCCCGCAGTGTTCAAAATTCTCTAATTTTGCCTTATCTTTCAGTTCATGATTACCAAAACTGATGGTTCCGTCTGCTTCCGAACGCAGCAATTCCTCAACAACAGCCATTTTCTTATGTCCTCCTGCAAATATGTTCGACGAAAAGCTCCTTCTCTCAATACTTTCCGTCCTTCCTCTGGTCCCACTACTACCACATAGCCTGCAACCATTGTCTATCACAACTGCTACAACGATTGCTATAGCAGTTGCTTATAGCAATAACTTACAACAATAATCCGCAGCTATAAACTCATAGCTTTAGTATAATATATTTCACTTATTTTTACAATCAAAAACAACCTGTTCTTTGCGGTAGCCTGCCGTCACCGTATCCCCTGCCTTAACTCTGCCTTCTAAGATTTCCTCCGCAAGCTTATCTTCAACCACACTCTGCAGGGCTCTCTTTAAAGGACGCGCTCCCATCTTATCATCCGCATACTTGGTCACAATATGTTCTTTCAGGGCAGTGCTGATCTGAAGCTTGATCTGCATCTGTTCCCTGCACCTTTTTATCAGGTTTGCACAAAGAAGGGTGATGATCTCGTGCATTTCCTGTTTTCCAAGAGGCTGGAACACCATGATTTCATCAATACGGTTAATGAATTCCGGCTTAAAGAGTCTTTTCACTTCCTCCATCACGCCGGCTTTCATCTTTTCATAATCCTGCTCCTTACTGTTTTCCATGGAAAATCCCAGATTTTTAGGTGCAATGATTCTCTGTGCCCCGGCGTTGGAGGTCATAATCAATATGGTATTTTTAAAGCTTACCTTCCGCCCCTTAGAGTCTGTAATATGGCCGTCGTCAAGCACCTGCAAAAGCACATTGAACACATCCGGATGGGCCTTTTCTATTTCGTCAAACAAAACCACACTGTAGGGATTTTTGCGGATTTTCTCGCTGAGCTGTCCGCCCTCCTCAAAGCCCACATAACCCGGAGGGGATCCAATCATTTTGGATACGGAATGGCCCTCCATATACTCGGACATATCTACCCGTATCAGGGCGTTTTCCGAACCAAACATGGCCTCCGCCAAGGCCTTACTCAGTTCCGTCTTTCCCACGCCGGTAGGCCCTAAAAACAGGAAAGAACCTATGGGCCTTCCGGGATCCTGGAGCCCTACCCGGCCTCTCCTGATTGCCCTGGATACGGCGCTGACCGCCGCTTCCTGGCCAACCACACGGCCATGGAGAATTTTCTCCAGCTTAAGCAGTCTTTCGCTTTCTTTTTCCGTCAGCTTGCTGACCGGCACTCTGGTCCAGGCGGAAACCACATCGGCAATCTCATTTTCTCCTATGGTAAATTTTTCTTCTCCCTGCCTACGGCGGTTTTTCTCCCTTGTGCGCTCTATTTTTTTAATCAGTTTCGCCTGCTCTTTGCGTATTTCCGCTGCCTTCTCCAAATCCTGCTCTTTCAGGCACTTCTCCACTTCTTCATCCATATGGAGCACCTGATCGGAAAGTTCTTTTTGATTTTCCGCTATCCGCATATTTTTCAGCCGTACCGCAGCAGAAGCCTCGTCAATCAAATCAATGGCCTTGTCCGGCAGGTTCCTGTCATTGATATAGCGCTCGGAAAGAGTTACCGCCGCTGTGATCGCATCCTCCGTGATGGTAACTTTGTGATGCTCCTCATACTTTGGCGCTACTCCCTTCAGGATTTCTATAGCTTCCTCTATTGTAGGCTCCTCCACATACACAGACTGGAACCGACGCTCCAAGGCTGCATCCCGCTCCACATACTTATGGTACTCCGCTACCGTGGTGGCTCCAATCAGCTGCAATTCTCCTCTTGCAAGGGAGGGCTTTAATATATTGGAAGCGTCGATTGCACCTTCCGCGCCTCCTGCGCCGATAATGGTGTGCATTTCATCCAAAAAGAGAATCACATCCCCGTCCTCCTGTACTTCCCGGATGACTCTCTTGATCCGCTCCTCAAACTCTCCTCTGTACTTGGAGCCTGCCACCATGCCCGAAAGATCCAGGGTGAGCACTCTTTTATTCTGCACGGTAAAAGGTACTTCCCCGGCCACGATACGCATGGCCAGCCCTTCCACCACCGCGGTCTTTCCCACGCCGGGCTCCCCTATCAGACAGGGATTATTCTTGGTCCTGCGGCTTAAAATCTCTATAACGCGCTTGATTTCATTTTCCCGTCCGATCACCGGATCTAACTTTCCGTCCGCCGCGAGGGCCGTAAGATCCCTGCTGTACTGCTCTAAGGTGGAAGCCGGCCTGCTTTTTCTTCCCTGCTTTCTCCCCAAATCTTCTTTATACAGATTCGGGTCCTGGCCCATGGCAATCAAAGTGTCCACGTACAGCTTTTGAATGGATATGCTCAGTGTGTTTAAAAGCCGTACCGCCACATTTTCTCCTTCTTTTAAAAGCCCCAGCAGAATATGCTCGGTGCCTGTCTCCTGCGCCCCAAAGCGGTCCGCCTGCCTGTGGGCTTCTTCGATCACTGCCTGGGCTCTTGGAGAAATGCTCTCCCGCTCTTTTGTGAGAACCGGTGTCTCCGGCACAATCAGCTCCTGTATCATCTCAATCAGTTTTGCCTCGTCAGCGCCATTTTCCTTAAGAACCCTGGCCGCCACACCGGTATTTTCTTTTAACAGGCCTATTAAAATATGTTCCGTACCCACATATCCGGCCCCCATCCTGGACGCTGTCTTTTCCGCCAGGGACAACGCCGTTTTTGCTTTATCGGTAAAACCACCTGACTGCATATTTCCCTCGTTTCCGCGCAACGCTCCGCGCAATTATATTTATATAAATCCTTTATCTGTGCCCTGCCTTCGCAGCTGTCCGGCCTTCATCCCTGCAATCATCAAATCCGGCCCATATGCCTATAGCACATACAAAAATATAATCTTTCCCGACCGCACTCTGCCGCTATCTGCCGCTTTCCTGCAGCATTCCGTATTCCTCATAGATATCGTCTATCATACGATGGGCTTCCTCTCTGGATATCCCTTTACATATCCCCTTGGCCAAGGTACCTCTCAGTTCCTTTTCCATTTCCTCTAAGGCCCTCAGTTTGTCAATATCAAGGGCTATCACAGCGCCCTTTCTTCTGTCCATCTTCACAAAGCCTTCCTGCTTTAGTACCGTGTAAGCTTTATTCACCGTATGCATGTTAATGCCGATATCGTCCGCAAGCTGCCTGACAGACGGAAGGGCGTCGCCTTCCTGAAATTTTGCAGTTGCAATTCCAAGAATGATCTGATTCCGGAGCTGCTGATATAGCGCTTCCCCGCTGTTAAAATCAATCTCTATTACCATATATCATCCTTTCCTCCCTGCATATTACGCAGGACTTTACACAAAGGACATCCCCTGTTTCCCGCACGCATTCCTTTTAAGCCCTATGGAAACCTCCATTCAAGCTGCCATACGGAATATTCAGGCAAGATGTTTTGTGCACTTGATACAAGAGGAATAGCGCCGCTGTTGCCGTGCTATTCCTCACTTGTGTCCTTACAGGCCTTTCAAGTCCCTCTATGCCTGATTTTATAAATCCTTATCATCCATGTTTAAAAATTCAAATTCAAATTCATCATCATCCACAAGGAAATTCTGGGATTTTCTGGCCGCCGGTTTTCTGGCAGGTTCTTTTCGCTCCGCTGCGTAAAGCTCTTTTTCTCCCCGTGCCTTACCCTGTCCTGTTCTTTCCCGCTCCCTTGGCGCATTTGCGGCCTGTGCCGAAGGGCTTCTCTTTTTCTTTACCGGAGCAGGTTCTTCCTCCTCCACTACCGCGCGCTTTCTCACTACCTTCTTCACGGGTGCGGGTTCTTCTTCTTCATCTTCCTCGTCATCATCCTCATAGTCCTCGTAAGATAAATCTCTTATTTTAAACAGAAGAACCGTAAGAATGATAAAAAGAAGCACTATCACAACCGCCAAAATGATAATAACGATTTTTTGATTTTTTACCTGATCCTGCATTTTTGTTGTATTTTCATTGGTGCCGTTAATCAGGTTTAAAATGTCTGCAACTCTTGTTTTGGTTCCTGTCGGGCCATCCGTATAATTGAGGAAATAATACTCATTCTCTCCTGTGCTTTCATTGAGCATGTAAGCAATGTCATAATCATTATGTTCTTCCTCAGGCGCCGGTTCGCTGGGCTGCTCACCTTCCCCTTCTTCGCCGCCTTCCCCTTCGGGATTTTCACCTTCAGGGTTTTCACCTTCGCCGCCTTCTCCTTCAGGATTTTCACCGCCTTCACCTCCGCCTTCTCCGGAGGCACCACCCATGGAAATCAAATCGGAACGCACATACCCTTCTACGGTCTTGTCATTATAATTGCAGGTAAGCTGATACCATTTTTTTCCTGAGCTGTCATTGGCTTCACCAATCAACGTAATCCCGGTTCCATTTGGCAGGGATGTTACGATACTATGCTGGGTGGAAGCTCCCGAACGGATATTCACGCTGTTACTTTTAGAGGAATTTACCGTAGCCTGCTGCTGTTCTATGGCTGTAGGCTGTGTGTCCGCCGGTTTGCTTGCACTTCCTGACGACCCTGATAAGGTTGCGGAGGAGTTAGCCGTTACGGTAATGCTCTCGCTGGTTTCCACCAGGTCGCTCCTGATGTAACCATATCCCCCATTGGCCACCGATACCTTATACCATACCGTACCGGCGCCGTCTTTGACTGCCTCTAAAATATCAATTGTTTTTCCTGCCATGGCGCTTCCCACCACTTCGCTGTCCGTACTGGTCTGGGAACGGATGTTGGTGTTCGCCTTCACTTTCCCCTGGGCCGCAAAACTGGAAAAGGTTGTCATGCCAAATACCATCAGCATCATTGCCAGTCCTACGGCTCCCTTTATCCACACGCCTTTAAAAACAGGTGTTTTTTTCAACTTAGTTGTTATCAACTTTTTCACGTCTCATCTCCTCATCTTTCCCTTGTAAATCTTTTGCTTCCCTTTTCTGTCTGCATATTTTCCCCATAACCGGCAAAACTATTCTTTCGTTCATTGCGCATTTCTTCCTCCACCTTTCTGTGATAAGCTTCCTCACAAATTGGGCAGAAACGTCCACTTCTAATACTGGCGCCGCATACCTCGCACTTCAGATAGCCTCCACGGGTATCAATTATTTCAAACCGTTTTTCTTTGACCATATCCCGTATGGACTTATGTGTAACACCTGTTTCACTTGAGATTTCGGATACATTAGCCCCCTTATGTTCTTCCAGATATCTTCTCACCTTGCCGTAATCATCAAACTCCTGCGCGTCGCACTCCTCACACCTGTACTCGCCCAGTCCTTTGTACACCATTACACCATTGCACTTCCTGCAAAAGGTTGGTCTTTCCACTTCCTTTAATAACAGTGGTTTCCTCATCCTCTCCGCCATTTTGCTTCATTCCCCCATTTTACTTTATGATTCTTCTATAGCTTTCCCAATATCATGACGCATGTATTTATTTTCAAAATCAATCCAGTCCGTAGCTGCATATGCGTTAGCCCGGGCTTCCTTTAAATCCTTTCCCGTTGCGGTAATCCCCAGAACTCTCCCTCCATTTGTTACAATTCCCTTTTCACTGTCCTTAGTACCGGCGTGGAAACAGAAGTAAGAATCCTGCCCGTCAAATTTCTCAAGTCCTTCTATCACAAAGCCTTTTTCATAGGAGACCGGATATCCCTTTGAGGCCAGCACCACACACACCGCCGCATTATCCTCAAACTGCAGGTCAATTTCATCCAGTTTACCGTCTATACAGGCTTCCATTACTTCTATAATATCATTTTTCATTCTGGGCAGTACAACCTGGGTTTCCGGGTCTCCAAATCTTGCATTGTACTCTAAAACTCTCGGCCCCTTTTCCGTGAGCATGAGCCCAAAGAAGATAATCCCCTGAAATGCCCGCCCCTCGGCCGCCATGGCGTCCACCGTAGGCTGATAAATGTATTTTTGACAGAAAGCATCTATCTCCTGCGTATAAAAAGGACTGGGTGAAAAGGTTCCCATGCCGCCGGTATTAAGTCCCGTGTCTCCGTCCCCTGCACGCTTGTGGTCCTGGGCCGAGGTCATGGTTTTGATAGTCTTTCCATCCACAAAGGATAACACAGATACCTCTCTCCCTGTCAGGAATTCCTCTATCACAAGACGGTTGCCCGCGCTGCCAAACTGCTTATCCAGCATAATGGCCTTAACCCCGTCCTTCGCTTCCTGCAAATCCTGGCAGATTAAAACCCCTTTTCCAAGGGCAAGCCCATCCGCCTTTAACACAATAGGAAAGCTTGCGCTCTCCAAATATGCACAGGCCTTATCCGCATCCTCAAAGGTTTCATAAGCAGCCGTAGGTATCTGATACTTTTTCATAAGCTCTTTGGAAAAAGCTTTACTCCCCTCGATAATCGCCGCATTTTTCTTAGGGCCAAAAACCCGCAGCCCTTCTCCCTCAAGTACATCAACAATCCCGGCAACTAACGGGTCATCCGGCCCCACGATCACCAGGTCAATTTCCTTTTCTTTTGCAAAGGCGGCAATCTTCTCAAACTCCATCACCCCAATCGGAACGCACCGGGCAATCTGCCCAATCCCCGCATTCCCGGGGGCACAATACAGCTGCTCCACTTTTTCACTCTTTATCACACTGGCCGCAATCGCATGCTCCCTGCCGCCACTGCCCACAATCAAAACCTTCACGCGTATCTCCTTTCTTAATCCTTATTACTTTCTCACAGTCTTATTTATATGTAATCAATATTCTATAACTCTGGCCGAATCTTTCGGACACATATTCTGAGAAAAGCCTTATACACCATGGAGTTAAGACCATAAAAGGCAGGAGGGTCTCTACCCGACTGACTTTTGCTTTACTGGGCTTAACGGAATGCTCGGTGTATAGGATTTGAGCAGAATATGTGTCCGGAAGATTCCCACAGCCTTACTTTATCATCTCATTCATAGCAATCTCATCCACCGCCTGTGGCAGTATCACCCACTCGGCCTGCTCCATCACTCTGCGCTGCAAAAGCTCCGGCGTATCCCCGGGAAGTACTTCCACCGCTTTCTGCAGAATAATCCTTCCGGTATCCGTCCCTTCATCCACAAAGTGAACCGTGGCTCCCGTCACCTTCACGCCCCTTTCAAGAGCCGCCTCATGTACCTTAAGCCCATAATATCCCGTCCCGCAAAAAGAAGGAATCAAGGACGGATGTATATTAATAATACGTTCAGGATATAGTTGAATCAATCTTTCAGGTAAAATCACAAGGAAACCTGCCAGAACAATCAAATCCGGTTTCAATTCTTCTATTCGGGCTATCAATGCCTCGTTAAAGTCAATCCGGCTTTCATAGTCCTTTGGCGAGACACAAAAAGACGGAATTCCTGCATCTTCTGCTCTTTTTAATGCATATGCGCCGCAATTGTTGCTAATAACACCCGTAATCTCCGTATTTCTTATGTTTCCGTTCTTCACACCGTCAATCAGTGCCTGGAGATTGGTTCCGCCGCCTGAAACACATACCACTACTCTCAGCATATGGTCACTCCCTTTTCTCCTGCCTCGGCCTTACCTATCACAAATGCCTTTTCTCCTGCCCCTTCAATTGCTTTCACAGCCGTCTCCACATCTGCGGGATCAAGGGCAATTACCATGCCAAGCCCCATATTGTAGGTATTGTACATTACCTGTTCCTCTATAGCTCCCTTCTTCTGAAGGAGGCTGAAAATTGCCGGTAAAGGATAACTGTCCTTTTCAACAACGGCTCTTATCCCCTCCGGTAACATTCTGGGGATATTCTCATAAAATCCCCCTCCGGTAATATGGCTGCATCCCTTAACGGTTACACCTGCATCCTTTATATTCTTTAATGCCTTAACATATATCTTCGTAGGTGCTAAAAGGGTTTCCCCCAAGGTAGCGCCAAGTTCTTCATAATAAGTCTCAAGGCCTTCTTTGGTCATCTCAAAGACCTGGCGGATCAGGGAAAATCCATTGCTGTGTACTCCTGAGGATGCAATTCCAACCAGCACATCCCCCGGTTTGATTGAAGCGCCTGTAATCAGGTTCTTTTCATCCGCAAGTCCTACTGCAAAGCCTGCCAGATCGTATTCTTCCTCCGGCATAAGACCGGGATGTTCCGCCGTCTCACCGCCAATCAATGCTGCTCCCGCCATTTTGCAGCCTTCTGCAACGCCTTTTACAATGGCGGCAATTTTTTCAGGATAATTTTTTCCACATGCGATATAATCGAGGAAGAATAGGGGCTCTCCCCCTGCGCATGCAATATCGTTCACACACATAGCCACACAGTCGATTCCCACCGTATCATGTTTATCCATAAGAAACGCAAGCTTTAATTTCGTTCCCACACCGTCTGTTCCGGAAACCAGCGTAGGTTTTTCCATATTCTTAATGGAAGAAAGGGAAAAAGCCCCTGAGAAACCGCCCAAATCACCCATTACTTCCGCTCTTGCCGTTCCTTTTACATACTCCTTTATCAGTTCTACACTGCGGTAGCCTGCTTCAATATCTACTCCAGCCTTCTTGTAATCCATATCCGCCTCATTTCTGCGCTTTACCTGCGCCATCAATAATTTTCGTATCCCAGCTGCTGTAATCTTTCATCCTTTTTCTGAACGCTTTCCTTTAAATTCTCGCTATAGGCTTTCAGCCTCTCCAACAATTCCCCATCGGAGGTTGCCAGAATTTTCGCCGCAAGAAGACCCGCATTGGCCCCGCCGTTAATGGCAACGGTAGCTACAGGTATCCCTGAAGGCATCTGGACAATGGAGTAAAGGGAATCCCGCCCTCCAAGGGACGTAGTATGCATAGGAATCCCTATTACCGGCATTGGAAAAATTGCTGCGCACATGCCGGGCAGATGGGCCGCCATACCTGCTCCTGCAATGATCACCTTAAATCCCTTTTCCTCCGCGCTTTTTGCATATTCAAAAAACACATCCGGTTCTCTGTGAGCTGAAATAATTCTCATTTCAAAGGAAATGCCAAGCTCCGTAAGAACATCCGCCGCCTTCTTCATAACCGGCATATCTGAGTCACTTCCCATTACAATCCCCACCTGTGCCATAACAATTACCTCCTGTCCTCTCTTTGTATTAACATACGTATTATAATACGTATTCATATGCATATTTACATACGCATTTAATTACCAATCTGTCTATGTGCCTATCATTCTATAACATCATACTATAAACCCCTTCACTTATGCAACCATATTCTGCCACAAACCGGCATGAGCTTAATATTGGCCATCCTGAGTCACTTCCCGATAGGCCGGGCACTTCAGGCCACTACTCTTTGGTACGGTCAGCGCAGTAAATGCGCAGACCTGTCCGGACTGTCACTATTCCGCCAACTGCTCAAGGGGCTTATTCAATTCCTCACATCCCGCCAGCACAAACCGCCCTTCTTCAATCACCGTAATCACCTCATCTTCCTTTGTCACGACGCTCACTTCCCCTAACTCGTCATAAGGAATGGTAATGTCCGTATGGCAGTTAAAATATCCTTTCCCCGCTCCTTCTTTTCGTTTCAGGGAATACTCATTATCCCTTGCAATGATTTCCTTTCCATCCGGATTGTAAACCGTAACCTCCTCCGCATGGGAATAACAGGTGTCTCCCAGTGCAAAATGCGGCCCTGTCTTTTCCGCTATTAAAATAGGAAGTCTGTCCTCAATTCCGTATTTTCTTGCCGCCGCAAAAGCCGTGGTATTTGTGCCAATCGCAAATTCTCCAAGAGGCAGGCTGTCGTGATGGTAGAGCACATTGTCTCTGATATACTTCCGGTTCTGCTCCGGGGAATCAAAGTTTTCGCAGCTGTAATCCGTCACCATACCGTCTTTGATGGTCAGCATAATATTTTTGTACTCAAGTCCGTTCAGGAACACCCGGCTGACAAAAAGTGTCCCCTCCGTACCCCCAAGCACAGGCGAGGTGAAGACTTCTCCCACCGGAATATTCACATCCGCAACACAATTCTCAAAATTAGTCTGCTTTTGAGGATCAGCAAGGGTGTGGAGCATCACCTTTAAATTGGTTTTATTCCCCTTCATGCCCTTGACTAACACATATTTCCCTCTGTCTAAGGTATCGATTATGGTCTGCTGCATCCGCTGATAAAACTTATAGTCAAGCGTGTTAATCCGAATCACCTGGTCAAAGATTTCCGCAAAGTCCTCTCCGATTTCCGGTGTAGGAAAAGCAATGATGGTAAAGCTCCTCTCCTCCTCTTTGATATATTCATTTTGGATTTCCCCTGCCGCCCCCATATAACTGACGATCAGTTTCTGCTGGGCCTCCGACAAGTGAATGGCTTCCTGCTTTTCCTTAAGGTCCGGAGGTATCTGTCCGAAAGTCTCCATCACAGCCGGCCCTCCAAAAACCCCGGCCTGCTCCTTATACTTCTCAAATCCTTCCCGCATGGCTTCAAGCCGCACCTGCACCAGTTTTTTATCCAATATAAGTCCCTGGTCGTCCTTGTGGTCAAAGTCAAACTGGTTATTGGGGATTGCCCCGTAGTAGCCATTCCGGTTCATGCTTTTTCCCAAAAGCAGGTTGGAGTAAGCCCGGTATATGGTGGGTGCAAGACCTATCTTTTTGAAGTTATCCACCGCCTTTTTCACCATGGGCTCAAATCCAAGGCAGTAGCGGATATTCACCGTTTTCTTTTTGGTAATGTCCTTATTCCCCATAAGGAAACCAATCCGGTACCCTTCCGTATAAGTGTCCGCCATCTTCTGCAAAGTTTCCTCCGGAAGGGATTTTAAATGCCGCCAGGTTTTTATCTCATTTTCCGTGACGTATTCTCCGAAATAATAAAGATATCTCTCGTCGGATAAATCTCCCTCTATAATGCTAAGCGCAAAGTCTGAGCACACATCCAGCATATCTCTCAGCTTTTCCTCCGTAGCCTGCCTGGTGTAATCGCTCACATACCAGTAGACAATCTCCTTTAAGGCCTCATAATCCGGAAGTTTTTCATCCTCCCCGTAGGCACAGCAAAATGAACCGTACACTTCCAAAAGCAGCTCCATGCGCATTACCACATTGGAAAGCCGCCTTTCAAACACATAAGGTATCGCCCCCCGCAGCTCCGCATATAAAAGGGAAAGAAAGCTTCCGTATTCCTTGCCGAAAACCTGCGCGCAGTATGTGGGATTTCCGTAACTGCTCTCATAATTTTCCGGGAGAACATCTTCGTATAGGGCTTTGTTTCTTTTTTTCAGCTCCTCAAGTGAACACTTCCTAATCTCCCCGCTCTCCACAAAGGACCATGTCTCGCAAATCAACTCCAAAAATCGGGCCGCCTTTGCAAAGTAAATCTGATATTCTTCCGGCAGGAGATTTTCCTTTCCTATCTCCTGTATCCGCTCTTTTGCAAGCATAAATCTTTCTTCCATCATCATTCCACATAAGCTCCTGCAAATAATATTAAACTAAGCATGCCAAATGCCAGGGTATTTATAAAAATCCCCAGCACAGTAAACAATTTATACTTTTCTTTTTCCGTGGTGGACCAAATTCCCAGTCCCATTCCCACTATCATAAAAATCACTGCCAAAAGCGCCGCAGCCGTATGCCTCTCCGAGACTCCTCCGCCGCTTAAATAAGACTGATAAACGGCCGTTCCAAGAGTTCCTCCGGCAAGAATCCCCAAAATGGTTGACATAATCCCGGCCTTGGTGTGCTCCTTATTTGTAAAAATAAAGCCTTTTGATTTCAGCATAATACATCCTCATACTGTCATTGAAGTAATTGAGCAGGGAAAATCTCCCCTGCTCTTATCTTTAAAATAAAATCTTTGACTTACCCGCTATCAGCTTCGCGCCGCCTATCACCATCAGTGTGCCGCATACAATCCCCGTTACCAGAGTTACCACACCTACCGCAATGCTCATCGCCCCTGCTCCGTTCATGGTTTTATACACCTTTTCTTCCATTCTGTTGCTCCTTTCCGGTCTCGTTTTATTTGCAATATATGCCGCAGACTCTTTTAGGCTTATCTTGCGCCATACTGTTCATAGTATGCGTCAATCGCCGCTTTTCGCTCATCATCAATATAAATCTGTCCCTTATAGGGCTGATTGTAAAGATACTCTGTCACTTCCTGCATATTCACGATAGCGTTTGCTTCAAATCCATACTTTTCCCTGATTTCCTCAAGGGCGCTCTTATCACTCTGCCCCTTTTCCATGCGGTTTAGGGAAACCATAAGTCCCTTAATCTCCACAGCAGCCTGGGCCTTGATGATCGGATAGGTCTCCTCAATAGATTTGCCCGAAGTGGTCACATCCTCAATGATGACTACCCTGTCCCCGTCCTTTAACTTACTGCCCAGTAAAATGCCCGTGTCCCCGTGGTCCTTCACTTCCTTGCGGTTGGAGCAGTACCTGACTTCCTTTCCGTAAAGCCTGCTGATTGCCATAGTGGTAGCCACGCTTAAGGGAATTCCCTTATAAGCGGGTCCAAAGAGCACATCAAAATCAAGCCCGTAATTGTCGTGAATGGCCTTGGCATAATACTCCCCCAGCCTCTCTAACTGGGCCCCTGTCACGTATCCGCCCGCATTCATAAAAAAGGGGGACTTCCTTCCGCTCTTTAATATAAATTCACCAAATTTAAGTACCTGACTGTCTATCATAAATTCGATAAACTCTTTTTTGTAGCTTTCCATGTCTGTTCCTCCTTATTTACGGACTCTTATTTTATTTCTTTTCCTGCACACCAGCCATCCTGTAACATCTGTATTATAACAATAAAAAATTTATGTGTAAACCCCCGACAGCCTTTCTTTTAACATGGTATTGCGCTTTGACACCGTCATGTTGCGCACCCCGTAGGCCACGGCCTTTCTGGTCCCTACCATCACCAGTATCTTTTTCGCTCTGGTGATTCCGGTATAAAGGAGGTTGCGCTGGAGCATGCAAAAGTGGTTCATCATCACCGGCATGACCACAATGGGGAACTCGGAGCCCTGGGCCTTATGGATGGTGGTTGCATAGGCGTGGACCAGCTCGTCCAGTTCCGAAGCTTCATAAGAGATGTTTCTGCCGTCAAAGTTTACCGTAAGCGTCCGCTCCTGCATGTCCACCGATTCCACAAAACCGATATCCCCGTTGAACACTTCCTTATCGTAGTTATTTTTAATCTGCATTACCTTGTCACTCAGCTTAAAAATAAAACCGCTGCGCCGCAGGCCTTCACTCTCCTGATTCAGCGCCTCCTGAAGGGCCATATTCAAATTAGTGGCTCCCACCACGCCTCTTTGCATGGGCGTGAGCACCTGTATGGAGGCCGACGGCACCTTATAGTAAGCCGGCAGCTTCTTTTTCACCAGAGTGATGATTTCCGCAACCGCATCCTCCGGCTCGGGCCTTTCCAGGAAAAAGAAGTCCGTATTTGCACCGTTGGAAAGGTCAGGCATCTTGCCCTGGTTCATCCTGTGGGCGTTCATGATAATACGGCTCTCCTTTGCCTGCCTGAAAATCCGCTGAAGCCGCACCACCGGCACACAGCCGGAGTCAATGATATCCCGAAGCACATTTCCCGCCCCCACGGAAGGGAGCTGGTCAATATCCCCAATCAGTATCAGCCGCATGTTTACAGGCATTGCTTTTAAAAGGGAGTTCATCAGCACAATGTCAATCATGGAGCACTCGTCCACAATCAGCACATCCCCCTCCAGGGGATTTTCCTCGTTTTTCTGGTATCCTTCCGGGGGCTTGCACTCTAACAGCCTGTGAATAGTCTTAGCCTCCTGCCCGGCCCCATCCGAACTGCACCTCCGTATATCCACGGCCCTGTCCGAACCGCTCCCCTGGATACCCACAGCCTCGTTCATCCGCTTGGCCGCCCGCCCTGTGGGAGCCGCCATAAGGATTTTTAACCCATACATGCGAAAGGCCGTTATAATACCCTGAGTGGTGGTGGTCTTCCCGGTTCCCGGCCCGCCGGTGAGCACCATCACCTTGGAACATGCCGCCTGCCTGATGGCACTTGCCTGAATCTCGTCATATTCCATGTGAAGACGCTGCTCGATTTTTGACACATCCACCGACAGATTTTCATTCCCGCTCTCTGCCCTTGCCCGCATCAGCTGTGTCCAAAGCCTGTCTCCGGCGGGCGCACCCATAAGCTTCGAGAGCTTACCTGCCACGCCAACCTCCGCAAAATAAAAGGGCGGCAGATAAATGGCTTCTTCTTCCCCGGTGGATACCGGTTTTACCTCCCGGATTAAATCCTTATCCTTAAGCATCTGGTCAAGGGTCATCACCACGCAGTTGTCCTCCGCCTCCAAAAGCTGGGAAGCCTTCCTGACCAGCTGCTCCCTCTCCCCGTACACATGGCCCTCGTCCGCCAGCTCGCTTAAGGTATACATGATGCCGCTGCGCAGCCGCACAAAGGATTCTTTTGAAAAGCCCAGCTTCTCCGCAATGGTGTCCGCGGTTTTAAAGCCGATTCCCCAGATATCGTCAGCCAGCTTGTAAGGATTTTCCTTCACTTGATTAATACTCTCGTTTCCGTACTGCCTGTATATTTTGGCGGCAAAGGCCGTGCTGACCCCATGCTCCTGCAAAAAGACCATGATGTTTTTCACTTCCTTCTGCCGCTCCCAGCTCTCCGCAATCATCCGAATCCGCTTGCTTCCGATTCCCGGCACCTCAATCAAAAGCTGAATGTTATCCTCAATCACCGTGAAGGTGTCCGTTCCAAATTTCTGTACAATCCGCTTGGCATACTTAGGCCCTACCCCCTTGATCAGGCCGCTTCCCAGATATTTTTCCATGCCGTAAACCGTTGCAGGCAAAGTTTCCTCCCAGCTTACCGCCATAAACTGCCTTCCATACTTGGAATCCACCTTCCAGCTTCCTTCCATTAAAAGAACGGAGCCCACATTGACCTCCAAAAGGTTCCCCACAACAGTGACAAGCTCCTCATATCCCTTCACTCGGGTCTTTAACACTGTGTATCCGTTTTCAGGATTCTGATATGTAATTCTCTCCACAACACAACGGATTTTCATTTCCATCCCTCGCATGTCAAAGGCCATGCCTACACTGTCCGTTCATCCTAATTGCCCAATAAAATCTCTTTGAGCCCACTTTCCGCCAGAAATATATCAATCCTCTGTGTATCCCCGCTTCTGTCCCTAAATGCCGGGAACAAAAACCCGCATTTCGGCTCCCCGGGCTCATAATCTCCATTTACCGGACACACCGCGCAAATCAGGAAACGGTAAACCTCCTCCGACTCCCACAGGCTTTCCTTATCCCTTGCCTTAAGAGGCACATCATAGCTGCCATGGAAAAAGTAGAGGGCATAATCTTCATCCGACTTAAACCTGCTGCCAAATTCCTCATAAAACACGTCCAGCATAGCGTCGTTTTTCAGCCCGCATTCCCGGAGGGCCATAAGCAGCTGCCACATACTTCCCGGCCCTGTGTCCCCTTCTCCAAAAACATACTCCTTCAGCTGTACGTTCGTATCGGAGAAAGGAATTGTCTTTGCAATATTTAAATTACTCTGCTGGTCTTTTGTGGAGAGCTTTTGAAAATGTTTGTTAAAGGTTCCGTCCACAAAGCCCTCCGAATCCATATACGCTCCCGCAATCCTGTCAAAACAATTTCGTTTCAGCGTCATCCGCCTGGTCAGCTCCAGCATATCCTCACGGTTAATATTTCCCATATCTGTCCTCATTTCCACTGTTCAGAACAACTCATCCAGTAAAAGATACCAGCGCAGTTTATCCACATCCGGCTTGATTTCCAGCATGTCAAACAGGCTGTCCGGATTCACCTGATATTTGCCCTTTCCGTAAACTCCATCTACATTATGCCTAAGACTCCGGTGGCATAAGGCAATGTCCCTCCATTTATCTCCTGCGCCCGCGTCCCCCAAATCAATCAGTCCGCAAAGGCCCTTTTCATCCAAAAAGATATTGGGCAGGCAGAAATCCCCGTGGGACAGCACAGGCTCATAGGACGGCCTGTTGTTTTCCAGCCAGAAAAGAAGCTCCTCCGGGCTGCGAAAGCCTCCCGGGCCAAAAGTTTCCGGCTCCGTATTTTCCACATCCACAAGGCCATTGATAACCCGCTCTCTGGCATCTGCAAGCTCCGCTTCCTGGTCTCTTAAAACCGGACAGGAGGAGATATCCACAGCCCAAAGCATCTGAAGGGCCTCGGCAAGATAAGAGACCAGCTTTTCGGGCGCGCCGAGAAATTTGTCCTCACAGGCCATCTGTCCCTTAATCCTTGTCATCAGAAGATAGCCCGTCCCGCCGCACTCCTCAT